>CAMWKH010000017.1 GCA_947174805.1 uncultured Roseburia sp. | reverse complement strand
ATATAATATATCTCTATAAGAAATAATGACTTGTGTCATTGGATTTAAATAAAAAAAAGTTTGATATTCCTGTGGAACATCCTCAACTGCATACATAATCGGTGTCAAAAATTGCCACGCCATTGTTATTAAGCTCAAAATATATTCTACATCTCTTAAATAAACTGTTACTGCTGAAAAAATAAAAGCCATTCCTAAAGCCAGCAAATATTCTATAATCATAATTAGCGGCAACCAAAATAATGCATAAAAATTCAATGTATAGTGGGATACCAACAAAGCGCCGAAAACAATAATAAAGCTTAAAAGCATATTAATAAATTGACTTGTTACAAAAGAAATTGGTAAAATTTCTCTCGGAAAATAAATTTTTTTTACCATATCTTTTTGTGCCCATATGACATTTGCTCCCGCAGAAACTGATGTGCTAAAAAATAACCATGGAACTAGCGCAACAAATAGAAACAAATAGTAGTCTTGCTTACCTGACCTCATAATAGCAGAAAATACCATAGTGTAAATAACTAATTGCAGTAAGGGGTTAATAAAAGTCCACAAAAATCCCAAAACAGACCCCTTATATCTTCCTTTCAAATCCCTTTTTACCAGTGAAAATATCATTTCTCTATAGGCATAAACTTCTCTCATTTTCTTAAACATCTAAAAGTACTCCATTTGCATATTGTCGATCATCATCTTGAACTTTTTCTCTATAGTAATCCAATCATAATTTTTTTCCACGTATCTTTTTGCCTTTACTGACATAGTTTCATATTTTTCTTTACTCTCTGCCAACATTAAAAATTCCTGTTCAAATTCCTCATAGGAACGGTAAAAGACACCAGACTCGCTTTTTGTACAATGTCCTTTTAATACTTCACAATTTCCGTTGACAATCCCGGGCACTCCAAGTGCCATCGCTTCCAGCAACGCAATAGATAAACTCTCAAACTGTGACGGCAGCCACAAATATTCTGCTCCTGCAATCCCTGAATATTTATCTTCTTCCGATACAAACCCAAGATGCCTGATATCTTGATGTTTCGGCACCCCCATCATATCTTTCCCGATAACAACCAATTGTATTTCATCTTCTGGATGATCTTTTTTGAATCTTATGAAAAAAGTAAACATCTCGTCACATTTCTTACCATAATCCACCCGTCCTGCATATATTATATATTTACCAGTAATATGGTATTTTTGGCGAAATTCACTTATAGCCTTTTCACAAGTTTTCTCATCCTGAAACTTTTTAGGAATATCAATTCCCACACCTATAACATCATAAGGTATTTTCTCATTATTAAATTTGTCTCTTACAAATTTTTTTTCTTCTTCCGTTAAAAATATTATCGCTTTTGGCATCTCAAATAATTTTCTGTATATTGGGAAATAAAAATATGGTTCATCATGAGCTGTCGGTATGAGAATAGACTTATCCGCCACTTCCGGCAATCCTATTACAGTAGTATAGTATAAGTATGTCACAAAAATAAATACGTCATATTCTCTTTCATTTTCTTTTATATATTGAATGAGACTCTTTACATAGGGGCCTTGCTCTTTGACCCACCATTTGTCTAATCGTACACCAATTTTACTAAACATACACATTAATTTACTGACAACTCTAAATCGTAACATATTGCGAGAATGTTCCGCAGAAAAACGCTTTACTTTTACCCCATTAATTATTTTATCGCCTTGAGCATAATGAGGTTTCCATGTATTATAATCCAATGCAGTAGTAGTAAGCACTTCAACATCATAGTATTTATTCAAATGTTCTGCAATCAATCGTGTATAATATTCGCTTCCGCCATTCACTTCCAGTCCATACCGCTGATTAATAATCGCCAGTTTTTTCATAATTAAACTATTTTGACCTCCAACTTACATACTGCAACTTCTTTCCTCTGCGCAATGCACAAACTTATAACTTTCTTCTGTTTCTACATGGAGTGTCCACTTATTCACCGAATATCTACTTTTTTGCATTGGCTAACTTATCTGCATCTCATAAATATTTTCAAGCCTTTCCTTCATTACTCCTGCTGCCCGCTCCATGCTGAGAACATCTTTTACATGTGCTTTTGCTCTCTCTGCCAGGCCACGATAAAATTCCTCATCCTCATATAGCTTTCTCATATACGCTGCCGCCTGATGAATATCCGGGTCAGCCCATTGATTTCCTGCTTTAAAAGGAGGCATGTCCTTTTCTATAGTTACCATTTTATAATCCACCATACAGGCCACTTCTTCATTCATAAATTCTGTATTGGAAGACCAGTTAGTGGCAATCGCAGGCGTCCCCAAAAGCATAGCCTCCGCAAGCACAAGCCCAAATCCCTCTGCCCGATGAAGCGACACTACTGCATCCACGCATTGGGTCAGGCTATTAACAGCATCTCTGTCCAACGTTTCTTTTATCAGATATACATTCGTATACCCATCCAGAATATTCCCAATTTTCTCTTCGTCTTCTTTTGTGGAATTATTAATTTTAATTACCAAACCTACGTCTCTGTTTTCTTTTTTAAAAGCCTCCTTGAAAGCATTCAAAACTCCAAGAGGGTTTTTCCGTTCCATACAACTGCTGTGGTCATACATCATCAGAAACAGAAACTGTTTTTCCGGCAAATCAAAATCTTTTCTTGAAGATTCATTATGAATCTCCGCTTCCACATGATAAGGCATACAATAAACTGGAAGGTTTGTCTTTTTCCGAATTGCTTTACAGATAAATTCTGATGGTGCCCAAATTTCATTCAGACAATGAAAACATGGCACCCATTCGTCTGGAAATTCTTCTAATTCCCAGAGCCAATATGCTATATTGTATCGATAATCCCAGGTGCTCTTTTCCATTTGCAGATAAGTAATCCCCAGCTCATGAGGATTGATATGGATGAGATTTATATCAAATGACAATTTGTCAGTTATCTTTTTATCCCAGGAATTGTCGCCCAGCTTCTGAGTCCCCAGCTGCGTATACTGAACAATACTCATGGGTATCTCCGTCTTTTCCAATGCAGATGCAACCAAGCGGCAGCTCTGTCCCAGACCTGTCTCCGCTTTAATGTTTCCAACAAGATTCACGCCCCTTGGATACCGTCCTTGCTCATAAGGCAGGATATCCAGTTCCTCCAGCTTTCCAAAACTATTGGATATCATCTTTCCTTTCATTTTCCGAAGCAATTCATAGGGAAAGACTTTTAAAAGAACCGGTCTCAATATATTTGTGATGTTTAATATAATTTTTGAAACTCCACTCATAAATTTTCTCCAGAAAATTTCTTTTTATCTTTTAACAAACACCTAATTAATGTATTATATCCTATTTTTACCAATCTTTCAACCTTTTGTACAAATCCAGTACATTCTTTAGCATTCCACATATCTGATATTTCTCTTTTACTCTCAATCTTGCCCGCTTTCCCATTTCTATCCGTTCCTTTGGATGATCCACCATCCACTGCATGGCTGTTGCAAGTCCCCCTGCATCTTCAGGCTCCACCGTTAGGCCTGTCTCATTATGAATACTGACATAGGGCACGCCGCTGGGAAGGTTTGTATTAATCACAGGTTTCCCATAGGCCATAGCTTCTATCTGCACCAGGCCAAATGCCTCACTACGGACAATAGAGGGCAAAACAAACACATCACAGTTGGCAAAATACTCTTCCAGTTCGTCATCACTGACATTTCCTGTGAATATTACTCTATCCTCAATCCCGTAAGAAACAGCAAGCTCTTTCAGCTCTTTTTCCATAATACCACTGCCGATCATGATCAGCCTGGCATTTTTAACTTTGCGAAAAGCCTCCAAAAGTATTTTGCACCCCTTATAATATACAAACCTTCCCACAAAGAGAAACGTTACGGGTACATCCTTCTTATTCTCTGGTTTATTTTTCGTTTTTTCAAACCACTCATCTGCTTTCTTTTCAATAGCCGGATTCACTCCATAGGGAATTACCACACATTTATGAGCATAAGGCTTTAAATACTGGGAACCGTCGATATGTCCCTGAGTCGCCACTATGATTGCATCTGCTCGATTCAAAAATATTTTCATCACAGGTTTGTACAGCATCATCAATTTTTTTTGACGGACCACATCGCTGTGCCACCATACTACAATTTTTCCCTTGCAGCCAGATAAAATCCCTGCCAGATCTCCTATAGGAAAAGGCATATGAAATTGTATGATATCTGCATTTTTTGCCATACGCTTTAAATCAAATACAAATTTCAAAGATACCGGCATGTTTCCCAACATCCCCAAGCTTCCTGAGCGGTGTACTTTCACACCGTTTATGGTTTCTGATATTGACTTTTTCTGCTCATTACAAACCAAGACTTTCATAGTCGTTTTATCTTGAAGCCCTTCTGCAATCTGTTGCGCCACCCGCTCTATCCCGCCGGTAAACGGATAATATAATTTATTTACCTGCAATACTTTCATTTTTTTCATTTTATCTGACAATTCTCCGTTCCTTATTCCAATCTTTTTTAACAGTTTGGCCTTATCAATCTCCTGCTGCAGCATCTTCTAACATTTGCTCTCCATCTGTTCCGTCCTCCTCACCGATTCCCCAAACCCGGCTGCCTGGTACTCTTTATCTTCCTTTGATTTCTCATAGACCAAATCCCCAAACACTTTGCCAAAAACTGGGATTCGGCCGGCCAGAAGATCTATCAATTTACCCCCAAAGGGAATCACCCATGTTCTTTTTCCATGGGCTTTTCGTATCTCTCTTACCAACTCTGTGGTATTGACATACTCCCTGTTCTGAGGACATACAACCCTATATGATTTTTCTGCATGTTCTATTTCATGGCAGATGCAGGCGCAGAGGTTTTCAATATAAATCATGCTCCGCTTGTTATCTACCCTTGGGAAAAACGGAAGCTTTAAAGCCAGGGATGCAAGTCTCTTATAATTTCCCGGACAGTTTCTGCCATACACCAGAGGGGGTCTTAAGACAATCACCTGAAACCCGGAATCTGCAATCTTTTTCAATCTCTTTTCTGCGCTAAGCTTGGCCTTGCCGTACATGGTGACAGGCTGTAGTTTCGTATTCTTTTTAATGTACGAAACCTTGTCCCCGTAAACCGCCATAGTGCTTAAGAAAACAAACTGAGCCACGCCGGATTCCTTTGCCTTTGCGGCAATGTTTACAGGCAAATCCGCATTTACCTGTTTATACAAGCTGCGCATCTTTGGCTGCTCTTTTTGATGGACAACTGCTGCCAAATGGACGACTGCCTGATATTTTGTATAATCTATCTCCCTCCACTTTTCATCACGCACACTTACTGCATCTATCTGCCAGCCTGTTTTTTCTTTGTCCACATATTCCTGCAGTGATTTTCCGATATAACTATTCTCCCCGGTAATCAATACCCTTTTTCCCATGTCTGCCTTTTTCCTCCTGGATTTTCTTTATTCTGGCAGCATACGCTGACATCCTCTCATTCAGCTTCTGCAAATGCTTTTCATCTCTTCTGTCAATCTCAATATTCAGACGTATATCCTTCGCCTGGGAAATGCATTTATATGCCGCAGGGAAATCCCCTTCTTCCTCTAACAGTATTCCCAGCTTTTCCAATTCCTCTCCTCTAAAAATCCCCCCCCCAGCATCTATTGGCCAAATGTCTGCTGCCTTTGCAAAACAATCTGCTGCCCTCTCATTCTGCCTCATGCAGATATACACCGCCCCCAAATTATTCCAAAGCCCTGCTAAAAAAGGGCACTTTTCATCAAAATTGTTTATGGTATCATGTATTGTCTTTTCATACAGTCCCACCGCTTTCCCATATTCTTTTTGGGCCGACCATATTTTTGCAAGAATATCCCTGGCATAAATGACTTCTAAGCCATACTCTTTTTCCATTTCACTTATCAGAAATAATGCCTTTTGCACGCTTTTTTCCGCCTCCTGGTACCGATGCATGAAGAAAAGAATTTCCCCTTTTAAACTTTCTGCTTCCGCAAGTTCCGGCCCCGGGCTTACAAGCCTGCCCTCCGTTTCTTTCTTTACAAAATCCACAAGGACAAGTGCTCTCCCATACTCTTCCATGTGCATCCATGCCTTAGCCAATTCTATCCCAGCAGTGTAATATTGAAAGGAAAAACTTTTCTTCCAAAACTGTTTATCTTTTTTATCAATCAGCTCCCTCATCCACTCTTTCGTATCTGCATCGCAATACCTATACAGCCTATTCCACAATCTTACTACATCACTTTTCCGGCTGTCCTGAACTTCACAAAGCCCGGTGTCTGCAAATTCTTTTTTATATTCCTGTAGTTTTTTGCCTGCTTTTACCAAATCCCCGTCGGAATATCTGATTTCCTCAAAACGGGCCAGACGTTCTTCCCTTTCACTGTAAAATTCAAAATGGTTCATAATACAGGAATATAAATCCCTGGCATATCTGTTAAACAGAGACGCCGCATAATGTGAAACTCCAAATATCCACACCTTGTTCATGGCCAGCATCTGGTCACGCATATAATTCAAATTTTCAAAGAATTTTTTTCCCAGTTTTTTAAAACACAGCTGCAGGTTACACAAAAACACCACCTGGGCATCCCCGCACCTGTGGAGCAAAGCCTGAAGTTTTCCCATTTCATCCGGGTATTCACCTTTAGAAAGCGTTTCCATATTCAGAATGCAACAGTTCTTTTGCACTTCACTTTTTATCTGCTCTGCAACTTCTGTCTGCCGCAGGGCATCGGCCCTGTAAAGGCACATACCAGAAGTTATGTTCCCAATGGCTAATTTCATCATTTCCAATTGTTCCTCATCTACTGTTTGAATATTACCCATAAGAACATACCTCCTTATTAGATTTTATTGCATTCTTTCAGCCACTGTTCCACCAGAGGATGCAGATCGCACCAGCGTTTCCCGTTATATTCCAACACGGCGCAAACCTGTAAAAGATTTGTAATGCTCTCTGAGGAAGATACAAACTTCTCTCCCTCATATATTTTCTTCAATTCCGGTATGTCTGCATCCGAATATCTGCTGTTAATATCAGATTCCAGTTCATTTAATACCACTGCCACATCTTCTATGGAAATGGAAGAACTCCCTCTCCGCTGTGCCCGGATGGCGGCATTTGAGATACACCGGAATAAATCCCTGATATATCCCCCTGTCTTATCAATTAATTCTTCCAGGGCATCTTCGTCAAACAGAGAAAGATTGGCCCGCTTGACGATAATTTGCCGCATGGTGTTTTTCCCTTCCTCATATCCTTCCGTATATTGTCCCCTTTCCCAATTTCGAAGCTTTATCATGGGGAGCTTGGAAGGATTTGGAAAATAATTTAAAATATCGCCATATTCCAGGGTATAGGTCAGGGCTATGGGAAAAGTTGTGACGAAATGTATGGGCAAAGCCCGAAATGTGGAACCGTTATCCCGAAATATCTTTTTCGCCTGATTCAGCGGAACCCTGTCCAATCCATCCAAAATAATCAAGGGTACTTTCCTCATATTCTTTTGTTCACATTGAGCAGAAATATTCTCTATCACCTCTTCAATTTTCCGAATGAGTTCACTGCTTTTCGGAACGATTTTCCTCCGGATTTGCATTCTGAAATCTGAACTGTTTTTAATTACGCCTTTAATCTGTGCCATCAGCTCTAAAAGCCCCGGCAGCCCTGCTTTCGCTTTTACGCTGCTTTGATTTTCCGTATGAGCCTGGGTAGATACAGTCTCTGTCATTTCAATTTCTTCTTCCCAATAGGCATAAATATCTTCTACTAAATTTTCATCCAGCTCCATCCCCAGCTCACTGGCCCTTCGCACCAGCAGATCCAAAAAGAAAAAAAGTATATCCGTATATTCAATGTCCACCAAATCCAGCTCCAGATCACATCTGCCCATACATGCAAAGAAATCAGCTTTTTTCACTCTCTGCAAGAGTTGATACAATTCCGTTGTCTTTCCGCACCCAGGATGGCCGATAAACAATTTATGAAGATATACTTCCCTGCAATCCTCAAGCTGTAAAGCAAAATTTTCCACAAAATCAGAATATACATCCCCAGTTCTTGCCAGGGCTGTATTTAAATAATACGCTTCCAGTTCTTTGCTTGTGCTTAAAGGCTCTGAATTAAATGCATCCTGTATTTGATTCAGGGCTTCTGCTTTTCCCTTCATATCCTCTTTCTCCTCTTCCCCTGCTTTTTCATCTCCCCTGTTCCTCCTTCATAAACCCCGTCGGCCTTAAGGACAGAGACAAAGGTTCCCAAAAAACACCGCAGGTCAAAGGCAAAACTCATCCTCTTTACATATTCCCCATCCAGCTTTGCCTTCACGGGAATCTCAAGCTCATCTCTGCCGTTTATCTGGGCCCATCCGGTAAGTCCCGGCAGCACATCGTTGGCACCGTATTTGTCCCGCTCCGCCACCAAGTCGTCCTGGTTCCAAAGCGCCGGCCTAGGCCCCACAAAACTCATATCCCCCTTTAAAATATTAAAAAGCTGGGGTAGTTCATCCAAGGATGACTTCCTTAAAAAATGACCGACTTTTGTAATATATTGGTCCGGATTTGCCAGCAAATGAGTCGGCATATCCTTTGGCGTATCGATCCGCATGGTGCGGAATTTGTAAATAGGAAAATATGTCTTATGGATGCCCACCCTTTTTTGTTTAAAAAGCACCGGGCCTCTGCTGTCCATTTTAATAGCAATACATAAAAGAAGCAGCGCCGGGGATAATACCAGACACGCCCCAAAACTTAAAATCAAATCCAGGGTGCGTTTCCATTTCATATAATTCCTTTGTTTTTCCGTAAACCTATATTTCATATACTCTCCCTCACTATTTTACAGCTTTGCTTTTTGCTCTTTTTGTCATAATAAATTCCCACAAAAAGTATCTCTCCCTGTTTTCTTTTACCATCGCCGGAAATATTTTCCCATACTACTATGCCCCTTTTTCGGGATGGTAGGTGGGCACAATACGCTTTACCCACTCCCTGATATCCTTGGGCTCTTTCACTACATACTCCTTCAGTTCCTCCAAATCCTCCATAAATTTTTCCTCATCCATCTCAATGGGCCTGCCGATATGAATCATTTTATTGGCAGTACTCTGCAGCCCCTCCTCATCCATCAGTATTTCTTCATAAAGTTTTTCCCCTGGACGAAGGCCGGTAAACACAATTGGTATATCATCATTTGGTTTATGTCCGGAGAGTAGAATTAAGTTTTTCGCCAAATCCAGAATTTTTACCGGTTCTCCCATATCAAGCACAAATATTTCCCCCCCTTTGGCGTAGGCTCCCGCCTGCAAAACAAGGGATACCGCCTCCGGGATTGTCATAAAATAACGGATAATTTCCGGGTCTGTCACAGTCACAGGACCTCCCCGCTCTATCTGTTTTTTGAACAGGGGAATGACGCTTCCGTTGCTGCCTAACACATTTCCGAAACGAACAGCCACATACTCCGTATCACTGCGTTTGTTGTAAGTCTGGATAATCATCTCGCAGATACGTTTGCTGGCTCCCATAATATTGGTGGGATTTACCGCCTTATCCGTGGAAATCATTACAAAGCGTTTTACATGGTAACGGTTAGCAGCCTCCGCCATTTTCCATGTGCCGATGACATTGTTTTTTATGGCCTCATTGGGACTGTCCTCCATTAAGGGCACATGTTTGTGGGCCGCTGCATGATACACAATTTCCGGGCGGTAGGTCTCAAATATAGAATTCATACGGTTCGTATTGCGCACAGAGGCAATAAGAACCACCATATCCATTTCCGGATATTTTGCCTTTAACTCGTTTTGTACATCATATGTGGAATTTTCATAAATATCCACAATTACAAGCCTTTTGGGATGGTGGCTGGCAATTTGGCGGCAAAGCTCGCTGCCTATGGAGCCTCCTCCTCCCGTCACCATAATAACTTTATTCCTCACATACTCCATAATGGAATCCAAATCCACTTCCACAGGCTCCCGCCCCAATAAATCATTGACATCCACATCTTTCAGTTTGCTGACGCTCACATCCCCATTCACAAGCTGATAGATTCCGGGCAGGTTTTTCAGTTCACATCCTGTCTCTTTGCAGATATCCAGAATCGCCTTTTTCTTCTTTGGAGACACCGACGGCAGGGCAATCATAATTTCATGGACATGAAGTTCCTCACATTTCTCAATAATATCGTCCCTGTCACCCACAATTTTTACCCCGTGGATAAACCTGCCTTTTTTGCTTCTGTTATCATCAATCACACCCACTACCCGTTTCTTTAAATAGCGGCTGTTTTTAATTTCTTTTATCAGGGCGTCCCCCGCCTCCCCGGCACCGATAACCAGTACATTCCGGGTATACTCCGCATCCCTGCGAATATTCCGAAGGGCCCGCAAGCCCCGGTACATATAGCGGCTGACAAAAATCAATCCCAAGAGAAAAATACCAAAGAGTGCATAGTAACTTCTTGGCACGGGATATCCTGTCTCCGGATGGGACAACAACAAAAGTATCATATTTAATATAGAAACAATAACACATCCGGAAAAGACATACATTGTTTCTATGGCTCCGGCAAAGCTCCAGATACTGGAATAAAGCCGGAAAATCCAAAACACAAGTATGGTAATCACCGCTATTGCCGGATAAGCCTTCCAAACGTTTTCCACAAATTGTACCGGTATTGCAAAAAAGTTAAAATCAAATCGAATCAAGAGAGCCAGCATGCTTGCCGCAAACACGGCGCAAATATCGTAGCACATTAAAAATGTGCGGCGTATCCATAATTTTCTGTCTATATTCATTGATTTCATAAGGTGTCTTCTTCCATTCTTTTCCATTTATTGTCACTTTTCCTTAACTTCTTCCGTTGCACTCATTATCTGCATTTGTATAAAAATAATACACGAAAACGCATTTCCTGGCATTCACGTGTATTATACCATTAATATACCTTCTTGTAAACTTTGGCAAAAATGGTTTTTATTTACATTCTATTACGCAGCTATGTTTTTTACTCTCCTTGTCATAATTGATTCCCACAAGAAGAATTTCCCCTTCATACCCATCCAAAGCTTTCAAATAATTTCTCTCTTTTATCTGCTGGATAGCCCCCCCGGCGGATTTGTCCCATTTTAACTCAACTACCATGGCATTTTTTCCATATTTTCTCCTGGGAAGAAACACCAAATCAGCAAATCCTTTCCCGGCAGGCATCTCTCGGACCAGGGTATAATACTTCCTGGCACTGTAGTAGGCCAGGGAAATCACACAGCTTAAAGCATTTTCATCATTATAATTTAAAATGGAAGTTGTATCCATGTGTACCGCATCTATCTGTGCGGCTACCTCCTCCTCATTCCCGCTCCAGGTATCTTTCAAAAGCTGTTCTGACTTCTTCAAAGCCCCCATAATTTCATTCCAGTAATCATCGTCCACCGCTATGCAAAATTCGTCTGCCACTTCCTGATTGGGGATAAACGCCTCCTCACTTTCTCTGTCATAAGCCAGATACCCTAGGTGAATCAACAGTGTTAAAACATCGTCTTTATTCTTTACGGACACCATATCATTCTGAAAACTTCTCACTGTCACTCGGCACCGGTTTCCCCCCAGCATCCATATGATATCGTCTTTCAGACCCTCAAAGTTCATTTCAATGTAAAATCGCAGGGATTCGTATGTCTCTGTGGATGTCCAGTAATTTTCAAATTCCTCTGACAAAATTGCTTCCACTACCGCTTTGGGATTATAGACATGCCCCACCCCCTCAAAGTAGTACCCGTCATACCAGCGCTTCATCTCGTCAAAACTCACCTGATATTCCTCACAAAGACCCTGCACTTCTTTTTCTGTAAAGCCCACATACTCAGCAAAAAATCCCGGCTTTACCATGGTATATTCATAAAAATTGTTAAGGGCCGACTGGGTTCCGTACTTTTTAATGGGTAAAATCCCTGTCATATAGGCGAGAAGAATAAACCGCTCAGCCTGTACATCTTTAAACATAGAGCGCAAAAACCCTAAATACTCTTCCTGCAGATCCCCGTTTTCTTTATCCGACCGAAACACACAGTCCCACTCGTCAATTAAAATGATAAACTGCCTTCCTGTATTTTGGAAAACATCTGACAGCGCCCCGGGAAGGGAAATTTCATTTTCCTTTACCGCTTCCGGAAAGGTTTCCCGAAGTTCCAAAATCACTTCCCTCTGAAGATAGCTTACCAGGCTTATCTTTTCCCCGTGGCGCACTGCGTTTAAGGTGCGCTCCCGCATCCCCTGCATATCAATAAAAATTACATCATATTGATTTAGATGCTTTTCAAAGGAGGCTGACTGTTCTATCACTTTCCCCTTAAACTGCTCCCTGGAATCACAGCTTCTGTCATAGTAGGCCGCCAGCATTTTCTCTGTCATCGTCTTTCCAAAACGTCTGGCACGGCTGGTACAGACCCATCTTTGCTCTGTGCCAAGCACACGGTTGAGTCTGTCAATAATGCCTGTTTTATCCACGTAAATTTGTGAATTTAATGCGCCCTGGAAGCCAAGGTTTCCAGGGTTTAAATATTTGCCCATGCTGTTCCCCTTCCTCAATACAAACACTTACTATAGATGCCCGTTTTCCCAAAAACAATACACATAGATATAATTCAAATATCTATGTGTATTATAACATTCCCTATCTTACTTGTAAACTTTAGTAAAAGGAAGTATTATGGATGCTTGATACCACAGAGCCTGTCAAGGCTTCTAAGCACCGACTGAAACTTACTTTCTCACTTATGGAACACCTTTCTCACCAGTCCCCGGATAGGATGTTTTAAATAATAATACAGCTTCTCATTTCTCTCTTCCAGCCTTTGTATCTGTCTGTTCATCCTGAGCATTGCTGCTCCCATAAATAATATGATATCGTCCTGCATATAGGGATTTTCTTTCTCCCACTTTTCCCCCCCGGACATCCCAGGGTCAAACAGATTTCCCTCTTCCTCCGGAAAATATTTTTCTTTAATCCAGGCGTTTCCCTCTTCAAACTGCCCCAGAAATTCTTCCGCCTCCTGCCGGGAAAACATTCTGCTGGGGTATCTTGCCCCGCTGATTGGCGCAATATCCTGAAGGCAATATTTGATAAAATCATTTCCCTCCCGGTCCAGCATGGGCAGTTTATTTAATATCCTTTTTATCTCATGGGTATTTCCCAGCAGACTAATATTCCTGTTCTGCGCCAGCTCTGCAAACTCATCTCCGTATTCCAGTCCGATTACATCTAAAAAATCTTGAATGATATCCTGATTTTTTAAATATTGCTTTTCAAATCTACGGACAATGAGATTTTCCTCCCCTATGTGTTTTTCTATTTTTTGTATTTCCTTGGCATAATCAATATGAAGATAACGCTCCTTTATAAAATCCTCCCAGGGTTCGTCTAAAACGCGCCCGTTCATTTTAACAGATTGGTTCCACCATGATTCTGCAAAGGTATCCTGCCTTCTCAAATATAGGATGACTTTTAACTCATATCCCCCTTTTTCTGACCAATTCAGCAAATCATTCCACAGATTTGATTTGGCCCCGCAGAGCTTATGCCATAAAGCTTCGTCGGATAGTATGATATTATCATATTTTTCAAATAATTTTTCTATCTCCCTGTAATGCCTCTCTCTTTCCAACTCCGCCTTTTCTCTGTTCTCTTTTCCATTTTCGTCTGCAAAACTTTCCAATAGAAAATGAGCATTTCTGGTTTCACTTATATTGGAACATGGAAATAAGGGATAACAATATCCCTTATTTTTCAATATTTCCCTGTTTTCATAACAAAAAAACTGAATGGATGTAGTTGCTGTCTTGGGAATCCCGATATGCAAATATAGTATTTTCATTCTATAATCTCCTCTTATTTTTAGAAAAGAATAGCAGGACAGAATTAACGCAATATTAAAACTTGTCTTTTAAAATCACTCCCTCTGCCCCCAGTCCCAAATAAAAAATAACCCACACCGGCAGTAAAAAGGGCTTTTCCAACTCCATCCCCATTCCCACTAAAAGAAAGGCAAAACTGCATCCCCCATAGGCCAGCTCTGTTTTAGACCATTTTTTCTGCCGGAAAACAAAAAGGGCTCTCCCTGCCGCCAAAATTAAGATTCCGGTATAGAAAATCCCCGCAAACACTCCGTAGCGAAACAAAATGGAAACCACATGGTTCTGAGGGTTCCGATTTCCTCCATGAATAAACAGCGATTTTTTCTTACTTCCCAAAGCCCCTGCATTTCGCAGATATGCACGCCAGATACCGCCTAACTCTGATTCCTGTTTCCGTTTTACACTTTTATAGTTTTCCGGGTCTATTTGTTTTAATTCATCTAACTCTCCCTGACTTTTCCAACTTTCCAAGGTCTCACTGTAAAACGTCACATTTGTTCCGATTCTCTGGGGCAAATTTCTTAACCCCAGGTGAAACAGAGCTGTAAATACCACACAGAAACACAGGCTCCGAAAAATCACAAGGTTGCTTTGCCACAATTTCCTCCTGCGCCAAAATACGTAACACCCAAAACATCCCCCGGCTAAGATACAGGCCAAAGAACCGGAAACCAGAAGAAAATAGGCAGAAACTGCCGCCCCAAGTTCACACAGCCGAATTTGAGATTTTTTCTGTTTGTTTCCTTCCAGAATAAAGACATAATCTGACACAAAAATAAAAAACATCACCAGGGCATAAACTGCAAATTCCTTACTGTCCCTGTAAATGCCATTATAAAGAATCGCACCTTTTTTCTGCCTGCAAAAAAAACAGAAGAGCACCCCGGGCCAAAATAAAATCTTAAGAGCTAAAAATATCTCCCCAAGAATCTCTTCCCCTGCCTGATTTTTTTCCCAGCAGTAAAAGGCAAACCCCAAAAAAATGAGAAACATCCAACCGGAAAATTTATAAAACTTGCTGGCCCAAAAATCAGAAATGCACAAGAATACACAAAAACAAATCCATATCCGGCTCCACTTTATGTCATGCATCCGCTCTGCCTGACCCCCTGTCTCACGAATGGAAAAGACTCCAAGTAGAAAGAGGCAGATGCAGACCAGCAGCATATGATATTTATAATATTCGGTTTTAGAATACCAGCCCAAAACATTGACAAGATACATATATAGAAAAAGGATACAACATATACATACCCTTACTTTTTTTCTGTGAAAAGAATACATTTTATGGGTGGTTTCTGATTTTTTCTTTACGTTCTGATATATCTCATGAAAAACACTGTAGGATGACGAATTCCTGCAAAACGTTTTTTCTGTTTTCTTTTTATAAAATTTTGTGGTCCAGTTTATAAGAACAAAATACCCAAGAAAAGAGATTGCAGCTATGAGGACAAAGATTTTCTTAGATACAGGTTCCCCTTCCCTCACCTGCATTTTATCAAAGGAAATTTCCAACCCCTTTTGTCCCTCAATCTGCATCGTAAAATATCGAAATTCAGGCGTCAGTACCCAAATCCAGTTTTCCCCGTTTTTTAACTCCACGGACTGACACCCCCGGTAGTCGTCATTCTCATCCCGGTATTCCAGCACCGCTTCTACAGATTCCTGCTGGAGGTGGGAGATTTCCATAAATATATAATGCATCTCCCTGCTGCTTTTAATTTTCCCGAAACGCTTTCTGGCCACATCACTGTCTAATACAAAACATTTCTTCTGTTTGTCATAGAGAAACGTGGCGGAAGATCCAGTAAGATTGCGCCTGCTGTACTCATGCACTTCCCCCTGAGGTACCAATTGGTTTATATCAAAAGTTCCGCAGGTAATCACCCCGGAAATCCATATGCTGAGAACGACTCCCAGCGCACCTATGATATAATTTTTCAAAAAAGTCTTTGTATTAATCTGCATCTGCCTCATCCCATCCAAAAAAATAACCAATAACAAAATAAATCATAAACCAGGGCATATAGCGCATTGCCTGTTCAATATGGTCTAACATTCCGCATATGATGGTACACACCACCATGGCACACAGGAAAAATCCGTATTTTTCCGGCCGTTTATACGTAGAAATCATATATTGAACACTGTACACAAAACCATATATTATCATTATAATATACGGAATAACGGCAAAAATACCGTAATTATATCCAATCATCAAAATGGAATTATGTGCCCCCGTGCCTATGCCGTAAATATCCAGATTTCCGTTATGGCCCAAAAGATTCATATTCTTTAAATACTGCAGATAAATATAGAGCCTGCCGCTGGAAAACTGGTTTATATTCATTGAATTTTGAAACCGCTCAAAAATCTTTCCGGCGGAGAGTTGTGCAGCGTATACCACATTGTTCTGATTAGAAATAATGGATTCCATCTCCTGTTCAGGCTCCCGGAAGTGGGAGGAAATCACAGAATTGTGCTCCATAATTTTTTCGCTTCCCACAGCTATGGGAATATATAGCAAGAGCGTTGCACAAATGCAGACCATAACTTTCTTCCTAAGTTCCCCGCCCCCCTCTTTTCTCTTTTTCAAGTGCATCACAGAAAAAAAGAATATTACAAACACACACATATCCGCCAGTATTGCCGACCTGCACTGGGACATTATGGTATAATAAATTGCAAAATCTATAGCTGCGGAGATAAAAACAACCCTGGGGTAAGAAATATTTTCTGCCAAAAGACAGCTTAATATCACCACGATGGAAACACTCATAAACTGACCCAGCGTGTTTGGATTATTTGTCATTCCCTTATAAAATTCGGGCACCCGCTCCGTGCAAAACAGACAGAACATGACAGACAGCCAGAAAAAACCATAAAAAGCCCTGCATAACTCCCGCAAAACTATTTGAGGATTCTCCATATGATTCCACACCCAAAAGAAAAATCCCCAGCAAAGCAACAGCCAGTACCCTGTGTACATGGTTCTCTTGGGCACAATAAAATCAGAGATAATCATCATAAGGCACAGTACACACCAGGAAGTTACCAGTGGATTTCTGTAGTCTATTTTTTTCATGTTATCACTTAGATATAAAAAAGCCGCCGCAAATAGACACAGACACGTAAGTAAAATCTCAAACCGGTAGACCATGGAATTATGATAATTAGAAAATTTTGTCACATAAATATTTACCAGAAAAACACAAAAGAAACAAAGCATCCGAAGCCTGCTCTTTGCCTTTTCACAAAAAAGTCTCCCAATCCTGCCGAACCTTTCATACAGGCCAAAATATACTGTCTGAATTAGATTCATTGTCTCACGTACAGAGTGAGAGAAGGACAGATGCCCGCTGATTTTTTTATTTACCAGATAGCTGAAAACAAAGTAAAGTCCAAATAAAAGGAAAAATAGTAAAACATATTTATAAATGGAAAACTCTTTGTTTAACTCTCTAAGTTCCATCCTGTTTACGTAAAATTTTTTCCCCGCCTCCCCGGTAAACCGAAATTCAATCCGGCTCAGTTTCTCAT
Source organism: uncultured Roseburia sp. (assembly GCA_947174805.1). Classification (GTDB taxonomy): domain Bacteria; phylum Bacillota; class Clostridia; order Lachnospirales; family Lachnospiraceae; genus Roseburia_B. Next base: position 42,763 of record CAMWKH010000017.1, on the reverse strand, counting down.
GGGTAAGTAAAATCTCATTACTTCCATTCACAAGGACAATGCTCTTTTCCATAACCTGGATTCCCTGTGAGTCAAATCCCAGCAAAGTCCCATTCAAACTTTCTCCATTTAATTTTGACAACTGGATATAGAGATAGGGCAGGGCCTTTAGGCTGTCATTTCTAAGGAAAAGCCCCTTACATGCTTCCGGCTCCCCAATCTTTAATACCCCCTCTTCCATCTCCATTCCAACTGTATCTGCCAGGGAATTTATAGGCAGCACATCATAATCTTCCACTTCCCCTTCATGAAAAAAGCAAAAAATACTGCCCTTGGGACTAAGTATCATAGCTGTAAAAGCCCAGGCCAACAGGATACCGCTCAAAATCCAAACGAAGTATTTTATTTTTTCTGAACATATTTTTTTCTCATCTGTCATAGGATACCCATCTGCTATTTCCCAATCATTTTTTTCAGCTTCGTATTTTCAAATATCAGGACAAAAACATAACATAAGATACACGTCACCGCCAGCACACATACACGGCTGATTAGAGATACTGGAAATTTCTCATAATATACAAAAGATTTTAATATTTTCCATTTTATCATTTTAATCACAATCTGGTTTACACAGACGAAAACCAGAGAATTTTTCCCAATTAGAGTTAACACTGCAGAAAATTTATATTTTGCAAGTTTCTGTGCCAAATTCCAATATAAAAGACTGCACAAAATTGCTGTCACAAAGGCGCAGGGCAGATTCCCGTAAATGCCTTTCCGCATATTAATCATACCATTGTAGAAAACCAAAAAAATACTTGCCAAAAACAGGATAAGCCAGAGATACCATTTCATCTGCAAAACTGCACTTATTATCCGGCTCTCCTCATATTTCCTCATAAAATATCCCGTGCCCATCAGTCCCAATCCCACCGTTGCCGGTGCAAGGGCCCATGGCAGTTTAACTCCTACAACCGATGTGATAAACATGGAAAGAAACATAATTCCCAAAGTACTCATAAGCATAAATTCCGTATGATATTTCCATTTCGCACTGATACAGTAAAGCATGGCAAAAAATATGCAGCTAAAAAATAAGGCCATCAGAAACCAGAGGGCGCCTGCAATCGGTACTCTGTTTGTGGGAAAAAAGAAAATTCCTTCACACTGGCTCCTCATAATTTTAAAATTTATCTTCTCTTCCACCACCACAAAGAGCGCCAGATACAGGAATGCAAAACTAAAATAGGGCACCAGCAGGCTTTTCACCTTCTTCTGCACATACAGATTCAAATCATCCGGAAAGGTAAAGAGATACCCGGAAAGAAAAAAGAACAGCGGCATATGAAAAGCGTGGAGATAAATATCCATCTCCGGCCCAAAACCGATATGGCCGATTAACATATATAAAATACCGATTCCTCTTAAAATATCAATGTGATCTATCCGTTTCATGGCAGCCCTGTCGTCCTTTATCAATCTCTGTAATATAAATCCCTGGTATATACTTTCTCTATAACATCCTGCATTTCATCGGAATATCTGTTTACCAGGATGACATCCGATATTCTCTTAAATTCATTTAAATCCCGGATTACCCGGCTGTTAAAAAATGTGTCTTCCTTCATGGTGGGTTCATACACCACCACTTCAATTCCCTTGGCTTTAATACGCTTCATAACCCCCTGGATACTGCTCTGACGGAAATTATCGGAATTTGCCTTCATGGTCAGACGATAAATGCCCACCACTTTCGGATTTTTTTCTATAATCTGATTGGCAATAAAATCTTTTCTGGTACTATTTGCATCCACAATTGCCCCAATTAAATTATTGGGCACATTCTCATAATTTGCCAGTAATTGCTTGGTGTCCTTGGGTAGACAATAGCCCCCGTACCCAAAGGAAGGGTTGTTATAATAATCGCCGATTCTTGGGTCCATGCAGACACCTTCTATAATCTGCTTTGTATCTAAGCCTTTCAGTTCCGCATAGGTGTCCAGCTCGTTAAAATAGGAGATCCTTAAAGCCAGGTAGGTGTTTGCAAACAATTTCACCGCCTCTGCCTCTGTGGTATCTGTAAACAAAGTGGAAATTTCTTTTTTTACTGCCCCATCTCTTAGCAAACCTGCAAACTCCTCAGCTTTTTTGCAAAGCTCTCCATTGTCCTTGGATGCCCCCACAATAATTCGTGATGGATACAGATTGTCATAGAGCGCTTTCCCCTCCCGCAAAAATTCAGGGGAAAAAATCAGTTTTTTGCAATTTTTTGTCTCTGAAAGCATTTTTGTGTAGCCTACCGGAACGGTAGACTTAATTACCATAGTTGCCTGGGGATTTATTTTCATCACAAGGTCAACAACGGCTTCCACGGAGGATGTATCAAAAAAGTTTTTCTGAGGATTGTAGTTGGTTGGCGTTGCAATAATAACAAAATCTGCATTTTTGTACGCAAGCTGGGCATCTGTTGTGGCTGTGAGGTCTAATTCTTTTTCCTTTAAATACTCCTGGATTTCCTTATCTATAATAGGAGATTTTTTTTCATTAATCATATCCACCTTTTCCTGCACAACGTCAAGGGCATATACCTTATTGTGCTGGGATAAAAGAATGGCGTTTGACAATCCCACATATCCGACCCCTGCAACTGCGATGGTAACTTTTTTGTTCATATTCTCCTCTTTTCCGATTAACGATTCAGATAATCTATAAACTTCTTTCCTACGGTTTCCCTGGAATACTTTTCACTGATGACATCATAATATTTCTGAAGCTGTTCCAATGGAATTTCCGGCAGACGCCTCATTTTCTCCACCAAATCATCATATGACTGAATATAACATTCCGGGAATTCACTTAAAACTTCTGCAGAACCTGTATTTTTCATACAGTACACCATTTTTCCATTGAGAATTCCTTCAATATAGGGCATCCCAAAGGAATGGTTTTTTGAAAAATCAACCACGGCGTCATGCCGCTCCATCTCTGTCTTCACATCATCTGTAACGCCTTTTACCACAATATAATCCATCAGTTCCTCATCATAAAGGATATCCAAAAACTGGTTCATATATCCCCCGGTGCCATACACATCTATTTTAATATCAAAAATCTTCCGCTCTTTCAGATACCTTCCGAAATCCAGCAGATTATCCAGATCTTCTTTTCTTGTCTGGTCGATTCTCACCAGATAAATTCCCCGGTACACATCTTTCTTTTCCACTGTATGAATCTCAGACCTGGACTTGCAGCGGTAGGATTCCAGGGCATTTCCCAGTACAATATACTGGTCATAATTTTCAAGCCCGTACTTTTGGATAAAAAGCTCCCGGTTGTTTTCCGTGACAAAAACAGCTTTCCCAATCTGTATTTTTTTCAGCTGCTCCATAGCCCCGGGAAAATTCATATCAAAAATCTCTGCCGGACAGTGGTAAAAGTAAATCTTATTCTTAATAAAGGGGGATGAAGCGTCCTTTAAAAAGAAATGCAAAGACTCCCTTGTGGAGATTACTGTCTCGCTGTGAATTTTTTTCAATCTTCTGCGCAGGGAAATCTCTGCAAAAGGAACAAGGTTTTTCTTGTTTTTATCATAATTCAAATAATGAAAAAATCGGTCAAACCGGAATAAATTCCGCTTGATCACATCTGATTTTCTCTTGGAAGGTGAGTCATACTCATAGGACGCATTTAAGCCGTAGGGCAGCCCCATGGCAAACCCGTTTCTCTTTAAAGAGCGCAGCTCCACAAGGTATCCCTGCTCCATCAAAGCTTCCGCCAACGCCCTTGTGGCAAAGACAGTCCCCCCAGCCCCAAAGAAATTATATCCTAAAAATGTCACTTTGTGACGCTGCATATTGGCAAAACTCTCGTACATTTTGTCAATATGTTTTCCCGCCATTACATACTCCGGATTCACAGAGGGAGCGGAACGCTTTTTAAAGAAAGGATTCACCTGATAGGTTTCATTTACCAGGCAGTCCACCAACTGCTCCGGCTCCTGCAGGCTGTATTCTTTCAACTCCTCAATGCTGCAGTATAACTCCCGCAGAGATAAATATTCCTCAAGGTCCGGCTGATACATAATCACCGGTTTATCCAGAATCGTAAAATCAAATCCTATGGAGGAATAATCCGTGATAAGCACATCATTATTCACTACTTCATCCATCACATCAATCTCTGTGGCATACTTTACAATAATCCCCAGCTTTTCAAATTCCGGCTTTAAGGGCTCCATTTTCTGGGTATCAAAAAACTGGTGCAGACAGATGGTAAACTGAACCTTATTTGCCCCCATATAGTCATGCAGACGCTGGTCTTTAAATATATACCGCATCTGATGCATAAAAAGTATGGTTTCAATATTCTCCCCGAAATACTCTCTCCAGGTTAAAAACCACACGATCCTCTTTGTATCGTCTTTCACCCTTTTGCTTTCCCTGCGAAACAGTTCTTTATACCTGGGAAGGTAATCGCTGTAGTATAACTGATAGTCCTTAAAATTATTCTGCTCCATAAAGGTTTCTTTTATGATAGGATTAAAATAGAGGGTACGGATGAGATTATTGGTGTAAGATACCCCCTCATACCCCACTTTTTTTATGGCCAGATTTCCATGTCCCAGACGAATCAAAGGCTTCTGGGGAGAAAACTTTACACTCAAAATCCCCAATTTGTCAGGAACCACATCCTTCCCCCCCAAAGTGACAATGTAAATATCTGTGGAAAAATATATTCTGTAATGTTTTATGGAATTTTTCCACAAAATATATTTCTTTTCCCTGGAGGAGAGGGTTTTGTAAAATTCTTTATTTTTTTTATTTCTGGTGAGCAGAAAATATTTATCAATATCATCTTTGATATTTACCACATGCTGCCAAAAATAAAAAGAGTTGTTATCTGCAGTATCCCCATGGTTTTCTGCAAAAAGCCAAATATATTTTTTCTTCATATGCGCTATACTTTATATCTTCCTTTCCCTTAATAAAATCCCCGCTATTTCCCGCCGGCTTCTATTTTTCAAAAGAACTTTTCCGGGGAAGAATCTCCTGAAATGCAGCTTTGATTTCTTCCCGCTTTTTCTCCCATTCCGTGGTGGCGCCTGTATCGTTTAGGCATACCATTTTGTAATTTTGTCCTCGGATAGCTTCTATTGCCGGCGTTACATCTTCATGTATATGAAAACACTTTCCCCTTTTCCAGGAGATTGGTTCAAATGTCCCCTTTGCCAACTGCCAATATTTAAAAACCCACTGATTGACATTTGTATTTTCCCTGAATCTGGACTGGCATGTAAAATCCAGCGCAGCTTCTTCTTTTTCCCACACTTCCTCCAGTGTATCTTTCAGATAACACTCCGGCAGGTGGCCGTAATAAAAACCGCCAAACCATCTCCATGGCATCAGCAGCGCAGTCCTTAAAACATTCTTCATCCCGTTCTTCGGATGAAACCATTTTTTCCAATATTTTTTCTGTTGTATTACCTTATCAAAATATGTGTTTACCACCATCATATCATTGGTGTTAAACAGCCCCGCCGTATCTTTCCCGTAGCAGATGACATTTAGGGCAAAAGTATCTCTGGGCAGGTTATTTTTAAAAAACATTTCCTTTGACACCGGTGCTGTCAAAAACATATCGTCATTAAAGTACACAAACTGCCGGCTTAATCCCTGAATCCTGTGCATATTCAGTTCAATGGTATGGGAGTTAAATGTGGGCAGATATTTTTCGGGAATATAATCCTTATGGTTTATGATTTTCAACTTGGGATTATCTAAATTTAACCACTGAGGCACATGTCCCCAGGTAATAAAATAAATATTGTTTACCCAGGGCGCATACTGCTCCACACCCCGGAACCAGTACTTCAGGTTATCCCAATCCCGAAATCTCACCTCTGAGTTATCTTCCATAAATCCGCTGGTGTAATTCTGCCGCTGCTTCTGCCATTCCTTATCGTTTCCGTCTACCCACGCTATCACAAAATCTACTGGTTGTCCATCCATTCTTCTTCCATCCTTATGACATAAACTCATCATACAAAGGCAGCACTTCATCTATGGGTCCTATCATCTTAACTTTCCCCTCATGAAGCCATAAAATCGTATCGCAAAGTTTTTTTAATGTTTCTGAACTGTGGGAGACAATGATAACTGTCCTGTCACTGTTCTCAATGAGAGATTTCATTTTCTTGTAGCTTTTTTTCTTAAATTTTGCATCTCCCACGCTGAGTACTTCATCCAGAAGCATAATTTCCGTTTCCAGAATTGCAGTAATCGAAAAAGCCAATTTAGAGTACATACCGCTGGAATACGTCTTAACTGGCCTATCAATAAATTCACCTAATTCTGAAAACTCTATAATTTCATTTAATTTTTCCTTAATCTTGTCTTCTGTAAATCCTAAGAGCAGCCCGGAGAGAAATATATTTTCCCTGCCTGTGAGCCGTTTATCAAATCCCACACCTATAGAGAGCAGGGATACGGAATGGTTATGAAGATTAATCGTTCCCTCGTCCGCGGCAAAAATCCCTGCAATTGCCTTTAGCATGGTAGATTTTCCGCTGCCGTTCTTCCCTACAACTCCCATAATCTGTCCCTGGGGTATCTTAAAAGATACCCCCCGGACAGCTTCAAAAACTTCTACATTTGATTTTTTTAAAGACATTAAACTTTTTTTGATTGAAATTTTATTCAGGCACTTATAACGTACTTTTAAATTATCCACTTCAATCGCATAATTTTGTTCACACATGTTTATCACCTTACATTACCTTTACATAGCTGTTTTCGTATTTGTAAATAATTTTTATTCCCAGAACGGAAAGTATGCTCCCTGCGATAAACCAAACAAGCAGCGCCGTCCTGTGAGGTACGGAATCATATATCATACATCTGCGCAAATCTTCCACAATCAAGGCAACCGGATTAAATTTCAAAAGCAATGAGGAATACGGTTGTGGCACCCTGGAAGTAATGGAATAGAAAATACCTGTCATATAAAATACTAACTTTAACACAACTGTAATGACATTGGATAAATCTTCCACAAACACGCCAAAATGCAGCATAAAGGTACTAAAGCCAAAGGTAACAACTATCAAAACCGCAAACACGGGTATGATATATAAAATATTCAAAGATACGGGCACCCTCCAGATAATCATCAAAAGCACCACAAGACTGAAGGATACCAACATCTTAAAACCGTTAAATCCCATTTTAATAAGAATCAATATATATTTGGGAATGTACACTTTTGATACTATCTGCTTATTAGCATTTACTAATTTTACGCTTTGTTTCACAGATTTCTCAAAAAACTGCCAGCAGTTTAAACCAATAAAGACAAATATAGGAAAGTACTTCTCACCTTTGCCAAAAACAACAAGTGCAATAAATGAGTATACCAGCATAAACAAAAGCGGGTCTAAAATCCACCACAGCCAACTCAGGTGGGAGTTGGCTATCTCTGACTTCAGCTGAGATTTTGATGAATATACTATATAATTTTTATACTTTTTGATGTCCTCTACAAATCGTCTCATTTACTTTCCTCTATCGCTTTACAATTTTTTAACTTTCCCACCTTTGTTGAGCATAAACTTATCCGGAGTATTGCTAAATTTATTTGTTCCCTTTTTCGTCAGTTTGTATTTTGCAGAGCCCTCTAAAACAAACCATACCCCGTGTTTGCTGTTTTTGTATGTGCAGCTGTTTGATACCAGGGTTACTTTTCCTTTTTTGCAGGTGAGCTGGATGGGATACTCTTTATTTCCTTTAAATTCACACTGTTTCACTGTGACAGAGGATCCGCCTCCGTCCACCCAGATACCGGCAAATTTATTGTCGGAGATTTTACATTTTGTAAATGTGCCCTTAGAGCCGTTTACAATAATAACACCATGGTTTCCGTGGGAGATTTCTCTTGTATCCCTTCCGTTTCCTTTAATGGTTGTATTTGTTGCTGTCACGTTACATTTCTCTCTTGTTCCGATGCCCTGTCTGCCATTTTTCACAATCTGGCTGTTATTGACAACAACATCCCCGCCCTGGAGTGATATTCCACACTGGACGTTATTGCTGAAGGTACAGTTCTCAACCGTGACTTTTGACTTGGTATACACACCCATGCCATGGCCTTTGTATGTGGTTTTTCCAGGTCTGTATCCGGAACCGTTTGTTGTAAATGCAGAATTCTTTATCGTTACTTTTGATTTCTCTATGGACTCCATACCCATATTTTTTGAGTTTGTCACTGTGATATTGTCACAGACAGCCTTGGAAGCAGAAATCATAACCGCCATATCATTTTTGTTAAATTTACAGTTGCTAATCGTTATATTTGATTTTTTAGTGGCAGCCACGGCAATGTAAGGGGAGCCTTCTACTTTTAAATTCTTCAGGCTTCCTTCCGCCTCTGTGTAATGTACTGCCTTGTATGCTTTCTTAATTTTCAGGTCACTTAAATCAATTCTTGTATCTTTGTTTGCAAAAAAGAGGTTTTTCTTGTCAGATTTGCTTCCTGAATAAACCCAGGTCCCTCCTTTTACAATGGCAGTTCCCCCCACCTGGACATTGATGGCGCTCTTTGCATTTACAACCACATCGCTCTCTGCCAAAAAGATAATCTCACTGCCTCTCACTGCAACATAATTGTCCAAACGATAGGTGCCTGAAGGAAGATAAACCAATGCCTTTTTCCCTTCTTCCTGCATAGCCTCCACTGCCGCAACAGCATTTTTAAAAGCAGTCTGGGCGTTTTTGCCCCCTTTTTGGTCCGCCCCGTATTTCGTGACATCTACCCTAATATAGTCACTGTACTCAGCATCCTGCACTTCTGCAGCCCTCACATCTCTCCCTGGCAAAACGACGCCTGCCAGAATAAAACACAGTAACAAAACCAATTTGATTTTTTTTCTCATGTTCATTTCCTCCTTGGATATATTCAACTTCATATTATCATACTTTTCCTGCATCCGTCAATTTCCTTTACACGAAACCGGTTTATCCTTTACCAGTTGTCTTATCGCCTGAAAATTTCTTTTGCAGTTGTTTTCGTCCCTCAAAGTAAAAAACTCACTCCGCCGTTTTGCATACCGCTCATCCTCCGTAAAACCCTCCCCCACACATGCAAAGAGAGCTTTCACCAGCGCGTCTTCTGTATAACACACAGGGCCGAATCCATCTGCCTCATAACTGAAGTACCCTTCTGCATAATGTTTCTCCCTGAATTTCTTATAGTCAAACTGATAATAACAGAGAGGTTTTCCCATATATGCAAAGTCCATGGCAATACTGGAGTAGTCCGTAATCAGGTATGCGCTGTCCATCAGCAATTCCTGCACATCATAGCTGTTCTCGTCTGCAATCTTGATTCTGGGAGAACTGCTGTCAAAAAGCCCGGGAAATTTCCGCATCTCTCTGTGCTGGTAAAAGATGAGATATCTGTCCTGCTCCTCCAAAAAATCCAAAAGCCTTTTATCCTTTAAGAACTCGTTCCACCCCTTATAGTATTCGCTTTTTTTAATTTCATTAATGCCTTCATATTCCCCCTTGCCATTTGAGGGAGGGGAAATCCAGCTCCGCCAGGTAGGCATGGCTAAAATCTGTTTTTCCTTTATCACTGCCCGGTGGAGATTGTCCAGCCTGCAAAGTCCAAGAAGCTGTACCGCCCCCAAAGGATAATTAAAATTATCCCTCACATATTCATATTCCCGCTTCGTACTTGTGACAAAGAGGGAAATTTTAGAATTTTCATAGTGTACGAAAGGAAGATCATCTTTTATAATCCCATGCTGGAGAAAAACTCTCAGGTTCTTTCGGATTCCGTAAACTTCCAGAAAATAGCAAACCGCCGCATTGGGCTTTCCCCCTTTTTGGGAACTGATATTTACCTCTGCCGCCAGATAGTATAACCAGTGTTTCCATGTACCGTAGGCAACTGTCTCTCCAAGCCCTGCCACTTTAAAGTAATCCGGGGAATCCGGTGCAATGGCATACACTACATCCACCTCAGGCTCATGTTCCCTAATATACCGAAAGAGCCAATACCCATTGTCCCTGGCTTCCTCCCTGTTTTCACAAATCAACCAGAGATGCCGGCGCTTCTTTTTATATAGAAAGGCCGGGAACAAGGCCGACAGAAAAAGTATGATATGACCCAAGTCCGCCATGGACACTTCCTTTAATTTATTCCAGAATTTTTGTCTCATCGATACTTCCTCACCCCATTTAAAGCGTAACACATAAACAGCCAAACCGCCTTCCAGGCGGGAATCCCCATATACTGATACACACCGTAATGCATTTTTGCCGATTTTAACTTATTCCTGGATTTCCCCCCCTCCGAGAGCCTGGACTTTAACAACGGCTCGTCAATCCCGTAGGCCGTGCCGTATTTTTTCAGTACTTTAAGCCATAAAATATAATCCTCATGGAGTTCGTCATGGCACATATAAAACTCCCTTGCCGCCTTGGTTTTCATCAAAACGGAGGAACAAGGGATACAGTTGGTGCGAAGCAGGGACTTATATGTGGCTGTCCCTGGCACAGGGATTACCTTTCCCGTTGTGCCCCCCAGGGGCTGCATCAGTTCCCTCCCGGAATACACCAGCACGGCATCTTCTTTTTGTATCAGGGCAAGCTGTTTTTTTAATTTCTCCCTGTCCCACCAGTCATCCCCGTCCAAAAAGGCAATATATTTGCCCTTTGCTTTTCGGATGCCCTTATTCCTGGTTTCCGCCACCCCAAGATTCCTTTTGTTGGAAAAATACAAGATTTCCCTGGCATGGTTTTGCCTGCCTTTCTCGGAAAGGTTTTTCTTTCTCTCTTCATTTTTTGTGATTAACTCCTGCACTGCAAGCCTTGTCCCGTCTGTGGAACAATCATCAATCACCAGAATTTCCACATCCGTCTCCACATCCTGTTTCAAGGCAGATTCCACCGCCTGCCTAATATATTTTTCACAATTAAATGCCGGGATAATTACGGTTATCATAAAAACTTTCCCCCTTTCAGGGTTTGCCATGCAATACGAATCTCTTTCAGGACCCCTTAAGCGCCGTCTTCTGACTGTCATCCACGCCTTCTGACTTCTCCTTTTGAAACAATATTTTCACCGTGAGGAAAATGAGTTTAATGTCAAGCCAAATCGTATATTTTGTAATGTATGTCAAATCCAGTTTTAATTTGTCATATGGAACTGTATTATACTGGCCATACACTTGGGCATACCCGGTGAGCCCTGCCTTTGCCTTAAGGCGGAAGGGAAACTCGGGAATCTCTTTTGCATATTCTTCCGTTATCTCTTTCCGCTCCGGCCTTGGCCCCACAAAGGACATATCCCCCAATAGGATATTAAAAAGCTGGGGCAGTTCGTCAAAATGGGTTCTGCGGATTAATTTCCCCACAGGGGTAATTCTGTCGTCATGGGCTTTTGCCAGCCTTGCCCCATGCTTTTCGGAATCCACGATCATGCTCCGGAATTTTAAAATATCAAATTCCCTGCCTCCCAATGTAAGGCGCTTCTGCTTATAAAGCACGGGGCCGTGGTCGTAGAGCTTTATGGCGATGGCTATGGCTATCATCACCGGGGAGGCCAAAACAATTCCAATCAGAGAAATCCCAATATCCATGCACCGCTTTAAAAACATTTGGCGGTAGGTCAGGCCGTTATTGCGAAACAGCAAAAGCGGCGTGTCAAACAGGTCAATATTGTCCGCATTGATAATCATAATATCCGAAATTTTTGGAATGCTGTAACACCGGATATCTTTCTCAAAACAGTATTTGATAAATTTATTTCTGTCCTCCGCAGGAATATCCCCCACAAGCACCGCATCGTAGCGGAGCATTTTCTCCAGGATAGATTCCACCCCGGCGCTTAAAGCCACCTTATCTTTTACATGATACTTGTCTTTCCTGGATTCCAGCTTGTGGATAATCCAGTCCGGGCTGATGTCCCCGTATATCAAAAGCATTTCGTGGGGTGGATAGATAATGGTATAAATCCACCGCATGAAAATAGCCCACAAAAGCACTATTGTAAAATCACCCAAAGATAAGAGCCACATAGGCCTGCTGTTTTCCATCAGGCTCCAGTCGCCGTTTATCAGGGACAGCTGAAAATAGGTGACGCCGTTGACACAGAGAATGGTTAAAATCTGGGAGTACATAATGTCCCAAGTTTTTAAATATCCCACTTTAAGGGCGCCAAAGGCCCTGGAAAACGCCATGATAAATACGGCATACAGGCCGATTACCGCCCAGTTTCCCCTGTGCCAGTAGGCCACCGGCATCATGTCTTTATAATGATTGTACCAAAGCCATCCATACATTCCGGTCTGGATAATCACAATCAAAAGTTTTGACCAGAACATAATCATCCGCTTTGTCTTTAAAGATGATGATATTTTCATGACAACCTCTATTTCCGCAGCAGTTTTTTCAGTCTGTATTTCTTGTCGATTTTTTCTGCAATCCACTCTGCCGCTTCTAAACTCATTGTCTCTATTTTTAAATCCAACGCCAGAGTCCCGCTGCCTTGGGGTACATCCAGCAGTATATTTGGGTCCCTCGTGTCAAATAAAAATAAATTCTCTTTTAACTTATGTCCATTACTCACAAAGGACATAACCTTTTCCGGCTCATTCACCCAGTGCAGTTTCCGCAGTTCCACTGTCACCGCCTCGTTCCCCGGGTCAATGCGCAGGCGCTTTACCCCCTCCGGTATCCGGGTGATCACCTGGTGCTCCCCGTCCAATGCCTCGCAGCGGAAAGACAGGGAATCTTCTTCCGAGAAACCATTTCCCCTGTCAAAGTAGAAAACCAGCTCCAGTTTCCTCTCCGTCTCCCGGATTTCGTTTAACACACGCTTTACATGGTACACAGGTTTTCCCTCCCGGCGGTAAAGCTTTCCCAGGGGGATATGGCTGCCCATAATATAGTTCTGAAACTTCTCCTCCATGAGGGGATAAGTGGAGAGCTCCTCCAAAGAAATCCCTGCTTGACTATACAGGTCATACTTTTTCAGCACCCGGCGCTTTGCGGTGGTTTCCACATAATAGTGTATCATCCGATAAATGATAAAATTCACGGGAATGGGAAAGGGAAAGGACCACTCATAATCGATTAGCACCCAGCTTTCCCCCTGTACCAATATATTGGGGAGAATGGCGTCAATATCATTAAAAGGCGCCGCCATGAGCCCGGCTGGAAGAGGTACATCTCCAAAAACCCGGGAAAAACCCTCTGTAACAGAAAATATTTCCTGCTCTCTGCACTTTCTTATCTCTTCGGCAGCCTGCAAAATTAATTGAACAGCTTTTTCCTCCTCCCCGGTTTCCAGGCGCATATCCGCCTGTTCTTCCAGGGTCTGACCCAAGAGATACTCCAGTTCCAAGCCTTCCTCCCTGCCCTTGTACCGGTTTACCAATAAACGGCTGTCTGCAAAGAGGGAGGAAAGCTCTCGGTAAGCCTTTGCAATCCCCTCCGTGTGGGACCGGGCCAGAGTGTTATCCGGCATTTTTATCAGGTGGCGTTTTCCTTCGGCGGATTTGGTAATAAAAGTTTTGATATTATATTCCCTGCTTCTGTCATTGGAAAACTTCACAAAAAGGATTTCCTCTTCCTTTTGGTTTTTCAGGGAGACATCCCCCTGGCCTGCAGAAAGAAGAAAAGAGTTGGAAAACCTGGGGAACAGCCCTTCCTCTATTAAAGTATCCCCGGCTCTTGTCTCGTCAAACATAGTAAGGCGTTCTTCATCAAAATTTCCCACCTGATCCGAAAGTTCCCCCGTCTTGGGCTGATATTCATCCGAGTAAATACTCATAGCAAAGCGGTAATCCGGGAAGGGATAATAAAATTTCCCCTGGGTTTCCGTTTCTTTTAAAATATGAAAAAGCTCCTTTTGGGAAAAGCCCCCCCTGTCCTTATCCTGCAAAATACCGGCAAAATACTTTCTGCTTTTCTCTTCTTTCGCCCCGGCCCAGTACTTTAACCCCATGGTATTTTCCAGGGCTAAAACCAGCCTGCCATTTTCTTTTAACAGTCCTTTTAAAAAAGTAATCCCGGATTTTGCCTGGGAAAGCCTGTCTGCGCCTGCATCCCCCAGTGCCTCCGCCGTCTCTTTAAAATTGCCAACACAGATAACAAAATCAAAATTCCTTTTTATTTTTAAACAGTCTGAAAGGGAAGTACACACAAGGCTGTCTGTCATTTCCCTTAACTTTTCTTTTATGGGTTCCATGCCGTTTTCAATAAAAAGCACTTCATCCCCTTTTTGGATGGGAAGCCAGGCTATGATGTTGCTTCTCAAATATGAAGTTTTAAATACATCCATAACGAAAACCTCCTAATTCCTGCCATACATCCCTTAAAATGGCGCCGGGATTATTCCACCGTAATCCTTGTGTTCATATCATAATATCCCACGGTATTTTTGGTGGACACCACCGTTAAATTGCACACATCATACAATCTGTGATACACCGTAAACTCTCCCTGTGGATATCCGGTGCACCCTAAAGACAAAAGATATTCCCCTCCCTGTAAATCCATATTCTGCTGAAAAGAGATCACCTGTATATCTCCTGCCTTTTTGGGCGTTATCTCTACTTTCTCAAAGAGAGTGTTTGTACCGCAAAGTTCAATCCCCATTAAATTTTTAAAGGAAAAAGCAAAAATTGGCTCCGGGATATCTTCATGAAATAAAACCTTCATTTTTACTGTCATCTCGGTTCCCTTTTCAATCACATTTGTCATTTTCCCTTTGTTATCCAAAAACACAAAGTCCACAATCTCTGCTTTTTTGCTGCCATATTCTAAAACCTCCGGATTTATAGGCAGGGACTTTCTCCAAAGTTCCTCTCCCCCCACCTGGTTCCAGGCCGTTTTGCCCTTTTCCTCCTCGTCCTCGTCCAGCTGATTCACTAAAACCCGCTTATACATATCCACAGCCTCTTTGGGGGTTCCCTCAAAAAGCTTATGTCCCTTATTTAATAGAATGGCCCTGTCGCAGTACTTTGTAATGCTGCCTAAATCATGGCTTACAAAAAGGATGGTCTTCCCCATCTTTTTAAATTCCTCAAATTTGTGATAACACTTGGACTGAAAAAAAACATCCCCCACAGAGAGGGCTTCGTCCACAATAAGAATCTCCGGGTCGATATTTATGGCCACCGCAAAGGCAAGACGGACAAACATTCCAGAGGAATATGTCTTTACCGGCTGGTTTACAAAATCCCCGATATCTGCAAAGTCCAGAATGTCAGAAAGGCGTTCATCAATCTCCTCTTTTGTAAAACCAATCATGGTGCCGTTTAAATACACATTTTCAATTCCCGTGTACTCCATATTAAATCCAGCCCCAAGCTCCAAAAGGGCGGAAATCCTTCCGTCCACCGTCACTTCCCCGGCAGTAGGGTTTAATACTCCGGTGATAATTTTTAAAATCGTGGACTTTCCGGAGCCGTTTGTGCCGATAATCCCTACCGTCTCTCCCTTTTTTATTTCAAAATCCAGCTTTTCCAGGGCAAAATGCTCCCGGTAGCACTTTTTTTTCGTCAGATTTAAAGCGTCCTTTAACCTGTCCCGCTGTCTGTTGTAGAGATGATAAACTTTACTTACCTCATCTACCTTAATTGCAATATCGCTCATAGAAAAAACCTTTCTCTGTATCTGTACCCATAAGCCAAATGATTTTCCGGCAGCTTTTTATATAGGAAACGAATAAAACGTTTGCGTTTTAATTCGTTTCCTGCGTCGGATGCACGCCGCAAAGCGGCATAATTCCTCTGTGCATCCGTGCGCATCCTGCCGGAGGCTTATAGTAAATGCAATGTTTTTTTGCGTTTACTATAAAACATCTGCA
Organism: uncultured Roseburia sp.; assembly: GCA_947174805.1. GTDB lineage: Bacteria > Bacillota > Clostridia > Lachnospirales > Lachnospiraceae > Roseburia_B. The sequence continues at coordinate 26,908 of CAMWKH010000017.1, read as the reverse complement.
AAATGCATCCGAAGTTTTTTAAAGACATAATTGCCTAAAAACAAAAACGCTGCCGTCACTGCCCAAAAGTACAGGGTCAGTTCCCATCTCTCCCAGAAAGCCACTTTATTTAACAGGGAATCCCTGTACCCCTGGGTAATATAATACAGCGGGTTTAGCTTTAAGATAAATTTAAGGGCAGGCCCCACATCCATGGTATCCATGTTCCACATAATGGGAGTGGCCCAAACTCCTACCTGGAGCACAATGTTTATAATCTGGTTTAAATCCCGGAAAAATACCACCAGGGCGCTGGTAAGATAACACAGGGCCAGGACAAACAGGTACATGCTCACGGAATAATACACAACCTGGAAACTGTAAACATCCGGCAGATATCCTAATATCCCAAAGAGTACCAGGGTAAATCCCAGGAAAAACACATGCACAAACAGCGCCGAGTTCACCTTCACAATAGGAAGAATGTCAATCTGAAACACCACTTTTTTTACCAGATAGGAATAGTCAAGGAGCGCTCTGGTGCCGCCGCTTAAGGCCTCGCTGAAAAAGAACCAGGGCACAAGGCCCCCCACAAGCCAGAGCACGTAGGGCACGTCCGCCCCCGCCGCATCTCTTACCGGTGCAGGCTTGAACCCTTTTTCAAAGACAAACCAGTACACAAATATGGTAATTACCGGCTGTACAAAGGCCCAGATAATCCCAAGATAAGAGCCTGCAAACCTGGTTTTAAAATCGTTGGCGGAGAGCCGTCCTATAAGTTTCCGGTTCTCGTACACCCCGGAGAGGGTCAGCCCATGCTTTTTTTTGTCTGCTGCCATAAAAATTCCTCTTCCACTTATGCGTTTGCTTTAGAAGCCGTATATTCTTTTATGCCGCCCCAGACTTTATCCTTGTCCGACATAATAAGGTCTTTTTCCGTCATTCCCTCCGGCATGGGCCACTCAACCCCGATATCCGGATCCTTCCACAAAAGCCCGCCCTCGTCGTTTGGATGGTAAAAGTCCGTTACCTTATAGCAAAACTCCGCATAATCGCTTAACACCACAAATCCATGGGCAAATCCCTTGGGAATGAAAAACTGCTTTTTGTTTTCTGCAGATAAGGTAACCCCAAACCATTTTCCAAAAGTCTTTGAGCCCTCCCGCAAATCCACCGCCACGTCAAACACTTCCCCATTTACCACCCGAACCAGCTTGTCCTGGGGAAAATTAATCTGAAAGTGAAGACCCCTTAACACACCTTTTTTGGAGGCGGACTGGTTGTCCTGGACAAAGGTGCAGTCTATCCCTGCCTCCTTAAAATCGTTGTAATTGTATGTCTCCATAAAATATCCCCGGGCGTCTCCAAACACGCTGGGCTCAATCACTTTTAAACCTGCAATGCCGTTGCAGTCAGACGTTACTTTTATCTTTCCCATGTTTTCATCTCCTGTTTTATATTGAATCTTTACAGACCTTCCGCCACATCAATCATATACTGGCCGTACTCTGTCTTGAGAAGAGGCTGGGCCAGTTTAATCAGCTGCTCTTTATCGATAAAGCCCCGCTTGTATGCAATCTCTTCAATACAGGAGATATACAGTCCCTGGCGTTTCTGGAATGCGGAGACAAAATCCGCTGCCGCAAGAAGCATGTCATGATTTCCTGTATCCAGCCATGCAAATCCCCGTCCCAAAGTCTCAACGGAAAGGGTTCCCCTCTGTAAGTATGCATTATTTACGCTGGTAATCTCGATTTCTCCCCTAGCGGAGGGTTTTACATTTTTGGCGATCTCCACCACGTCGTTGTCATAAAAATAGAGTCCCGGCACCGCATAGTTCGACTTAGGATTTTCCGGTTTCTCCTCAATGGACAATGCCTTTCCCGTCTCGTCAAATTCCACAACCCCGTACTCCCTGGGGTCTTTTACATAGTAGCCGAAAATAGTTGCCCCGGGGCGGCTCTGGGTGCGCTCCGCTGCGGATTTAAGCACCTTAGAGAAACTCTGGCCGTAAAAAATATTATCTCCAAGGACAAGTGCCACCGCATCTGTTCCGATAAATTTTTCCCCGATGAGAAAAGCATCCGCCAGTCCCCTGGGCTCCTCCTGGACTTCATAAGAAAACTCCATGCCAAGCTGTTCCCCGGTACCTAACAGTTCCCTAAATACCGGCAGATCCCTGGGGGTGGAGATAATTAAAACCTCTCTTATCCCTGCAAGCATCAGGGTAGATAAGGGATAATAAATCATGGGCTTGTCATAAACAGGCATAATCTGTTTGCTGATTGCCTTTGTCAATGGGTAAAGACGGGTTCCTGACCCTCCTGCTAAAATAATGCCTTTCATCCGCATCCTCCTTTAGAACACAAGAAAGAAGGCTTACGGTTTTCCCTATAAACCTTCTTGTCCGTATCTCTTATCTGTTTTTATACATATCCTCATAGTATGTCTGGTAATCGCCGCTTGTGACGTTCTCCATCCACTCCTCATGCTCAAAGAACCATGCAATGGTCTTTCTGATTCCCTCTTTAAACATGGTTTCCGGCTCCCAGCCGATTTCGGCTTTGATTTTATCCGGGGCAATGGCATACCTTCTGTCGTGGCCCTTCCTGTCCTCCACATAGGTAATCAAATCCCGGCTGATATGCTTTCTTCTCTCGTCATCCTCCGGAAGCATCTCTAAAAGGGTATCTAAAATAATCTCGATAATTTCAATATTCTGCTTTTCGTTGTGGCCGCCGATATTGTAAGTCTCTCCCAATCTGCCTTGCTCCTGCACCATATCGATTCCCTTGGCATGGTCGTCCACATAGAGCCAGTCCCTGACATTTTTCCCGTCGCCGTACACCGGGAGCTTTTTGCCGTGAAGGGCGTTATTGATAATCAGCGGGATCAGTTTTTCCGGGAACTGGTAAGGCCCGTAGTTGTTGGAGCAATTTGTAATATTTGCAGGGAAATGATAAGTGTCAATATATGCCTTTACAAGGAAATCCGAGGACGCCTTGCTGGCGGAATAAGGGCTGTGGGGACTGTATGGGGTTGTCTCATAAAAATATCCCCCGTCCTCCTCCAAGGAACCGTACACCTCGTCTGTGGACACATGGAGGAACTTCTTGTCCGGCTTAAACGTGCCGTCCTCTAACTCCCAGGCTTCCTTGGCGCAGTTTAACATCACAGCCGTACCCAATACATTGGTGGAGACAAAAATCTCCGGTGTCTTAATACTTCTGTCCACATGGGATTCCGCCGCAAAATGCACCACCCGGTCGATATCGTTCTCTTTAAAAATCTTTGAGATGGCATCCTTGTCCGTAATGTCAGCCTTTACAAATGTATAATTGTCCCTGGATTCCACCTCTTTTAAATTTTCCAAGTTTCCCGCATAGGTCAGTGCGTCCACATTGATAATGCGGATTTCATTGTCATATTTCCGGAACATATAGTGGATATAGTTTGACCCGATAAATCCTGCTCCTCCCGTTACCAGATAAGTCCTCATAATAAATTTCTCCTTTTCGTTTTTCCAATTTTTGTATTATAGCACCATATACGAAAAAACACAAGTATGGCTATCCCCTCACAAAAAGCTTTAAATAAATGTTAGCCGCAAAATTCCTGCACTTGCGGATAAAAACGCTTCTTTTCACATCGGAGTCCGTCAAACGCAGCTCCTCTTTAAATTTATTGACAAGATGAATATGTTCCTGGACGTACACATCCGTCTTGTCCCCCGCCATCACTTCCCCGGTATTGGAATCGTTCCGCACCCGGAAAAAGTTTAAGGGCTCATGGATAATATACACATCCCCAAGGCATGCAATGGTTACCCAGAAATCATAGTCTAAAATATAGGTGTACCAGGTGTCAAAACCTCCCACCTTCTCAAGCACACTTTTCGGAAAGGTATTTGCCAGGGGGGCCCCAAAGTAATTCTTAATAAAAAATCCTTCCCGGGCAATTTTTTTTCCCTTTGTGAGGCCGCTTGTCTTATACCTTTTGTAAAACCCTTTTGGTTTTCCCTTTAAATCAAAGAGCTGAGTGTCGCTTTCCGCCAGCACTGCCGTAGGGTTTTCTATCAAAGCCCCCACTTCTTTTTCCAGACAGTCCTCCCTCAACATATCGTCTGCACAGATTAATTTAATATATTCCCCTGTGCAGTGTTTTAAGCAGTTGTTCCAGTTTCCCGACATACCAAGATTTTTCTCATTTTTAATCAGTTTTATCCGGGAATCTTTGATACTCTCTATCACTGCCACCGTGTCGTCCTTTGAGTTGTCGTCACAGATCACCAATTCCAGGTTGGTGTAGGTCTGACGCAGGATGGATTCGATGGTGTCTTTAATATAGGCTGCATTGTTGTATGCGGGAATGCATACGCTCACTAACGGCTGTTCCATACAAAGCTCCTTTTTAACTTTCTTTCTCTATTGCTCTAACACTCCGCTGGCAAAGTACGCATCCAGCGCATCTTTCCAGTCTGCCATTTTGAATTTATCTCCGGCCACAAGGCGGAGCATATAATTGTCCAGTATAGAATAAGCCGGGCGCTTTGCCGGGGAATTATACTCCTCTGTGGTGATATACTTTACTTTTGTGCTTTTCCCAGCCCGTCTAAAAATTTCCACTGCAAAATCTGCCCAGCTGCACTGTCCTTCGCAGGTGGCGTGATAAGTTCCGTAATTCTCCGTAGGCTCTAAAAAGTGAATCATTTTTGCCAGTTCCACAGCGCTTGTGGGGGAACCGAACTGGTCGGAGACAACCGTAATTTCCTCGTGGCTCTCCCCAAGTCTTAACATGGTTTTCACAAAGTTTTTCCCCTCCCCGTAAAGCCATGCAGTGCGCAGGATAAAATGTTTCCGTGAAAATTCTTTTACAAAGAGCTCTCCTTCATATTTTGTCTTTCCGTAAGCGCTTATGGGCTCCGGCGCATCAAACTCCGTAAGGGGCTTTGGACAGGTTCCCGGGAACACATAGTCCGTGGACACATGAATCAGCTTTGCCCCTGTCTTTTCACAGGCGATGGCCAAGTTTCTGGGGCCGATGGCATTAATCTGATAAGCCAGGTCCCACTGGCTCTCGCAGGCGTCCACGTTTGTGTGGGCCGCACAATTTATCACCACATCCGGCTTTTCTTTTTCCACCAGGGAAAGCACTTCCTCCACTGAAGTGATGTCAAGGGGGACAATCCCGTCCCCTGCCACGTCTGTATTGATAAACTCCACATTTTCCTCTGCGTATTCTTTCCTAAGTGCTCTTCCAAGCTGTCCGTTGCAGCCTGTAATCAGAATTTTCTTCATCTCGTCTCCTCGCTTTCTATAACATACGGTTCAATAAAAACAGCCCCCTTACCACCCAGTTGTCCAGATTGCTCTGTCGGTACCAGTCCTGGTTGAACAGTATAGAAAACCTGCCGGGAAAATGCTCAGCATCTAAAATGGCATCCACCAGTTTGTCTTTCTCCGGTTTTGTGTGGTAAAAATGTTTAAAATCCGTTAACTGTTTTTTCAAGTCCCCGTGTCTCTTCTTTAAATCACGGCTTTTTGCCCGAATCATTGCCAGGGTGGAGCCGCTGGCCCCCACCTCGTTGCCCTGATGCTGGCGGTAATAAATATAGGAATTTTCGTCATAGTACATGCTTCCCAGGTAAGTGGCCACCATATAGCACCACCAGTCATGATGGATTACATCCTCCGGCAGCCTGTCTTTTATGATAGACACCAACTCCCAGTTCATCAAAGTGGTACACCCGGAACAGATACTCTCAATAGCTGCGTTGCCAAATCCCGGCCTTAAATGGGGATTTTGCTGTTCCTCTAATTTTTCCAGGTTTTCATTCACAAGGGTTTTTGCCCCGCAGTATAAAGCCGGCCCCTTCATACGCTCCAGCTGCTGCACTGCCTTTTCTATCTTTTCCGGAAGCCAGTAGTCATCCTGGTCGCAAAACCCTATGTAATCCCCCTCGCTTTTTTTCAGCAGTTCAAAAAAGCTTCTGTTGATTCCTAAGTTTTCCCCCTGAAAGGCTTTGATATTGGAATGCCTCTCCTCGTATTCTTTTAAAATGACAAAGGTGTCATCCTTGGAGCCGTCGTCCCGGATTAAAATATCCACATCGGGATAGCTCTGGGCAAGAATAGAATCCAGCTGTTCCCTGATATAATCCTCCCCGTTGTAAGTTGACATCAAAATCTGCACTTTTTTCACATGTTTTGAGTTACTGAGAGGATTACTATCCCCGTCAAAGCACATCTCACTATTCATGACTCTTTACTTAGTATTCTCCTTTTTTTAGTTTTTATAGGCAAATGCCAATCTATTGTTCTTCTTTCTCTTTGGCGTTTTCCAGGGATTTTTCCAAAAGAGCCATCTCCTGGGTCAGACGCTTTAGCTGTTCCGCCTGTCTTGAGACTTTTGTGGTAAGCCCAAACACCAAAAATAAAGTAAAGCAAAAACCGAAAAAAAACATCATATTTACCGGAAGCTCGATACCCAAAAGGTGTACCAGCCAGTCCATAGCCGATGGAAAAATATCAAAAATCAACACGATAATACCCACGGAGAGCCAGGAAAGAGCAAAACGGATATCTAAAGCTTCCTTCCGCACCATATTGATAATGGAGGCCAGGGCTAATACCAGCACAATGGCCACGATAATCTGAATTTTCAAACTCATATTCTACCTCCGCAGCGCCGCAATCAAAATAGCCAGAGTAACTTTTATCATATAGTAGACAGATTTCTTTGGAGAAATGGAAGAAACTCCTTCTTCCCTGGCGTTCATCTGCACAGGGACTTCCTCTACCTTTTTTCCCTTTTTTAAAATGGTCACTACGCTTTCCGGCTCCGGATAATCTTTGGGATAGTTTTTTGCATACAATTCTATCACGTCACGGTTTGCCATGCGCATCCCGGAAGTGGGGTCTGTTATCTTCTGTCCGGTGATAAGCTTAATCAGCCAGGTAAAATACCGAATACCCAGCCGCCTTAAGCCGGAGGACTGGAACCCTTCTTTTTTAATATACCGGGAACCAATTACCATATCCAGCTGCTCCTCCATGAGCTTTTCTGCCATTTCATTTAGATACCGGGCATTGTGCTGTCCATCCCCGTCAAACTGCACGGCGATATCATAACCATGCCGGAAGGCATAGACATAACCTGTCTGAACCCCTCCTCCGATGCCTAAATTCACCGGCAGATTCACCACGGGAAACCCATGTTCCCGGCAAATATCAAGGGTTCTATCTGTGGAACAGTCATTGATGACAATAAAATCAAACTCCGGGGCATGTGCTTTCACATCCCGCACTGTTTTTACAATCCCTCCCTGCTCATTATATGCAGGGATAATCACTAATTTTCTCATAGTACTCTCTCCAATGACAGTAAAATTCCATATATGGCTGCGCACTGCAAGCATACCGCCAGAAACATATAGGCCCGGCTGTTATCTCTTTTCAGTATAATATTCCTGTTGGGAAACAGCATCAAAAACACCGGCAGCGCCGGCAGGAGATACCTGCCTTGAATTCCCGCTATCTCCGTGGAATTCTTTGGCGTCCAGCTCATAAACATAGACACAAGCACCATGCCCAGGGGCATAAGTGACACAAGGGCGTAAAATAGTTTCTGCCCAGGCGTAATCTCCATATTTTCCCTGCCCTCACAGCGTAGAACAGATAAAACCATAAGGAGAAGCAGGCCGTAAATTACAAATCTTGACACAAAGATATTCAGCCATCCAAGCTGCATCCCAAGCATTGTCTCCAAAAAACCGTCCCCGGACAAAAACAATGTGCGCACAGACAGATATATAAATGTTAAAGGTTCCTTTAACAGCCCTGCCGCCCCGTACGCCTCCCCGGCCAGATAGGAATTTGCCGCCTGCTCCTGGGTGGGGGCCGCCACATAGAGGACATATCCCAGTGTGCTTGACAAAAAAGCAGAGACGGCAATGAAAGCCATGGTTCCCACAAAAATCCACTTCTGTTTTTTATCACGAAAGCGGCTGATGGGAATCAGCATAGTCAAAAGACACAGGGGCATGTATGTCCCCCCCTTGCAGATGGAGAGCATCACCATAAACAGTACATACAAAATAACCTGCCATTTCTTTATCGGCTGATTTTTATAGATAAGCCCAAAAAGTACCGCCAGGTACAAAAGGGCAAATTCAATCACCACAGAATCATAGGAGTAGGAACAGCACTGCTGTATCGTCATGGGCAGGATTGCCATAATAAAGGCCGCCCCCTTCCCCATGGGCATCAGACGAATCACCCAATACATGGTAAAGAGATAAAACAGGACAGAGCAGATCCTTCCCAGTACAATGACCATCACACCGTTTAGCCCCAAGGCTTTTCCCAAAAATATGCCTGCCATTCCCGGAAAATATGTCACCATGGGGGCCTGGGTATCAAAGCGGTCCACCTCTGTAACCCCGGCTTCTCTTCCCTTCCTAAAAACAGCTTCTTTTAACCTGTCATACTCACAGAGGGATGGAGTGGTCTCAAACTCCTGCATACCGTGGAAATCTTCCGTGTCCATAAGCACCGTGCCCTCTGTCTGCTGCTTCCCCATAAGGCGGTTTAAATGATAATATGCCTCCTTAAAATGCACTTCCTCGTCCGGCACTGCAAGGGGAGGCAGAAGCAGAAGGTACAAAAGAGCCAGCAGAGTCCCGGTAAAAAGAAATACCTGCTCCGGCCTTTTTCTAAATACTGCCAAAAGAAAATATGTCCCTGCCAAAAGAAGATACACTACCGCTGCCCCAAAGACAAACCATTGTTTCCAGTAAAGAAACTGATGCCCTGCAGTGATAAGGTTAATATTCTCGGAAACCTGCTCCCCATTTACCCTTAAGGAAGCCTCCTCTGCCGCTTTTTCTGAAATCCCTATTTTAAGGCCAATATCCGGGTTTAAGTCCTCCGCCCTAAGGGTGAGGATGAGCTCTTTTCCCTCCCACCCGGTCTGTCTTCCCAGAAAGGAGGCCAAAAGATTCTGGCCGTCCTCCAAAAGATACACCTGATAGTCACCCTGCATCAGGGATGTCCCCTGCTCTGCCGCATCAAGAATGTTAATATGAATCACGCCCAAATCTCTGCGCTCTTTGTTTGCCACCAAATCTTTTAATATAGACTCCTCCAGGGAAATTTTCGTCCCTGCGCATAAGAGTTCGTCGGAGCGGTAACGAAAGGTCTGTTCCAGGAAATCCCCGCTCTCTAATCTCAGATATTTCCCCTCTTCAGCCTTAATTGCCGTTTCCACCCGGGGCATTACCATCCGGGTAACGATTGTAGTTTTGTATACCAGAAAAACAGCAATGACAAAAATCACCGTCATCGTTACTAATTGTATCCAGTTTTTTTTAAATAATTCCAGTTTCTTCCCTGGGACTTTCGTGGACTTCATAAAAGCCTGTCCTCCTATATCTATTCGCCCAATCCATCCTCTATAATCTGCACAAGATATGCCAAGGCCTTCTCTTCATCTTCCCCTTCACAGACAAGTTCAATTTCATCCCCACATTTGATACATGCACCCAACACACTTAAAACACTTTTGGCATTGGCTGTGTTTCCACGATATAAAAATGTAATCAAAGATTTAAAATTCATCGCTTCTTTGCACAAAATCCCTGCGGGCCTAAGGTGCAGCCCTGTAGGATTTTTTATGGTAACTTTCTTACTAACCAATTTGATTCCCCCTGTTTTTAAAGCATTATCTTTGTAATCAGTTCCGCCAAGGCTTTGGCGTCTTTATCTATTTCCTGCTGGTTCTTCCCCTCAATCATTACACGGACCAAGGGCTCTGTCCCTGAGGGGCGGATTAAAACTCTTCCCTCACCGTTAAATTTCTCTTCTAAAATCTGTATTGCCTCTGCGATTTCCCCATACTCCATGTAGTGTTCCTTTTTATGGTTGGGAACTTTGGCGTTCACAAGAGCCTGGGGCAATACTTCCATAACCGATGCCAGGTCAGAGAGCTTTTCTTTTGTATCCACCATTACTTTTAAGAGATGCAGGGCACTTAAAAGTCCGTCCCCGGTCGTATTATCGTCCAAAAAGATAATGTGCCCGGACTGTTCCCCTCCCAGGTTATAGCCATTTTCCAGCATATTTTCAAGGACATACCTGTCCCCCACTTTTGTCTTTTCAATATGGATATTTTCCCTCTCACCCATCAGGGTAAATCCCAGATTTGTCATGACAGTGACAACTATTGTATCTTTCTTTAATTTTCCTTGGCGCTTCATATGGTTTCCGATAATGGCCATAATCTGATCGCCGTCCACCAGTTTTCCCTGCTCATCCACTGCAAGCACCCTGTCGGCATCCCCGTCAAAGGCAATCCCCACATCCGCTTTCTCATACACCACCCTTGCCTGGAGTTCCGACATATGGGTGGAACCGCAGTTGGAATTAATATTTGTCCCGTCAGGGTCCGTGTGGATGCTGACTAAATCTGCCCCTAACTCCTTTAAGGTCTTTACGGAAGTGTAAAAGGATGCCCCCTCCGCACAATCCACCACAATTTTTAAACCGGAAAGGTCTACTGGAACCCTCTTTTTCATAAAAGAAATGTATTCATCCTGAATATCAAATCTATATTCTATTTTCCCCACCCCTGAACCAGTGGGAATGGGCACATCTTTCATATTGCTGCGAATCAGGGCTTCTATCTCATCCTCTAACTCGTCTTTTAATTTGTATCCCTCTCCGTTGAAAAACTTAATGCCGTTAAATTCCATGGGATTGTGGGATGCGGAAATCACCACCCCTGCGTCCACCTTGTGTTTTCTTGTGAGATAGGCAATCGCCGGTGTGGGAACCACCCCCACGTAAATAGCATTTGCCCCCACGGCGCAGATTCCTGCCATCAGCGCATTGGCCAGCATCCCCCCGGAAATTCTTGTATCACATCCCACAATAATGGTGGGCTGGTGCTCCTGCTCCCTAGTCAGGACATAGGCTCCTGCCATTCCAAGTTTCATCGCCAGCTCAATGGTAAGCTCCGTGCCTGCAACTCCACGTACGCCGTCTGTACCAAACATTCTGCTCATGATTTGTCCTCCATCTGCAAAAAATTTCTGTCCGTCCCCGCTTTGTATCCTTGCTATCTCCTGCAATCCATCACATGTCGTCTTCCTCTCCTGTCCCCGGGGAATTGCTATTTCCAGTATTTGTGGTATTGTCGCTGTTATTCAAATGATTGTTGTTATCGGAAGTGGAACCTCCGGTGTTTCCTGTTCCGGTATTGCCCCCGCCTCCTGTAATACCGGTATTCCCGGTACTCCCAGTATTACCTGTATTCCCTGTTCCGCCGTTTGACCCTCCATCCGCATCAATAATATCTACGGTCACTGTGGCAGACTTGGTCAGCACAAATCTGTCATCCAAATTTAATTCCAGATTTAATTTGTGTTCTCCATCTGTCATACCGCTGGCATCAATACTTCCTGTGAGAGTCTCCGGGTCCAGTTCATCCAAATCCGTGGACAGCCCTTCCAACTCAATCTCCACCGAATCCTCCAAAAATTTCACGCTGTACTCGTCGGAGAGATTTTTTACCGCAATATTTGCCGTGGGAACTTTAAATTTCCTGGTTTCATGTTTCTCCAGTTTCACTCTCACTTCAATTTTTGCCTGGCTGGAATCCACCAAGGTGACTCCCTCCGGAAGATAGGAGGATACATCCACGGTTTTTTCAATATCCTCCGTGGCATCTGTCAAATCCAGCACCTCCTTGGGCACAGTGATACTGTTCATAGTATTTAAAACTGCCACCTGGCCTTTCACCCGCACCGTCTGAGGACTATATTCCGTACCAATATATTCATATCCGTCAGGAGGTGTGCCGGAAGTCTGAAAATTAATTGTCACTTCTTTTGTATCTAAAATCTGCACCGAGGCGGTAACACTCTGCATGTTAAAGGAAAGCTCCGAGGTGTTCATCTCATTCCCCTTTGCGTCGTAGAGAAGCGGAATCACACTGTCAATCATATCGCTTGTCATATTGTCCACATCCACTCTGGCAATGACTTTATCCACCATCTCCACCACGGAACTTGGACCGGAAACCCTCAAAATATTTGGAGATATGCTCACAGAGCCCAGAGCTTTCTGATCTCCCACTTCCCCCACGGTTTCCACTGCAATGACAAAGGATTCTGACCTCAGCTCTTCCACTTCCAGCTCCAGATAATAAGTCTTGTTCGTCACAGATACGTTGCTGGTGTACCGCTGAGGAGTAATGTCAATGGGTACCCGGTTCATATTTTCAATGGCTTCCAAATCTGCTACCGCCTTAAAGTCAGAATTGCTCATCCGCTCTAAGTAAGAGCGCTTTCCACTGGCTTTAAAGGTGACGGTACTGCTGTTGTTTACAATCTCATAGTATTTGCCAATTCCGGTAAGATAATTCCCGTTTTCAATACTTACTGTAGTGGTAAAGGTCCTGGTGGTCTTTGGGTCATCAATATTAACCACCACTAACCACAGGGCGATGGAAAATAAAACAGCCAGAATTTTAAGCCCGAAATTATTCGTAATCAGCTTTGTTATCTTTTTGAGCATCTTTTAGCCTCCTTTTCAGCAAGCCCCGCCGTTTCTTTTCCGGTTCATATTTCTGCTGCAGCATCTTAAGCTGGGCCTTTAACTGGTCCGCAGCCAGGTTGCGCATTAAAGAACCGCCTATGGCAACAGAGATATTTCCCGTCTCCTCAGACACTACAATGGTGAGAGAGTCGCTGACCTCGCTGATACCCACGGCAGCCCTGTGCCTGGTTCCCAGCTCTTTGCTCAATTCCATGTTGTCGGAAAGAGGAAGGTAACAGGTGGCCGAAACCACTCTGTCTCCCCGGACAATAATGGCACCGTCGTGCAGCGGCGTGTTTTTTTCAAAAATATTAATCAGAAGCTGGCTGGTAAGGATGGCGTCCACACTGATCCCCGTGCGCTCATACTCGGTGAGCATCACGGAATCCTCCATCACAATCAAAGCGCCTGTTTTTACCCTCCCCATCTCATAACATGCCTTGACCAGCTCGTTTATCGTCTTATCATGAAACTTTTTCACTTCATTTTTACCAAATTCAAAGGACAGCCAGCCTGTGAGGAAATTTTTCCTTCCCAGCTGCTCTAAGGCCCGGCGGAGTTCAGGCTGGAAAATAATTACCAATGCCATAACCCCTACGCTGATGGTCTTTTCCGCAATCCACAGTATGGTGTTCATCTGGAAAACCGCCGCCGCCAAAACAAACATTAAAATTACCAAGAGACCTTTAAACAACATCCATGCCCTGGTATTTTTAATCCACACCAAAACATTGTAAAGCAAGAACGCTATGATAACAATCTCCACGATGTCAATCTGATTAATCACCGGAAGATTCATCCAGGTGAGATATTTATCTTTAAAAGTACCCATCATAGATACAAAATGTTCCACGCGTCCCACTTCCTTTCCCATATATTTTATCTAAGGAGATCTTCGTCAATGTCCATCTCCTCCGACAGCCGTCTTCGGATTTCTCTGCCGGAATCGCTTCTTCGGCTCTTAGAACTAATCTTTTTCACCTGTTTTTCCTGCTCGGGAACAAACATTTTAGGTATGGCTTTTACATAGTAGTAATACTCGTCATCCTCAAACTGCACCCGCTCCGTCCTGCTGTAATCTAAGTTAAAGAACAAAAATTCCAGCAGAAAGGCCACTGCAAGGGATACCAGCGTACCCACCACCAACCCCATTATTTTACCGGAAATGCCAATCATAAGATACCCTGCAAAGAGAACAATAAAGTTCACCAGAGACCCTGTGACAATGGCAACCGTCCAGGCATAATCTATGGACAATTTCCGAATCACATACACCACAAGGCTCACCAGGAGAAAGGTAACCAGAAAAAGATACATCTCCTTATTTCCCAGAAACTGGTTTAATGTGGCGGTAAATTTGGATGTAATCGCCGTCTTATCACTTTTTTCTCCCAGTACTGAAGCATTTTCCACCACGCCTTTCAAGAAAAAATATACCACCACACCACAGAGCACGCTGATGACTGAGTACGCTTCCTGCAAAAGCCCCACCGTCATAGGCATCACCGGCCCGATGTTAAACCCGAAGCAAATTGGCGTCAGCACAGTGTAAACCCCGTCCTTTGGGGTAAAACGGAAATACAAAAGAAACAGCAGTACAAACAAAAGCAGTGCAATTACAGCCACCTCCAAAGACAGGGAATACAGCTGTACCACTATGAGCGCTGCTGCCAGCAGTATCATAAAATTTACCGGAATAATCGAACAAACCAGAGAAAGCACCAATGTCACAGATGTTCCGCTGAGCCTTCCCACAAAGCCGAGATTCCTGTTGATGGTGGAAAACACACAAAAGGCTAAAATAAATTTCAGCAAGGGATTTACATAAATATCGTATTTACTGTAAAAGCTTTTGAGCTTTTCCCGAAATTCCAATATACCTGTCAAAACTTTATCCTCCTGACTAGCTATGATCTTCCTGATGGTACGAGCGGTTTACCTTTTTTAAATGTACATAATATTTTTTAACTTTCTGCCTGCCTATACTGTATCTCTTATAATATATTACATAGGTTACGCCAAAATATACTGCCATAAATACCAGATATGCCGCCCCCAATTCTATCAAGCTGCCTTTCATATCCACAGTATTCAGGGAATTTACAATGTTTTCTGCCTGATACATAAATCCCAGGCCGATGATAATAGCAAACGCCAGGGTTCCTGTCACAAAACTCTTCAGCAATTCTTTCACGATATAATCTTTGCGAAAATACTGTATCATAGGTTTACATGCTTCCCCTTCCCTCTGGTCAAAAATCGCCAGACGAATCATCTCTTCCACACGTTCCTGATTTAGCATAATCTGCCCCCATATTGGTTTTTTCTAAATTGCATACGTGTTTATAGTATACCATATTTCCCAATAAATGCAAAGTTTTTCCAAAAAAATCAAGCGGGGAAGAAAATCTTCCCCGCTCACTGTGTGGGAAAAGAATGGTAAAATCCATCCTGATCCCTTATTGTCTTTCCAGGAAACGCATCCTGTCTTTGTCCCTTGCCTTCTTTGGTTCTTCTGCCGCAGGCGGCATGGCATACATTTTCTGCAAATCATTTGCCATTTCATTTTTGCACTTATTGCAGTATCTTCCCGTACGAATCATAGCACCGCAGTTCTCACACTCAATGCCCACCGGGGAATCATCCGGAAATGTCAGCCGTTCTTCCCTGACCCACTGCTTCAACTGTTTTATGGAAACATCGTTGTCATCGGATATTTTCTTCATAGGGGCTGTTCCATGCTCCCTGATATATGCCTTAACCTGTTCAAATTTGTCTTCCAGCTTGTTTTTGCAGGCCGGGCAAATTGGATTTCCCTGTAAGTAATTAAATAATCTTCCGCAGTTTCTGCAACTCCTAACATCCATTTCCCTGTCCTCCTAGAAATCCGCACCGATTCCGATACAGCAAAAATAAATCTTCCCAGCTCCCGCCTCTCTCAAAACAAGAGATGCTGCATCTATGGTACTTCCTGTAGTATAAATATCGTCAACAATGAGAATATATTCTAATTGTACTACATTTTCTGTACTTTTAAAAGACTTTTTCAGATTATTTTTTCTCTCCGACACATTTAATTCTTTTTGGGGCCTGGTATCCCTGGTACGGATTAAAAGATTCCTTTTCACAGGAATCCCCAAAATCCTGCCAAGCTCCACCGCTGCCTCCTCCGCCTGATTAAATCCCCGACGCTTTTTCTTTCCGGGGTACAGTGGGATGGGGACTATTGCCTGGATATGGTTTTGGCAAATCCACTCTCCATATGTTTCCGCCATCTCTTTTGCGTACACTTTTCCGTAATCCCTGCGGTTCTGGTACTTAAAGCGATAAATAGAATCCCTCACATATTTCTCATAGATCCAAAGGGACTTCCCCTGGGCAAAAGCATGGCTCCTTTTGCTGCAGTCACTGCAGAACTCCTGACGTACATTTCCCAAAGGCTTTCCGCATTTTTTGCAGACAGGCTCCTCCACCGCCCGGATTTTTTTCCTGCACTTAAGACAAATGGAAAAACCTTCCGCCGCCACCTCATCACAGATGGGGCACCTGGGAGGATACAAAAGGTCCATCCCCCATTCATCTAATTTTTTGCAAAGTTCTTTTAATTTATTAAAAATAACTTTAACTTTCATTTTCCCTGCCTTTCTTTATAAAGACAGGATCATGTCATATTATGTTTTCAGAGCGCAATTCCTCCCCCAGGCCGCAGTAACGTTTCTGCTGCCTGTTATTGCCGATCATTTCCCCGAATGTTTTGTCGTCTCCCACTATGGTAACACATTTTCTCGCCCTTGTCACTGCCGTGTAGAGAAGATTCCGGTTCATAAGCATCCTTGGCCCCCCAAGAAGGGGAATCACCACCGCCGGATACTCGGACCCCTGGGACTTGTGTATGGTGATGGCATAAGCCAGCTCCAACTCCTCCAGGCTGCGCAGGGAATAGTCCACTTTGCGCCCCTCCTCAAACTCCACCGTCATTATCTCGGCAAAATCATTAATCTCCCGCACAATTCCCATGTCCCCGTTAAAAACTCCAAGCCCCTTATCCAGACAAAGCCCGTACTGATTGGTAATCTCCCACTCCAACTGGTAGTTATTTTTTATCTGCATCACCTTATCCCCCTCCCGAAAGGTTCGCTCCCCCTGCTGATACTCTTTTTTACCCTTTTCAGGAGGGTTTAGATATTGCTGCAGAATTCCATTTAACCGTTCCACCCCCAAAAGCCCTTTCCGCATGGGTGTAAGCACCTGGATATCAAAGGGGGACGCATCCACAAATTTCGGGAGCTTTTGGGCAATCAGCTGAATGGTCACATTTATGATTTTATCCGCCTCATACCGTTTTAAGAAAAAAAAGTCCATGCTCTTATTGTCCAGGGAAACCTCCTCCCCGTTATTGATTTTGTGGGCATTTACTACAATATCGCTTTTTGTTGCCTGGCGAAAGATTTTTGTCAGTTTTACCACCGGAAAAACCTCCGACTCAATCACATCCTTTAATACACTCCCAGGCCCTACACTGGGAAGCTGATTGACATCCCCAACCAGAATCAGCCTGGTTCCCCGGGCAACCGCTTTTAAGAGGGAGTGCATCAGGGTAATATCCACCATGGACATCTCATCGATTATTATCACATCCGTTTCCAAGGGATTGTCCCCATTTCTGGAAAAACCGGCGTTATCCTCCACACCCCCGTTTAATTCCAGCATCCGGTGAATCGTCCTTGCCTCATACCCCGTAGTGTCGCTCATACGCTTCGCAGCTCTTCCGGTGGGAGCCGCCAAAAAAATGTCCATGCTCTCCATCTCAAAATATTTAATAATGGTATTGATGGTGGTGGTCTTTCCCGTTCCAGGCCCTCCGGTGATAATCAGCAGTCCGTTCTTTACCGCCTCCTTCACAGCGGAAAACTGCATCTCGTCCGGCACTAAACTTGTCTGCTTTTCAATCCGGCGAATCTGCTCTTCGATTTCTATATCAGGCACATCATATGTCACATTCAGCTCTCTTAACATTACTGCCACAGATGTTTCCATATAATAGTATGGGGCGGCATAAATATTTTCCCCACGAATCATAATTTTTTTTTCGATGGCAAGGTCCATATAATGTTTCTCAATTAGTTCCGGGGCAACTGACAACATGGCTGCCGTCCGGCAGGTGAGTTCCCCCCCGGGCAGATAGGTATGTCCCTCCCCGGAGGCCTGAAGCAGCACATATAAGATACCGCTTCGTATGCGGAAATCCGAATCCCCCCGGATACCCACTTTTGCCGCAATTTCATCTGCAATTTTAAACCCTACCCCTTTGATGTCATCTGCAAGCTGGTAAGGGTTTTCTTTGATAATCCGATACACATCCTGGGCATATCTCTGATAAATTTTCACCGCCATATTCAGGGAGAGCCCATACTGTTGGAGAAAAATCATGGCCTGACGCAAATCCCGCTTTTCTGCCACTTGGTCGGAAATATCCATGGCCATACGCTGACTGATTCCCTTTATTTCAGAAAGCCTCTCCGGTTCTTCCTCGATAATACGGAACGTATCTTTTTTAAATCTCCGCACAATCCTGGCTGCCAAGGCCGCGCCGATGCCTTTGATGGCCCCCGAACCCAGATACCGTTCCATTGCCACCTCGTCCTCCGGCTCGCACTCTGTCATCTCCCGGGCTGTAAACTGTCTGCCGTACATGGGGTGCTCTATAAATTCGCCCTTTAGTTCCACATTTTCCCCCTGGCTGACCACAGGAAAAGACCCTACGCAGGTGAGTTCCTCCTCCTGGTAAACCAGCACAAAGACGGTATATCCGTTATCTTCATTGCGAAAAATGATATGGTCAATGTATCCCTTTATACTCTCCATAATATCTTCCTTCTATATATCTTCCTTTTGTCCCCGCGCCATAAAAATTGGACAGATACGTATGCGCATCTGCCCCTATTCTTTGTCCCTCTACAGGGAATAATTCCGTTTCATTTGTTCGTACATCTGCTGTGCCAGTCCCAAATTCTGCTGTTCACACACATCCTCCGCCAGTATCTGTATCATCTCATCTTTGAAATAGTCTTTCATCTGAGACATTCCTCCATCTTCGTCCTCATTTTTAGGAATGGTTTTTTCCACTTCCTTCATGACCATCTCCACAAAGTATGCCTCAAACTCCTTGCAGACACTCATAAGTTTCTCATCGTCCGCCGTGGACAAATCCCCTTTCAGTGTGGATTCTAATCCGCTGGCCTTACTGCTGCCTGCCGTTTTGCTGGTGTAATCCAACATGGAAGAAATACCGCTGATATCCATACTCATTTATGATTTCCTCCTATTCTCTTATCTTCTCAGGCTGTTTGCCTGCTGAAGCATCTCATCCGACGCCTGGATGGCCTTGGAATTCAACTCATAAGCCCTCTGGGCAATGATAAGGTTTACCATCTCATCCGCCACCTGGACATTGGAGTTTTCCAGATAATTCTGAAGCACGTTACTTTTGGTCAATCCATTGGCTGTAGCTTCATTCATAGCCTCCCCGGAAGCGTCTGTGACAGCGTACAGACTCCTGGAAAGTTTATTCAATCCTGCGGGATTGGTAAACTGATACAGCCCGATTGTCTGGTTCATCGCCACATATGTACCGTCCGCTCTCTTATATCCCACGCTGCCGTCCTGAGAAATCACCATATTTCCGCTGGTAACACCGTTTGGAATCACAATATTTTTACCCGTAGAATCCAGTACCGGATATCCATCCTGGTTACAAAGGGTCGTCCCCTGGGGTCCGATAGCCCAGGTAAAACTTCCGTTTCTTGTATAGTAAGTTTCCCCGTCGTCCCCTAATACGGCAAAGAAACCACGGCCGTCAATGGCAAAGTCCGTATTGCTCTCACTGGCTGCCAGAGCGCCCTGTGTAAAATAAGTATTGATATCTGCAACTCTTGTTCCAAGTCCCACCTGAGCCGGAGTGGGCTTTGTCTCCCCGTTTGCCGTGGTGGTTCTGGCCTGCAGATTTTGATATAAGAGGGTTTTAAATTCTGCCTTCTGTGTCTTATAACCAACTGTATTTACATTGGCAAGATTGTGTGAAATTGTATCTACGTTTGTCTGCTGGGCAATCATTCCCGATGCAGCAGACCACAATGATCTCATCATATTATCTTATCCTCCTATACTTTACCTACATCGTTTACTGCTTTATCCAAAGTTCCGTCAACGGTCTGAATAATTTTCTGATTTGCTTCATAGGCACGGGTGATGGTAATCATCTCCACCATCTCTGTGACAACATTTACATTGGACATCTCCAGGCATCCCTGTTCTATCCTCGCCTCCGAGGCGATAGCCGTACCGCCGTTTACCACATCAAATAAATTCTCTCCGTATTTTTCCAGATAATCATAATTTTCAAAATCAACAATCCCAATCTGTCCCACCTGGTCATTGTCCTGCCAGATGGAGCCGTCCGCATCGATTGTCACATCCAGGTTAGTGTCAATTCTCACACGGTTTGCCTGGCCTCCTGCGCCATTTCTGGCTCCGTTGGCATTTAAGACATAATCCCCGTCTTTTGTCCGAAGATAGCCTTCCCTGTCCATGGTAAATGCACCGTCTCTCGTGTATTTCACAGATGTCTGTCCCTGTTTATCGGTAAATTCTATGGCAAAAAATCCATTTCCGTCTAACGCCAAATCCAGGGGATTCTCTGTCACATTAAAAGAGCCCTGGGCAAAATCCCGGTAAGTCTCTCCAACTTTGTCTCCCATACTTACAATTCCGATGCGCTTGCGGTTCAGTACTTCCGAACTGTCTTTTATCCTGATTGCCAACTGGTCTTCGAATGCCTGATTTACCGTTCCCTCTTTCTTAAACCCTGTGGTGTTGGCATTTGCAAGGTTGTTTGTCATAACATCCATGCGCCGCTGTTCTTCCACCATCCCGGTATATGCGGTATATAACCCTTTTACCATCTCTCATCCTTCCTCCATCAGACTGCGCTGATGCAATACGGCTCTTCCCTGAACCTGCATTTTCCATCCATGACATTCGCTACATATTTATATCGGCATAAATGAATGATTTCTTTAGTCATCATCCCTTTTTCCCGCTAAAAACTCTACATATTTTCCCGTGCCGATGGCCACGCAGGTCATAGGCTCCTCCGCAGTCATGGTATTGATGCCTGTCCGATCCTCCAAAAGCTCCTCCAATCCCCGGAGAAGGGCTCCCCCTCCTGTGAGGACAATGCCCCGGTCTGCCACATCCGCCGCAAGCTCTGGGGGCGTCTTTTCCAGCACACTGTGGACAGCTTCTACAATCTGCATGGTGGGTTCTCTCAAGGCTTCCTCCGTCTCCTCAGAAGAGACTGTCACCGTCTTTGGAAGTCCTGTGACGAGATTCCGCCCTCTCACATCCATGGTCTCATTCCGCCCATTAGAGAAACAGGAACCGATTTTTATTTTAATATCCTCTGCGGTTCTCTCACCAATCAGAAGATTATGCTTTTTTCTCATATAACGGACAATGGCTTCGTCAAAATCATCCCCTGCAATTTTGATGGATGTGCTGACCACAGAGCCTCCCAGGGAGATCACTGCGATATCTGCGGTCCCGCCGCCGATATCCACTATCATATTGCCGCAGGGTCTTGCAATATCAATTCCCGCCCCGATAGCGGCAGCTATGGGTTCCTCGATAATCTCTACATACCTGGCCCCCGCCGCATAAGTTGCATCCTCCACCGCTTTTTTTTCTACCTCTGTGACACCGCTGGGCACACAGACACTGATTCTGGGCTTGCGGAAATTTTTCTTGCCGATAGCTTTCTGGATAAAATATTTAATCATTTTTTCCGTAACGGTATAATCGGAGATAACCCCCTGGCGCAGAGGGCGCACTGCCACAATATTACCCGGAGTCCTTCCAAGCATTAACCTTGCTTCCTCCCCGATGGCTTTCACTTTATTTGTATCTCTGTCAAAGGCAACCACTGATGGTTCTTTCAACACCACGCCTTTCCCCTTAATATATACTAATATGCTGGCTGTTCCTAAGTCAATTCCTATATCTGTTGAAACCATTATGTTTCCCCTTTCATCTTACTGCTGTTTATTGTAAACACAAATCGTGCATTTAATCATATTTTTACATATATATCCTTATTATATACAAATACTTCCATTTTTCAAATCATTTTTTTTGAAATCGGATATTTTTTCCAGAATTTAAGAATTTCTAAAGAATCAAGAAACTTTTTTGGTAGAATTTTATATTCTTTTCAATATTTCATCACAAACTGGTCACAATTTCCCTATATACTGAAACAGTACTAGCTGATAAGGCTATTATAGTTTTCATAACTCATGCTCCCCGGGCTTTCGGGTCCGGGGGGTACTCCCCAATTCAATTTTGTTATACAGTGTTTTTCATAACTCATTTCCTTTCTTAAAAAGAGATACCCATCCCTCGCCGGGATGGGTATTTTAGTATACAAAACCTAGGGCATTAAAACCGCTCTTTTGTCAAAAATTTTTTGATATATTTCCCTGTGTAAGACTCTTTTGACTCCGCAACTTCCTCGGGGGTTCCTTTCGCAATTACCGTTCCGCCGCCGTCTCCTCCCTCCGGTCCCATGTCGATAATATAGTCCGCCGTCTTAATCACATCCAGGTTATGCTCGATTACCACCACTGTATTCCCCCCATCGGAGAGACGCCTGAGAATTTCAATCAGTTTCCGCACATCCTCAAAGTGCAGTCCCGTGGTGGGCTCGTCTAAAATATAAATGGTTTTCCCTGTGCTTCTGCGGCTTAACTCTGTTGCCAGTTTTATCCTCTGGGCCTCACCGCCGGAAAGTTCCGTGGAGGGCTGTCCCAGACGGATATAAGAAAGTCCCACATCATACAAGGTCTGTATTTTCCTCTCGATGGAGGGCACATTTTTGAAAAATTCCAGGGCTTCCTCCACCGTCATATTTAAGACGTCATAAATGTTTTTCCCCTTATATTTTACATCCAGCGTCTCCCTGTTATAGCGTTTTCCCCCGCATACTTCACAGGGTACATACACATCCGGCAGGAAATGCATTTCCACTTTTAAAATTCCGTCTCCGGAACAGGCTTCGCACCTTCCGCCTTTCACATTGAAACTAAACCTTCCTTTTTTATATCCCTTAGCTTTTGCATCCGGGGTGGCTGCAAAAAGGTCGCGTATCATATCAAAAACTCCCGTATATGTGGCCGGATTGGACCGGGGAGTCCTGCCGATGGGAGACTGGTCTATATCTATCACCTTATCAAGGTGTTCCATTCCCAAAATCTCTTTGTGTTTTCCTGGAATCGTCCTGGCATGGTTTAAATTTTTCTGGAGGGTTTTATACAAAACCTCATTTGTGAGAGAACTTTTTCCGGAACCGGAAACGCCTGTGACACAGGTCATAACCCCCAGGGGAAACTCCACTGTAACATCTTTTAAATTGTTTTCCGCAGCTTTTACCACTTTTAAAAATCCTGTGGGTTTCCTTCGCTCCTTTGGCACAGGTATCTTTTGTTTTCCGCTAAGATAAGCTCCTGTTAGGGAATTGGGGTTTGCCATAATCTCCTCCGCCGTACCGCTGGCAATCACCTCTCCTCCGTGCTCCCCCGCTCCGGGCCCGATATCCACAATATAATCTGCCGCCAGCATGGTGTCCTCGTCATGTTCCACCACCACCAGGGTATTTCCCAAATCCCTCAGACCTTTTAATGTGGCCAGCAGTTTATCATTATCTCTCTGGTGCAGCCCGATGCTTGGCTCGTCTAAAATATATGCCACTCCCACCAAACCGGAACCAACCTGGGTAGCCAGACGGATGCGCTGGGCCTCCCCTCCTGACAACGTTCCTGTGGCCCTGGAAAGGCTTAGATATTCCAATCCCACATCCACCAAAAATCCCACCCTGGAACGGATTTCTTTTAAGATCTGATTACCGATTAGTTTCTGCTGGCTGCTAAGTTCCATATCCAAAAGATACTGCTGAAGATTTTTAACCGACATATTGGTAATCTCAAAAATATTTTTCCCGCTGACTGTCACTGCCAGGGAAGTTTTTTTCAGACGCTGGCCCTTACACTCCTGACAAGGGGTAATCCGCATAAACTGCTCATATTCCTGCTTCATCACATCGGAACCAGTCTCCCTGTAACGCCTTTGGGCATTGCTGATTAACCCTTCAAATACCACATCATAGACGCCCTCTCCCCTCTGGCCCTTGTAGTATACTTTTACGGAGCGCTCCGTGCCGTGTATGAGCATCTGGCGGACCTCCTCACTTAAATCCTGGTAGGGCGCTGCCAAATCAAAATCAAATTCTTTGGACAATGCCTGTAAAATGGCATAGGTATAACTCCCCGGGTCTGTGCAGGACTGCCAACCCATCACCTGAATGGCTCCCTCTGCAATACTCAGGCTTTTATCAGGTATCATTAAGTCCTCGTCAAACTCCATTTTATATCCAAGCCCAAAACACACGGGACAGGCCCCAAAAGGATTGTTAAAAGAAAAACTTCTGGGCTCAATTTCATCCACGCTGATGCCGCAGTCCGGACAGGAAAAACTCTGGGAGAAATTTAACGTCTCCCCCTCCACTACTTCCACCATCAAAAGGCCCTCCGCCAAATCCAGGACATTTTCAATGGAATCCGTGAGACGTTTTTCCATGCCCTCCTTAACTACAAGACGGTCCACCACGATTTCAATATTGTGCTTTTTATTTTTGTCAAGCTTAATCTCCTCTGTGAGTTCATAGACGCTGCCGTCCACCTGCACCCGGACGTAACCGCTTTTTTTTGCCTTTTCAAAAAGTTTTTGGTGTTCCCCTTTCCTGCCCCGTACCACAGGAGCCAAAAGCTGGATTCTGGTGCGCTCCGGCAGGCTCATGATCTGGTCTACCATCTGGTCCACGGTCTGCTTTTTGATTTCCCTGCCGCATTTGGGACAGTGGGGAATACCGATTCTTGCATAGAGCAGACGGAAATAGTCGTAAATCTCCGTCACCGTCCCCACAGTGGAACGGGGATTGCGGTTGGTACTTTTCTGGTCAATAGATATGGCTGGCGGAAGCCCCTCTATCTTTTCCACATCCGGTTTTTCCATCTGTCCTAGAAACTGCCTGGCATAGGAGGACAAAGACTCCATATATCTCCGCTGACCCTCGGCATAGATGGTGTCAAAGGCCAGGGATGATTTTCCGGAACCGCTCAACCCTGTGAGCACCACAAATTCATTTCTGGGAATATCGATATTGACTCCTTTTAAATTGTGTTCTTTCGCTCCCCGAATCTTGATGTATTTTCTCTCGCTCATAATTTTTTCCTGTGCTCCTCGTTTTTAATCGTTGTTATATTTTTTCAACTCTAACATTTTATCCCGAAGTTCCGCCGCTGCCTCAAAATTAAGTTCCGCCGCTGCCTTCTCCATTTTCTTTTTCACTTCCGCAATAAGCTTCTCCAGTTCCTTTTTGCTCATGGATTCCGGATCTTTTGCAAATTTCTGCTCTTCCTTGGCAACTTTCTTGGAGATACTGATTAAATCCCGGACAGATTTTTGTATCGTCTGAGGAGTGATGCCGTGTTCTTCATTATATCTCTGCTGAATCTCTCTCCTGCGCTTTGTCTCCTCTATGGCAACCCGCATGGAATCCGTTATGGAATCGGCATACATAATTACATGGCCCTCTGAATTTCTCGCCGCCCTTCCGATAGTCTGTATCAGGGAAGTCTCCGAGCGAAGGAATCCCTCTTTGTCCGCATCCAAAATTGCCACCAAAGTAATCTCGGGAATGTCAAGGCCCTCCCGCAAAAGGTTAATCCCCACCAAAACGTCAAAGACATCCAAACGCATATCCCTTATAATCTCAGAGCGCTCCAAGGTATCTATATCCGAATGGAGATATTTTACCCGGATTCCCACCTCGTTCATATAGTCTGTCAAATCCTCCGCCATGCGCTTTGTGAGAGTTGTAATCAGTATCTTGTGATGGTTTCCCGTCTCCTTTTTTACCTCTGCGATTAAATCGTCAATCTGCCCTTCCACCGGGCGGACTTCCACCTCCGGGTCCAAAAGCCCTGTGGGACGGATAATCTGCTCCGTGCGGAACAATTCATGCTCATCCTCATAGACATTTGGCGTTGCGGACACAAAAAGCATCTGGTTAATTTTGCTCTCAAATTCCCCGAAATTTAAGGGCCTGTTGTCCTTTGCGGAGGGAAGCCGGAAACCGTAATCCACCAAGGTGGATTTCCTTGACTGGTCCCCTGCAAACATGCCCCGCACCTGGGGGATGGTGATGTGGGACTCGTCCACAATAATGAGAAAATCATCGGGAAAATAATCCATAAGGGTATGTGGTGTGGCCCCTGGAGGCATGTCCGCCAATATTCTGGAATAGTTTTCAATTCCGCTGCAAAACCCTGTTTCTTTCAACATCTCTATATCAAAGTTAGTGCGCTCCGCAATGCGCTGGGCCTCCAACAGCTTGCCATGCTCTTTGAAATACCGGACACGCTCCTCCATCTCTCTTTCAATTTCCACACATGCCTTGTTTATTTTTTCCTGGGGCACCACATAGTGGGAGGCGGGGAAAACGGCAATATGCTCCAGGGTGTTTTTAATCTCCCCGGTAAGCACGTCCACTTCCACAATCCTGTCTATCTCGTCCCCGAAAAATTCCACCCGGTAGGCGGTTTCACTGAAATTTGCCGGAAAAATTTCCAATACGTCCCCCCGAACCCGGAAAGTTCCCCGGTGAAAATCCATATCGTTTCTCGTATATTGTATGCTGATTAATTTCTGAATGACCTCGTCCCTGTCCTTCTCCTGGCCTGGGCGCAAAGACACCATCATATTCTGATAATCCACAGGGCTGCCCAAGCCGTAAATACAGGAAACACTGGCGATAATTACCACGTCCCTGCGCTCTACCAACGCCGCCGTGGCGGAAAGCCTGAGTTTGTCAATTTCCTCGTTGATGGCGGAATCCTTGGCGATATAGGTATCTGTGGAAGGAACATAAGCCTCGGGCTGATAGTAGTCGTAATAGGACACAAAATACTCCACTGCATTCTCAGGGAACATCTCCTTGAATTCTCCGTATAGCTGCGCCGCAAGCGTCTTGTTGTGGGCGATAACCAGCGTCGGCTTCTGCAATTCCTGAATGACATTCGCCATCGTAAATGTCTTGCCGGAACCCGTAACCCCTAGTAAAGTCTGGAATTGATTGCCCTCCTTGAAGCCCTTTACCAGTTCTGCAATGGCCTGGGGCTGGTCGCCTGTGGGCTTGTAGGGGGCTTGTAATTTAAAAGCAT
>CAMWKH010000016.1 GCA_947174805.1 uncultured Roseburia sp. | reverse complement strand
CCTTTTGTCTGAAAATCATTTCAAAATACTTCTTGACTATTTACCAAATTGCTTTACAAAAGTAATTTTTTTGCTTTGCCAGACTTATTTTGTCTAAAAACTAAGGTACAAAAAAAGCCGTGACAAATATCACAGCCGTGTTTCCATGAAAATAAAACGGCAGATAAAGCTCTTATCTGACGCTCCCTTTTTGTAGGTCTTCTGACTTGCGCATTTAGGCATAATTTCCTGCCTGTGCCTGCCTCCTGCCTTCTCAGGTTTCCCCAATGACTGGCTTTCGCCAACGGATGACAGGCAAAACGCATACAGCGGCGGTACCGTTCAGGATTCTCACCTGATTCCCTTGTCCATTCATAGGTCAACAAAGCAACTCTATGACCACAAAAAGTTATATTAACTTTATCTTATCCTCTGGCAAAAATTCTGTCAAGGGAATATTTACTTTGACACTTTAATATGATAAAATTTTCTTTGGGGAAAATTATGTTAGGAGGAGAAATGTATGAGTAAAAATATCAGGACAGAGGCGGTTAACCGCTTGTTTGACGGAATACTGAGTTTAAAGGACAGAGAAGAGTGCTACACTTTTTTTGAGGACATATGTACGGTGAACGAATTATTGTCCCTGTCCCAGAGAATGGAAGTGGCTTATATGTTAAGAACCCAGAAGACATATCTGGAAATAGCCGAAAAAACCGGTGCCTCCACAGCCACCATAAGCAGGGTTAACCGCTCGTTAAATTACGGGAAAGACGGATATGATATGGTTTTTGAACGGTTAAAAGAAAAAGAAGAGTGAAAAGAATTATTTCTTTTCCTCTTTTTTTCCTTTTTTGGAGGCAGTGGCCATGTCATCTATGGTCTGCTCAATAATCATTTTTTTAATGTAAACGTCAAAACTTAACATGCAGATAAAGGCAAACTTATGCAGCATCTCCCCTTCCGACGGGGAAGTGTCCGGGAATGTTTTTGTGCTGGTCTTATATTTTTTCGCCAGGTCCTTTAAAATGTGCTGGACTTCCTGATGTTCCAAACTGAACACTTCCCGGTAGATATCCTCCAGATTTAATCCTTCAGGCTCTGTGTTTCCGAAATATTTTTCCGTCAGAGGGTTTAGGATACTCTGGATATCGCTGATGCTTAAAATATTTTTAAAATAGTAGATAAAAAGCAGTGCAAGAACATGCTCTTTGGAATATTTTTTCTTGTTGGGAGGGGGGAGCAGGTTGTTCTTGGCATAATTGTTAATCATGGTTTTTGTAAGTATTTTATCGTCTTCATAGCGCTTGGTGGAAGCGAGCTGGGAATCCATAAAGGTGGTGACCTGGTCCATATAAAGGTCAATATTGGGCAGGGATTCCGGTTTTACATAGTCTATGGTCTGAAGTTTTTCTAAGATTTCTTTTAAAAATGCATGGATATCTGTTGACATGTTATCACCTCTTAGTCTTATTATATAGTAATTAAAACTAGATGACAAGAGGGGGATAGCACAAAAGAAGCGGGTGATACCAATTTTATTGTAATTTCCGGGATTTTGGACGGGGTTATTTATTAAAATTTTTCATCCAATATTTGGCATACCTATTTTTATTTTTTTTTGGAAGAATAAAATAAGAATCTGAAAATAAAAAGATTGGAGAGAAAAGGTATGCCGGAAAAAGTGAATTATTATGTGGGGGAGCAGAGCCTTCGTTTTCCAAGAGAAGTCTACATTACATCCAGCGCTTCTGTTGTGGGAAAAAAAGAAGGGGAAGGCCCCTTAGGAAAATGCTTTGATATGGTATGTGGGGACGATAAATTCGGGGAGGATAACTGGGAGCAGGCGGAGAGCACCCTGCAGAAGGAGGCTTTGGCCCTTGCCATGGGAAAAGGAAAACTAAAGCCGGAGGATATCCGGTATCTCTTTGCAGGGGATCTTTTGGGGCAGAATATCGCCACGTCTTTCGGGCTGATGGATTATGAGATTCCTTTGTTCGGCCTGTACGGGGCATGTTCCACCGCAGGGGAATCCTTATCTTTAGCGGCAATGTGCGTGGGAGCAGGGTATGCCAAAACTGTGGCGGCATTGACTTCCAGCCATTTTGCCAGTGCAGAGAAACAGTTTCGATTTCCCCTGGAGTATGCCAACCAGAGGCCCATATCAGCTACCTGGACCGTTACAGGAAGCGGAGCCTTTATCCTGTCCGGCAAGAGAAGCCGCATTAGAATTACCGGGATTACCACTGGTAAAATCGTAGATATGGGTGTGAAGGATTCCATGAATATGGGGGCTGCCATGGCTCCTGCGGCGGCAAATCTCATCGCCCAGAACCTGGAAGATTTTAAGAGAAAGCCTGAGGATTACGATAAGATTATTACCGGGGATTTGGGTTATGTGGGCCAGGAAATTTTGATTGACTTATTAAAGAGGAAAAAAATAGATATTTCCTCCGTGCATGAGGACTGCGGCATTCTAATTTATGATAAGGAAAAACAGGGGACAGGCTCCGGGGGGTCCGGGTGCGGCTGTTCTGCGGTGACCTTAAGCGCTCACTATCTTCCTATGTTAGAGCAGGGAGCCATTAAGAGGATTCTTTTTGTGCCCACAGGAGCCCTTTTGTCCACAGTCAGTTTCAATGAAGGACAGTCCGTGCCGGGAATTGCCCACGGAGTAGTGATAGAGCAGGAAGGAGAGAGGGAATCATGATGGATTATATCAATGCATTTTGGGTGGGAGGCCTTATCTGCGCCCTGACCCAGATTTTAATGGATAAAACAAAAATGCTTCCGGGGCGAATAATGGTGCTTCTTGTTTGCAGCGGGGCGGTGTTGGGGGCGGTTGGCGTCTATGAACCCCTGATGGAGTACGCCGGGGCAGGGGCCAGCGTTCCCCTCCTTGGATTTGGCAATACCCTTTGGAAAGGGGTAAAAGAAGCCGTGGAGCAGGAGGGATTTCTTGGAATTTTTATGGGAGGCTTTAAAGCCAGCGCTGTGGGAATAAGCGCCGCTTTAGTTTTCGGTTATCTGGCCAGCCTGGTGTTTGAGCCGAAAATGAAATCTTGACAGATCACATTAACAGATTCTGTAAGGAATAGAAAGCAAATTTTTGCGCAAAATATCTTCGAGCTATGGAAAAAGAGTTTGTCTAAAGGAGGAAGCAGAAAATGAGAGTAAAGAAAATGCTGCTCTGCAGTGTAATGGCTTTATCTTTGGTTACTCTGGCAGCTTGTGGTATGGGTGACAATGCCGATGACAATGGAAATACAGACGGCACAAATGTAGAATCCACCACAGGGGGCAAAGACAACGGCAATAATACAAATAACAACGGAAACGGTGTTGTGGATGATGCCGCAGATGCCATAGAAGATGCAGGGGACGCCATTGTGGACGGAGCCGAAGATATTGGCAATGATGTGGAAAACGGTGTAGAGGACGCCACAGGTACAGGGAATGCAGGTTCCACAGAAAATGGAAATAATGGAACAGGAAACGGGGCAGGAGGCACATCTGAGGGCGCTGCTGCGGGAAATGGTACTACAGGTCAAGGCGGCTCAGGCGCTGCCCGGTAAATGAAGATGTGGAAACGGGCAACCGTTTCCGCATTCTTTTTGTCAGTTTTTGCCAATAAAAATCTTAAAATTTTCAATGATAAGGAAAAAATATTCTATGTAAACTCTTTTAGAGATTAGATATACTGTCAATATCAACAAAGGGCACAAAAAAGTGTCAGAGAAGGGAGAAAAATATGAAGAAAAGATTTTTATCAATGACAATGGCAGCAGTACTTGGAATTTCACTTGCCGCATGTGGCGGAAGCCCGAGTGAGGCACCTGCAGACAACACAAACGCTGCAAAAGATTCAAGCGCAACAGGCACAGAGGCAGCTCAGGAACCGGCAGCAGATGCAGCAGCATCCTCCGATTCTGCAAACAAAGATAAACCTTTGTGTTGGTTTAACCGTCAGCCTTCCAACAGTTCCACAGGAGAACTTGACATGACAGCGCTCTCCTTCAATGAGGATACATATTATGTAGGATTTGACGCAAATCAGGGTGCAGAACTTCAGGGAACCATGATTATGGACTACATTACGGAAAACATTGACAAAATTGACCGTAACGGAGACGGAGTTATCGGATATGTCCTTGCCATCGGTGATATCGGACACAATGATTCCATCGCTCGTACCAGAGGCGTAAGAAAAGCAATGGGTACTGGAGTAGAAAAAGATGGTGATATCAACAGCGATCCTGTGGGAACAAACTCAGACGGTTCCGCAATAGCAGTACAGGATGGAGAAATTGAAGTAAACGGAAAGAAATATGTTGTAAGAGAACTTGCTTCCCAGGAGATGAAAAACTCTGCAGGAGCTACATGGGATGCAGCAACAGCTGGTAATGCCATCGGAACATGGTCCTCTTCTTTCGGTGAGGAGATTGATATTGTAGCATCCAACAATGACGGAATGGGAATGTCAATGTTTAATGCATGGTCAAAAGACAACGGCGTACCTACTTTCGGTTACGATGCAAACAGCGACGCAGTTGCAGCTATCGCAGAGGGATACGGCGGAACCATCAGCCAGCATGCAGACGTACAGGCTTACCTTACACTCCGTGTAATCAGAAACGCCCTTGACGGTGTGGATATTGACACAGGTATCGGCACAGCTGACGAGGCAGGAAATGTGCTTACACCGGACGTTTACACATACAAAGCAGACGAGCGTTCCTACTATGCGTTAAATGTTGCAGTTACCTCTGCAAATTATCAGGACTTTACAGATTCTACAAAAGTATATGAGCCTGTATCCAAACAGCTTGACCAGGGAAGCCACGCAACCAAAAAAGTATGGCTGAATATTTACAATGCTTCCGATAACTTCTTAAGCTCCACATATCAGCCGCTTTTACAGAACTACGATGACCTTCTTAACCTGGAAGTTGACTATATCGGCGGAGACGGACAGACAGAGTCCAACATCACAAACCGTCTTGGAAATCCGGGACAGTATGATGCATTTGCTATTAACATGGTTAAGACAGACAATGCAGCTTCTTACACAGCTTTACTGAATCAGTAAAATATTTCATAACAATAGAAAGTCCGCAAGTGACTTTCTATTGTTTTAAGAAGGAGTATAAATAATGGAAGATAAGAAAAATGATATCGTCTTATCCATTCGGGGTATGAGCAAGTCCTTTGGCCGTAACCGGGTATTAGACCACATCAAACTGGATGTAAAGCGGGGAACGGTTATGGGGCTTATGGGTGAAAACGGCGCCGGCAAATCCACCATGATGAAATGTCTTTTCGGTACATATCAAAAAGATGAGGGAAATATTACTCTGGACGGAAAAGAAGTGAACTTTTCCGGACCGAAAGATGCTCTGGAAAACGGTATAGCCATGGTTCATCAGGAGTTGAACCAGTGTCTGGAGAGAAACGTCATTGACAATCTGTTCCTTGGGCGGTATCCGGTGAATTCCATGGGCGTAGTGGACGAGGGAAGAATGAAAAAAGAAGCCTCCGAGCTTTTCCGAAAACTGGGCATGACGGTAAACCTCACCCAGCCTATGCGGAATATGTCCGTTTCCCAGAGACAGATGTGCGAGATAGCCAAAGCGATTTCCTACAATTCTAAAGTTATCGTTTTAGACGAGCCAACCTCCTCCCTGACGGTACAGGAGGTGGATAAACTTTTTGAAATGATGCGGATGTTAAAGGAGCAGGGGATTTCCCTGATTTATATCTCCCATAAAATGGATGAGATTTTTGAAATCTGTGATGAGATATCCGTGCTTCGGGACGGTAATCTGGTTATGACAAAGAGCAGCAAAGAGACGGACATGAACGAATTGATTGCAGCCATGGTGGGTCGTTCCTTGGAAAACCGCTTTCCACCTGTGGACAATACGCCAAAGGATACGATTTTATCTGTGCAGCATCTGTCCACGAAATTTGAACCTCACCTTCAGGATATCACCTTTGATGTAAAAGAAGGGGAGATTTTTGGACTGTATGGTTTGGTGGGAGCCGGACGTACGGAGCTTTTGGAAACTATATTCGGTGTCCGAACCAGGGCGGCGGGGCGTGTATATTTCAAGGGACATCTGATGAATTTTGCCAGTGCAAAGGAAGCCATGGACCATGGATTCGCCATGATTACTGAGGAACGAAAAGCAAACGGTCTCTTTTTGAAAGGGGATCTGACCTTTAATACCACCATTGCAAACCTGAGTCAGTATAAGTCAGGGCTTGCTCTTTCCGACCAGAAGATGACAAAGGCAACCGCCAAAGAAATTAAAATCATGCATACAAAGTGTATGGGACCGGAGGATATGATTTCAAGTCTTTCCGGAGGAAATCAGCAGAAAGTAATTTTAGGAAAATGGTTAGAGCGCAGTCCCCAAGTCTTTATGATGGACGAACCTACAAGGGGAATAGACGTAGGTGCAAAATATGAAATTTATGAGTTGATTATCAACATGGCAAAACAGGGAAAGACGATTATTGTTGTCTCCTCAGAGATGCCGGAGATTTTAGGAATTACTAACAGAATTGGAGTTATGTCTAACGGACATCTCTCCGGGATTGTAAATACAAAAGAGACAAATCAGGAAGAGCTTTTAAGACTCAGTGCAAAATACCTATAAAAAGGGAGATGAATGGATATGGCAAAGGAAAACAGTAATATCCTTACGGCAGAGCAGGAGGCGAAACTCCGCCAGCCAATCGAGGATTATGTGGGTGATATTCAGGCTAAAATCGACAGCCTGAGGGCAGAAGGGACAGAGAAAGTCCTCTCTCTGCAAAATAGTATAGACACTGTAAAAAGAGACGGTGTCCTTTCCAAACAGGAAAAGGAATCAAAGATTGCAAAATACAGGGCAGACCTTGAGACGGCAAAGTCCGTGGAGGCAAAGAATAAGAACGAAGTTTCCAAACTGATTTCTGAGGCGGAAAACTTTATAAATGCCCATTTTGAAAAAGATTACTTTGAGAAGGTAAAGGTAAGCTGCGAGGCAGAAAAGGCCGAGGCAAAACAGCGGTACGGACAGAAGGTTTTGACCCTTAAGAAGGAGCATGAGGCAGCTCTGGCAAAACTTTCTGACCATCAGGAAATCAAAGATGAAAAGTATGTGCACAAAAACAGGCTCTTTGATGCGAAAATGCAGTATGAAAAGGAGCTTGCCCAGATTAAAGACAGAAAGCATGGAGCGTTTACTTTCAAGTATCATCTTATTGATTTGCTCCGCATGTCAAAATTTACCTTTGTGGAGACCCAGGCTCAGAAATGGGAAAATTACAAGTATACATTTAACCGCAGATCTTTCCTTTTACAGAACGGTCTGTACATTGCAATTATCCTGATATTTGTAATGTTGTGTATCATTACCCCCATATTAAAAAATGCACCATTGCTTACATATAACAATGTGCTGAATATTTTACAGCAGGCTTCTCCGCGAATGTTCCTTGCTTTGGGAGTAGCAGGATTAATCCTCCTTACCGGTACGGACCTTTCCATCGGCCGTATGGTAGGTATGGGAATGACAACAGCCACTATTATTATGCATCAGGGAATTAACACAGGATCTGTCTTTGGGCATGTCTTTGATTTTACAGGGCTTCCTATTGGGGTCAGGGTAGTGCTTGCCCTTGTGGTATGTATTGTGCTTTGTACATTTTTTACGGCAATTGCAGGTTTCTTTACTGCAAAGTTTAAAATGCATCCCTTTATCTCCACCATGGCAAACATGCTTGTGATTTTCGGTCTTGTGACCTATGCCACCAAGGGTGTGTCCTTCGGTGCCATTGAACCGGTAATTCCCAGTATGATTATCCCTAAGGTAAACGGTTTCCCAACCATTATCCTCTGGGCCCTGGCAGCTATCGTCATCGTATGGTTTATCTGGAACAAGACTACATTTGGAAAAAATCTCTATGCAGTGGGAGGAAATCCCGAGGCGGCATCCGTTTCCGGTATCTCCGTATTTAAGGTGACGGTTGGTGCGTTTATCATGGCTGGTATCCTCTACGGATTTGGTTCCTGGCTGGAATGTGCCAGAATGGTTGGCTCCGGTTCCGCAGCTTACGGGCAGGGCTGGGAGATGGACGCTATTGCAGCCTGCGTAGTGGGCGGCGTGTCCTTTACCGGAGGTATCGGTAAAATCTCCGGCGTGGTGGTAGGTGTGTTTATCTTTACGGCACTTACTTACTCCCTTACTATTTTGGGAATTGATACAAACCTTCAGTTCGTGTTCTCAGGAATTATTATTCTTGTGGCAGTAACTCTTGACTGTTTGAAATATGTGCAGAAAAAATAGAACAGATTACTTCAAAAAGAGTCAGAAATTTTTCTGGCTCTTTTGTGTACTTATGTGCCGGAGTTTACATTTTTTTCCGGCTTTGATATAATAATGCAAAACAGGCCAAAATAGGCATATGGAGAAAATAGATATGGAGAGATATACCGTGCTTTTGGCGGATGACGAAGAAGAAGTCATTCACGTGATTATGAAAAAAATTAATTGGGAAGAGATTGGGTTTTCTGTTATAGGTTATGCAAATAATGGGGTGAAAGCCTTGGAGATGGTGGAGGAGCTGCAGCCGGATGTGGTGATGACGGACATTAAAATGCCCTATATGGACGGCATGGAGCTGTCAAACCGTATTAAAGATTTATATCCCGGCACAAAGATACTTTTGTTTACCGGTTTTGACGAGTTTGAATATGCCAAGGAGGCCGTCCATCTGGAAGTGGAGGAGTATGTGCTAAAACCTGTGAATTCCGGGGAGCTGACCGAGGTCTTTACCCAGCTGAAAAGTAAGCTTGACCAGGAAATCAGCGAGAAACGGAACGTGGAGATACTGGAGAAATACTATGTGGATTCCCTTCCTCTTTTGCAGGCCAATTTCTATTCCTCACTGATTGAGGGAAGGATTCCCGAGGAGGAGATTCCGGGTTATCTTACGGATTACAGGATTTCTTTTACCGGACCTTATTTTTGCTGTCTTGTGATTCACACTTCCTCGGGGCAGGTGCCCAAAGATATGAATCCTGTGCTTTTGTCTGCATCGGTACAGAGACAGGCCAGGGAGCATCTGATGGAAAAATGGCAGGCGAAATGCTTTTCCTATCTGGGGAACACCATTTTAATTCCTCAGCTTGAAAGTGAAAATCAGGTGTCGGAACTGACAGATGCCTGTGACAGGTTCTGCAAATATGCCCGCAGGATTATCGGGGCGGTGGTGACTGTGGGAATCGGACAAGTCTGCAGGGATATTTTAGAGTTGTGCCAGTCCTATGAAAACGCAAGGGAAGCGGTGTCCTACAGAGTGATTTACGGGACCTGCCGTGCAATCAATATGAAAGAGATTGCACCAAGGAAGACGGTGCCTTTTGGCCAGGGAAATGATTCTGAATTATCAGAGCTTTTTAAAATGATTCGGCTTGGCAGCGACAAGGATGTGGAAAGGGCGGTAGACCAGTATTTGGAGCATCTGTCTTTTCCCGAGAAATCTCTGCAGCAGCATCACATCGAAATAATGGAACTAATCAGCGCCCTGTACCGGTTTTCCACCAACAATGACCTTACGGCGGATGATTTTTCTAAAGATATGGGGAAACTGTACACAAGTATTTTTGATTTGGAGCCGGATGTACTAAAGAGCTGGCTTACGGAAAAAAGCCTTTCTTTCCGTGAACAGATTATCTTGGCCAGAAACAAGTCCACGAAGTCTTTTGTGGCCAAAGCAATAGAATTTGTAAAAAACAATTACGGGGATGAGGAGTTGTCTTTGGACGGCATATGTGAGTATCTGGGTGTGTCCAATTCCTATTTTTCCACTATTTTCAAAAAGGAGACAGGGAGTGCTTTTATCACCTATCTCACAGACTATCGAATGGACAGGGCGAAGAGCCTTTTGACCACCACGGAGGAAAAGAGCTATATTATTGCAAAACATGTGGGATACACGGATCCCAATTATTTTAGTTATGTATTTAAAAGACGGTTCGGTGTGTCTCCCTCCAATTACAGAAGGGAGAATGCAAAGTAATGAATCATAATTTGCTGGGGGATGTGAACGCCTTAAAGCCCAGGGGGATGCAGTCCACCATTATGATTGCCTTTTCTGTGATATCCATATCTATTATGCTGATTTTGGGTGTTGTGCTGTATCTTCGTTTTTCCGCCGTGTCCAGGCAGGAAATGATAGACAGTTCCCAAAAGCTTATGGAGCAGACAGGGGAAAACTTAGAAGACTATCTTATGGGGATGCGGCAGATTTCAGATGCAGTGTATTACAACGTGGTGAAAGAACGGGATTTTGACAGCCAGGATGCCCAGATTCTCCAGGGGATGAACCTTTTATATGAGGCGAATAAAAACAGCCTCAGAAGCATTGCCATATACAACAATTACGGAAGTCTTATGGCGGCGGAGCCGGTGGCCCTGCAGAAGGAGGACCCCAATGTCACCAGGCAGGACTGGTTTAAACAGGCTGTGGGGAAAATGGAAAATATGCATTTTTCCACACCCCATATCCAAAATCTTTTTGAGGATGATGCCAGAAGGTATCACTGGGTAATTTCTTTAAGCCGTGTGGTGGAATTAACAGATAAGGGAGTGCCTATGTCGGGGGTTTTGCTGGTGGATATGGATTACTCCAGTATTTCCCGGATGATGAATCAGATTAATACCTCAAATAACGGGCAGTATTATTATCTATGTGACGGCAACGGCCAAATCATTTATCATATGCGGCAGGTGCAAATCAGCAAAGGGATTGCCCATGAAAACAGTGAGGCGGCGGCAAAATGGAAAGACGGGGTATATGATGAATTTTTTGAAGGGGAGCATCGGAAAATCATTGTAAACACCATCAGTTACACGGGATGGAAGCTGGTGGGGGTGATTCCCTATTCTGCCTTTACCCACGGCATGTTTAATATCAGATATTTTATTGTGATGCTTATGCTCTTTATGGGGATGATGCTGGCGGTGGTAAACCGTCTGGTGTCTTTAAGGATTTCCAGGCCCATTTTAAAGCTGAACCAGTCGGTGACAGAATATGAAGCGGGGGAAAAGCCGGAGATTTATATAGGAGGCTCCCTGGAAATCACACATCTGGGATATTCCATTCAGCGTTCCTATGAACAGATTGACACTTTAATGCGGAAAATTGTCCTGGAGCAGAATGAGAGGAGAAAAAGTGAGCTCGACGCCCTGCAGAGTCAGATTAACCCACATTTTTTGTATAACGCTTTGGATTCCATCATTTGGATGGTGGAGGGGGAGCGCAATGACGATGCAGTGTTTATGATCTCGGAACTGGCAAAGCTTTTCCGAATCAGTTTATCGAAAGGGCGCACGGTGATTTCTGTGAAAGATGAACTGCAGCATGCCAAAAGCTATATGAATATTCAGAAAATCCGGTATAAAAATGCTTTTACCATAACTTTTGATGTGGAGCCGGAGATTTATTCCTGCTGTATTGTCAAGCTGGTTTTGCAGCCCATTCTGGAAAATGCCATAAATTACGGAGTGGATGCCATGGATGACTGCGGGGAGATTGTTGTGGAGGGAAAAAAAGTGGACGGCAATATTATTCTCTCGGTCAAGGACAACGGTGTGGGAATGTCGAAGGAGGAAGTCAGCCTGCTCCTAAAGGACAGCAACCGGGTAAAAAAACATGGCTCCGGGGTAGGTCTTGTAAATGTAAATAACCGTATTCGTATATTTTTCGGGGAGGAGTACGGACTTATCGTGGAAAGTGAGCCCGACGAGGGCACTAAGGTATCGATTTTGATTCCGGCAGTGCCTTATACGGAAGAAAATAGCAGGGTTTTGGAAAAGGGGCATCTCTTTGGAGGGGAGATTAAGGAAGAGCATGAAGAACAGTAAAAAATTATTTATACAGGTTGAGGTTGTTTTGGGGCTTACCATACTGGTGCTGGCGGTTCTTATGCTTCGGGAGAAGAGCAGGGAAGACCTTTGCAAAGTCTCCGTCATCCTCCGGGATTCGGATGACAGCCAGTGGTCTGCGTTTCGCTACGGGCTTAAGATGGCGGCGGAGGATACAGGGGTATCCGTCTTTGTGGTCAGCACAGGAAATTTTCTGAATCTGGAAGAGGAAATGGAATATGTAAACCAGGAAATCGACAAGGGGGCAGATGCGGTGATTATGCAGCCCCTTCCGGGAACAGAGGGGGAGGAGCTGTTAAAAAGGGCGGAAAAGAAAGTTCC
This sequence comes from uncultured Roseburia sp., assembly GCA_947174805.1. GTDB lineage: Bacteria > Bacillota > Clostridia > Lachnospirales > Lachnospiraceae > Roseburia_B. The sequence goes on along the minus strand of CAMWKH010000016.1, from coordinate 48,412 downwards.
CCTCATGTTTGTAGAACATGGATTGTCCCTTAAGGGGGAAACCGATTCTATTCCTGTGACAAAACCGGATAATTACGCTATGGGGAAAGCCCTTGGGGAAGAACTTCTAAAAGATTACAGCGGAAACATCAGCGGAAAGCGTGTGGGTATCCTGGGAGATATTGATGAGATGGAGGCGACAAGGAGCCGGAGGGAAGGGCTTTTGGAGGTCCTTAACGGCACTGACGCCACTATCTGCTGGTCTGCTTTTGGCTCCTTTGAGAAAAACCAGGAGAATTCCCTGGAAAAACAGCCCACAGTGGATATTATCATTTCACTGGATGACAGCAGCCTTAAAATGGCAGGAGAGTGCGGCAGGGCCAATAATCTCCACGGAGCTTTGGTGTACGGAATTGGAAACTCCACGGAGAGCGCCTATTATCTTGATATCGGTATTGTGAGGTGCCTTGTGGTGCCGGATGAGTTTAGTGTAGGATACGAGAGCTTAAGGGAGGTGGCGCAAAAAATTGGGCACTGGTATTGTGACATGAAGGATCAGGTGGTATCTTATCACATTATCCGAAGGGAAGATTTATTTTCAAAAGAAAATCAGGACATTCTATTTACCATGAGTCAGTGAGTTATGGTTTTGTCAGTGGGATAATCAGAGGTGTTTTATGAAGAGGAAAAAAATTTGGGCTTTGGGGGCAGTTTTATGCCTGGGGATGCAGCTCTTAGCCTGCGGAAAGAGGCAGACAGCCGGGGAAGAAAAAATTCACGTGGGAGTGACATACTATAATCAAAGCGATACATTTTTGAATCAGTTAATTCTTTGCCTGAGAGAGCGTTTTGAGGAGATGGAGCAAGAAGGCTTTGAGATAACAATAACTGTAAGGGATGCGGCCGGCTCCCAGAAAACCCAGGACGACCAGGTAAAGGAACTTTTAGACGCAGGATGCAATGTGCTCTGTGTAAATCTTGTGGACCGGGCAGACCCTTCCGAAATTATTGATTTGGCAAGGGAGAATGATGTTCCTATTATATTTTTTAACCGGGAGCCTGTGGCGGGGGATATGATGCAGTGGGACGGGCTTTATTATGTGGGGGCAGATGCAAAGCAGTCCGGGGTGATGCAGGGAGAACTGGCAAGGGATGTGATAAAAGAAAACAGCAGTATTGACCGGAACAAAGACGGAAAGATTCAATATGTGGTGTTGGAGGGGGAGCCGGGGCACCAGGATGCCATTATACGGACAGAAAATGCTGTGGACACATTAAAAGCCAACGGGATTGAGCTGGAAAAACTGGAGTGCGGCATTGCAAACTGGAACAGGGCTCAGGCCCAGAACCGCATGATGCAGATGGTGAGCCAGTATCAGAATAAAATCGAGCTTGTTTTGGCAAATAACGACGATATGGCACTGGGGGCGAGAGATGCCTATGAGAAGTTGAATTTTACGGAGTCCGCCCTCCCGGTGATTTTTGGAATCGACGGAACGGATGTGGGGCTTTTGGCAGTGGCGGAAGAAAAACTTTCCGGAACGGTGTACAACGATAAGGAGGGGCAGGCTTTGGCAATGGCAAAGCTGACTATAGCCCTGGTGACCGGGAAAGGGATGGAGGACATTCCTTTTGTAAATGAGAAATATGTCTATTTGACGTATTATAAGGTAACAATGGATAACATCGGTGATTATCTTAAACAGGATGAGGAGTGAGGAAAAGGAATGAAAGATTTACAGGTGATATCAGAGCGCATGGAAGAAATTATAAGTTTTGCAAAAGCAAATGATAATGAGATTAGTTTATTTATTGTTCAAGATATTATAAAGAATAAAAAAACAGGAATCGATGAAGATTTGCTGAATATGGCCCTTTATCAGATTAAAGAACAGGGAATAAAGATTCTGCCTGCCGATATGGATGAAGGATATAAAACTGATACAGATGAACCTGACAAATTTATTCCTTCTGATGTAAACATTACCCAGGTTCCTACGAATATTTCCAATATAATGGACAGGCTGGAAAACAGGGAATTTGATTTATCACCGGCGTTTCAGAGAAATGGCGGACTATGGGATAAAGAAAAGCAGAGCAGGCTGATTGAATCTTTAATGTTAAAAATTCCCCTTCCGGCATTTTATTTTGACGCATCAAGAGAAGATGATTGGGTTGTGATAGATGGCCTGCAGCGTCTTACGGCTTTCCAAAACTATCTGGTGGGCAATATACAGGAAGATGGCTCAAGGGAGAAAAACAGCTTTAAAGGGATGCAGTATCTGACAGATTTTAATGGAAAAACCTTTGACGATTTACCCAGACAATATATTAGGAGAATCAAAGAGTCTTCTATCGTTGCATATACTGTTACCCAGGGGACTCCAGATGAGGTTGTATTTAATATTTTCCAGAGAATCAATACAGGGGGAATTCCATTAAATAATCAGGAAATTAGACAGGCGCTTTATTCAGGAAAGGGAACAGATTTAATCAAAGAGCTGGCAGAGAGGGAAGAGTTTCAAAACGCAACCTTGTTTGCAGTCAAATCGGAACGAATGCTGGACCGTGAATACGCCCTGCGTTTCCTTTCGTTTACAGAGTTGGATTACAAAAAAGAATATCGGGGGGACATTGATAACTTCCTGATAAAAGGGTTGAAAAAAGCCAATGATTTTAGTGAGGAAGATATTCAGCGTGTCACAGAACGGTTTGTGCGTGTCATGAATGCGTGTAAAGAGATTTTTGGAAAATATGCTTTTAGAAAATTTAATAAAGATTTACGGCGGGGGCCAATCAATAAAGCTATTTTTGAAATATGGGCAATATGTTTCGGTGAATTGGATAAGGAACAGTTGGAGAAAATAAAGAAAAGTAAAGATAAGTTTATGGATGGTTTTGGAAAAATTCTTGCCAATTCTGAGTTTGCAACTGCATTAAAGGCAGGTGATCCATATTCACTTACAAAACGAGTAGAAATATGCCAAAAGTTTGTGAAGGAGTTCTTATGCTGAAAGAATTATTTTTGAAAAATTTTAAATGCTTTGAAGAATTGAAGTTAAGTTTTTCTGCACTGAATATTCTGACAGGGTTAAACGGGATGGGTAAGTCCACAGTTATGCAGGGGATTCTGCTTTTAGGACAGTCCCAAAACAGTATTTTGTCACAGCAGATGTTGTCATTAAAAGGTAAATATGTAAATCTTGGTGTAGGCCAGGATGTTTTGTTTGAAAAAGCAGAGGAAGATGAAATCGGGATTGGCATTTTGACAGAAAATACAGAGGAACAGTATCTTTTCGGGTATCAGCCACAAACAGATGTTTTACCTTTAAAAAGTATAGAAAAAAAAGAAACGAAAAGTGAATATCCTCTTTGGGAAAATCATTTGTATTATCTGTCGGCATACCGTATTGAACCACAGTTCCTCTATCAGATTGAGAATGAAAAAGAGGTTTCTGAGAGATACTTTGCAAAAAACGGAGAATTTTCCATTCAATATTTGAAATTGCATGGCGGAGACGAGGTGATAAATGATTCTGTCTGTCTGGGCAGAAAAAGGACGATTGCAGATCAGGTAAAGGCATGGATGGATGTAATTTCACCTGGAGTATCGCCGGTAATTACGATTCATTCATCTTCCAGAACAGCGGAATTGAAATATGAGTACATTGAAGGAAGGGATAAAACAAATTCATATAAAAGCGTCAATGTTGGATTTGGTATTACTTATGTACTTCCGGTGGTGACGGCATTGGTATCAGCAAAGCCAGGAGATATTATTTTGCTTGAAAATCCGGAAGCCCATATTCATCCAAAGGGGCAGAGGATGCTGGGGGAATTGATAGCGGCTGCCGGAGCAGGAGGCGTTCAGGTAATTTTTGAGACGCACAGTGATCATGTAATGAATGGAATCCGCATTGCAGTAAAAAAAGGAAGAATTAAACCGGAAGATGCGGGATTTTTCTATTTTTACAAAGACATCAATGACTCCTATAGACATAAGGTGATATGTCCGCTGTTGGATAAAAACGGCAGGTTAGATCAATGGCCGGAAGGTTTTTTTGATGAATGGGATCATGCACTTTTGGAATTACTGTAAGGCAGGTGATAAAAATGATAGCTGTGATTAACGATGTGTCATTTCAGTATACATTTGCCACAAAGGAACTTGCAATGGAATATATGCATAAATTTCTTGATATCTGTAAACGTATAAAAAGAGAAGAAGTGACAAATGTCCATGAAATAAAAACAGGAGTCATTGATACTCAAATGGAGATAAGTCCTGATTTTAAACTAATTCAGTTGTTACAAAATTTTCAGACAAGAGAAGAGAGAACATTCCTTCTTGGTCTGTTTACAAATCAGGGAACGTATCAATTTGATAAGGGAAATCTCTGCCGGATTGGTGAAAAAGAGTCACTAGTGTGTGCATATGCGATAGACAATATATTAATCAGTCTGCTGTCAGATATATTGTTTGATGCTCCGGTGATAAAGGCAAGGGTTGCAGGTGAAGAGGTTAGCCTGAGAAATCTTTCAAAGGAGGAGCATATAAATCATTACAGAAAAGAATTGGGGCTTAGGAGATACATTGCGAATGATACAAAGCATAAATCAGACCGGGAAAATCCTTACGGAAAAGGAAAAATCGGAAGCAGAATGGATCTGGATGATGAGGAAGCACAGGAATTATTGAATAGAGCCCTTTTGATTAAAGGAAGATTGTATGCAAAGAAAAATGGCTGTTATTATGCTTTTCAAAATGAAAGAGACATAGATTACCACGGATACAGGGCTGATGATGTGGGTGAAGATATTAAATCCCAATTAGACAAAGAATTTGCACGAGAATAGAGAGGGCAATTATCTAAAAAGCAGGAGAACAAAATGACAAAACAACAGTATGAAAAATGGTCTGCCCCTTTTCGTGAAAATGAAAAGGCGTTAAAAGGGCTTACATATTTAAACAGGGGAATGGCGGCGCTGGTATTTGTAGCCTATCCTCTGCTTCTTTTATATCTTTTTGTGACAGAATCTAAGAAGTGTTTTCCCTGCGTATTAATTCCAGCGGTTTCTTTTGTCCTGGTTTCTTTGTTCCGCCGGTGGTATTCCGCGGGGCGGCCCTATGAACTATTGGATATCACTCCCTTGATTCCAAAAGACACCAGGGGAAAATCCTTTCCAAGCCGCCATGTGTTTTCTGTTTTTATCATCGGGATGACATTTTTTTACGTAAACCGGACGCTTGGCTTGGCTGTCTTTTTCATTGGGATTCTGACAGCTTTTGTACGGGTAATCGGGGGGGTGCATTTTCCGAAAGATGTGGCAGCAGGGGCAGCCCTTGGGGTGCTTTTTGGGTTGGCGTATTATATTTTGTAGATAAAGGGGATGTTATTACTCCAATTCCACTCATGATTTTATCCCAGGATATTTCCGCCTGCATCAAAAAAGTCAGGTTCCCCGTTATGGGAAATCTGACTTTTTTTCAATGAATTATTCGTCAATAGAATAGTTGGGGGCTTCTTTTGTGATATGAATATCGTGAGGGTGGCTTTCTTTTAAGGAAGCTGCCGTAATTTTCACAAATTTTGCCCGGTCATGGAGTTCCGGGATGGTGGGACATCCGCAGTATCCCATACCGGAACGGATTCCTCCTACAAGCTGGAAGATGGTATCCTCCACGCTGCCTTTGTATGCAACACGTCCTTCTACCCCTTCCGGCACTAATTTTTTCGCATCTTCCTGGAAATAGCGGTCCTTGCTGCCGTTTTCCATTGCGGCTATGGAGCCCATGCCCCGGTATACTTTATACTTTCTGCCCTGATATAATTCAAATGTGCCAGGCGCTTCGTCACAGCCGGCAAACATGCTTCCCATCATGCATACATTTGCTCCGGCGGCAAGGGCTTTTGTCATATCACCGGAGTATTTGATGCCGCCGTCGGCGATCACGGGGATACCGTATTCCCTGGCAGCCTCGTAGCAGTCCATAATGGCAGTCATCTGGGGAACGCCGATACCTGCAACCACACGGGTGGTACAGATAGAGCCCGGTCCGATGCCCACTTTCACACAGTCTGCCCCGGCTTTGATTAAATCCCTTGCGGCGTCTCCTGTGGCAATGTTTCCGGCAATCACCTGGAGATCGGGATATTTTGCTTTTACCTGCTCCAATGCGGCAAGGATATTTTTGGAATGGCCGTGGGCGGAATCCAATACAATGACATCCACATGGGCTTCCACCAAAGCGTCCACCCGGTCCATCATATTGTGGGTGATTCCAACTCCGGCACCGCACAGAAGACGGCCCTGTTCATCTTTTGCAGACAATGGGTACTTAATCTGCTTTTCAATATCTTTTATGGTTATAAGGCCCTTTAAGTTATATTCACTGTCCACAAGGGGAAGTTTTTCTTTTCTGGCTTTTGCCAAAATTCCCTTTGCTTCCTCTAAAGAAATTCCCGTGGGGGCTGTAATCAGACCCTGGGAAGTCATGGACTCTTTGATTTTCTTGGAAAAATCCGTTTCAAATTTTAAGTCACGGTTTGTGATGATACCGATTAATTTTTTGCTGTCTGCCTCTACAATAGGGACACCGGAAATTCGGAATTTGCGCATAAGATTTTCTGCGTCCTGCAATGTGTTTTCCGGATTCAATGAAAATGGGTCAGTAATTACACCGTTTTCTGAACGCTTTACTTTATCTACCTCATCTGCCTGTGCCTCAATAGACATGTTTTTGTGAATGATGCCGATACCGCCCTGTCTTGCCATGGCTATCGCCATTCTGTGTTCCGTGACAGTATCCATGCTGGCACTCATCATAGGAATGTTTAATCTGATTTTTCCGGTTAACTGAGTGGTCAGGTCAATCATATTAGGTGTTACATCAGAATACTGGGGAACTAATAATACGTCGTCAAAAGTAATGCCTTCGCCGATAATTGTACCCATTTTGAAATCCTCGCTTTCTTTTGAAATATGTTTTACGTTACTTAGGTAATTAATGCATCATTTTAGCAAAAAAAAGGGGAATTGTCAATTTATTTTCGGGAGAAGTTGTGGTATGATATCCCTATGTTTGAAAGGATGGTGGCGAGATGAAAAATTCCGTGGGTACAAAGGACATGACAGAGGGGAATCCTTATTCGCTGATGTTGGGCTTTGCGCTGCCCACACTTCTCAGTGAGGTTTTTCAGCAGCTTTATAATACGGCGGATGCCTTTATCGTGGGAAAGTGTCTCGGAACAAGCGCGTTGGCGGCGGTTACATCTTCCGGTACGCTGATTTTTTTACTGGTCAGTTTCTTTATAGGGATGTCTATGGGGGCGGGGGTGGTTATTTCACGGTATTTTGGAGCAAGACAGGAACATGAGGTTTCCCGCGCCATCCATACGGTGCTGGCTTTCGGCATTGTCAGCGGGATAATCCTTACAGTGGTGGGAGTCGCCTTTACCCCCACATTTCTAAAATGGATGCAGACAGACCCGGAGGTCATGCCCGAGGCGGTGGAGTATTTTCGCTATTACTTTCTCGGCGCCTTGGCGCTGGTGCTGTATAATATCTGCCGCAGTATTATAAATGCCCTGGGAGACAGCCGAAGACCCTTATATTATCTGATTTTTTCGTCCCTGCTTAATATTGTGCTGGACGTGATGTTTCTGGGGGTGTTTGGATGGGGCGTTTGGTCGGCGGCGGCGGCAACCGTTTTGTCCCAGGCGGCCAGCGTGGTGTTGTGTATGGCCTATCTATTGCAAAAGGGCAATATTTTTACTGTAGAGTTGGGAAAAATCCGGTTTCACCGTGATATGCTTTCCGAGATTGTCCGTTACGGCCTGCCTTCCGGGGTACAAAACTCAGTGATTGCCTTTGCAAATGTTATTGTGCAGACCCAGATTAATTCCTTTGGCAAGCTGGCTATGGCATCTTACGGTACCCATGCGAAAATTGAAGGTTTCGCATTTTTGCCCATTACCAGTTTTAATATGGCAAGCACCACATTTATCAGCCAGAATCTAGGCGCAAAGAAGTATGACCGGGCAAAAAGGGGGGCGCGCTTTAGTATTCTGGCGGCAGTGCTTCTGGCGGAGGCAATCGGTATCTGCTATTTTGTTTTTGCACCTGCTTTCATCGGCTTTTTTGACCAGACGCCCGGCGTCATCGCCTTTGGAGTCCAGCAGGCCCGCACCGTTGCGCTGTTTTATTGTCTGCTGGCCTTTTCCCATTCCGTTGCGGCTGTCTGCCGCGGGGCTGGAAAAGCTTTTGTGCCCATGTGCGTGATGCTGTCGGTCTGGTGTGTGGTGCGTATCCTTTACATCATTCTGGTAATGCGCCTGACAGGTGAAATACGTTATATCTACTGGGCATATCCCCTTACCTGGGGAATCAGCTCTGTGCTCTATCTGATTTACTATCTGCGCTCCGACTGGGTGCATGGGTTCGAGTCGTAGACTTCAATGGAGGGAAGATATATATTATTGGAAAGACGGGGGATTTTTTATTTTGCAGAAATAAGAATCCTGTTCCAACCCCTTTTTAATTATGGTAAAATGAATGTCATAAACAAGATGCAAGGAGGTTTCCCATTGAAAACAAGAGAAGAAGCACTGGCCTATGGACTGTCATTTCCAGATACTTACCAGGACGCTCCTTTCCATGATGATAACTGGCAGTTAGTCCGGGTACAGGGCAGTAAAAAGGCATTCCTCTGGACCTATGAGAGAAACGGATATATTCATTTAAACTTAAAAGCGGACCCTGAGTGGAGGGATTTCTGGAGGAGTACTTATGCGTCAGTTATCCCAGGATGGCATCAAAATAAAGAGCATTGGAATACTGTTATTTTAGACGGCACGATTCCGGATTTGGATGTGAAACGGATGATAGGGGAGAGTTACGACATTGTGACATACAGCCCTTCAAAAAAGATTTACGAGGCGGTGAAAAAAATCCCCAAGGGCAGGGTGGCGACCTACGGACAGATTGCAGATCTTGCCGGGGATAAAAAGATGGCTAGGGCAGTGGGAAATGCACTGCACAAAAATCCTGACCCGGAGGGGATTCCCTGTTTTCGGGTGGTAAATGCAAAAGGGGAGCTTTCCGGGGAGTTTGCGTTTGGCGGCGCAGGAGCCCAGGCAAAACTTCTTTTAGAGGAGGGAATTGAAGTGGTGAACGGGAGAGTAGATTTGAAGAAATATGGAATCGGGGATACATTGACAAACAGGCAGGGTTTTTAGTAAAATAACAGATATGCAGGGTTTTAAGGGAAAGCAGGAAAGGAACCGGGATAATTATGAATGCAAATGCGATTCAGGATCTTTTAAACAATCAGTTTGGAATCACCATTGTATTTGACAATGAGGGAATCCTGTATTTTATGTGCCAGGGCGGGGAAGAAGAACTGGGGTATCAGTGGCAGGGTACGAATATCCGCCAAATCTGTTCCGCTATGTTTCCTGAGGACCGGGATATTAAGACCCATATGGAAAAGATAGGGGGAAGGAAAGTACATACCATAGTCTGCCGGGCAAACGGCACCAGTTTTCCGGCGTTGGTGAGGTGCTCCGCTCTTCAGATAAAGGAGATCAGGGTGAACATTGCCACAATCTATAATCTGCAGCAGACAGAAGAGGCGATTGTGCAGCTTATGAAAACAGAATCTCATATAAAGGAGAGCATTAAATCCAGAAACGAGTTTGTGGCAAATGTCACCCATGAACTACGTACTCCGGTAAACGGGATAAAAGGACATGTGACAAACCTCTTAGAGCAGGAAGAAAATACCGACGCCAGAAAAATTATGGACATTATTCTGCAGTGTTGCGGCAATATGGAAAAAATCATTAACAATATGTTGGATTTTTCTAAAATAGAAGCGGGAAAATTTGAGATTATGGAGGAGCCTTTTGACATCCGCAAGTGTGTGAAAAATGTGGTGGATACCAGCATCACCATTGCAAACGGCAAGGGGATTACCCTTTCTTCCTATGTCTCCGATGACATTCCCCAGTCCCTTATCGGGGATGAACTCCGCATCGGCCAGATTTTAAATAATCTGGTGAGCAATGCGGTGAAGTTTACCTCCATCGGATATGTGAGGATTGAGGTTTACCGCACCATGCAGAAAAACCATCAGGTGGAACTGACATTTTTCGTGATAGATACGGGAATTGGTGTCACAGCCGAGGAGAAGGAGAAAATGTTTAAAAGCTTTTCCCAGGTGGACGGCTCTGTCACGAGACAGTACGGAGGGACGGGGCTTGGTCTTTACGTGTCAAAACAGCTCATTGATTTAATGCATGGAACCATTGATTTGGAGAGTGAGAAGGGAAAGGGTTCCACTTTCCGCTTTACCCTTCTTTTGGATGTGGACGGAAGCAGTGACGGAAGCAATGAAGTTCTGGAAAAGATTACTATGATTGATGAACTTCGGGCGGAAATCAGACAGTCCCAGGATACTTTGGATGTGGAGCAGATTTATCAGTTCGGCACCAAGGAAAACCGGGGGGAGATTTCAAAAAATTTGGAGAAGCTTACCCTGTGTATTGAGATGGGTAACTGGGGAAGGGCAGAGCAGTTTGCAGAAAACATTAAAAAACTCTGCGAGGATGCCCCCAAGGAGATAAAAAATAAAATATTCCGCATGCAGATGTCAGTGCGGAAAGAAAATTACGAGAAGAGCCTTAGCGGTTTAGAGGGCGTTAGGACAGAGTTTAATCATGTTGTACCAGAGGATTAGGAGAGTTTTATATGGAACTGATTGATGGAAAAGTGCCAAAGATACTGATTGTAGACGATACGGACATCAATGTAACGATTATAAAAAAGTGTGTGGAGAAAATGGGGTATACGGCACTGACTGCCACAAGCGCAAAGGAGGCAGTCAACCAGTTTTATGTGGAGATGCCCCAGATGGTGCTCCTTGATATTGTGATGCCGGATGTGGATGGATATCAGTTTTGTGATGTGTTAAAGGGATATGCGGAGACAAGGGATATTCCCATAATTTTTATTTCCTCAAACAACACCCCTGAGGATAGGAAAAAGGCATATGATTCCGGGGGGATTGATTTTATCGGAAAGCCTTTTTTGTACGAGGATATGGAACTGGTTATCAATAAGCGTATGCGGATTTATGCCAAACAGAAACGCATTGAAGAAGACAAAAAAAGGATGAATAAAATTATCAGTGAGCAGGCAAAGGAATTTAAGGAGGAGCAAAAAAGGCTTCTCACTGTAATTGCCCGCCTGGGGGAGGACGGAGAGCTCTTCGGAGGGATGGAGCATCAGGGAAATGTGGCGGAGAATGCCAGGCTGATTGCGGAGGCTCTGAACTTTACGGAGGAGTATGCCAACCAGATTTCCGAAAACTTTGTGGAGGGTATCCGGGTGGCGGCATCCCTTCATGATATTGGAAAGATTACCATTCCCAGAGATATTTTACAAAAACCGGGTTGCCTCACACCAGAGGAGAGGAGCATTGTCAACACCCATACCACTTCCGGGTATGAAATTATCAAAGAAGTATACCATAATATAGAGAATAACCAGATGATACAAATTGCCGTGGAAGTGATTCGTTCCCATCACGAAAATTATGACGGCAGCGGCTATCCCGACGGGCTTAAGGGGGCAGATATCCCTTTGCCGGCCAGGATTGTGCGCATTGCGGATACCTTTGATTCCATGTTAAGGGACCGCTGTTACCGGCCTGCCTACCACCGGGGGGAGGCGCTTCGCATTATGGAGTCGGGACGGGGGAAAAAATATGACCCCTATCTTCTGGATGTATTCTTAAAAATTGAAAAGCAAATGAAAGGGTAAGAGGTATCTACCATGACAGACAGTGAATTTTCAAGAATTGCGGATTTTGCGGCGGAGCGGTACGGCCTTGATTTGCAGCAGAAGAAATCCCTAGTGGAAAAGAAGATGGACAGTTACCTGAAAACAAAGGGTTATAAAAGCTATGACGAATATATGAATATTGTGGAGTATGAAATGCTGGGGACGGAGGAACAGAATTTTATTGACCGGATAACCACAAACCATACTTATTTTTACAGGGAGCCGGAACAGTTTCATTTTCTCCGGGATAAGATTTTGCCGGAGTTGTTGGAAAAAGAGACATCCACAAAAAATCTACGAATCTGGTGCGCAGGAGCTTCCACCGGAGAAGAACCCTATACCATAGCGATGCTGTTAAAAGAATTTTTGGGTGATGCCTATGAGGAGTGGGACACAGGGCTTATGGCCACGGATTTGTCAAGAAAAGCCCTGGAGAAAGCTGTGAAGGGAATATACAGAAGGCAGCAGTTGGAAGGGCTGCCCAAACACTGGATAAAGGACTATTTTTTTAAAATCAATGAGAAACAGTTTGAGGTGAAACAGGATATCAGAAAAAACGTGATTTTCCGTCAGTTTAATTTGATTAATCCTTTTCCCTTTAAAAATAAACTTCATGTTATTTTTCTGCGCAATGTGATGAGGTATCTGCAGGAGGAGGTAAACCAGGATTTGGTTGAGCGTATCCGGGGCTTTTTGGAACCGGGGGGATACCTGATTATCGGCATGACGGAGACCATAGATGCAGGCGCAGCGAAACTGGAATATGTTGGTTCTTCCATATACAGAAGGCCTATGGTTTAAAGAAAAATTCGGTTTACCTGAAATGCTTGAAAAGGAGGAAGAGAGGTACGTCGATGGAAAAAACAAATATTGATTTTGGAATTATTGAGGAGACATTTGAGATTGTCATTGCCTTTGACCCGCAGGGAAAAATTTTGTTTGGCAACAAGTCTGCCAGGGAAAAGTTAGATTACAGCGAAGATGAGTTAAAACAGCGGAATATGTCTGAAATTTTCTGGCAGGAATTTCAGGTGGAAAACCAGGTCTTTGCACCTTTTGATGCGGCAAAGCTCACAGATAAAAACGAGACGGTGATGTACCGGAAAAACAGCTCCTGTTTTCCGGTATCCCTGCGGTTTCTTTTCCAGGAGGATGGCACAGGATATCTTTTTGCAGAGGATTTGACCTGGAATAAAGATATGGATGTGCGGCTTCGGAAATTAAAAGAAGCGGAGGATATGAACCGAAGGCTTAGAAACGAGTTTACTGCCAATGTCACCCACGAGCTCAGGACTCCGGTAAACGGCATCAGGGGCCATGTGACAACTCTCCTGGACGCAATAGAGGATGAGAATCAGAGAAAGACCCTTGACATTATTCTTTACTGCTGTGACAGTATGTCCGCTATTATCAATAATATTTTGGATTTCTCCAAAATGGAGTCGGGGAAGTTCTCTTTGAATGAGGAGGAGTTTGATTTTTATAAGCTCATTGACCAGGTATTTGCCACACATATGACAGAGATTAATAAAAAAGAATTGAATTTCAGCGTCTATGTGGATGACAGCATTCCTCAGTTTATTATCGGGGACGGCCTTAGAATCGGACAGATTTTAAATAATCTTCTCTCCAATGCAGTGAAATTTACGTTGATGGGGCAGATTAGCGTGGATATCAGCAAAACCATGCAGATGAATGATGAGATAGAGTTGTTTTTTATGGTAAAAGATACGGGAATCGGAATTACAAAGGAACAGCAGGATTCCCTGTTTGAGAGTTTTAATCAGGCGGATGCCTCAATCACCAGGCGTTTTGGGGGAACCGGCCTTGGTCTTTCCATCACAAAGCAGCTGGTGGAGATGATGAACGGCACGGTCCATGTAAAAAGTGAGAAGGGAAAGGGAAGCGCATTTTCATTTAACATCAGGCTTCACACAAGCCAGAATGTAAATGAGAGCCAGGATTTAAAGGAGGCTTTCAACAAGTGGAATACCCTTACCGGAGATATGGAGGAGGATGCTTCGGAAGACTTTATGGAATTTGGTTCCCCGGACAATGTGGCAGAGTTTGAGAAGAGAATGGAAAAACTGATTCTTTCCATTGAACTGGGCTCCTGGGAGAAGGCGGAGACTTTGGCAGAGAGTATCAAAGTGCTCCTGCAAAACGGAGGAAAAGATTTTAAAAATCCTATTCTCCGCATGGAGATGGCTGTGAGAAAAGAAAATTACGAGAAGAGCATGGCGGCCTGTGATAAGATAAAGGCTGCATTTAAGGAGAAACTGGGGTAACAGGGGCAAGAAAACTGTTATGCCCAGGAAAAGAATGAAAAGAGGTGTTTTTCGTGGATGTAGCGATGAAAAAACAAGAGCAGCCCAAGATACTTATTGTGGACGATATCACCATGAATGTGGAAATTCTTCAGGAAATCTTAAGTTCACAGGGATATGAGACGTTGTGCGCTTTAAGTGTGCAGGAGGCCCTGGACTTAATGAAGCAGAATATGCCACAGCTGATTCTCACGGATTTTTCCATGCCTGGGATGAATGGCCTGGAGTTTTGCAGGCTGCTAAAAAGTAATCCTGTGACAAGGGACATTCCCCTTATTTTTGCAACGGTGGCTGATTCCAGTGCAGATAAAAAGAAGGCTTTTGAGGCGGGGGTAGTGGATTTTATCCGCAAGCCTTTTGAGCCAATCGAAGTGATTATGAGCGTAAAAAATCAGATGAACAGCTATTACGCCAAGCGGGAGATGGAAGATTACAACCGTATGATGCACAAGATGGTGACGGAGCAGAAAAAACAGATGGAAAAGGAGCAGGAGAAAGTACTGCTGGCCCTTCAGACCGTGGCGGAGAGGAGAAATGCCCATGAGGGAAGCCATCTTCGGAATGTGGGATACAACAGCAGGCTTTTAGCCCAATGTCTCCAGCTTGTGCCTAAGTATGAGAAGATGGTAAACAATGCTTTTATAGATACCATAGGGGTATCGGCCAGACTACACGATATCGGAAATATCCTTATGCCCGATGAAACCTTTTTGGATGATTACCGTTCCAAGGAGGAGCAGAAAAAGGCATTTGTGAAACATCACACGGAGGAGGGAGCAAAGCTTTTAGAGGAACTGGGGGCAAACCAGGGCAACCGTTTTTTGGATATGGCTGTGTTAATCTGCCGTTATCACCATGCAAAATGGGACGGCAGCGGGTATCCGGAAAATATGTCCGGGGAAGATATTCCTTTAGCTGCCAGAATTACGGCAGTGGCAAATGATTTTGACGCCCTGCTTCGGGCGAGGTATAAAAGCGAACCCCTTTCCTTGGAGGAAAGTGTGCGGATTATGAATGAAAGAAGCGGAAAAGCTTATGATGCCCGTATTATCGAGATGTTTAACAAGGTGGTAAAACAAATGCGCACAGACTGATAAAAGAGAGACAGGAAAGGAGAGCGTACAATGAGAATATTATTGGCGGAGGACGATTTTGCCAGCCGGAAGTTTATGGATAAATATCTGTCCCAATACGGCGACTGTGATGCCACAGTGGATGGGGAGGAAGCAGTAAACGCCTATCTTATGGCTTTGGAGGATGAAGAGCCATATGATTTAATCTGTCTTGATGTGATGATGCCAGTGATGAACGGCTACCAGGCATTAGAAGCCATCCGAAAGGATGAGGCGGAGCGGGGCGTGAAAAAAGAGGACCGGGTGAAAATTATTATGGCCACCGCCTTAAGCGGTGAACGTGTGGTGGACAAGGCAAAAAAGCTGGAATGTGAGGCTTATGCGGGGAAGCCTATCGACGTGGAAGAGTTTGACATGATATTAAAAAATTTGGGATTGATTTCCTAAAAATAAATTCAAAGAGGAGAAATTAAAATGGATGAGAATAAAAAAAGAGAGTTAGTGGATGCTGGTGTCAATGTGGATTCGGCTTTGGACCGTTTTATGGGAAATGAAAAGCTGCTGATGCGCTTTCTTTTAAAATTTTCTAATGATACCAATTACGAAAGATTGAAAAACGCCATGGAAAAAGAGGATTACAAGGAAGCTTTTGAGGGAGCTCACGCTTTAAAAGGACTTAGCGGCAACCTTTCTTTGGATGCTCTTTACGAAGCGGCCGGAAAGGTGACAGAAGGACTCCGCCATGAGAATTATGATGAGGCGAAGGAGTGGATGCCGAAAGTGACAGCAGAGTATGAGAGAACGGCAAAAGTTTTGAATGCCCTGGAGGGTTAGTTAGATGGAATTTCGTCCGTGTATTGATATTCACAATGGAAAAGTAAAACAGATTGTGGGGAGCAGCTTAAGGGATGCGGGGGATTTGGCCAAAGAAAATTTTGTCTCGGAGATGGACGGGGAATATTATGCACGTTTTTATAAGAAAGACGGCATTAAAGGCGGCCATATTATATTGCTCAATGGGAAGGACAGCCAGTATTATCCAAAGACAAAAGAACAGGCCCTTAGGGCCCTTAGGGCCTATCCCGGCGGCTTCCAGGCGGGAGGCGGCATCACAGCGGAAAATGCGGCAGATTTTTTAAGGGAAGGGGCAAGCCATGTGGTGGTGACATCCTATGTGTTTTCCGGGGGAAAGGTAAATTATGAGAACTTAAAGAGATTGGTATCCGAAGTGGGAAAAGAACATCTCGTCCTGGATTTAAGCTGCCGCAGGCGGGGGGAGGATTACTACATCGTCACGGACCGGTGGCAAAAGTTTACCCAGGAGAAAGTGACCCGGGAACTTTTGGAGGAACTTAGCGGTTATGCAGATGAGTTTTTAGTTCATGCAGTGGACGTGGAAGGCAAGGCAAAGGGGATTGAAAGGGAACTGGCGGAACTTTTGGGAAACTGGGGGAAAATCCCCGTCACTTATGCCGGAGGGATAGGAAATTTTGAGGACCTTAATCGCTTGCATGAGGCAGGGCAGGGCAGGCTTAACGTTACCGTGGGCTCTGCCCTGGATTTGTTTGGGGGAAGTATGAGGTACAGGGATGTCCTTGAATTTATCAGGGAAAGAAAATGAGAGGAGACAAAGATGGGTAAATATACAAAACAGGATATTATCCGCATGGTGGAAGAGGAGGATGTGGAATTTATCCGCCTGCAGTTTACGGATACATTTGGCACCCTGAAAAATATAGCAATCACATCCAGCCAGCTTTTAAAGGCACTGGATAACCAATGCATGTTCGACGCCTCCTATATCGAAGGCTTTGTGCGTATGGAGGAGTCCGATATGTATCTCTATCCCGATTTGGATACCTTTGTAACTTTTCCCTGGCGCCCCCAGCAGGGAAAGGTGGCAAGGATTATCTGTGACATTTACCGCCCAGACAGGACCCCCTTTGAGGGAGACGGCCGTCAGGTGCTAAAGAGAGTGATGGAGGAGGCCGCCAGGGCGGGATACCGCTTTGACGCAGGGCCGGAGTGCGAATTTTTTCTCTTTCACACGGACGAGGAGGGCAGGCCCACCACTATTACCCATGAAAAGGCGGGATATTTTGATATAGGTCCCATGGATTTGGGGGAAAATGCCAGAAGGGATATGGTTTTGACTTTGGAGGATATGGGATATGAGATTGAGTCTTCCCACCACGAGGCAGCCCCGGCACAGCATGAAATTGATTTCAAATATGACCAGGCTTTAAAGACGGCGGACAATATTATGACATTTAAGCTGGCGGTTAAGACCATTGCCAAGCGCCATGGGATGTTTGCAAGCTTTATGCCGAAACCCAGGTACGGGATGAACGGTTCCGGCATGCATGTAAATATGTCCCTCTCCAAAGACGGGAAAAATATTTTTGACGCCCCGGACCAGCAGCTGGGGTTAAGTCCTGAGGCATATTATTTTATCGGGGGAATTATGAAGCACATAAAAGGGATGGCCCTTATCACAAATCCCCTTGTGAACTCTTATAAACGTCTGGTGCCTGGGTTTGAGGCGCCGATTCACATAGCCTGGTCAGCATTTAGCCGCACTTCCCTGATCCGGGTTCCCCATTCCAGAGGGGATGCCACACGGATTGAACTGCGGTGTCCCGACCCTTCCGCAAATCCCTATCTGGTTTTGGCCGTATGCCTTGCCGCAGGGCTCGACGGAATCCAAAATAAAATTATGCCTCCGGCCCAGGTAAAAGGAAATGTGTTTGATATCCAGGGCCGGGAACAGGAGAAAACTGAGATGGATGTGTTACCCAAAGACTTAGGGGAGGCTGTCGCATGTTTTAAGGAGGAAACTTTTATTCAGGAAGTGCTGGGGAAACATATCAGTGAAAAATTCATTGAGGAAAAAGAGGCGGAGTGGGCCAGCTACTGTGCCCAGGTTTCCCAGTGGGAAATTGACAGATATCTTGACAAAATCTGATTTGGGTTAAAGAACATGAATGTGATAATTGTTTTTCCAAAGCTGGAAAACGGAAAAAATATCAAGCGTATTCTGGTGCAGAGGGGTTTTGATGTGAAAGCTGTGTGCACTACCGGGGCAAAGGCCCTGCAGCATATGCAGGAGCTCTCCGGAGGAATTGTGGTGTGCAGTTATCACTTTGCGGATATGATGTACCAGGAACTAAAGGACTGCCTGCCCCCTGGCTTTGAAATGCTCCTTGTGGCCTCCGGGGATATCTGTAACTCCAGGGAGGGGGAGGATATCGTCTGTTTAAAAACCCCTCTTCGGATCCATGAGCTGTTGCAGACTATGGAAATGATGGCGGGGGAATTGTCCCGGAGACATAAAAGGAATAAGAGAAAGCCAAAGGAGAGGTCTAAGGAGGAGGAAGAGCTGCTTGGCAGTGCAAAGGCCCTTTTAATGGAACGAAACCAGATGACGGAGGAGCAGGCCCACCGTTACATACAAAAACTCAGCATGGACAGCGGCACAAATCTTTTGGAGACGGCGCAGATGATTTTAAGTCTGATAAATGGTTAATGGGCAGAGAGGAGATTAGGATGAAATTTACAAAAATGCAGGGAATTGGAAATGATTATGTGTATGTGGACTGCTTTAAGGAGCAAATAAACAATCCAAAAGAGACGGCAGTAAAAGTCAGCGACCGCCATTTCGGCGTGGGCTCCGATGGATTGATTCTCATAAAACCATCAAAAATTGCAGATTTTGAGATGGAGATGTACAATGCGGACGGTTCCAGGGGAGAGATGTGTGGAAACGGGATTCGCTGTGTGGCAAAATATGTGTATGACAAAGGACTTACAGATAAGACAGAGATTACCGTGGAGGCCGGGGGAAGTGTAAAGTATTTAGAGCTTACGGCAGAAGAGGGAAAAGTGTCCCTGGTAAAGGTTAATATGGGAAAACCGGAACTTGTCCCCGAAAAGATACCAGTTTTAGGGGCGGGTGAGGAGTGCGTGGACATGCCTTTAGAGGTGAAGGGAAATATGTACCAGGTAACCTGTATATCCATGGGAAATCCCCATTGTGTCACATTTTTGGAGGAAGATGTGAGGAACCTGGACCTGCCTGTCATCGGGCCGGAATTTGAGAATCATCCCAGTTTCCCCAAACGGGTAAACACAGAGTTTATCAATGTATTAGACAAAAAACATCTTCGTATGCGGGTGTGGGAGAGAGGCTCCGGGGAGACACTGGCCTGCGGAACGGGAGCCTGCGCAGCCGGGGTGGCGGCTGTGTTAAACGGATATGCAGAAGAGGAAGTTACCGTCCATCTTCTGGGTGGAGATTTGAAAATTCAGTGGGACAGAGAGGAAAACACCGTGTATATGACAGGCCCTGCCGCCATTGTATTTGAAGGGGAAATTGATATATAAGAGAATGACGGAAAAATATTTGCAGAATAAGGAGAAAAAATTATGTTACAGATAAACGAAAATTATCAAAAGCTGCCGGGAAGTTATTTATTCAGCACCATTGCAAAAAAGGTTGCCGCTTTTACCCAGGCAAATCCGGATAAAAATATTATCCGCCTGGGAATCGGGGATGTAACCCTTCCCTTAGCCCCCGCTATTATAAATGCTCTCCATGCAGCGGTGGAGGACATGGCAGCGGCGGAGACCTTTCGGGGATATGCCCCGGATTTAGGCTACGATTTTTTGCGGAAAGCCATTGTGGAAAACGATTATAAAGCCAGGAACTGCGATATATGTGAGGATGAAGTCTTTGTATCCGACGGGGCAAAAAGCGATTCCGGCAATATCCAGGAGATTTTTGGACCGCAGTGCAAAATCGCAGTGTGTGACCCGGTGTACCCTGTCTATGTGGATTCCAACGTAATGGCTGGAAGAACCGGGGTATATAACAAGGAGACGGAGATGTGGAGCAATGTGATTTACATGCCCTGCACTGCAGAAAACAATTTTGTGCCGGAATTTCCAAAGGAAACCCCGGATATTATTTATCTCTGCCTGCCCAATAACCCCACGGGAACCACTGTGACGAAATCCCAGCTCTCACAGTGGGTAGAGTATGCAAGAAAAGCGGGGGCAGTGATTATTTACGACGCCGCTTATGAGGCCTACATTTCGGAGGATAACGTGGCTCATTCCATTTACGAGTGTGAGGGGGCAAGAGAGTGCGCCATTGAAATCAGGAGTTTTTCAAAGAACGCAGGATTTACAGGGGTGCGCTTAGGGTTTACCGTTGTGCCAAAAGACCTGAAATGTAACGGGGTATCCCTGCGGGATATGTGGGCCAGACGCCACGGCACAAAATTTAACGGCGCTCCTTACATTGTGCAGAGGGCCGGGGAAGCCGTGTATTCCACGGAAGGGAAGGCACAGTTGAAGGAGCAGGTGGACTATTATATGAAAAATGCCTCAGCCATCAAACAGGGGTTAAAAGATGCAGGTTATACGGTCTTTGGAGGGGTGAATGCCCCCTATATCTGGTTAAAGACTCCGGACAAGATGACATCCTGGGAATTTTTTGACTATCTTTTGGAGAACGCCAATGTGGTGGGGACACCGGGCTCTGGATTTGGGCCCAGTGGGGAAGGATATTTTAGGCTTACGGCCTTTGGAAGTTATGAAAATACGGTGGCAGCCCTGGAGAGGATAAAGAAGCTGTAGGGATGCCGGGTTTCGGATGATATCTTAAATTAGGAGTGGCACCGACATCCGATTTGGCCACAGGACACAGGGGATGGTATATATCATCTCCTGTATTTATTTGATTGTTTTAATAAGCCTTTCAAATTATTGTTCCTCTTCAAATTTCAGTTCTTGTTGAATACATTCTGTTATTTTATTACCACGTATTTTTTTATCTAATTCACCAGCCGTCTTTATATCTATTTTTTCATCTGGTATTTCAAGTCCCCAATTGTCCCAACCAATATAATTATTTCTAGCAAATAGTTCAATTTTATCTTGATATGGGAACATCTTTGTAATACCATCGATAATTTCCACAGGCTTAACGCTATGGGCTCCACGGTGAATGGTTACCATTTGTCTGATATTTCTAGCACCTCTTGGCTGTGGAAATCTGCCTTTTTTGAAAGCTAATACAAATTCTGTCTGGCTTAATGTATAACGTCCTGGATTGTGTACCATTTTGTCCCAAACAAATGCAATGGTTTTATATTCAAAACCCCATGCTTTTCCCAATTCTATTGAATTTGCCATTTGAGGACCTGTTGTCCACATAAATAGGATACAATCATCTGCTGTTATCGAATTTACTTCTAACGTTTTTAATTGTTTTAATTTAACTGTAGGGTACTTAAAAGAAGCCGAACTCAAAAAAATTTTCTTTTCAAATCCAATATTTTCATCCTTTATTGTCGTTTTATCATACTGCATTTTTCCACCATAATCCCAAGGTGGATCGGCATAAATAACCTGATACTTCTTATCAGGAAGTTTGGGATAAATATCTTTTAAAGGATTAATTTTTGTTCTCTTTTTTTGTTCAACATTATATATTGAATATGCAGTAATATCGTTTTTTTCTATTTGAATCATACTATTTATCCTTTCATAAGTGATATAAATCTAGGATAATCGAATTTTAATATTTAGTCAACCCCTTTTTGTTGCTTATAAACCGTTGTTTTAAATACATCATAAAAATACAATATATGAGAGGTGATATCAAATGATATTAAATAATTTTGCTTCAAGAATAAGAGAAATTAGAATGAGCAGGGGATTAAGCCAAGAAAAATTTGCATTAAAAATCGATATGGATCGTACTTACTATGCATCGGTTGAATCCGGGAAACGAAATATTTCTTTAAAAAATATAAAAAAAATTGCAGATGGTTTTGAGATGTCACTTGAAGAATTATTTAAGGATATGTGAGGTATAAAATTATGGCAAAAAAAGATTTACAAGGGCGCGACAACAGGCAAACAGAATCTGGACCAAGTGGTAAAGCTGGAGTTGCAGAAAAAAATTTAATTGCAGTATTTCGTGAAGCATTTATGGGTACTGAATATATCATCTCAGATCATCCAACAGATTTGAAGCATCTTTATGAAAAAGTTGAACTTTCTCCAGAAACGCTTTCTCAAATATTTAATCCGGATAAAGCAACAATGAAAAATGCTCAAAAACGTGGTTGGGGAGTTTCTCCAGATTTTTCTATTAAAAATATTAAAACCGGAAAAATTCTTTTTGGCGAAATAAAAAGACAGGATGGTTGGGTTGAAGGGAAAGAACCGAGCGCAGGCAGAGGCAATGCACATGAGCGAATGTGTAAATTGTTTACCCCCGGGTTAATGAAAGCCTATCGTCAAGTAGGAAAGATAACTGATACATCTGTTCTACCATTCTGGGTTGTCTTAGAAGGAGACATAACACGAGATCCGAAACGAAACCGTGAAATTTCCTTTTGGTTTGATGAATACGATAAAAACTTTTTTATGTGGAGGCCTGATATGAGTGGTAATGAATTGGTAGAGCATTTCAATACATACTTAAAGAAATTGTTAGATTAGTATTTTTTCAATGCCTTAAGATGCTCAGTATATCTTAGGGCATATGCCTTATTAATAAAGTTCAAATTCTTTTACATAATAATTTGAATAATGTTCCTCATTATACATTGGATCACTTTCAGCGTATCCTTCTTCAAGGTTAACTGTACTATGTTCCGAATATAAGCTATTTGTTTTGGTCAATCTGTGCATTTGCGTTATTGCATCCTTTTTAGAATTCCATACACCTTTTATACTGCAATACTGACTGGTTTCACGTTCTTCATATAATATAAATACTTTATTCATTAATTCTCCTTTCATAGTTATAGTTGCCAATACTTTTAAATTATTACATAGTTCACGATTTTATATTCTCACCTAATGTAAGAATATTTATTGCTTCACGAATTGTTTATGGCCATAAAATACCCATTCTTTTACAATAAATTTCCAGTCTCTTAATTGTTTATTCTACTTTTGGTATTACAAAATGTCAATACTTTTTCAACACAAGAACTTTTTCCATTACAAAACCATTGGTTTTACAGATTTTTGGGACTTTTCCAGATGCTTTCATGGGAATGATGTAAAAGATTATGTAAGATTCAGTGAGAAGAGATAACCATGAGAGAGGGTAGCAAGCGTTTTGGAAAATGAATTATAAAATAAAAAATGGAGCCGATACTGCAATCATCACAGTACCGACCCTGTTTCTTTATGGGACAAAATGCCAAAAGGCCTATTTCCTAAATCCTGCCCGTTTCCTTAAAGTGGGGTCTAATATTCTTTTCCGAATACGCAGATTTTCCGGCGTCACTTCCAAGAGTTCGTCCACGTCAATAAAATCAATGGCCTGCTCCAAGCTTAAAATCCTGGGGGGCACCAGGGTCAATGCCTCGTCTGCGGAGGAGGAGCGGGTATTAGTGAGATGTTTTTTCTTGCACACATTAATTTCAATATCCTCTGCCCGGGAGGAAGAACCGATTACCATGCCGGAGTATACTTTTTCACCGGCGCCGATAAATAAAGTTCCTCTGTCCTGTGCGGAGAAGAGGCCGTAGGTAACGGATTCCCCGGTTTCAAAGGCGATGAGTGAGCCTTCTTTCCGGTATTCGATATCCCCGCAGTAGGGCTCATAGCCGTCAAATATGGTATTGATAATGCCGTTTCCCTTTGTGTCTGTCATAAACTCTCCCCGGTAGCCGATTAGGCCCCTGGAGGGAATTCTGAATTCCAGACGGGTGTAGCCTCCGCTGATGCTCTTCATATTCAAAAGAGAGCCTTTTCTGGCGCTTAATTTGGAAATCACTGCTCCCGTAAAGTCGTCGGGGACATCAATGTAGGCAAGTTCCATAGGCTCCGTCTTTTTCCCGTTTTCATCTTCCTTATACAAAACTTCCGCTTTGCTCACGGCAAATTCATATCCTTCCCGGCGCATGTTTTCAATGAGCACAGAGAGATGGAGTTCTCCACGGCCGGAGACTTTGTAGCTGTCGGGGCTGTCCGTCTCCTCCACCCGAAGGCTGACATCCGTATTTAATTCCCGAAAAAGACGGTCACGGATATGCCTTGAGGTGACAAATTTGCCTTCCTGTCCCGCAAAGGGGCTGTCATTTACTATAAAATTCATAGACAATGTGGGCTCGGAGATTTTCTGGAAAGGAATTGCCTCCGGGGCCTCTGGGGAGCAGATGGTGTCTCCGATATGGAGGTCTGCGATACCGGAGATGGCAACGATGGAGCCGATTTTGGCCTCCGATACCTCAACTTTGTTTAATCCGTCATACTCATAGAGTTTGCTGATGCGGACTTTCTGCTGTTTTTCTTTTTCGTGGTGGTTGACAAGAACAGCATCCTGATTGACTTTAAGGATTCCGTTGTCCACTTTTCCCACGCCGATGCGTCCCACATACTCATTGTAGTCGATTGTGCTGATTAACACCTGGGTTCCCATATCAGGGTCTCCTTGTGGTGCCGGAATGTAGTCTACTATGGTGTCGAATAAATCTGTCATATCTGTCTTTGCATCGTTAATATCTTTCATGGCATAGCCGTCTCTGGCGGAGGCAAAGATAAAGGGACAGTCTAACTGTTCGTCGGATGCATCTAAGTCCATAAACAGTTCCAGTACTTCGTCGATGACTTCCTCGGGCCTTGCCTCCGGGCGGTCGATTTTGTTGACGCAGACAATAACCGGAAGGTCTAAGGACAATGCCTTCATCAGAACAAATTTTGTCTGGGGCATAACCCCTTCAAAAGCATCTACAACTAATATAACACCGTTTACCATTTTTAAGACACGTTCCACTTCGCCGCCGAAATCTGCATGTCCCGGTGTGTCAATAATGTTTATTTTTGTATCTTTATAAATCACGGCTGTGTTTTTGGAAAGGATGGTGATTCCTCTTTCCCTTTCAATATCGTTGGAATCCATCACACGTTCCTGTACTTCCTGATTTTCCCTAAATACGCCGCTTTGTTTTAAAAGTTCGTCCACCAGAGTGGTTTTCCCGTGGTCTACATGGGCGATAATGGCGATATTACGGATATCCTCTCGTTTCATTTTCATAAAAATCCCTCTTTCTAAATGTTGGAACTGTAAAAATACATGACCGACTTCTTATTATAACATATTTTGCTATATTAGCAAGAAAAAATGCGGTCAAATTTTTCCTGGATACTATCGACAAAAACTGCGACATTTTGAATTCTTTTCATGGTAAAAATTAGAAGTATCCTATGCCAAAAAAGATGTTCTAAAGGAAAAACTGTGGCATAATATTAACAAACAGATCGATATGCCGTCGATGTACAAAACACCGGTGGAAAACGCCGGCAGGAGGAAGGGAGAAAAATTCATGGCAGATAAAATTTTTGAAAACAATCAGGTATCTATTGTAGGAACCATCGTATCCGATTTCCAGTACAGCCACGAGGTTTACGGAGAGGGATTTTACATGGTGGATGTGTCCGTAAACCGTCTCAGCAATTTTGTGGACATTATTCCGGTGATGGTGTCGGAGCGTATTGTGGACGTGACAAAAAATTATGAGGGAAATCTTATCTACGTTTTGGGGCAGTTCCGTTCTTACAACCGCCACGAGGAAAAGAAAAACCGCTTGGTTTTATCTGTATTTGCAAGGGAACTGGAATTTATAGAGGAAGAGAGCGACGAGTTAAAGAGCAACCAGATTTATTTGGACGGGTACATATGCAAGGAGCCGATTTACAGGAAAACCCCTCTGGGAAGGGAAATTGCGGATTTGCTTATCGCCGTAAACCGCTCTTATGGGAAATCTGATTATATTCCCTGTATCTGTTGGGGGAGAAATGCCAGGTTTGCTTCCGGTTTTGAGGTGGGAAGCCACGTGGAAATCTGGGGGAGAATACAGAGCAGGGAGTATGTGAAAAAAATAAATGAAAACGAGACGGAGAAGCGGATTGCATATGAAGTTTCCGTGAGTAAAATAGAAAGATTTGAGTAAAATTTGCTTTTTTTCGGTGATTGTGGTATTTTAAAAGAAATTTTTTATTGTTAGAGCAATTTTTCAAAAGATAGAACTGTCAAAGACAGGGGAGGTTTATATGGCTGCAGGAAGAGTGGAGATATATTACGGCGAGGGAAGAGGTAAATCTTCATCTGCCCTGGGGACGGCAATTCAGGCCGTTGCAGAGGGAAAAGATGTATTCATAATCCAGTTTCTGAAGGGGAAGTCCAATCAAAAAATGGAGTTTTTGAAACGGCTGGAACCGGAGATTAAATTTTTCCGTTTTGAAAAATCCCAGGAATATTTCAGCGAGCTTTCCGGGGAGCAGCAGCAGGAGGAGGCCGTAAATATTAAAAACGGAATGAATTTTGCCAGGAAAGTGCTCTCCACCGGGGAATGTGACCTTCTGGTGCTGGATGAAGTGCTGGGGCTTATCGATAACGGCCTTATTGAGCTTACGGAGTTAAAAAATATGATTCTTTCCCGTCCTCAGGGGATGGAGGTTGTTCTGACCGGGCGGGTATTTCAGGAGGAGTTACGGTCTCTGGCAGACCAGGTTTATCATATTGTGACTGAGCCCTAGAGTTGGGCGTTTTGTTTCACCAAACCGTTGCAAAACTTGGTTGACAATGGATAGGCAGAGTGTTATATTGTAAGTAATCGATAATTAAATAGTCGGATAGAGGTTGCGTGATTCATGAGTAGCTTATCGGATGTGGCAGGCACAGGGGAAGATAAGCGAAGGGGGAGAGCGCCGAAAGAAAATGTTCCCTGCAAAGGTTTTCTTGGGTATGTATTGAATAAGTACATAACTGTCATCTTTTTAGATGGTGCGCTATCAGAGGAAACAGGGAAACTTATACCGGCTCTGATGGGGCCGGTTGTTTTTATACACAGGAGTGCAAAAAGGAGGGTTTCTGCCCTAGCAAGCGCTCCCCAGACAGAAGATTTATTTACAAGGAGGAGAGATTATGCCAATTTTTACAGGCTCAGGTGTAGCCATTGTCACACCTATGAAAGAAAATCTGGAAGTAAATTATGAAAAATTAGAGGAACTTATTGATTTTCAGGTAAAAAATGGAACAGACTGTATTATTATTGCAGGGACTACCGGGGAGAGTTCCACCCTAACCATGGAGGAACACAGCAAAGTCATTGAGGAAGCCATCCATTTTGCCCGGGGCAGGGTTCCGGTGGTGGCAGGCACCGGTTCCAACTGTACTGCAACAGCCGTGCAGCTCTCTAAAGAGGCGGAAGAGGCCGGGGCGGACGGGCTTTTAATTGTCACTCCCTACTACAATAAGGCTACCCAGGCGGGACTTGTGAAACATTACAGTATGATTGCGGATGCGGTGAAAGCGCCTATTATCATGTACAATGTGCCGGGGCGTACCGGGTGCAACCTTATGCCTGAGACGGTTGCCGCACTGGTAAAGGCAAAATCCAATATCGTGGGCTTAAAGGAGGCCACGGGAAATGTGGCACAGGCGGCAAAAACCATGTATCTCTTAGACGGAAAGCTGGATATGTACTCCGGGGAGGACGGGATCGTAACACCGCTCATGGCTCTGGGGGCCCTGGGGGTTATCTCAGTGTGGGCAAACGTGGCACCGAAAAAAGTCCACGATATGTGTGTGAAGTTTTTAGAGGGAGACATCAAAGGCGCCATGGAGCTTCAATTGGAGGCACAGCCTTTGGTGGAGGCGCTGTTTTCCGAGGTAAATCCCATCCCGGTAAAAGAAGCCTTAAATCTTATGGGAATGAATGCGGGTCCCTTAAGAGCGCCCTTATGTGAAATGGGGGAGGAGAAGAAAGCAAAAATGGCACAGGTTATGAAGGAATACGGTTTACTCTAGGAGGAAGGTAAATGACAAAAATTATTATGCACGGCTGCAATGGGAAAATGGGTCAGGTGATTTCACAAATCTGCAGGGAAGATGAGACGGTGGAAATTGTGGCCGGGGTGGACGTTTTTGACCAGGGAAAAAATGAGTACCCTGTATTTATGTCCCTAAAGGACTGTAATATGGATGCGGATGTTTTAATTGACTTTTCCAACGCAGGGGCAGTGGATGAGGTGCTTTCCTACTGTATGGAAAAGGCCCTTCCTGTAGTGCTTTGCACCACAGGGCTTAGCGAGAGCCAGCTTCTAAAAGTGGAGGAGTGCAGCAAAAAAGCAGCTGTATTGCGCTCTGCCAATATGTCCCTGGGCATCAATACCCTCTTCGGGCTTTTGGAGCAGGCCGTCCGGGCCTTGGCTCCCGCAGGGTTTGATGTGGAGATTGTGGAAAAACATCACAATCAGAAACTGGATGCTCCCAGCGGAACGGCCCTTGCCTTAGCGGATGCCATGAATCGTGTGATGGACAACAGCTACGATTACAAATTCGACAGAAGCAGGGAGCGGGCCAAGAGAGATGCCAAGGAGATGGGCATCTCCGCTGTGAGAGGGGGCAGCATTGTTGGGGAACATGAAATTATTTTCGCCGGCAGGGATGAAGTGATTGAGATAAAGCACACGGCATATTCCAGGGCGATTTTCGGAAAAGGTGCCGTGGAGGCAGCCAAATTCTTAAAAGGAAAGGCTCCCGGCACTTACGATATGCGGGAGGTTGTAGTGCATGAATGATGGAGATTTGCGGTATTTAAAAAGTCTTTCTAAAAGATATCCCACTATTGCATCGGCGGCTACGGAGATTATTAACCTCCAGGCGATTTTGAGCCTTCCTAAGGGTACGGAGCATTTTATTACGGATATTCACGGGGAATATGACCAATATCTTCACGTGATAAAAAACGGTTCTGGGGCAATCCGCAGAAAGATAGAGGATGAATTTGGAAATACATTTTCTATGTCGGACAAAAAGGCTATGGCGGCTTTGATTTACTACCCGGAGCTGAAATTGGAGCAGGTGGCAAAGTCTGAGGAAAATATGGAGGACTGGTATCGGGTGACCATCTACCGTCTGATTCATATCTGCCGCAATGCCGCATCCAAATACACCAGGTCCAAAGTGCGGAAAGCCCTGCCGAAAGATTTTGCTTATGTCATTGAGGAGCTTATCACGGGAAGGCCGGATTTGTCGGACCAGGAGGCATATTTTAATGAAATTGTCAACTCTGTCATAGAGACGGGCAGGGCGCAGGAGCTGATTATATCCTTTGCCAATTTGATTCGCCGGCTGGTGGTGGACCACCTTCATGTGGTGGGAGATATTTTTGACAGGGGGCCCTATCCCCATATGGTAATGGATTCTCTTATGGAGCACCACTCTGTGGATATCCAGTGGGGAAATCATGATGTACTCTGGATGGGGGCGGCGGCAGGCAGTGTGTGCTGCATTGCAAATGTCATCCGAATCGCTGCAAAATACGGCAATCTTGACATCTTGGAGGACGGTTACGGAATCAATCTGGTGCCCCTGGCAAGACTTGCCCTAAGCCGTTATGAGAAAGATGAGTGCAAGTGTTTTAAGGTGGATTACAGAGAGGGCGACTATGATGTGAGGGATGCCCTGTTAGATGAAAAAATGCACAAGGCAATCGCCGTGATTCAGTTTAAGCTGGAAGGCCAGATGATACAAAGGCATCCGGAATTTGACATGGTGGACCGGATGTTTTTGGATAAGATGGATTTAAAGAAGGGTACTGTGCAGGTTTACGGAAAGGAATATCCCCTGAAGGATACTGTTTTTCCCACCCTGGACGAAAATGACCCCTATGCTCTTTCCACGGACGAAAAAGAGGCGGTGGAACGCCTTCGGGGGGCATTTTTAAACTGTGAGAAACTGCAGCGCCATGTGAGGTTTCTTTTTACCAAGGGAAGCCTGTACAATGTGTATAACGGCAATCTTTTGTATCACGGATGTGTGCCTTTAAATGAGGACGGCAGTTTTCAGAAAGTAAATATATACGGGGAGGAGTATGCGGGACGGCAGCTCTACGATGTTTTGGAAAAGTATGCCAGAAAGGGTTACTACTCTATTGACCCGGAAGAGAAGCAGAAAGGGCTTGATATTCTCTGGTTTATCTGGGAAAACAAAAATTCTCCTGTATTCGGGAAGGGAAAAATGACCACCTATGAACGGTATTTTGTGGCGGATAAGGAAACCCACAAGGAGCCGAAAAATCCATACTACCGTCTTTTGGAGAAGGAAGAGGTTGTGGACAATATTTTAAAAGAGTTCGGCCTTTGGGGCACCGATGCCCACATTATTAACGGTCATATTCCCGTGGAGGCAAAGCACGGGGAGTCCCCTGTGAAGTGTAACGGAAGGCTTTTGATTATAGACGGAGGATTTTCCAAAGCATACCAGGGAAAAACCGGGATTGCAGGATATACCTTGATTTTTAATTCCTACGGTCTTGTTCTGGCGGCCCACGAACCCTTTGAGTCTGTGGAAAAAGCGGTGCAGGAGGGCAGTGATATCCACTCGGAGATGCGCATTGTGCAGCAGGTGGATAAGAGGATGACTGTGGCGGATACAGATACCGGAAAGGAAATGAAGGAAGCAGTTAAGGATTTGGAGGAGCTTCTCAGTGCCTACCGGACAGGTCTTATTGTGGAAAATGCACAGGATTTTATCTATTAAAGGAGCGGCATATGTTTTATATCGGAAGTCATATTTCATCGTCAAAAGGTTATGAGGCCATGGGAAAGCAGGCGTTAAAACTGGGAGCCAGCACCTTTGCCTTTTTTACCAGAAATCCCAGGGGCGGAAAGGCAAAAGAGATAATCCAGGAAGACGTGGACAAGTTTTTAAGGCTGGCGGAGGAGCATTCCTTTGGAAAGCTGGTGGCCCATGCTCCCTATACCATGAATATCTGTGCTGCGAAAGAAGATATTCGGAAGTTTGCCAAAGAAATGTTTATGGATGACCTGGTGAGAATGGAGTATACCCCGGGAAATTACTATAATTTCCATCCCGGCTCCCATGTGGGACAGGGCAGTGAGGCGGGGATTGCCATGATAGGCCAGGTATTAAATGAGGTGCTGAGAGAGGATATGACCACCACGGTTCTCCTTGAGACAATGGCGGGAAAAGGCTCAGAAGTGGGACGAAATTTTGAGGAACTTCGGGCAATTTTGGATTTGGTTTCCTTAAAAGAAAAAGTTGGCGTCTGCCTGGATACCTGCCATGTGTGGGACGGAGGCTATGATATCGTGGAAAATCTGGATGGTGTGTTGGAGGAATTTGACCAAGTGATTGGGCTTGAGAATTTAAAAGCCGTTCATTTAAATGACAGTATGAATCCTTTGGGAAGCCACAAAGACCGCCATGAGAAAGTGGGGGAGGGACAGATT
This sequence comes from uncultured Roseburia sp., assembly GCA_947174805.1. Taxonomy (GTDB): domain Bacteria; phylum Bacillota; class Clostridia; order Lachnospirales; family Lachnospiraceae; genus Roseburia_B. The sequence continues at coordinate 16,896 of CAMWKH010000016.1, read as the reverse complement.
GGAAAAGAGGCCATGGAGCGGATTGTCAATCACCCAAGCCTGAATGGGCTTCCCTTTATCCTGGAAACCCCCAATGATGATGCGGGGTGGGCGGCAGAGATTGCCATGTTAAAAGAAATGCATAGAGACTGATGCAAAAGTAAACATCCAGCCAATGCTGTGGGGAAATGGCCTTCAGCGGGCTGGATGTTTTTTGATAGGGCAGAAATTATGAGATGACGCTTTCTTACTCCTGAGCTGTGATTTCTTTGTAAAATTCCGTGTAATCTTTTCTCTTTTCCTTTGTGAAAGAGATGGCGGTTCTGGGATGCTGGTTTAATACCCCTGTGATTAAGTATTGTATGTCGTAACCCCAGACCACCCCGTCTTCTTTCAGTTTCGTCATTTGTTTTTCCACAAACTGCAGTGCAGGGTAGATGTTGTATTTGGGATTTTTTAAGAATCCCAGAAGAAGTTCCATGGCGCAGTTGCCCGCACCCCTTCCCATGGAGGCGTAGGTGGCATCCAGCCAGTCCACACCGTCGCCCACGGCCTCGATTGTGTTGGCAAAGGCAAGCTGCTGGTTGTTGTGGGCATGGATGCCGATGGTCTTATTGTATTTTTCTGCATATTCCATGTACATAGCGGAAACTCTGGCAATTTGTTCCGGGTACAGTGAGCCGTAGCTGTCCACAATGTATAACACATCAGCGGAACTTTTTCCCAGCATGTCAAGGGCAACCCGAAGGTCGCTTTCCTGGTTGTTGGAGATGGCCATAATATTGCAGCTCACCTCATACCCTTTGCTTTTGGCATTCTCAATAACATCAATGGCAGCAGGGATGGTGTGGAGGTAAGTTGCCACCCGGATTAAGTCAATCGGGCTGTCCTGGCGGTCTATAATGTCCGTCTTGTAATCGCAGCGTCCCACGTCCGCCATAACCGCTATTTTAAGGTCTGTGTCGTTGTCTTCCACGATGGCTCTGATATCCTCGTCATTGCAGAATTTCCATTTGCCGAAGGCGTTCACATCAAACATATCCTTGGAGGCCTTGTAGCCGAATTCCATGTAATCGACGCCTGCTTTCACATTGGTGCGGTATAAATCTCTTACAAAATCGTCTGTGAAATTGAAATTATTTACTAATCCTCCGTCTCTCAAAGTGGCGTCCACCACTTTTACTCCGGAACGGTATTCCATTAATTTTGATATTTCTTTCATAGGGTATACTCCTTTTTTCTTTACAGCAGGGGGATGTTTTTCGATTTACATTCTGCTATTATTTCTTCTTTCCACAGGGAGGACTGCACTTCTCCGATGTGGGCCTTTCTTAAGAAAAACATACAGATTCGGGACTGTCCGATACCACCGCCGATGGTTAAGGGAAGTTTTTCCTCAATAACGGCTTTTTGGAAGGGAAGTTCTTTTCTCTCTTCACACCCTGCTTTTTTCAGCTGGGACAGGAGGGAATCTTTATCCACACGGATACCCATGGAGGATAATTCCAGGGCGATATCAAGTACAGGGTAATAAACCACAATGTCTGCATTTAATGCCCAGTCGTCATAGTCCGGCGCCCTGCCGTCGTGGGGTTTGCCGTGGGAGAGCACATCTCCAATCTGCATAATGCACACGGCTCCTTTTTCTCTGGAAATACGGTATTCCCGTTCCTTTGGCGTCTGGCCTGGGTACATCTCTTCCAGTTCCGAAGTGGTGATAAAGAAAATTTCCGGGGGAAGAATTTCTGTTATGTAGTCATACTGGATTGACATATATTTTTCCGTTTTTCTGAGACAGCTGTAAACAGTCCTCACGGTTTTTTTCAGAAATTCCAGATTTCTGTCCTCTGTTGATATGACTTTTTCCCAGTCCCACTGGTCCACAAAAATAGAGTGAATATTGTCTGTAACCTCGTCCCTGCGGATAGCATTCATATCGGTGTAGAGACCTTCTCCCAGGGAAAAGCCGTATTTGTCCAGGGCATAGCGTTTCCACTTGGCAAGGGAATGCACAACCTCCGCCGTCTTATCGTTTTGTTCTTTGATTCCAAAAGAAACCGGGCGTTCCACGCCGTTTAAGTTGTCGTTTAAGCCCGAGAGAGGGTCTACGAATAAAGGCGCTGACACACGGGACAGGTTTAAATGCAGTGCCAGTAAATTCTGGAAAAAGTCTTTTACAGTTTTAATGGCAATCTGTGTGTCGTGGAGATTCAGCGCTGGCTGATAGTTTTTGGGAATGATTAAATTTTCCATAATATTTGACTCCTTATATTGTGGTTTGCCCCAATGTCTGTTGTGGAGCAGTATAAGCATTAGATTATTATTATAGCCTTTGTGGGAGGAATTTTCAAGAGTGGGAAAAGTATGACTACCATTCGCAGGTATGGGATTGCCTGTTATAAGAAACGGTGTAAGGTGATGGCGGGGTAAATTCCCAGATGCAGGTGTAAAGCCTTGGTATAAAACAGGATTTACACCTGATAATCTGTGATACGCTTTTTTAGACTTGTATATGTTTTTTCTGCACATTCTTCTTTTGCTATTAATTTATATCTTTGCACTTACTGCAAAAGCTGCAAAACCCCGTTTGGCATCTGGTTTGCCTGGGAGAGCATGGACTGTCCGGCCTGCTGTAAAATGCTGTGCTTGGAGTGGTTTACCATTTCAGCGGCCATGTCTGCATCACGGATGCGGGATTCAGCGGCCTGGGCGTTTTCTTCTTCAATGGCCTTGATTTTGTCTGTGTGTTCCAAACGGTTTTGATATGCCCCGTACAGACTTCTTTTGCTAAGAAGCATATCCATGGCGTAGTCGCAATATTCTATGGATGCCTGTGCTTCCTCAAAGGTTTTTGTGCCCGCACGGTACAGCCTTAGCACTACCGTGTTCATGGGAAATCGTGGAATGGTGGTTTTATCTCCAACCAGGCTGCTGTTTTGTATAATTAGTCCGTTGTCAATGGGGGTTTCGACTAATTTAGAATCAAAAATTGCCTGGATTGCCACATTCTTTTTTTCGTCTCCCGCCATGTCCATATAAGTATAATCATTTACATCCAGCTGGACGGAAGTGTTTGTCAGCATATCTTCCATAGCGAACTGTTTATAAGATTCTACAGTTTCGCTTATATTATTTAGCGTCTGTGTCTTATCTGCGCTTTTGTAAGAGACATTCATATCATATCGGTCTGCTCCGGCGTGTGCAGGATCTGTATTATCATATAGGATATAAGAACCATTGTTATCTTTAATGTAATTACCCTGGGCATTTTGCTGCATTTCCACTACAATACTCTCCGCAATATCTCCGTAATTGTAGGTGTAACTCACGTCGATGGAACGTCCGTCCCCTGTCTCTAAAGAGAAATCAAAGATATCCGTGTCAATGGAGTAAAGGGGGGCAGTGTCAAAGGTAGCGGAAGTTGTGCCGGTATTCTGGGTACGGTCGTCATATACCCATAATTTATTACCATCGGCAGCATACTGGGTATAATGGAAGTCAAAACAGTCTGTCGTAATATCCACGATTGCTTTTGCCAAATCTGAGCCTGAAGTAACACCATTGGCCTTTAAGGAGTTGATATCAATCTGTAGAAGGTAATCCTGGCTTCCCTGTTTTTGAAAACTGTATGCATAGCCGCCTCCGCTGACGGAAGATGCGGAACCCTCTGTAAAAAGCACACTGTAGTGATTATTGCAAGTTTTGCATGTGGAATTAAACCCCAGTCCCAAAAGGGAGTCGATGGTGTAAGCCGTTCCCAGTCCCGAAAAATCTATGGATGCTGCAGGGTAGGTTTTGCCGGCTTCACCAGGCTGGAAATAACCGTTTCCATCGGATAAATCCATCCCGGGGCCAATGGTTACGGTTTCACTGAAGTGGCCGCTGGTAGTAATGTTACCAGCCCCTACCAGGTCAGTAAGGCTGCCGGAACCAAGCTGTATGTCTGTGCCCTGGGGGTCTTTCCCAGAGAGGGCAAGCATCTGCTTTTGCTGCAGGACATAGGCGGCATAAGTTTTTAAATCACGGTCCAGCCGGTTTTCATTACCGGTGGTATCAGTACCGTAAGTAAGGACGGCATTTCCGGCACTATCTTTAAAAGACACTTCTGCGGTGTGGTTTGCGTCGTCATATGTAATGGTTTCTTTTTTAAAGGCATCGATTTTCTGCTGCTCAAAATCCCTCCCCAGAGCCTTTTCTTCATCAAATGTAATGGGATTTTTAGCGCTTGACGTTACTTTTTGTACATTGCCGATTAAATCCGCACCTACGTTCGTGGAATAATTGGTACGGATGTTTTCACCGCTGATAATCATGCCGTCAAGTCCGTCAATGACAGAATCGGCGCTGGTAATGTCTGACAGATAAAAGTCAAAAGAAAGGTATGTGTCGTTTACCCCTTCATTGTCAGCGTAGGTATATTTAATCTGAGAGGAAATATCCGTTCCGGAATTCCAGGAAGTGATACCCAAATCCGCCCAGGATTTAAAAGAACCGTTTACCATGGATCCATTGCTGTTTTCCAGCCAGATACCGTTTTGTGCCCCGCCGTTTGCCGCCCGAACTGTATAGGCGACTTTATCCCCGGAAGTTAAGTTTGCGGCAAAGGAGTTGGAAATCTGCAGATTCTTCATTACCTGGGCATCCACTGCTGTTACATCTTTTGTCCCTGTAAATTCTGTTGTCCAGGTGTAGGCCACTTTTCCGTCATTGCAGGAATTGATGCTGTCTACCATATCATCTAATGTTTGGATGTCCCCCACAAAAAACGCTATGGTGGCTCCCATATAATCTAAAGACCAGGCGCCTCCGTGTATATTGGAAGAGGAAAATGGATATCCGTCTTCATCGATTACATTGCTCCAGTCCATGGTTTTTCCGTCAATGACAATGCCTTGGGAGGTGGCGGAAAATTCCAGGGTTCTGGAAATCGTTGGCACTTCGTCACCGGGCTTGCAGGAGATATTAAAGTAATTTCCATTTGCGTCTGTATAGCTGTATTCTCCTCCGGCAAACACCTGTTTTCCCGTGGCTGCATCAACGCTTACCATTCCGGGAGCTACCGTATCCCAGGTATACCGTTCTCCATGGAATACGAAACCGCCGTAGGTTACGTCTCCGGTGACATTATCATAGGCAGCGTCAAAAATCTGTAAATCACCGGGCATTCCAAAGATATCCATGGAAACATAACTGTTGTCAAAGATATCCTGGGTGTTGAATTCCGTATTCCGGGAAATATTGTTGATTTCTTTTTTCAGCTCTTTGATTTCAGTATCAATAGAAGCCCTGTCTGACTGCGTATTTGTGTCATTGGAAGCCTGGACAGAAAGTTCCCGTATCCGGTGAATTATCTTGGAGATTTCTTCCATGCTTCCATCAGCAACCTGAAGCCAGGAAACACCATCCTGGATATTTTGCTGTCCCCGTTTAAGTCCCCGCACCTGCCATCTCATTTTCTCTGATATGGCAAGCCCTGCGGCATCATCCCCTGCCCGGTTAATGCGGTAGCCGGATGAGAGCTTTTCTGTGGATTTGGATTTGTTTTTGTCCGTAATATTAAGCTGCCGTTCCGTGAACTGTGACAGCATATTGTGTGCGATTACCTGCATAATTTGTCCTCCGTGACATTTTTAAATAAATCTCATATTCATCCTGTTTCTTTATCAAGGTATCGGTGCTTTTTGATAAAAACTTTAGTTATAAACAATAAAATTAGTAATAAATAATTAAAATAAGGAGAATACCACTATATTTTGTGGGAAGTGAGAGGAGATTTTTGAATAGAAATTAATGAATTGCTGCAAGAGACATAATAAAACCTCCAAACTGAGCAATTTTATCTTACATCAGCTTGAAGGTTTCTATTAATTTTAGGATAGTCCCAATTTAAATACTAAAATCAAATTTCCTGCCATGTTCCGGTATGTCTTCCGGTTTTATGGCATCCCAGTCCGTCGTTTTGTTTTTTCAATCAGCTCTTTCCATGGACTGCAGTTTTGCCTGGTTTAGCGATAAAAAATAATTTTTCAGCGGTGCACCTTTTTTCCAAACCCCCTGATACAATATTCGTCCCCCTTGGCAGCCCCTATGCGATACCATTTTTCCGCTTTTTTCAGTTCCCCGGTAGAGCGGTATAAATCTGCTAAATTGCGGATGGCCGCATCATGCCCCTGCAGGGCCGACCGTTCCAGCCACTTGGCAGCCTCTTTTAGATTTTCCTTTACACCGTCACCCAGACGGTATTTCATCCCCAGAACGCACTGGGCCGTGGGATAACCCCGGACAGCCAGTTTTCTATATATTTTCAAAGCTTTATCCTTCTCCCCTGCAATGCCGGATCCATTGATATCATATATTCTCCCAATTTCAAAAAGCGCACGTTCCGTTCCCTTTTCCGCCGCCGCTTCATACCAGCGGATTGCCTCCCGGTAATCCAGATGGCCGCCGGACTGGTCTGCGTAATATGCCCCCATCTCACATTGGCTTTCCGTATCCCCTGACAGAGCTTTTTTTAATACCCGCCGCTGGAAAAGGCTCATTTTTTGATAAAATTTTACCTCCTCAGGCTTTTGCTTAAGCACATTCCCTGTATACTCAAAATCCTCCGTTTGCCTTTCTTTTGGTATTTCCTGAAACAGTTCTTCTGAATTTATTTCTTCCCCCAAAGTCTTCCCTTCCGTTTTCTCAGAACCTCCGGTGGGTGCCCAGGGATTTGCAGCGGACAATACCGCTTCCCCGTCATTTTCCGGCGAACCAGCAGGGTCAGGGCCAAACTCCAGGTCTGCGCTTTTTTTCTGTAGGGGAAAAATCTCCGGCAGCTTTTGTGTACGGTCTATTTCCGTCTGGGTATGGAACTGCGCCCATTCTTCTTCCTTCGTATTCCATCTGCGCTTTATTTTGACAAAAAAATCCCAGTGGAAGATAAACATCAGACTTTCCAGCAATGCCGCCGCATTGCGTTCTGACATAATTCCCATGAGCATGAGAAAATTTTTTTGGATTGTTACTCTTTTCTGCCAATATGGCTCCCTGTCTGCCGAAAAGAAATCGTCTATCACCTTTTTGTCGTAGGCAGTTTTTAACAGTTTCCATTCATCCAGGCAGTTAGGAAAAAGTTCATGAAATGATTTTAGATATTCTTCTTGATTTAGCAAAGGATTTTTATCGCCATCGCAGATTTCTTTCATGCATAAAAGCAGCTTATGGGGATAAGTTGCCTCTAAATGTATGTATGATTTTGATTCCTTTGATTCTTTCAACAGGGTAGCGCCTCCCTTCAGATTTTGCTATGGCATCATTCTTCTGTATTATATCGGAGTTTTTGTTAAATAATTTAGTTATTACTAATATAATTATTTATAATTAATACAAGAGGCAAAATGTCAGCTTAAAATCAGGACAATAAACATTACGGCTCTCCATACTGTTTTTCTTTTAACATAATCTGAAAGGGGATATATAACATATGAATAAATTTTTTAAAAAAATCTATGATGACATCGTCTGCTATGAAAAAGATTTTATAGAAATGAAAAAAGCCTTCTGGATGAAATTACCAGAATTTCACAACGAGAAGGTTTTTTCCTGGGTATGCGGTACGCATTGAGGAGGATTTATACTTTCCTTATCCCTATTTCTGTTACATCCATATTATCCAGCACGGCTTCTACATCTGATATGGCGCAGTTGACTTTTTTTGCAATTTCTTCCACAGACAAATCCGCATCATAATATAAAGAGATGATCCGGCCTTCTTTTCTTCCTTCCATCTGCCCTTCCCTAAAGTTTAAAGCAGCAATACCTGACATGCTGTTCAGCTCCTTTTTGATTCCTGGTTCTTTTTCTATATCTTCCTGCGTCACATATTTATCAAAAACAGGTTATTTTTAGATATTTGTTTCTATTGTAGAAGCTGCAGAACTCCCTTTGGAATCTGGTTTGCCTGGGAGAGCATAGACTGCCCGGCCTGTTGTAAAATATTGTGTCTGGAATGATTCACCATTTCAGCGGCCATGTCTGTGTCACGGATGCGGGATTCAGCGGCCTGGGTGTTTTCGGCGGTATTGTCATCAATCGCTTTGGCATGTTCCAGGCGGTTCTGCTGGACGCCAATCAGGCTTCTCTGCTGTGAAATCTTTTCGATTGCCTCCCTTACACGCTCCATTGACCTTTGGGCATTTTCATGAGACGTCACATCTAATCCACGGATGCCAAGGATGCCGCTGTCCATTGCGCCTATGGAAACCCACATTCCGCTGCCTTCGACTGCACCTGCCTGAATCCACAAATCCAGAACGTCTACATGCACTTTTGAGGTGTTGTTATAGGTGATGGGGACTCCGGCCAGGTTGGAATCGGTGCTGGTCTGGGTGAAGCCGTAGGTAAATTCGGCAGCTGTGGACCATGCCGTATCAGGGCGAAGTTGTTCATAATTAAAAAGTAAAGAAAATGCCAAATCCTGTCCATTTGTATTGCCGCCTAATTTGTGGGAAAGGTTTTCGTAGTAGTTCCAGTCCCAGGTATGTGCATAATAATTTCCGATGGAAAGGGCAGCAGGAGCCGAAACATAACCATATTGCCAACTTACCTTTACAGCAAAGGGCAGGGCGTTGTCTACATCCACAATGGAAAAACTGGTGAAGTTACGGAAACTATCATAAATATAGGGAGAATTCTGATTAAACAAATTCATATAGAAATCGTTGCCATAACGTGTGGAATATAAACTAAAATTTTCTACACGCTGACCATCGATAAAATATCCTTCCACATTGTCGTCATCGTTGTAAGCACTATCGGCATTAAACATAAAATCGATGTCAAGCATTTTGTCGCTGTTATTCATATAAGAGTAGCTAATACGATAATCCTGGGAAGTTCCGGTATGTGGTTCGATATAAATCTCCTGCATGATAGATAAATCAATATCGCCATCTTTCAGTTTGTAGACTCGACCATATCGCTGTAAGTTTTCCTGAAAAGATTCGCTTTCGATTGGCAAATCATCCAAATCTTTGATTACTGTTACAGTCTCTCCATTGTCATTTTTATATTTTACCTTTATGGAGGAATGAGAAGTGCTGCCTCGGCCAAAAATCAAATCAAAATTGGTGTTTGTATATGCATTTTCTGTCAGAGTGGCGGATAAATTCAGGTAGTGCCGGCTGCCCATATAAACCGGTCCATCGTTTAAATTTACATTGGAAATAGCCGGAAGGTGAAAATCTGTTATCGGTATATCACAAAGCCGCACCGGATTCCCATTCGCATCCAGTACATCCGTATATCCCCCCTGGAACAGTTTCATTGTATTATATTCCGTATCATCCCCGATTCTGTCAATTTCGTCAAGCAGTGCATCAATTTCCATCTGAATCGCTTTTCTGTCCTCCTGGGTATTGCTGTCATTAGAAGCCTGAATGGCAAGCTCATTCATCCTATGCAGCATGGCATGAACTTCATTCAGCGCCCCCTCCGCCACCTGGCAGAGGGAAATACCATCCGAAATATTGGAAGATGCCCGGTTTAACCCCCGCACCTGCCACCGCAGCTTTTCTGATATGGCAAGCCCTGCCGCATCATCCGCTGCACGGTTGACCCAGTAGCCGGATGAGAGTTTTTCCGAAGATTTTGATTTATTATTATCTGTAATATTAAGCTGCCGCTCCGCAAACTGTGACAGCATATTGTGTGCGATAACCTGCATAATTTGTCCTCCGTGACGCTTTATCCCATTTCTTTTTAAATATATCGGCAATTTTGAGAGAAACATTAGTTATAACAAATAATACCATATATTATAAATGTTTCCTAGAAACACAACATAACCTCGCTCCAATTGTTTTTACCTTAAAGCCATGTATTTTCCCATTGAGGAAACATATGCGGTATGTTAAAATATAATAAAAGGAGACAGCAATGGAAAATATAAGGATTACAAACACGCCTTATGATGACGTATTCCGCACCCTGCTGAACGACTGCAGCTTCCTGATTATTCCTGTGATAAACGAAATATTCGGCGAACACTATTCTGGGCAGGAAAAAATCGTCTTCTCGCCAAATGAGCACTTTTTAAACCAGCAGGACGGGAATGAAGAGGAGCGGATTACGGACACCAACTTTAAAATAGAGGGCAGACAAACAAAAAAATACCATCTGGAATGCCAGAGCGGCATTGACAACAGCATGCTGGTCAGGTTCTTTGAATACGACACCCAGATTGCACTGGACGAGGGGGAAATCAAAGGAAACATCCTTACGGTAACGCTTCCGCATTCCGCCGTACTGTTTTTAAGGCACCATGCAGCAGTTCCCGACACGCTGAAAATCAGGATGGAGACGCCGGGCGGAAATGTGGAATATGACATCCGGGTGATGAAATCCCATCAGTATATGCTGGAAGAGATTTTTGAAAAAAATCTTCTGTTTCTGATTCCTTTTTATATCTTTTCCCACGAAACACGGTTTGAGGAATATGAGAAAGATAAAACGAAGCTGGTCTCACTGAAGGAAGAATATGAACTTATTAAGAACAGGCTGGAAGAACTCTTACACCAGGGAGCCATCAGCGAATATACAAGATGCACCATCATTGACATGTCAAATAAGGTACTGGAGCATATCGCTGCAAAATACAATTCAGTGAAGGAAGGAGTGAAGGCAGTCATGGGCGGAAAAGTGCTGGAATATGAGGCAAAAACCATAAAAAGGGAAGGTATCAGGGAAGGTATCAGGGAAGGCCGCAGAGAAGGTATCGAACAGGGCGAGAACAGGCTTTCCCTGTTAATTGCAAAGCTGATGGAGAGCAACCGCTCCCAGGATGTCATCCGGGCTGCGCAGGATAAGCAGTACAGAAATAAACTCTACGAAGAATATCTGATTGACAATGAAAAATAGAAAATCCCAAAATGCAGGTGCAAAGCTGTGATATGAGACAGACTTTATACCTGCATTTTTACTGCAGAAGCCGCAGAACTCCCTCTGGAATCTGGTTTGCCTGGGAGAGCATGGACTGTCCGGCCTGCTGTAAAATACTGTGCCTGGAATGGTTTACCATTTCAGCGGCCATGTCTGTGTCACGGATGCGGGATTCGGCGGATTGGGAGTTTTCGGCGGTATTGTCATCAATTAGCTGTCCATATTCCAGTCGATTATATTGTACGCCAATGTGGGCGCGGATACTGGAAACTTTGTCGATAGCATTTTGTATATTTGTCATGGCAAACCCGGATTTTTCATGGGATAAAACTTCCAGATTATCTATCTTTAAATCTGCCGGAGAAATTTTGCCTGTAGAAATAAAAATGCCATTGCCGCTGGCTGCTCCCATTTGAATCCACCATACTCCGCTTTCCGTATCTGTCTGGGGTGGCTGGGGAGCAGTGACAGCGCCTTTGTAAAAAAAAATGTAATTAACCCCATCTTTGGCACTGCAGCCTTCCATATGCATATCTCCTATGACTCCATCCATGGTCAAAGTTCCAAACCCATCCAACCAATCCTGATCCGTCATCCCGCCAATAGGATGAAAACTCCCCACGCCAATCGCAGCTCCCTGATGTGTCGCCGGAGTTATTCCTCCAGTGGCCGTAGAGCCAACAGCAGTAACATTTCCACCGGACAGAGTAATATCTCCGCTGATTAATGGGATTCCGTTATATACTTTTCCACTTCCAATCCCTGCGCCGCCAGTTCCTCCTTTTGCAGTAACGGTTCCGTCTGAAATTGTCACATTTACACCGTGGGAGCCAAAACCGCCGCCAATTCCCGCTCCTCCATCAATTTGTCCGCCGACGGCTTCTACAGTACCGCCGTTAATCATTACACTGCCGCCGTGCTGCGGCGTTCCCAAAATGATAGCGCCTGTGCCAATCCCTGCGCCGCTCTCCCAGCTGGATGCGTGTACAGAACCGCCATCTATGACAATATTTCCATTTACGCCTTCATAACATCCGCCGATTCCTGCGCCGTTTTGTGTACTGTATGCATTGATATAGCCGCTGTGAATGGTGATATTTCCAGACACTGTGTTGTTTGTCTGGCTGCTGATCCAGCCGGAGCCAATCCCTGCAGCAAGGTTTGAACCACTGGCCTCAAGGCTTCCGTTTCCATTTAAAATCAGGCTGTTTCCGGCATCGACCTGGATACCGGCGTAGTCTTTAAATGGACCGCCTTGGGCAGAACTATACCTTGTTCCGCGAAAATAGTTGGTTCCCAGGTAGTTAATTGTCGTACTGCCTTTGCAGGTAATAGGCGCTCCCTCAAATCCCTTGGGGTATGTTAATGAAATGTTTTCATTTACAATGGATACATTGGATAAATACAGTTTTGCGCTGTCGCAGACAATGGCCACATTATTTAAAATAGTGTTTTGAACGGATACAGTTGCCCCATTTCCAATATGAAAAGTAGCATTAGTAACATTACGATCAAAAGTATAAGTATGCCCATCTTGTAACTCATAGCTGCCATCTGCATTTCTATTAAGAAGAAGGTCAATATTTGATGAGTTTATCGCTACATTTGTTCCCAGAGGCAAACTTAGGGTTAAATCATTGACGGTATCTGCTGTCTGTACATTTTCGCCATTGAAAACAGGCATGGTGTTAAATGTTGTATCTGTGCTGATTTGTTCAATTTCTTGAACAAGAAGATTAATTTCCTGTTGGATTGCGTCACGGTCAGAATAAGAATTAGAATCATTTGCAGCCTGTATAACTAATTCATTCATTCTCCGCAGCATACTGTGCACTTCTACAAGCGCCCCGTCAGCGACATTGAGCAGTGACATTCCATCCCGAATATTTTGTGAAGCCCGATCAAGCCCCCGCACCTGCCACCGCAGCTTTTCCGATATGGCAAGCCCCGCCGCATCATCCGCCCCGCGATTGACCCGGTAACCCGATGAGAGTTTTTCTGAAGATTTTGATTTATTTTTATCTGTAATATTAAGCTGCCGTTCTGTAAACTGTGACAGCATATTGTGTGTAATTACTGGCATACCCCTTGTCCTCCATGACGATTCCTGTATATTTTGGGTGAGTTTCATATCCGATTTCGATTCTTTATACTTACATCGGCAATCATTCCTAAAAATATTAGCCTTAACTAATTATTTTGGATAAAAACAATAAAACTCATCAAAAGATTCCATATGTTGTAGAGATGGAGAAGGGGATACAGCGTAGGATACACTTGAAAATATACGAATATAAGGACTGTGTACAAGTGATCGGAGCTGCACTTTTTTCCAGGATTTTGAAGTTGCAGCATCTTGAAGCGAGAGAAGAATCTGGCATAGAAATACATTTTTGATATAATTTTAAAGTTTTGTTTTGAAGAGTATTCTGAATCTTATCAATCAGAATTTTTTCTTTTTGTAGAAGATAAATATAGTCAGTTTTTTTCAGCTCTTTGAGTTTGTACTATAGTAAGATGAAATAAGGGCAGATAAAAAATATTTTTTTCAACTAATTTATGTTATACTGTTACAAGGACACGAATGATACAGGAGAGACTATTTTCAGGAAAAGAGGGATGGTATGGAAAAAGCGATGCTTCCGCTGGGGATTGAAAATTTTCAAGAATTGCGTGAAAAAGGATATTACTACGTGGACAAAACGGAACTTATCAAAACATTTCTGGAAAATCCCGGAAAAGTAAACCTGTTTACACGCCCGAGACGGTTTGGAAAAACCTTAAATATGAGTATGCTGAAACATTTTTTTGAGGTGGGCTCTGACGGCAGACTTTTTGAGGGACTGGATATTTCCAGAGAAAAAAAGCTTTGTGATGCATTTATGGGGAAATTTCCGGCAATATCCATCACATTAAAATCTGCAAGGGGAGAAAATTTTAACGAGGCAAAAGGGATGTTTAGGAATATTATTGGGAACGAGGCATTGCGATTCCAGTTTTTGGCGGACAGCGGTTCTCTCACCGGAATAGAACAAAAACGGTACGAGGCCCTTATCAATATAGATGAATCCGGCGCTTTTACCATGTCAGATGAGCTTTTAAAGGACAGCCTGCGGTTGATGTCCCAGCTTTTGCAGAAACATTATGGCCAGAGTGTTGTGATGCTCATTGACGAATACGATGTGCCGTTAGACAGGGCATATCAGTCAGGTTATTATGATGCCATGGTGGAGTTCATCAGAATTTTGTTTGAAAATGCATTTAAAACAAACGACAGCTTGAATTTTGCTGTTTTAACAGGATGCCTTAGAATATCCAAGGAGAGCATTTTTTCCGGATTCAACAATCTTAAAGTATTTACCGCAAAGGATGTACGTTATATGGAATATTTTGGCTTTACGGACGGGGAAGTCAGGCAGATGCTTCAGTATTACAGGTTAACCAGCCAGTATGATGCCATAAAGGAATGGTATGACGGCTACCTCTTTGGCAGTCAGGAAATATACTGTCCATGGGATGTGATTAATTATTGCGGAGATTTGCGTGATAGAAGTGTGGTAAAGCCGCAGAATTACTGGGTAAATACCAGCAGCAACAGCATCATCAGAAGTTTTTTAGAGAAAGCGGATGGGGTTACCAAAAATGAAATTGAACGGCTGATTGGCGGTGAAAGCATTAAAAAGAAAATCCGCCAGGAACTGACCTACCGGGATTTGGATTCTAAAATTGATAATTTATGGAGTATTCTTTTTACCACAGGTTACCTGACACAGCGGGGGGAGGATGACAACGGCATGACAGGGCTGGTCATTCCCAATAAGGAAATACAGTGGATATTTGAGGAGCAGATACAGGAATGGTTTAAGACAGAAACCAGACAAGACATAGAGACGCTTAAGAACTTCTGCAGGGCCTTTGAGGAAAATGATGTGGCTGTAATTGAGAAAGGATTTACGTCTTATTTGCGGAAAACCATCAGCATCCGTGACACGAATGCCAGAAAAGAGATGAAGGAAAATTTTTACCATGGCATTTTACTTGGCCTGTTTGCAGGCATGGAGGGCTGGTCAGTCAAATCCAATGCAGAATCGGGGGAAGGGTACAGCGACATCAGCGTGGAGGTGGAGGATAAGGATATTGGGATTATCATTGAATTGAAGTACGCAGAAAAGGCGACATTTGAGGAAGGGTGCAGGGAGGCGTTAAAGCAGATTAGGGACAGGAATTATGAGGAGAGTCTGATTGACGACGGTATGACTACCATTCGCAGGTATGGGATTGCCTGTTATAAGAAACGGTGTAAGGTGATGGCGGCAGATGAAGAAAAATCCGGTATCAGGTAATGAATAAATTTTCTATTCCGGCTGATGATGAAAAAAAGAATAGGAGGATACAGCGGCGGGTAAGAAAAAAAACATTATCTATTATAAGGAGAGACTTGCAATGGCCAAATTACTGGAAAAAATTTTTGATGAAATCATTACCTATGAAAAAGATTTTATTATAATGGATGCCGGAATCGGCAGGGAAATCGAGAAGCGCATAAGGGTATACCAAAAAGCAATGAATGAGGAAGAGATTGAAGAATTAAAAAACCTTCTCTATGAAATGACAAAGATTTCAGAACGGGAAGGTTTTTTCTTGGGGATTAAATACGCATTTAGAATATTTTCTGGAGAAAAATTTTCTTAAAGAATATCAATCATCTGTAAAATTTTAAGCTTTTTATCTGAATCGCTGTATTTCAGCTTCTCCATAATTTTTTCATCTAAAGAAGAGGTCTTTTGCCTGGAAGCGTCAAAGGTGTATTCCTGGCTGATAAAGAAGTCTACGCTGCATTCTAAGTAATTTGCAATTTTTACTAAAATCGTCAGGGAGGGGTTTGCCCGGCCGCATTCAATGTTGGAGATGTGGCTGGGATTTATGTCCAAATAGTTGGCAATGGCTTCCTGGGTGATATGCAGTTCTTTTCTGCGCTCTTTAATTTTCCGGCCGATAATCTGAAAATTTAAATCTGTCATACGAGATCTCCTTTTTGATGTACTTTAGTAATTCTAATGTACATTGTTGCCAGCAATAAGGAGTTCATACAAAATATAATTAGCAATAACTAAATATAGCGGTCGTGATAACTGAATAAGGGATTTACACCGGTGAAAATAAGGAACTTGAGTACTAAGAATTAAATGCCAAAACAAAGGTCGTTGTATAGCATAAGCCGCCAGCCCAAAAATAAAAAGGCTGGCGGTTTTTTCATTAATGCCAGAAATCCATAAGGAGAGGAAACAGCTTGGGGCTGTGGATGACATAGCTGCTATGATCTTCCCCAGGCAGAATATGCAGTGTGGCATGAGGGATATATTTTGCAATCTTTTTCGTCTCTCTTTTTTTCACGATATCTTTTGACCCGGCCAATACCAGGGTGGAAACCGTAATCCGGGAGAGTTCGTATTTGGTGATGTGAGGTTCTTTTAACATAAGGGCGGTGAGCTTGTCCTTCTTTTTTATGTAAGCCCTGCGAAAGTAGAGGCGCACAGGAAATTTAAGCCCCCTGGGGGAGAGATTTGCGCCGCTTACCACAAGGGAGGAAAACAGGCTGGGGTATCTGCTGGCGCAGATAAGACCCGTGATGCCGCCGTCGCTGAAGCCGTAAAAAGCAGGTTTTGTAAGGTCCAGGGCGTGGACAAATGCGGCGATATCCTCCGCCATGTCGCTGTAGTGGTATTGCTCCGGGGATGCGCTTTCTCCGTGGCCTCTGGTGTCTAAAGCATATACAGTGTGTTTTCTGGATAGCTCCGGGATTAAAATATCAAAAATTTTGTGGGTATCACCATTTCCGTGTGCTAAAATGATGGGGGAACCTTCCCCGGTTTTCTCATAGTAGATAACTTGTCCATTTAACTGAATATACATGTGGGCTCCTTTCAAAAATCCTTTCTTGAATAGGCGTTTGCGAAACGCCAGAACCCGCATAAATACGGGATTCTCTTTGTTACA
>CAMWKH010000015.1 GCA_947174805.1 uncultured Roseburia sp. | reverse complement strand
AGCATTTGCAGACATTCCTTGACCTGCTTACTTTCGGAGGGACTTATCCCGACGGAAAAGTCAAAAAAGGATTGAGCAAAGACTATATCCACTCTTTCTCGGCGGTTTTACAGCAGTCGTTCCGTTTTGCGGTATTCCCAAAACAACTGATTACGTTCAATCCAATGCAGTACATCAAGCTGAAACGAAAGGCAGAGGAAGTGGATTTGTTTTCAGAGGAAGATATGGGACAGTCAGGCACGCAGCCTATTTCCCATGATGACTATGAGAAACTTATCGCTTATCTTAAAAAGAAAAATGTTTCAGCGGTTCTGCCGATACAGATAGCTTACTATGCAGGTCTTAGGATTGGCGAGGTATGCGGGCTGACCTGGCAGGACATCAACCTTGAAGAACAGTATCTTACGGTAAAACGGAGCGTCCGCTATGACGGTGCAAAGCACAAAACGATTATCGGGCCGACAAAACGTAAGAAAGTGCGGACGGTTGATTTTGGAGACACGCTTACCGCCATACTGAAAAAAGCAAGGAAAGAACAGCTTAAAAATCAGATGCAGTACGGGGAACTGTACCACCGCAACTACTACAAGGAAGTGCAGGACAAAAACAGGGTTTACTATGAGTATTACAGCTTGGAGAACACGCAGGACATTCCGGCGGATTACAACGAAATCTCATTTGTATGTTTAAGACCGGACGGCTGCCTTGAAACGCCGAGTACATTGAGTATCGTCTGCCGGACACTCGCAAAGAAACTGGACGGATTTGAGGGTTTTCATTTCCACCAGCTCCGCCATACTTATACAAGCAATTTGCTGTCAAACGGTGCAGCGCCGAAGGACGTGCAGGAACTCTTGGGACACTCTGACGTAAGTACCACCATGAATGTGTATGCCCATGCCACAAGGGAGGCAAAGCGAACTTCCGCAAGGCTCTTGGACAAAGTGGCAGGCAACGACTAAGCACATTCAGAAAAAAACTTTCCCTTGTAAACTGCCCATAAGGGCAAAAACAAGGGAAAATAGAAATCATTTCACTATGTAAGGCTCTAAAAGCCTTGAAAAATAAGGAAAGTTCAAGAAAATCATCTGCAAATCCCGATTTGTAGATTCCATTATTCTCCCAGAATGTGAATTTTTCAAGTCAGTCAAGCTGTTGTAGCACGATGTCTTTTATATCATTAAGGAAAATATACTAAACATACCAATTCCTTTAACGCACTCTTCCCTTTTTCTTAATACTAAATCCATTTTTCAAATACAATTTTACTGCATTTTGATTCCATTCAGCTACATGCAGAATAATTTCTTCATAGCCTTGTTCTTTTATATGATTCATTCCCCATAATAACAATTTTTGTCCTATACCTTGTCCTTGAAACGATTTCTCAACTATTAAATCATCTAACTCATTTCCATAGCAAGATATTGCACCTATTATTTCTCCATTTTTCAAATAAAGGAAAATATCATTTATTTTATCTTTGACTTGAGAATAATCATAATAAAAATTTATTGGTTCCACTTCTAACGCTTTTCTCATTTTATAAAAACATTCATTATATATTTTCATATATTCATTCCAGTATCTTTTTAAAAATGGGACACAAATTATGTCATTTCGATACTCCAATGTTTTATCAAATATCATTTCATATGCAATTATTTCTGTCATCTATGTTTCTCCTAAAAATCAAGTTACTCATAATCAGCTTATCCCCCATATTACATGGTTCTAGCACTATGTATTTCTTGTCGCTAAAGAAATATTGGACGTATTGAACTGGGCTTTATCCAACTCATATAAAAACGTATTAATTAAAATTGGGCAAGTGTAATTTTCATATCCTGAACATTGATGATTGTTTCCTGCTTACATTTCGGACAGTAGAGAGGAAAGTTTTTTAATTCCATATCTCCCGTATCATAGTACGGGTTTTATTGCCGCAGACAGGGCAATATATCCATTCTGAAATAATAGTTGGCATATAATATCATCACCGCCTATCATTATTTTCATATTCATCAAATTGTTTTGTTTTTTTCAATATCCACAGTGCGTAACTTAAGCTAATAATACATAATACTGCACTTGAAATAATATCAAACTTCATTGAAGAATTTTCAACAGCAAAAACGCTTGAAGAATTTACAAAACTATGTGCAATAATACACGGTAAAAGGCTCTTTCCTTTGTAAAAAATAATTGTAAAAAGAAAACCTATTGCGATTGCATAACAAACTTGTAAGAGTGTAGGTATTAAATCTTTTCCGTTCAGTAAGTTTACAATATGTCCAATTCCAAAAGTAACACTTGAGATTACAATCGCCAACTTTACATTATCATTGTATAATGCTTTGAACAGAAATCCACGAAAAATAATTTCTTCAATGAATCCAACGCAGAGCATACTTAAAATATATAACACAGTTTCTAAAACAGACAGCTTCATCGTAACGCCATTCCATAGGTTAATACTCATAATTAGAAGTAGCGGAGTAAAATATAAGAAATTTCTAAGGCTTCCATTAAAAGAACACAGACCGTATTTTTCTTTTAAGTTGTGTTTACTCACAAAAACTAAAAGAAGCAATGTAAAAACTATAGTAACGGGTGCAGCAATTATTTTTTCAATGCCAAGCGAAGCAGAAAAGCTGTCAGCAACACTAAACAAAACAACATAGGAAATAATCCAAACCAATGAGAAATTTAATTCATTTTTCTTATATAAACGATACATTATAATCCTCCTACTTTTAATGAATAAACTGTTCCGTCAAATACCAAGTCTAAATCAGATATAATCGTCTGTTCGTCATAGGTTATTTCGTTATTTGCAAACATACTTGCATATCCGTGTGCAATCAGGAATAATGAACGGAAAATGGTTTTCGCCTGCTCTGTATTGACCTCTACTTCTTTACTCAGTATAGCTATAATAGGCTGTAATTCTTCAGAATTTATCAACTCAGAAATATTTTTTCCTATAAACTCATTTGTTTGAAATAGAAACCGAAACAAATTTTTTTCTGTTTCAGCAAAGCGTATATAATTCAGTCCAATATCTTTCATCGGATTTTCACTCTGAATATTAGTTATATATTTGGAATGATACTCATCTGCCTTAACATATACAGTTTTTTTCAATTCCTCTATTGTTTTAAAATGATACATAACAGGTTGAGTGGAACAGCCTAATTTTTTTGATACAGTTCGTGCATTGATATTTTCTGCTCCCTCACTTCGTGCTATCTCAAATGCTGCATCTATAATCATCTCTTTTGTAATTTTCACCTTTGGTGGCATATTTTTCACCTCTCTGTCGTTTTATAATTATTGTTATATAACATATATTATAATAAAAGGAGAGATTTTTGTCAAGCTTCGTAACGAAAATATAGTAAAAATAAGCGACAGAGAATTTACTCCCTGCCGCCTTGTCTACTTATGCGAATATAATTTCCCTCTCCACAATCTCCATAGCACAAGCTCGAATGTTATTCATCTGTCCAACCCATTCTAAGGCATTTTTCGCCTTTAGGCGTTCCGTGATACCCTGTGCCTGCTTCATCTGTTCTACAATCCTTTCAAAGCGTTCCTCCGCCTGTTTATCGACATCCGCAAGATAAGCATTCAACTTGCCCATTCCCCCTGTTTGGCACTGACTGTCCTCGGCTTGCGGTAGCTGACGTATGATTTTGGAAAAGAATAGGTTGTCGGGAGTTTGAATTGCGGAATATCATTGTTGGGTATTTCTCCACTTGGGGGAATAGTGGTTCATTTCCCCTCCGCACTATCCAACATCAGTCTGTCAAACCCAAAAACGGCATAGCCCGAAAGCTACGCCGTTTCCCGAACAATTCTTGTGTCCTACATCCTGTCCCCTAAAGGATTTCTCATGGAAACAGGTATACACAATTCATCCCCGATGGTGAGATTATAAATATCTACATAGGGATTGGCATACATAATTTTCGTCACGCTGACATGGTATTTTTTACTCAACTGGTAAAGTGTATCTCCTTTTTGTATAATATGGATAATTCCCCTGCACTGCTGCATCATATTCATATTCCCCTGATCCTGCAACTTTTACCTCCCGAGAGATTGTGGTATCTATTCCTTTTATTATATTCCATTTCCTGTTTCCTGCCACAACCCCTGATTTTTTTATTACACAGCTTAATGAATTTCTCTCGGTTTGTATATAATTTATCAATTCTTCCTGTTTTCCAAAAAATTGTATTTGTAATTTGTCGCCTCCTGTCGTATAATACAACGTTGTAACTAGAATTTTCAGGCATATATTATAATAGGAAATCATAAAACAATAAAAGGTGAATTGATCATGGAAAAAAATCATGTAAACAAACTTGGTGTTGACATTGGAAGCACCACTGTAAAAGTTGCAGTTCTGGATGAAAAAAATAAGGTTCTGTTTTCTGATTACGAGCGTCATTTTGCCAATATCAGAGAAACCCTATCCGGACTCATAACAAAAGCATTTGAAAAACTGGGGGATTTAAAACTTTCTCCCGTGATAACAGGCTCCGGCGGACTGACCCTTGCCAAACATCTTGAGATACCATTTGTCCAGGAAGTTGTGGCAGTCTCCACTGCCCTTTCCGACTATGCCCCCCAGACAGACGTAGCCATTGAGCTTGGAGGGGAGGACGCCAAAATTATTTATTTTGAAAACGGCAATGTGGAACAGCGTATGAACGGCATCTGTGCCGGAGGTACAGGATCCTTTATCGACCAGATGGCATCTCTGATTCAGACGGATGCGGCGGGGTTAAACGAATATGCAAAGGATTACAAGGAAATCTACCCTATCGCAGCCAGATGCGGGGTATTTGCAAAGACAGATATCCAGCCTCTGATTAACGAGGGGGCCACTAGGGAAGATTTGTCCGCCTCCATATTCCAGGCGGTGGTAAATCAGACCATCAGCGGCCTTGCCTGCGGGAAACCCATCCGGGGGCATGTGGCATTTCTTGGAGGGCCTTTGCACTTCCTCTCCGAATTAAAAGCCGCATTTATCCGCACCTTAAAACTGGATGAGGAGCACACCATAGCCCCGGAACACTCCCACCTCTTTGCCGCCATTGGTTCCGCCTTAAACTGTAAACCGGAATCCATAACAAGCCTTGGAGAATTAAAAGAAAAATTATCCCATGAACTCCACATGGAATTTGAGGTTGCAAGAATGGAACCCCTCTTTGCCCACCAGGAGGAGTATGACGCATTTTTAAAGCGCCATCAGGGGAAAAATGTAAAGACAGGGGATATTTCTACATACCAGGGAAATTGTTATCTGGGAATTGACGCCGGAAGCACCACCACAAAAATTGCTTTAATCGGCGAGGACGGCTCTCTTTTATATTCCAATTACCAGAACAACAACGGCAGTCCCTTAACCGCCGCCATAGGATTTATAAAAGAAATATACAGCAAACTTCCCCAGGGGGCAAAAATCGCCCATTCCTGCTCCACCGGATACGGTGAAGCCTTGTTAAAGTCTGCTTTAATCTTAGACGAAGGGGAAGTGGAAACTGTTGCCCACTACTATGCCGCCGCATTTTTTAACCCAAAGGTAGACTGTATTTTAGATATCGGCGGGCAGGATATGAAATGCATCAAAATCAAAAATCAGACCATAGACAGCGTGCAGTTAAATGAGGCATGTTCCAGCGGATGCGGTTCTTTTATCGAAACCTTTGCCAAATCCTTAAATTATTCTGTGCAGGATTTCGCAAAAGAGGCTTTGTTTGCCCAAAATCCCATTGACCTTGGGACCCGGTGTACCGTATTTATGAACAGCAAAGTAAAGCAGGCCCAAAAAGAGGGGGCAAGCGTGGCGGATATCTCCTCCGGCCTTGCCTACTCAGTCATCAAAAATGCCCTTTTTAAAGTGATTAAGCTCTCAGACGCCAAGGATTTGGGAGAGCATATCGTTGTCCAGGGAGGCACTTTTTACAACGACGCTGTTTTGCGGAGTTTTGAACAGATTTCCGGCTGTCAGGTCATCCGCCCGGATATTGCAGGGATTATGGGGGCATTTGGCGCAGCCTTAATCGCAAAGGAGCGCTATGAGGAGAACCCTGAAAGCCATATGCTTTCCATTGATGAGATTAACAGCCTCACCTTTGAGACGGAGCTTACCAGATGCCAAAAATGTACCAACCACTGTCTCCTTACCATCAACCATTTTTCCGGGGACAGAAAATATATTACGGGAAACCGCTGTGAACGTGGCCTTGGGGAAGAGGTGAAAAAAGAGGAGCTTCCGAATCTCTTTGCATTTAAAAATCGCAGAATATTTGCCTACCCGCCCCTGGCCAAAGAAGAAGCTGTCCGGGGAACCGTGGGAATTCCAAGGGTGCTTAATATGTACGAAAACTATCCCTTCTGGGCCGTATTTTTTAAAGAGTTGAAGTTCCGCGTCCTTCTCTCCCCCCAGTCCACAAGGAAAGTTTACGAGATGGGCATTGACTCCATTCCCAGCGAATCGGAGTGTTATCCGGCCAAACTTGCCCACGGGCATATTTCCTGGCTTATAAGGAAAAAACCGGACTTTATTTTTTACCCCTGCATCCCCTTTGAGCGGAACGAGTTTCCTGACTCCAACAACCACTACAACTGCCCCATTGTAACTTCCTATTCCGAAAATATTAAAAACAATGTAGATGAAATCACATCGGGACAGATGCGTTTCTTAAATCCTTTCTACACCTTTGGAAATAAGGAGGCGCTTATCGAAGAGCTGATAAAAACTTTTACGGAAGAGTTTTCCATTCCCAAAGAAGAAATCTCCGCAGCCGCAGCCAAAGGATGGGCGGAAATGGCTGCTGTGCGAAAAGAAATGCAAAAGAAAGGGGAGGAGGTTTTAGAATATTTAAAGGACACCGGAAAACGCGGCATCGTCTTAGCCGGCCGCCCCTACCATGCAGATCCAGAGATTAACCATGGAATTCCGGAACTGATCACCTCCTACGGCCTGGCAGTGCTCACCGAGGATGCCGTGTCCCACCTGCATCAGGTGGAACGGCCCTTAATCGTTATGGACCAGTGGATGTACCACTCCAGGCTCTACGCCGCAGCTAACTTTGTAAAAACCCAGAACAACCTGGATTTCATTCAGTTGAATTCCTTTGGCTGCGGGCTGGATGCCGTGACAACAGACTGCGTCAGCGACATTTTGGGCAAATCCGGGAAAATTTATACCTGCTTAAAAATAGATGAGGTAAACAACTTAGGGGCAGCAAGAATCCGAATCCGCTCCCTTTTAGCCGCCATACGGGTGAGGGAAAAGAAGGAACGGGAAGAAAACAGAAAAATTATTCCCTCCAGCTTTAACCGGGTTGTATTTACGGAGGAAATGAGGAAAAACTACACCATCCTCTGCCCCCAGATGTCCCCCATACACTTTGAGCTTTTAGAGCCGGCTTTCCGTTCTGCAGGTTACAACCTGGTTGTCCTAGGAAATGACAACCGCTCTGCCGTGGACGTAGGTTTAAAATATGTAAACAACGACGCATGCTACCCCTCCCTTATGGTGGTGGGACAGATTATGGACGCAGTTTTGTCCGGAAAATATGACATGGAAAAAACCGCTGTGCTCATATCCCAGACAGGGGGAGGATGCCGGGCATCAAACTATATCGGATTTATCCGCCGGGCCTTGGAAAAGGCCGGATACGCCCATGTACCGGTAATCTCCATTAACTTAAGCGGCTTAGAAAAAAATCCCGGCTTCAAACTAACCCTGCCTTTAATCCAGCATGGGCTTTACGCCCTGGAATTTGGCGACATTTTTATGCGGTGCCTTTACCGCACCAGGCCCTATGAGGAAGTAAAAGGCTCCGCCAACGCACTCCATGAAAAGTGGAAGAAAAAGGTAATTGCATTTATCTCCCAGAAGAAAATGCTCTCCCACCGGAAATTTAACAGCCTGTGCCGGGAAATTATCAAAGACTTTGACTCCCTCCCCATGAAAAATGAGAAAAAACCAAAAGTGGGAGTTGTGGGTGAAATTTTGGTAAAATTCCTCCCGGCAGCAAACAATTACCTGGTGGAGCTGTTGGAGGCGGAAGGGGCGGAAGCTGTGGTTCCGGACTTGACGGACTTTCTGCTGTACTGCTTTTACAACCAGATTTTCCAGACCGAACATCTGGGAAAAAACAAGAAGGCTGCCCGAATTGCCAAACTTGGCATACGCTTTTTGGAATGGGAAAGAAGCGCCGCCAGAGCGGCCTTTGAAGAGAGCAGGCATTTTAATCCCCCTGCCCGAATAGAAACTCTTGCAGGGTACGCCTCCCACATTGTATCTCTGGGAAACCAAACCGGGGAAGGGTGGTTTTTAACCGGGGAAATGTTAGAGTTAATCGAAAGCGGCACAAACAATATTGTGTGCACACAGCCCTTCGGCTGCCTGCCTAACCATGTGGTGGGCAAAGGGGTAATAAAAGAGCTTCGGAAAGAACATCCCCTGGCCAATATCGTAGCCATAGACTACGACCCGGGAGCCAGTGAGGTAAATCAGTTAAACCGTATTAAACTTATGCTCTCCACCGCCCAGAAAAACTTAAATCTTCAGAGCAATTCAAAAACCATGAAGGTGATGCAGCAGGCGGATACGGCGAAAGTGGGCGCGCACAGTTATCAATAAATAATAAAACACCGATGAAAAAAATCCTGTCTATAGTGGCGATTGGCCCTGTAGACAGGATTTTTTTACCCTTTTTTCTCCCTTATAAAATTCCAGACATCACGTTCCTCTGGCATGACCTTTAGCGCCCCTTTCCTCGTTGTGATGATAGAAGATGCCGCATTTGCAAACTCCAGCATATGATACAATTTCTGTGTATCCAGCCCATCCAGTCCATATTTCAAAATCCCCTGCAATACACATGCCATAAAGGTATCTCCGGCGCCCGTGGTTTCTATTGTATTTTCATTTAAAAATGGTTCACACTCCACTCTTATTCCGTTATGATAGGCCCTGCTCCCCCTTTTTCCCATGGTAGCAAAAATCAAGGGGGTGTGGTACTTCTTCTGTATTTTTGATACCCCGTCATCTATATCTGTAGTTCCTGTAAAAAAATCAATCTCATCATCGGAAATCTTTAAAATATGGCACTGGCTGATTCCGTAAGCAATTTTCTCCTTTGCCGCATCCAGACTGTCCCACAAGGGAGGACGCAGATTCGGATCAAAGGATATCAGGGCTTTGGCTTTCTTTGCCTCACTTATTGCCAGTTTCGTGGCCGCCTCTATCCCCCGGGCCGTCATAGACAGGCTTCCAAAGTGAAAAAGGCGGGTATTTTGCAAAAGTGAGACATCAACATCCCCTGTCCCCAACATCATATCTGCTCCTGGGTTCCGGTAGAAAGAAAAACTCCGGTCCCCATCTGGCGCCGTTTGCACAAATGCCAGCGTTGTGGGCACCTTCTCATCCATGATCAGGTTTTTAATATCAATCCCCTGCTGGGCCACAACATCCCGCAGCATTTTTCCAAAGGAATCCCTCCCCACCTTTCCGATAAATGCTGTTTTGCATCCAAGTTTTTGCAGCATGGACAGCACATTGCAGGGGGCTCCTCCCGGATTCCCTTCAAATATGGGATTCATCTGTGCGCTCACACCGTTTTCCGTAAAATCTACCAGTAATTCTCCCATAGCGACTACATCATATTCTTTCACACAAATCCTCCCCCTCTTCCCCATCCAATAAAATAGTATATTTTTCTACATTTATCATGGCTTTCTTATCACACTGGAATATAATATCCTCTGCCTCAAGAGGCGTATAAAAGGTGGAAGTAAATGCCTGTGCCCCGTCATTTACAAACAACTCTACAGAAAACCTGTCTAAGAGAAACCGAAGTTTCAGCGTTCTCTCCACCTTTTTTATTTTCATCTTCCTCTGGCATACCGCATCCCTTACCATGCCGCAGTAAGTCCGGTCAAATTCAATGGTCTGGGTATCACGGATATAACGGAAACTGGTATGAAATTTCTCATTTGCCGCAAAGGAAACCGTAAACTCCCGAAAGTCTCCCTCCAGTAATTCCACCGTCAAATCCAGTATCCGCCCCCGGATATCCGGCAGCATACATGTTCCGGAAATTTCCCTGCCAGTATATACAACCGGATCTCTACGGTATTTCTCCAGTTCCTTTACCGGCTTCTGGTACAATGTATTGTCCCGCAGTTCCAACTGTCTTGGTATGGTCATCATTCCACACCACTTCTGCCCTGCCGGCTTGATATTCATATCCCATGACTGCATCCATGCAATCATAACCCGCCGTCCATCCTCCGTCTCCACCGTCTGGGGGGCATAAAAATCTGTTCCATAATCAAGGGAAATCACCTGTTCTTCCAGCAGACGATACTGTTTCCTGTCATATACCCCAATCAAAGCGACAGCCTGGTTTCCATTGTGGAATTCTGTTTCGTCCGCCTGCATATCCTGGGGAGAAACAACTAAAACATCTTTCTGTCCTAACGGAAAAAAGTCTGGACATTCCCACATTCTCCCATATTTCCCCTGATTGTCTGCCAGTACAGACACATACCGCCATTCCCTCAAATCCTCTGACTCAAATAGAATCACCTGGCCATTCCCCTGGCCATTGATATTTCCCGCTGCCAAGTAATAAGTCTCCTTTTCCCGCCAGACTTTTGGATCCCTGAAATCTTCCCTGGAAAATCCATCTGGAAGCTGCCCGAAGGAAATCACCGGATTGATGCTGACTTTTTCATAGGTAATGCCATCTCCTATAGCCAGACACTGTTGTTGGACAATCTCTTTTGTCCCATCTGTCCTCTCCTTTTCCATCACTCCGGTGTAGAGCAAAGCGTGGCCTTCTTCTGTCTCTATGGCACTGCCGGAAAAACATCCGGCAGCGTCATAATCCATATCCGGCGCCATGGCTGGGGGAAGTTCCTTCCATCTTATAAAATCCTCTGAAATGCAGTGTCCCCAGTGCATGGGGCCCCACACATCACGATACGGATGATACTGGTAAAACAAATGGATTTTTCCCTGAAAGATGGAAAATCCGTTGGGGTCGTTCATCCAGCCTACCGGCGGTGTCACATGAAATATGGGCTTTTCCCTTTTATCAATTCGGTTTTCTTTTTGATACTTATTTGCCTTTGCCAAATCAGCCATCACAAACCTCCCCTCCCCTGCACTGTAATCGCCTCTTCCGTTTGCGGATGAAAGAAATGCATTTTGTGGGGCATCATTACAAAATCTACAGAATCTCCTATCCTGCTCACCTCATATTTTGAAACCCTTGCCACAGACGTAATCCCGCCAAACTCAAAATACAGATTGTTCTCATTGCCCATAATCTCCGTATTCTCAATAACCGCCTGCTGCCTTGTTTCCCTGTATACATCCAGATTCTGACCGTCAAATTTAATATCCTCACCCCGGATTCCCATTATCACATGGTCATAGCCCTGCAGTTTTGCTGTTACGGTATCCGGCAGCGCGATGCTCTTTCCATCGGAAAATGTGATGCCATTCCTTTCCACCTGCACATCATAGAAATTCATCTGCGGGGAACCGATAAAGCCGGCCACAAATTTATTACAGGGATGTTCATACAACTCCATGGGCTCCCCCGTCTGCTGCACAACCCCATCCTTCATAATCACAATCCTGTCTGCCATAGTCATTGCTTCCACCTGGTCATGGGTCACATAGATGGTGGTGCTGCCCAATTCACGGTGCAGCTTACTGATTTCATT
This sequence comes from uncultured Roseburia sp., assembly GCA_947174805.1. Classification (GTDB taxonomy): domain Bacteria; phylum Bacillota; class Clostridia; order Lachnospirales; family Lachnospiraceae; genus Roseburia_B. The sequence continues at coordinate 51,500 of CAMWKH010000015.1, read as the reverse complement.
TCTCATACTGACACGGAGTTTTGCATCCAGATTGGATAGGGGTTCATCCATGAGGAATACTTTCTGATCCTTTACAATGGCCCGCCCAAGGGCAACCCTCTGCCGCTGCCCGCCGGACAGGTTTTTGGGTTTCCGGCATCGGTATTCTTCCAAACCAAGAATTTGAACTGCCCAGTCCACCTTTTTCTTAATTTCATCTGCCGGCACTTTCATATTTTTCAGTCCGTAGGAAATATTTTTCTCCACCGTCATATGAGGGTACAGGGCATAATTTTGGAATACCATAGAAATACCCCGGTCCATAGGCGCAGTCTCATTCATTTTTTTCCCGTCAATGTACAACTCCCCGCTGCTGATTTCCTCAAATCCGGCAATCATCCGAAGCGTTGTTGATTTTCCACAGCCAGAGGGACCCACAAAAGCGATAAACTCTTTCTCCTGAATGGCCAGATTAAAATTTGTAACTGCATTTTTTTCCGTCTTATCATATTTCTTACACACATTTTTTAATTCAATAAAACTCATAACTTTAGCCCTCCTTTGAACCGGTGGATACAACACCTTCAACAATCTGCTTGGAAAACAGTGAATATATGATGATAACCGGTATCGTAATCATTGTAATCACTGCAAGTTTCTGCCCCATGGTGGTATTATCATTTGACGTAATCGCATTCAGCCCAATCTGCGCAGTCAGCAAATCCCCTGAGGTAAACACCAGTGACGGCCACAGATAATCGTTCCACACATTCAAAAATGTAAATACGCTGACTGTGGCAACCACACTCTTTGACATTGGCAGCACCATGGTAAAGAAATATTTTATGGGACTGCAGTGGTCAAGCTGTGCCGCCTCATACACGTCATCGGGGAGACTGACAAACACTTGGCGAAACAAAAAGATATTAAAGGGATTTACAATCATGGGAAGAACGTATCCAATTACCGTATTTAACAGCCCCACTTTGGCTATAAATAAAAAGTGAATCGTAATAATCGTTTCCATTGGCACAATCATTAACAACATAATAATCATCAGCCAGCGCTCCCGGAACGGAAACTTTATTTTTGCCAGTGCGTATCCGGCAAGCCCGTTTACAATCACCCCAAGGATAATCAAAACCGCTGCATAAAACAGGGTATTTAACATATACCTTACAAAAGAAGTGTCTGTCAGTATCTTAACATAGTTGTCAAAAAAATTACCCTTTAGCGCCGGCGGAACGAAGGCTCTTATTGAGTTCATATCCCTCGTAATCGCCGCGTCCTGTTTAAAGGAATTTGCCAGCATCCAAAGAACCGGAAACAGAAAAAACAGGGATGCCGCAATCAGGACAATAACTAAAATCCAATTATTTCTTTTTTGTTTTTTTGTCAACATCTTTTTCCTCCTTATCTCTGGTCGCAATGGTCTGAATTACCGTAAGTATCATAACAAATACCGCAAACACAATCGCCATCGTCGATGCCAGTCCAATTTCCCAGTTGACTGTACCAGTCTCATAAATATCGTAAACCATGGTATATGTAGAATGGGATGGTCCGCCTCCCGTCATTACCATTGGCTGTACTAACATCCGAAAAGCCCCAATGGTTATGGTAATAAATACAAAAATGCAGAGAGGTTTCAGTTCCGGCAAAGTGATATCCTTAAACTTCTGCCAGGGGGTTGCATGATCCATGTCCGCCGCCTCATAGAGTGCCGGGTTAATCCCCTGCAGGCCCCCTAAGAAAATAATCATCTGATACCCCACACCCTGCCATGCACTCATAACGGCAATGGACGGCAGTGCCTGTGAAGCGCTGTTGATAAAGGGCTGCGCCGAAATCCCGAAGTTTTCTAAAATAGCGTTTAAGATGCCTTCCGGGCTGTAAATCTGTATCCATAAAGTAGATACAACAGCCAGCGACATTACAACCGGCAGGAAAAATGCCACCTTAAAATATTTCTTACAATGGGTGACCTTGTTGATTAACAAGGCAAGCCCCAGCGAACCAAGCCCCTGCAGCGGCACAATAATAAGTACAAAACACAGGGTGTTGAGAAACGCCCTTCTGAATTCCTCATCCTGAAATATCTGAAAAAAGTTATCAAGCCCCACAAAATGAGTCAGACCTGGATTTAGGGCAAAAAAATCCGTAAAACTGAATACCAGGGTAAGTATCATGGGCAGGAATAAAAATATGGTAAGCAATACTAACGCCGGTCCAAAAAATGCCATGCCTAAAAGAGATTGTGATTTTTTTCTCATCATTCCTTCACCTTATAACGCTTTAATTTGGCGTTAATCCTTTCTATAGCTTTATTCAGTTCTTTTTTCGGCTCTTCCCCGGTGAGCACGCAATTCTCCATAACCTGCTGAAAGGATGTGCTTACCTGGGGATAGACAGGTGTTTTCGGTCTCGGATGCCCAAAACTGCTAAGCTGGTTATACAGTGCCCGGTAATTCTCATCCGTCTTAAAAATTTCAATGGATTCAAACGCCTGGTATGTTGAAGGAAAACATTTTGCCATTTCCCAAAGCTTCGTCCCGCTTTCCACACCGCTCATCCATTTTACCAGCTCCGTTGCCCCTTGAAGATTCTCCGTCTTGGCAGATGCCGCATATGCCCATGAGCCTGTGGGGGTATAGCGCCCGCCATCCCAGTTATTGCCTACCACATATGGGGCGACACCTAACTGGATATCCGGATAACTGCTGTAAATACTGTTTACTTCCCATGCCCCGTCAAACTTAAAGGCAGCCCGCCCGCTTTCAAAGAGATTCTCAACCGGCACATTTGACATATAACCTCTGTCCAAAAGTTTCTTGAAATACTCAAGGGTTTCTATATTTTCTTTTCCGTTAAATATGCCATCCACCTTCAATCCGGAATCATCCACAAACTCCCCTCCGTTTGACCAGAAGAAGGGTGCATAGAAGTAAATCGTTGTTTCTCCTACCGGAAATGTCATATCCAAGGCATATCCCTTTTTCTCCTCCACAACCGGTTTGACTTTTTCCAGAACGTCAAGAAATTCAGAATATGTCCAGGGATGGTTTTCATCTGGAATTGAGACACCAGCCTCTTTTAAAATTTCTTTATTGTAATACAGTCCAACACTGGACTCCATCGCCCCAAGAGCGTACAATTTACCGCCATACGTCCCCTGATCTATAATGGATTCCAGATAAACGCTCTTTTCCTCCTCTGTCAGCTCTGCCAATGGCTGGATTATCCCATTGGAAGCATAGGCCGCAATATTCGGCCCATCTACAGTGAGCACATCCGGCAAATCCCCGGACATAACCGATGCATTAATCTTATCGGAATAACCTCCGCCGCTGTCATTTCTTGGAATAAACTCAATATCCGCAAAATATGTACCGTTATACTTCTCATTAAATGCCTCCACAGATTCCCGGTAACATTTTCCCTCGTCAGTATCCTCAATGGAATGCACCCAGATAGAAAGATACTGCTCTCCTTCATCGTAACCGGCCATATCGCCTGGAGCCGGTTTCTTTCCCTGACATCCTGTCAGCAAACCGGCAGATACCATGGCCGCCAACATAGCTAAAGGTAATCTTTTCATCCTCATTTCTCCTTTCTACTTTCTTTGCAAACAATCTTTTTCTAGACCTAAAATCTTACCCAGGGGTAATCACTGCTTATAACCGGTTAAGTAACCGATAAAGTAACCGGTTACTTTATGTTTCAATCTTATCATCCTATTTTTCATCTGTCAATAGTTTTTTTAAAAAAAGTTATCGGTTACATAACCGGTTATTTCTTTATTGATATTCCATTGAATCCTTGCTATACTGTTTGTTAGGATATAAACACGGAGGTAATGTCCAATGGGTAAAAAAAAGGTAACATTTGACGACATTGCAAAATATACGAATTTTTCTAAGACCACCATATCAAGGTATTTTAATGATCCCGACTCCCTGACAATAAAAAATCAGGAAATCATCGCCAAGGCCCTTGTGGATTTAGATTATCAGGAAAATAAACTGGCGAAAGTGCTTGCCAACGGAAAAAGTGAATTTATCGGCATCATCATCCCCAATCTCTTTCTCCATTATTATGCTGAAATGTTGAATCAGATTTTGAAAACCTACGAAACTTTTGGCTATAAATTTCTTGTTTTCGTCAGTACGGATAAGGAAGAAATGGAACGGAAATATATCCAGGAGCTTTTGGCATACAAAATTGAGGGCATGATTATTTTAAGCCATATGATTCCATCACAGGAACTGGCTGCCTGCAATATTCCCATTGTTACTATTGAGCGTGAAGACCAATATGTGAACAGTGTGAATACGGATAACTATATGGGGGCGGTGCAGGCCACAAGCCTTCTAGCAAAAAGCGGCTGCAATGTCCTTTTGCACATCAATTCCCACGTTCCGAAAACTACGCCTTCTTATGGACGTATTTCAGGCTTCCAGGATATCTGCAGGGAATACCAAATGGAACATGAACTTATTCTTCGGAATCTGGGAAATTCCTACCGGGAAACCGTAGACTGCCTGACGGAGATTTTTCAATACATCAAAAAAAAATACCCCGGCAAACACAAAGGGCTTTTTATGGCAAACGATACCCATGCCAATATCATGTTAAATCTGATTTTTCGTGAATATGGGACGCTGCCGGATGAATACCGAATGATCGGTTTTGATGATTCCCCCATTGCCCAGGAAGCCATCATTCCCATTAGCACTGTGGGGCAGCAGATTGATAAAATTGCATATGAAGCGGTGTCTCTTTTAGTAGAGCAGATGAATGAGAGAAAAAAGCGCCGCCCTAAGCCTCAGGACGGAGTCATCCATAAAAAAATCACCCCTATCCTGATGCGCAGGGAAACAACGAAATAAACATTATCTATTTTCTCAAGTGGGAGCTTGTCTTCTTTACCTATCCGTCACGCCATGCTGCATCCCACTCCCACTGACACTCATTCCAATCAGCAGCACCACCGGAAAAACAATACCTGCCAACACTCCCATTTTCAGGTCATCCCCCAATATTTCCGACACCATTCCCACCAAGGTAGGCCCTGCCGAACAGCCTACGTCTCCGCCTAAAGCCAGCAGTGCAAACATAGCTGTCCCTCCCTTTGGCAAAGCCGCCGATGCCTTACTGAAAGTTCCAGGCCACATAATCCCCACTGACAACCCGCAGACAGCACAGGCAATCAAGTTAAGCTGCGGAAACGGCAGCAAGGAAATACCTAAATAAGACAAAATGCATAGGCAGCCGCTTGAAGCCATAAAACGCTCCAGATGGATGCGGTCACCATATTTTCCATAAAATAGCCTGGATGCCCCCATCATAAGGGCAAATGCCATTGGGCCCGCCAAATCACCTGCTGCTTTAGAAATCCCAAGTCCTTTTTCTGCAAACGTAGAAGCCCATTGGCTTACTGCCTGCTCACTTGCTCCCGCACATACCATCATTGCCAGCAAAACCCAAAATACTTTCATCCTGAACAATTCCTTTAATTCCAGTCCTGACTGTCCATCTTCTATCAATGGTGCTATGGGAACTTTGGCAAAGGCAAAAGCATTTCCAACTGGGATAAGGGCCCAGAAAATTGCTAAAATTCTCCAGTTCTCAATACCGGCCACATAGAAAAATATTGTTGAGATGAATACAACCCCTGCATGCCCCCAACAATAAAAAGAATGCAGCATACTCATTGCCTTCTCCTTATTGTCGGAAGGACACGCCTCCACAACGGGACTGACAAGAACTTCTAGCAGACCTCCTCCAATAGCGTAAATCATTACAGCAATCAAGATTCCGGCAAAGGGAACCGGTAAGATTTCCGGTAAAACTGTGAGAAGAATCAAACCTGCGGCTGATAAAACGTGGGCTGTAACCATTGACATGCGATACCCTATTTTATCTATAAATCCCACCGAAAGAAGATCAATCAACAGCTGTATTCCAAAATTAAAAGTCACCAGCAGCGTGATCTGGGAAAGGGGAATTTGATAGTTTCTCTGAAAGAACAAAAACAGCAGCGGTGTAAAATTGTTTACTACTGCCTGCACAATATATCCCACAAAGCAGGCCATGATAGTTTTATCATATTGGTTTTTCATATTTCTTCCTCCTTACAAGTGAGATTATATCGTATCTTCCATATGAAGTCATTACATATTTATGGTAAAATACCCCGAACTTTTTTATCGATCCATTTTAGGCATCCCCCTTCCGCAGCTGCTCCACAACGCTGCTTTTATACATCTTCTTATAAACTGCTCCCGGCACAATGGCGCACACTGCCATCACCCCCGCGAAAAGCAAAAGATTACTGCCCCAGGGAAAAGCGTAAGCAGTCCTGTACATGTTTGTATTCTGAAACACAAGATAACTTAAGATAAATCCGAAAGGCAGGGCAAGTAAAATGGAAATCACGCCATATCCCACCCCCTCCGTCCTAAGCACCTTTTTTATCTGACCTGTGGTCATACCGATACTTTCCAATATCCCAAACTCTTTGGAACGGTTTAACACACTTGCCGCCATCATATTCAGGTAATTACATATGGAAAGCAGCCCTACGATGCCGCCTAACGTGTAGCCCAAAACTTTTGCCTGGCTCTCCGACTCCCGCATCTCTTCATAGTTTTCTATTTTGGAGTCAAAAGAAACTCTGTTTTCCCCCTGAAAAATTTCTTTTACCTCTTTTTCCGTCTCTTTATCGTAGGACTTTTCATATTTCACCTTCAATTTTTCCACATAAGGCTCCTGAATAAGCTTTTTTGCCAGATTTTCACTTACGATAATGCTTGGGGCCTCCCCTCTGGTAAAATATGCCGGATTGTAACTTCCCTCCGTATCCACCCCGGTGATTGTAATGCTGTATGCCTCCTTTGGGTTCTTTCCCTGGGGAAGGTAAAAATCCACGGTCTTTCCCGTCATGCCGTCATCCCCCTCCGTGAGGATTTTTGTAACCACTGCCGCCCTTCCCTGGAAAAACGCTTCCTCATCCACCTTCTGGTTTACATGCTTATTTAATTCCAGGAATTCTTCTTCCCCGACTGCCACAAATCCTGCATCCCCCAGTAAAGACCTTTCCGGATTTTCCCGGTAAGTTTCCATATCTTCCTCATAATTTCCCGGCGCATACCTTGTGCCGTAAAGCTCCTTAAAATATTCCCCGAAGACCCCCTCCCCCTTAGGGACTTTTGCCAGGGCCGTATATACCTTTTCCACGGATTTTACCCCGGGAAGGGCCGAAATTTCAGATACCATATCCTCTGTAAAAATCTGCCGCTCCTCTTCCAGGGTGGTCTGGTTTACAATCTCCATATCCCAGGCACTTATGCCCTCCAGAATAAATTTACCGTCATTTAAAAGAATATACTCATTCATCATACAAAAAACGCAGATACCGGTAACAAAGGATAAAAATATAATCACTGCCTGCTTTTTATCCCGGAACATATTGGAAAATGCCATGGAATACAGGGAAGCCCCTTCTCTGGGTCTCCTTTTACCGGCTTTCCCGCCTCCGGCAAAATGGCGCATAGCCTCTACGGGAGAACAGTCCCCTGCGATTTTTGCAGGCGTCCCCACGCTGATTAAGCTTGTTGCCAGGGCAAAGAGCCCGGCTATAAAAAACACCCCCGGCCAAACTGTAACCCCATTTGAAACATCCAGTACGGGGTTTATGAGGGAAAGGGCCTTTGGGATTCCCTGTTTTGTCACAATTCCTGCCAAGAGAAGCCCTGCCGGAATTCCCAGAACCGAATGAATAAACGCCTGGGTGTACACGATTTTTTTTAACTGCCGGGAGGTCATCCCCATGGTCTTTAACTGGCCGTAATACCGGATATCTTTTGAGATGGAAATGTACATGGTATTGTAAATAAAAAGATAACCGCTGGCAAAAATCATAACAAGCATTCCGGCAAGAATCCCCGCCATTCGTAAAAATTCCTCTATAAACTCAGGATTTCCTATCAGTATCTGCTTGGAATGGAATTTAAGTGCACGGCTCATCTCATCCATTTCCTTTGCAGTGTACAGCTTATCTTTTAGTTTAATTTTTAAGGCGCCCTGGGTGAAATCCGTCTGTTTTACCCCTGTAGTCTCAAAAAATGCCTTTGACACATATCCCCGGTTTTTCCCGGTATAGTCGCTGTAAAATCCGCAGAGGGTAAATTCTTTTGTATACTCTGTATCTCCCTCATTGGCTTTAAGGGTATAATAGGAAAGGGGAAGAGACATGCCGATTTGGGGCTGTTCTATCCCCATAGCTTTTAAAAGGTGCAGGGAAAGCATAATTTCATCCTCTTTTTCCGGATATTTTCCTTCACAATGCTCCAATGCAGGCATCACCTGTTTTTCAAAACAGATATCATCCACCCAGTAAAGCCTTGCCTTATCCAGCATTTTTCCCTGGTACTCCTCAACAATGGCACATTTCACAGACAAGCCCGCATACTTTACTTCCTCCATATCCCGGACAAGTTCCACCTGATTTTCCCTTGGCTCAGTTAATTCCACATCATAGTCCATTCCCTCCATGCGAAGCTGCCTTTTTTGTATAGTGTCCCAGTAACTGACCCCTAACGCTATCACCGTAGTAATCATAAAAGTGGTTAAAACCATGGCAAATACAGAGAGAAAATTTCTTTTTCTGTTTCCCCGGTAGGTAATCAGGGCAACCTCCCTTACCACCTGGTTATTTTTCACCTGAATCATGATCTTCCCCCCTCTCTGATTTTTCCGTCCTCAATGCGGATAATTCTTCCCGCCATCTGGGCCGCTTCATCATTGTGGGTGATCATAACAATGGTCTGGCCAAAACGCTCTCCTGTGGTTTTTAAAAGGCCCAAAACATCCTGCCCTGTGCGGGAATCCAGATTTCCTGTAGGCTCATCCGCAAGGATGATTGCAGGTTTCGCCGCCAATGCCCTGGCCAGCGCTACCCTCTGCTGCTGTCCCCCGGAGAGCTGGTTTGGCATGGCATATTTTTTCTCCTTAAGGCCCAGGGTGGAGATGATATTCTCCACATACCTCTTGTCCGGAACAATTCCATCCAACCGTATGGGCAGCACAATATTCTGGTAAACGTTCATCAGGGGAAGGAGATTATAATTTTGAAAGACAAAACCAATATTTCTTCTTCTGAAAATGGTAAGCTCATCCTTTTTCATCTGGGAAATATCCCTTCCCTCCACGATTACCCTGCCGGAAGTGGGATTATCCAGGCCTCCCATCATATGCAGAAGGGTAGATTTTCCGCTTCCCGATGTCCCCACCACCGATAGAAATTCTCCTTTTTCCACAGAGAGGTCCACCCCGTCAAGGGCTTTTATCGTGACCTCCCCTGTGTCATAGTACTTTGTTAAATTTTCTGTTTTTAAAATACTCATATCTTCACCTGCTTTCTTTGACTTCCCTTAAAGGATAACAGATGATTCTTTCTCAAATCTTTCTCAAAAATGACAGATTTGACATAATCGGAGAAAAACAAAAAACTTCTGGCAGATATCCAAAAGTTTTTTGTTTTTCCCATAATTAATTTTAAATCAACACCGATTCTTCCTTTTCAATTACGGCTTTAACTTCCGCCTGGGATTTATCAACTACCTCGGCAATTTGATTTAAAAGATAGCCGTTTTTATGCATTCTTAGGATAGTCTGTTTTATCCCATTTTCTAAGCCCTGCTCCAGCCCTTCCTCATAGGCAATTTGACGCTCGTTTTTCAAATGCAGTTCTTCGTTATATTCATACCAGCTCATCTCCAACGCCTCCGCTCTGTTTTTCCTTAAGAAATCCGAAAGGATTCCCTCTCTGATACATTCCGTTATCGCCCTGTCAATGGCTTCTTTTAACGGCATCTCCTTTAACCCGTTGTAAAACATATAAAAACGTGGAATGGGGATATTTATCCGCCTGGAACTGTACACGTCTTCTTTTACAATCAGCCCCTGCAAAATTTTTGACACATAAAACAAATCCCGCAAGGGTATGTTAGGGTTTACTGTGGACTGATGTTCATATAAATTTAAGGAAAAGTCCATTACACAGGAAATGTCGTTTTTCATGTTCATATAAAGGGCATTTTCCAATGTGGTGATTTCCATCTTCTCCGGGTCTTTGTAGTCTGTTCCGTTCACCCCATTGTAAAGGGATAACAAATTCTCTTTGTCCTTAAAAATCATGCGGAATACCGTATCTTTGTAATTGCTTTGTTCTTTGGCCATTCAGTTTCCTCCTATTCAGTTGTACTGCACAGGAGACACTCAGAATCTCCTGCTTTTTATTGGATTTTAAAGCATAGATTTTCTGATTTTATTTGAATGTTTTTAGAATATTTGAAAAATAGAAATATGTTATGCTTTTCAAAGATTATAGCATAGTTTGATTTATCCCACAAGTAAAAAAAATTATTTGATATACCCATTATCCATCTTCTTTTTATCACTCTGAAAACGGGACAGATACATCTGCACAATAGTTCCCCCTTCCGGGTTTTCTTTGATTTTCACATATCCTCCCTCCCCGGATAAAATTTCCCGCACCAAATAAAGCCCGATTCCAAAACCGGGCAAATCTTTCACATCTTTGGAGCGGTAAAATCTCTGAAAAACCAGCCCCCGCTCCTCCTCTTTTATTCCGATTCCAAAATCCTTTACTTCTATTAATACAAAGGACTCACGGGGAATCATTTTTATCTCAATCCTGGAATGTTGGGGGGAATATTTCACGGCATTTTCAACCACATTGGCAACCGCCTCAATGGTCCACTTTTTATCTGCAAAGCAAATATCCTCCGTCACTTCTTTCACAAAGACAATATTCTTTTTCATAGCGGAAAGTTCCTGGGCCTGGCAGGCCATGTGCACAATTTCACCTGCCTTAGTAAGCTTTGGGGAAAGGGCAATGATCTCCCTCTCTGCATAAGAGGATTTTACTAACTGCCGCATAAAAAAATCAAGCTTAAGGGATGCCTGGCTTATTTTATCAATCAGGACTGCCGTCTCCCCGTCTTTCTCTTTTTCCTGTAAAAGCCCGGTGTAGAGCATAATGTTCGTCAATGGAGTGCGCACCTGATGGGTAATATCTGAAATCAGAGACTGCACCACGTCACGCTCCTTCCACCCTTTCTCTTTATGCATACCCGCAATCTCCAAAATCCTTCTGAGGCGCTCACTTACTGCGGCGTCCATAGACTCGTCGTAGGAAACCTCCCCCACCCCAAGGGTGATGGCCCTGTCTAATTTTAAAAGGAGGCCCTGATAAACGGCCTCCATCTCCCGTTTGTAGTGCTGCCGCACCAAAAGGCAGAAAAGTATGCAAAGTAAAATAAGTACCGCCATACAAATTTCCATATCTTTCTCCTGATTCCTTCACAGTCTCTGCAAGTCCCACACATACCCTTTCCCGTAAAGGGTCCTGATATATTTTGGCTCCCCGGGAACATCCTCCAGTTTATCCCGGAGGCGGCGGATTCCCACGGACAGGGCATTGTCCTCCACATACTCCGTGCCCTCGGGCCACACCCACTCCAAAAGCTGCTCCCTGGTGAGAATCTGGCCCGGATGCATCACAAGGAGATATAAAATCCGCTGCTCTGTCTTACTCAGCTCTATCTCTCTTCCCTGCTTATAAAACTTCATGGTGCCAAAAGAAAAATGAAATATTTCATCCTGGTAATCCGACTTTTCCTCCGGCGCATTTCTCCTGAGAAGCGCCCGTATTCTTGCCCTTAGCACCATAAGACTAAAGGGCTTGGTAATGTAGTCATCCCCGCCACACTCAAGCCCTGTCACAATATCAAGTTCCATGTCTTTGGCAGTGAGAAGGATAATCGGAACCCTGCTTACTCTGCGCACCTCCCTGCAAAAAGAAAGACCGCTCCCGTCCGGCAGGTTGATATCCAAAATCAGCAAATCAAAATCACCCCCCGCAAAAGCTTCCTTCGCAGCTGCCAAATCACCGCAGCATACAAACCGGAAATTGTCGTTTCCAAGAGATAAACAGATTCCCTCAGCTAAATCACTGTCATCCTCCACAATCAGAATATTTCTTTCTGCCATGGCTTTCCCCTTACAATAATTCCGCCCTGAGTTCCTCCCCGCTCTTGGGACTTAAATAGGCCGGGGCAACGTCAAAGGCAGTTTTGCACCCGGTCATGCCTTCCTCTGCCATACGGCATGCCGCCCTGGCGTAAGCTGCCAGTACGCAGGAGGTAAACTCCGGATTGGAATCCAGTTTTAAACGGTACTCAATGAGATGACGGTTTTCTTTTTCCCATCCGGTAGAGCCGCTCCTCAGCACAAAACCCCCGTGTGGAATTCCGCTGTGGTCTCTCAAGAGTTCCTCCTCGCTGATAAAATGTACCGTGGTGTCATAGTCCGCAAAATAGTTGGGCATAGTCTTAATTTCCTCTTCCACTTTAGCGGCATCTGCCCCTTCCTCTAAAACCACAAAGCATTCTCTGGTATGCTTCTCTCTTGTGGAAAGTTCCGGGTTTTCCCCCTTTCGCACAGCATTAAGGGCCTCTTCCACCGGAATCGTGTACTGTTTTGCATTTTTCACCCCGGCAATGCGGCGGATGGCATCGGAGTGTCCCTGGCTCACACCCTTGCCCCAGAAGGTATAATCCTTCCCCTCCGGCAGAATTGCATTGGCGTAAAGGCGGTTTAAAGAAAACATTCCCGGGTCCCATCCAATAGAAATGATTGCAGTCTTTCCCCCCTCTTTTGCCCTTTTGTCCACATTTTTATAATGCTCCGGTATTTTCGCATGGGTGTCAAAGCTGTCCACAATATTAAACATCGAAGCCATTTCCGGGGACTGCTTTGGCAAATCCGTTGCGCTGCCTCCGCAGAGAATCATCACGTCCAGTTTGTCCTTCCAGTCTTTCACCTCACTCACGGGGCAGACCTTTGCCGTTTCTGTCAAAATCTTTACATCCTCTGGATTTCTCCTGGTAAAAACCGCCAAAAGCTCCAAATCCGGGTTCTGTTTGATGGCGCACTCCACCCCCCGGCCTAAATTTCCGTAACCTAAAATTCCAACTCTGTATCTCTTTTCCATCTAAATTCTCCTCGCTTTTCCGTCTTCCTTTGGCCTTAAATTAAAATAGGTAAATTCCGCCGTATTATAGAGATTTCCCTCCCGGTCTGTAATATCCACATGGACGGAAGAAATCGTTCTTCCCGCCTTAATCACCCTGGCCTCACAGAAAATTTCCTCCACATTGCGCACAGCCTTAAGGTACTGGATGCTGCCGTTTACCGTGGTGACATAATACCCATAACTTGCCGCCGCAATGCCCGCCAGGTTATCCGCAATGGAATAAATGGCGCCTCCATGCATATCCCCGTAAATATTGTGAAGCATATCCCTGTTTTCAATCCGGGCAGACACAAAACCTTCCTCCACCTTTAAAAGCTCAATGCCAAGATAAACCGCAAAGGGGTTCTCCCTTAAAATTCTTTTACACTCTTCAATTTCTGTCAATTTTTAAGTGCCTCCAAAGCCTTCTCTAAATAGGGATTTTCCGTTTTATAAAACTCTCCTGCATCCGCCGCCTTTGCCATTTCAGGCTCCACAGGAATTTTCCCCAAAACAGGAATGGAAAGTTCTGCTGCCGCTTCCTCCACATGGCTTTCCCCGAAAATTTTTATCTCCCTGCCGCAGTCCGGACACTTCACAAAACTGAAATTCTCCACAATGCCAAGCACCGGGATATCCATGGCTGCCGCCATATTGTAAGCTTTTTTCACAATAAGCTGCACCAGCTCCTGGGGGGAGGTGACAATGATAATGCCGTCCACGGGAATGGACTGGAATACCGTAAGGGGCACATCCCCGGTTCCAGGAGGCATATCCACAAACATATAGTCCAAATCACCCCAGATGACATCTGTCCAAAACTGCTTTACCGTTCCCCCAATCACGGGGCCTCTCCAGATGACAGGAGCCTCCTCGTCTTCCATTAATAGATTGATGGACATAATCTTTGTCCCGTCCGCAGCCTCTGCTGCGTAGAGGCTGTCCTCGGTGCCGTATACCGGGCCGTGAACCCCAAACATTTTGGGAATGGAAGGTCCTGTGATATCCCCGTCTAAAATTCCCACAGAAAATCCTGCCTTTGTCATAGCCGCAGCAAGAGAAGCGGTGACAAAAGACTTTCCCACGCCCCCTTTTCCGCTGACAATTCCAATGACTTTCTTTACGGAGGAATACTGGTTTAATGCCTCCTGCTCAATCCCTGAGCCGGAAGCCTTATTGCTCTTACATCCCTCGCAGCTTTCCCTGTTACAGCTTGATGCGCTTGCACATGAACTATTTTCTGGCATAATAAAATCTCCTTTATATTAAAGTTTTAAAAGTTCATCCAACAGACGGTTGGCACAGTCCTCTTTGCTTAACATTCCAAGGTCTGTTTCCCCTTCCGCCGTAATCAATACAAGATGGTTGGTATTTGTCCCAAATCCTGCCCCCTCTTCCCGCAGGCTGTTGGCGGCAATCATATCCACATTTTTCTTCACCAGTTTTTCCCTGGAATTAGAAATCACATGCTCTGTCTCCATGGAAAATCCACAGATACGCTGTCCTTTTTTCTTCTTTTCTCCCAGTTCTTTTAAAATATCCCTTGTCCGCTCCAATTCCAAAACAAGGTTTCCCTCTTTTTTCTTTGTCTTTTCCGAATTGACTTCTTTTGGGCGGTAATCTGCCACGGCAGCCGCCTTGATAATCATATCCTGGCTCTCTGCCTCTGCCATCACCGCCTCATACATCTCCTGTGCCGTGGTAACGGAAAGGGTTTTTACTCCCTCTGGAGGGGTAAGATTTACCGGCCCTGTCACAAGGGTTACTTTTGCCCCCCGCTTTGCCGCCTCACCGGCAATGGCATAGCCCATTTTTCCTGTGGAGTGGTTGGTTAAATAACGCACAGGGTCAATACTCTCCCTGGTAGGACCCGCCGTAACCAGGACTTTTTTCCCAGCATAATCCTTTTCTTTTGGCCTTTGGGTGAGCTTACTTACAATGGCATCCACTAAAACCGATTCCCCCGGCAGTTTCCCTATCCCTTCCACGTTGCAGGCCAAGTGTCCCACCACAGGCTCTATAAAGGCATAGCCAAAGCTTTTTAACCGTTTTATATTTTCCTGAACAATGGGATTTTCATACATATGGGCGTTCATGGCCGGGGATACAAGGATGGGGCATGTGGCCGCCACAATGGTGGAGGTAAGCAAATCATCTGCAATTCCGTGGGCCATTTTCCCCAGGAGATCCGCCGACGCCGGGGCCGCCAGGATTAAATCTGAGGTTTGTCCCAGTGTAATATGATGTATCTCCGGTGGGCTGCTCCTCTCAAAACTGTCCGTAAGGCATGGATGTTTCGTCAATGCCTCAAAGGTATCCGGTGTGATAAATTTTGCCCCTGCCTTTGTGAGAATTACATGGACATCACAGTGGAGCTTTGTAAGCATACTTGCCACATTTGCCATTTTATATGCCGCAATGCTGCCGCTGACGCCAAGAACTACTTTTTTTCCTGTCAGCATAACCTAAACCTCTTTTAATGCGCCGTGTTTCTCATACCGGGTCACGGAAGTAATTTTATTTTCCTCATCCACAAAGACGACTTTAGGAGGATTGTCCTTCACTTCCTCCGGATCCATCCGGGCATAACTCATAATAATTACCTTATCCCCGGTGGAAACCATGCGGGCTGCGGCTCCGTTTAAACAGATAATTCCGCTTCCCTCCTCCCCGGCAATCACATAGGTCTCGAACCTGGCCCCGTTGTCCACGTCCGCAATCTGCACCTTCTCATACTCCACAATACCGGAAGCCTTCATCAGGGCCTCGTCCACGGTAATGCTTCCCACATAGTTAAGCTCCGCCTGGGTTACCGTTGCCCGGTGTATTTTGCTTTTCAATATCTCCAGTGTCATATTTTCCCTCCAAATCCTCCTATTTATGAACAGGTAAAAATAAAATTATCGATTAACCTTGTGGTGCCGATGTACACTGCCATAGCAGTTAGGACTCTGCCCTGAGCCACACTTATGGGTTCGATGGAATCTGCGTCCACCATCTCCACATAATCGATTTTTGCCAAAGGCTCTGCCGAAATTAAAGCTTTCATATGGGAGACAATTTTTAAAACATCCCTCTCCCCCTGCTCCATCATCTCTTTTCCCGCAAAAACCGCTTTGGAGAGCACCAGTGCAGCCTTCCGTTCCTCCCCGCTTAGATACGTGTTTCTGGAACTTTTGGCAAGCCCGTCCTCCTCTCTTACGATTGGACATCCCACTATCTCAATATCCATATTTAAGTCCCGCACCATGCGCCTGATAACCGCAAGCTGCTGGGCATCTTTTTCCCCGAAGTAAGCCTTATCCGGCATTACAATATGAAACAGTTTGCTCACCACCGTACACACGCCCCTAAAATGGGTGGGCCTTGTCTTTCCGCAGAGCCCCGCGGAAACCCCTTCTGTCTCCACAAAAGTGGAAAAATCCGGGGCATACATCTCCTCCGGTGCGGGGTGGAAGATCAAATCAGCCCCCGCCGATTCACAGAGTTTTTTGTCTGCCTCAATATCCCTGGGGTAGGTGGATAAATCCTCGTTTACTCCAAACTGGATGGGGTTTACAAAATCGCTCACCACCACTTTATCATTTTCCTTTACTGCCCGGTCAATTAAACTTTTATGGCCTTCATGGAGATATCCCATGGTGGGCACAAGTCCCACGGACAATCCCTCTTTCCTCCAGGCTTTCATCTGTTTTCTGACCTCTTCTATGCTTCCTGTAAGTTCCATGCTAAAGTCTCCTTTTTCATAACATTGAAAAAAGGGCCAAAACGGCCCAATTATACAGTGAATAGTGTCTGTTATAATGTATAAATGGTACAGTTTCTATATAAAGAAGAATACCGTCCGCTCACATAGTACCACAGATTAATTCACAATGCAAATATAATTTTTTAGTTCTTTATAAGTTCAACCTTTATGAAAAATTGATGCTTTCACAGAGCAGAAATATTTTATCAGCGTACACACCTGAAACGTACCGTATAGCACCATCCCATCGAAAAAGTCTACTTCCGTCATAAAAAAATGCCAGTAAAATGTACCCTGCCAATAATCCAGGTCAAAATTCTCCATGGAATCAAAAAAACCATTTTCAACCATCCACGAAAAGAAGGGATGCAGAATTTTTACCTCCATCCATTCATTTACTATATCATATGGAAAAAAACATAACCCTATGAATAATAACACAAATCCCAAAAAAACTCTAGCAAAAAACTTCCCTAGGCTTTTGTTTTCCCTTGTTATATAACAATCTGCCACAAAAATAACTATTCCTAAAAAAGCCGCAAAGCCAAAGCCATAGTAAAACATCAAAAAATCAGCCGCTTTTTTATATCCTCCGGCAATTAAAAAATAATGTACCACTCTCTGAACAATAACTGACAGCAAAGCAAAACAAAAATAAGTAAGCACTCTAAACCTGGGATTCACAATTTTCATAACATCTCCTCATTCTCAATCTAAAGCAGACGTGCGAACCTGAAGCGATAAGGTATTCCCTTTTGCAGTAGGTGTTGAAACATTCAGATGGAAAATCAGATTCACCGCTCCCCAATTATCCTGGTCTGTAAAACCACTGCCAGAAAAAGTACCGCTTTTTAATATTTGATTGTTTCCTCCGTAAGAATATGTACCTGTTCCGGTGTATGAACCAAGCCTAGTTGCAGAAACACTTGTTAAAATATTTTGTGTTCCTGGCTTATCTAACCAATTAATCACACCTGTCAATGTTACCCCGTCTTTTTCTTTAGAGCCTGTTGACTTCTTCGCTTCCGCAGATAATACATACATACTACTTTCTGCATTTTCAAGGTGAATTTTTTCCAGAGAAACAGAAGACTTTATATCATCAGATTCTTTTCCATCCATCAAAACAGAAACTACAGAATCCAACTTATCTTCTGATAAAGGTATAGTTTCAATATCAACTTTCCCATCATACTTCTGCTCTAATTCTTTTGCGGTGATATCTGCTGACAAATATTGTTCTGCCAATCTTTCATATCTCAGTACTTCTAATTCGTCATTTGGGTTTCTGCTTTCCTGAGCAAACACTGCTATACTGGAAAAACTCCCCCAAATGATAGCAGCTGCCAATACAAATATTTTCACATTTTTCATACAATGACCCCCCAGTTCATAATATTCTTTATAAGATTTATCACAAATTTTATTTAATGTCAATTCTTCAGCTTATCATCCAATCGAAAAAACAAGCGGCTTTCCTCTATGCCCCTTACATCATCTACCCCTGCAATCTTACATTAGCGGCGCAAACAGCCTTAAAATACAGTCAATCCCTGTCACCACCGTAAATTTATCCTGCCTGTACTTCTCAGTCACTTCCGCACATTTTTTAAAGGTCTCAAGGAAATCCCTTTCCACATCCATAATCGCTTCATACCCATACATCAGCACTCCATTTTCAAAGTGGTGGTAAAGGCTGCGGTAATCCATGTTAATGGTGCCCACTGTGGCCACCCTGCCGTCCGCCACCGTCTGCTTGGCATGGTTAAATCCCGGGGTATACTCATAAATCCGCACCCCATGGCGCACCAGGCTGGCGTAATATGACCTTGTCACCCGGTAGATAACCTTTTTATCCGGTATCCCCGGGGTGATAATCCGCACATCCACCCCCCGCTGGGCCGCCATGGCAAGCTCCCGTATCATCTCATCGCTGATAATCAGATATGGGGTGGAGGCATAAAAATAATGCTTTGCCTGCTTGATTACATTCAGATATACATTTTCCCCCACAGTCTCCTGCATGGGACTGTCCGCATAGGGACAGACAAATCCCTGCTCCTCTGCCCTGTAAGTCACGTCTTTTAAATAAGGCCCGTAATCCTCCTGATACTTTTCTGTAAGGTTCCATATCTCAAGAAACATTACCGTAAGGCTCTTCACCGCCTCCCCGGTAAGCTTCACCCCAGTGTCTTTCCAATGTCCATAGGGATGGATAATGTTAAAATATTCATCCGCCAAATTGTACCCTCCGGTAAATCCCACTTTCCCGTCAATCACGGTAATTTTCCTGTGGTCCCTGTTATTCATAAAAATCTGCATAGCAGGCATCACAGGGTTAAACACTTTGCACCGGATTCCCAGGGCCTCCATCCGTTTGATAAACTCCGGGGTAATAAAACCAATGCTCCCCACATCATCATAGATAATCCGAACTTCCACCCCGGCAGCGGCCTTCCCTGCCAGGATATCCCTGATTTTCCCGAAAGCCTCCGCCTCCTCAATGGCGTGGTAATCCATAAAAATATACTGCTTAGCCTCTTTTAATGCCAAAAGCTGGGCCTCTAACCCTTCCAACCCATCAGGATAAAATTCCACATCCGTATTGCGGCAGACAGGGTATCCCTCCTGTTTTAAAAGATAGCGGAACTGATTTGCCACATCATAGCCCTGCTCCTCTAATTCCTTCATCACCTGCGCTTTCTGGGTTAAATGCCCCATAAGCTCCCTGTGGATTTCATTAAACTTAAGCCGTACCCTCTTCGTTGCATCTTTATGCCCAAAAAGGCCGTAAATACAGATGCCCAGAACCGGAAAAACCAAAATCAGCATAATCCAAGGCATTTTAAAGGCCGCATTGCTGGGTTTCCCATAAATCCCAAGGGCCAGGAGAAATGCCATCAGGCTGCTAATGAGGGATACCGTTGCCGAATAAGAATTCAGACGGACAAGAAGAAACACAATCCATCCTGTCTGCAGACAGAATGCAAGACCTGCAAATGTAATCCTTCCCACACTGTTTTTAACGTTTCCTTTGCTCTCCGCCCTCATAATCAGCCATCCTCCTTATATATTGCCGCTCTCCCCGCTTCCTCAGCTAAATCACAGTTAAAATTCCAATGGATTTTAAAAACAGAATAACCAACAGGGCCGGGGAAATATAACGTATCATCACAATAAAAAGATTCTTTCTTCCAAACCTGCAGCCTGTTTTTTCCACTTCATCAATAATCACGCCGGGTTTTAAGACCCATCCGATTAAAATGCACGTACCGATTGCCACCAGGGGCATAAGGCAGTTGTTGCTGATATAGTCCATAATATCCAGTACCTGTGCATGGGCGCCGTTGGGCAGCACAATATCGAAAAACAATCTGTTGTACCCAAGGCATACCACAATCCCTCCCACAAGGGCAATCACCGTCTCAATAGACGCCGCCTTTATCCGGGATACATGAAACTTATCCATAATACTGGAAACCACCGCCTCCATCACGGAAACTGCGCTGGTGATTGCCGCAAAGAGAACCATGGCAAAAAACAATGCTCCGATGACATTTCCGATTTTGCCCATTGATGCAAACACTTTGGGCAGTGATACAAACATCAGGCTGGGGCCGGAAGCCTCCATCCCCTCTCTTCCCATAAAAGTATAGACCGCTGGGATAATCATAACCCCAGCCAGGAAAGCCACAAGGGTATCAAAAATCTCAATCTGGTTAATGGACTTTACAAGGTTCGCATCATCTTTCACATAGGAGCCATAGGCCACCATGATTCCCATGGCCACACTGAGACTGAAAAACAACTGTCCCATGGCATCTAAAAGAATCGTAAAGAATCCTTTCACTGTGAGCCCTTCCAAGTTGGGCACCACGTACACCTTTAAGCCCTCCAACCCGTTTCTGGCCACTCCCGCATCATCTGTGTGATGAATCGTCACGGAAAAAACAGCAATTCCAACCACCAGAAGAAGCAAAAGGGGCATAATAATTTTGGAGGAGGACTCAATTCCCCGGTTCACCCCACGGAATATAATAAAGGCCACAACAAACAAAAACACTGCCATAAGTACAATGGGCTGCACTTCCCCGGAAATATACCCGGTAAAATAGCCGTCCTCAGCGGCTTTTACCCCCTCACCGGTAAGATAGGCCAGAAAATATTTTACCACCCATCCCCCGATGACACAGTAATAGGGCATGATAATCACAGGGACTAAAGATGCCAGCACTCCCAAAAATCCCCAGTTATCCTTTAATTTTCCATAGGCTGTCAGAGGGCTTTGTTTTGTCTTTCTCCCAATAGACACCTCCGCTGCCAAAAGTGTAAATCCAAATGTCAGGGCCAGAATCAGGTAAATCACTAAAAATAACCCTCCTCCGTCCTTCGCCGCCAAATATGGAAATCTCCATATGTTGCCCAGCCCCACTGCGCTGCCTGCTGCCGCAAGCACAAAGCCCAGGGAGCCTGAAAATGAGTTTCTCTTCTTTTCCATCTCTCCTCGGGAAAATCCCGTCTCCTTTCTATAGACCGCCAAAAAAATAGAATTTCGGCATGTATAGAATATAATACCACAAAAACAGTGCTCTTTGGAAGAAATATTTTAAGATAACTCTAGCACATCCATTCCTTTTATCTGTTTTGCCGGCCCAAGAACCGCCAGGATAAGGGACAGAAGCATCACTCCTAAAATCACCGAGATCTCCCATGCCGGAAATTCCCACGGCTCCCCCCACCGGAAAGTCACAAGGGATAAAAACAGTTTCCTGTTTAAGGGAATCCCAATCCCTAACCCAAAGAAACTTCCAAACAAGGCATAGGCCGCCGCCTCCCCAAAAACCATCCGAAGGAATTGCCCCATGCCCATACCTACTGCCCGCATGGCCCCATACTCTTTCAGCCGTGACGAAACACTCATGGCAATACAGTTCATAATATTAAAAAATGCTATCAGTGTAATCACCCCCAAAAATCCGTAGAGGAAAACTGCCATAGAAAGGCTCGCTCCCTTTATTTCACGGTTTCCTATCCGCTTATCGGAAAAACCTATGGACTTCCCTAAAACCTTCTCCGCTGCCTGCCTGATCTGTTCCACGTCAGAATCCTCTGCGTCAGAAAAAAGTTTGAAATCCAGGACTGCATAGCCCTCCTCCCCTGTGAGATTCTTAAAAGTTTTTTCCGAACATAGGGCCATTTCCTGTGTGGAACTATCATAGGGAATATTCCCAATCACACCACAGAGAGCAGCCTCCCTGCCCTGTCCCTGGGTAAAAATAGTAACTTCTTCACTGTCCATGAGCACACTGTCCTCCCGGTAAACCAAAAGCAGCCCCTCCCCCTTTTCCACATTTTCTGTGGATCCTCTTAAAAGGGAGTCCTCCCCCCACAAAAACTGCCGGCTGTCGTAGGACACCAGGGTAAGATCTCTCTCCTGTCCTTCTGCCTTTACACTGCCCTTCCCATAGCCTCTTCCAAAGACATATTTTACCCCTGAATAATCCGACAGCTCTTCTGCCAACTCTTTGGGAATGGCATTTGAGGCATCCTTTGTGTAAAAATAAATATCCGGGGACCAGGGACGCAAGGGTGTTATGGCACGGTGCATAAAATCAATGGCCGTACTGAAAGCCAAAAATAAAATAATGCTGAAGGCAAAAGAGCCCGATACCAGAAACAGATTCTTCCTGCTGCCCCAGGCGTGATGGATTCCAAGGGCTATATCAATTTTAAAGAAGCGTGTATTTGCCCCTTTTTTCATCCTCTCCCTGCCAGCATTCCCTGAAACGGCTGTTAATGGGGATACCTCTGCCGCCCGTTTAGCCGGAGATTTCGCCGCCAGAAACACCGTGATAAATCCCACAAAAATTCCGGCGGCAATCCCCATGGGGCTTACCCCAAATACAGGAAGTTCATCAAAAAGGCCCGGACTGAAATAACGAAGCATCCCGCATAGAATCCAAACCAGAGCAGTCCCCAATAAAAGTCCTGTAGGAATCCCTGTTTTACACCAGCCAAGGGCTTCTTTTCCTACAAAGCGCTTTACCTGCTTTTCTGTTGCCCCCAGACAGCGCATCATTCCAAAAAACTCTGTTCGTTTAGCCACTCTGCTGTTCATACTGGCGGCAATCATTAAAACCCCTGCCGCCACCACCAAAACTGCCAGTACTGCAGCCACAAAATAAAACTGCATCATATAGGAATCCCGGCTTTGAAACATCAGGGCAAGGACTTTTACATTCTCCCGCACCTGGCTTTCTTTTAAGCCAAATTGTACCGTGATATCCCGGATTGCCCGCCTGATATTGCAAAAAGAGCGGAATTTCACAAAGTACAACAATTCCCAGTGGGCATCTATGTCCCCTGGATTTAATTTTTCAAAACTTTCAGCATTTATAAACATACCAAAAGCGTCATGCTCCGCCATGAGAGCCGTATCTTTTGTAATTCCCACAATGCGGTAGGTCCTTGTGATGCCCTGGGGCGTCTGCATACGAACACGGTCCCCCACCTGAACACGAAGCCGGTTCTTGGCATTCTCATTTAAAACTGCCTCCATCTCATTCTTGGGAAACTCCCCCTCTATTATATCTGCTGCGGGAAACATGGAAAGAAGCTCCTCGTCAAAGCCTAAGATGCATGTCTCGGTTCCTTCTATTGTATATCCGTCATTCAGAGAATAATTTACGGAGCCATAAGATGAGATACATTCCACTTCCGGGCGCATCCCCAGTAATGCGGCTTCCTTCTTATCCACTAAAAAAGCTGCATGGTAACTCCCGTCACTCTTTTCCGCCTGGAGCAACTGGGCACGCATTTCCATTTCTGCCATGCCAAAAATCACTGTGACCAAAAACACGGATAAAACAATGCAGAGCCGTATCATCCGATCCTGCTTTTTATGCTTTTTTGCTGAAAATTTCACCAAATCAAGATAGTGTTTCATTCCTGCCCGCCTCCCAGTTCCTCCAGTTTTCCGTCCGCCACACGAAACACCCTGTCCGCCGAAGTAGTCAGATTCATATTGTGAGTAATCATCAAAACTGTCTGTTTAAAATGCTTAGACGCCCCCAGAAGTAAATCCATTACATCCTGGCTGCTTTTGGAATCCAAATTCCCCGTGGGCTCGTCTGCGAGAACTATTGACGGCTTTGTAATCAAAGCCCTGCCAATAGCCGTCCTCTGCTGCTGCCCCCCGGAGAGCTGCCCCGGGAGATGGTGGCGCCTGTTTTCAAGCCCCAGCACTTCAAGCATCTCCTCCACCGAGGCTTTCTCCGGCTTTCTGTAATCCAACAGAAGGGGAAAAATAATATTCTGCTCAACGGTAAGTTCCTGAACCAGATGGAAAGACTGAAAAATAAACCCAACATTCCGTCTCCTGAAAATTGTCCGCTCATTCTCCTTCATGTGAAAGATATCCCTGCCGTTTAAAAATACCTTTCCCCCATCTGCCGTGTCCAGCCCCCCGATACAGTGGAGAAGGGTACTTTTCCCTGACCCGGATACCCCCACCACGGTGCCGAATTCACCCCTTGACATAGAAAAGGACACATTCTTTACCGCCTCCACCCTTGTCTCTCCTGCGCCGTAAGTTTTACACAAATCTTCCACTCTTAATATTTCCAAAATATCTGCCTGCCTTTCTTTTTTATTCTCTTTGTGAATCTTCTTTCCTGACAAAGCATAGCACAGAAACCTTACGGCAAAGTGAATTTCAGCTTACAGATTTGTAAGGGAAATCCCAAACACAGTGCCCTCTCCGGGGACACTCTCCACAGACAAATTTCCGCCCTGGCCTTCCACAATCCCTTTTGCCAAAGAAAGCCCAAGCCCTGCCCCCAGGGTATCGCTGGATTTTTTACTGCGGTAAAACCGTTTGAAAATGTGATGGATATCCTCCGGCAGAATCCCGCAGCCAGTATCTTTCACAAAAAGTCGAAGCATGACAGGGGAAGACTGCCAGAAAATCCGAATCACATCCCCTCTTTTTGTGTGGTCCAGGGCATTTTTCACAAGGTTTCCCACCGCCTCTTTCGTCCATTCCATATCGCAGAAAACCGTCTCTTCCTGATTCCCTTCCACTAAAATCTCTTTTCCTTCCTGGTATCCCCGCTCTGAGAGTTCCCCCACCGCCTGTGCCACCACCTCCGACACAAAACATAAATGCTTTTCAAAAACAATCGTCCCGGCGTCCAGACGGGCCATTTTCAGAAGAGATAAAATTAACTGTTCCATTCGCTCCAAGGACTGAAGGGATTTTTCAGAAAAATACTTCACCGTCTCCTCCTGCCCAGGCTCCTCCGCTAATATTTCCATGTACATCTCCAAAGCAGCCAGAGGAGTCTTTAACTGATGGGAAATATCCGATATCATATCTTTCAAAAACTCTTTCGCCCTGTGCTCAGTGTCACACTCCGCCTTAAGGGACAGCGCAAGCTGTTCCACCTGTTCAAATAACAAATACACTGCCCCTGTCCCCCCGCTGGGAAGGTGCGACCACTGCCTGTCTGCATACCCGGCAACTACTTTTTCCGCCTCCTCATACAAGTTCTCCCTTCCCTGTAAAAACAAACCGGTCTGATATAAAAGAATAATAGAAAATAAAATCCCCCCAAAAATAAGCATAAAAAAAACCGGCAGAAAGTCCTGCCTCATCAGAAACAAAAGTTCCCCCTGGGCATGTCCTCCATGTCCGATTTTTTCTACCAAAGCCCTGCCCTCATCTGTCACCTCAGTCTGATTCCATGCAAGGGCCGCCGCTTCCGGTGAGACCCCTTGCTCTAAGAGGTAGGAGGATGCGGCCAGTTCCCGCCCTGTCAACGCCCTGCGAAAAGAATGCATTCCCAAAAAGCAAAAAAGCACCAAAAAACAGAGAAGGGCCCCGCAAAGAAATAAAAGAAAAAGATAAAAGCGCCGAGTATTTTTTTCCTGTAAAAAATTCATCTTTCTCACTCCTTCCACTGATATCCCAGTCCCCGCACTGTCATAAGATGCCTGGGGAGAGAGGGATTATCCTCCAGTTTCTCCCGAAGCCGCCGCACATATACAGAGAGGGTATTGTCATCCACATAATTTCCTGCGCCGTCCCATAGTTTATCCAGAATCATTTTCCTTGTAAGAATTTTCCCTTTGTTGCTTAAAAACAGACATAAAAGCCTGTACTCCGCACCGGTAAACTCTACAGCCTCCCCCTTCTTCCACACTCTGCCCTCCCCAAGATTCACTAACAGTTCCCCGGACTTTAAACAACCTTCCTCTATCCCGGACCTTTTGCTGCGCCGAAGAAGCGCCCGGATACGGGAGCACAATTCTCCCAGCTTAAAAGGCTTTGTAATATAGTCATCTCCACCGCAGTCCAAGCCTCGAATGACACTGGTTTCCTCCTCCGATGCCGTCAGAAAAATAATCGGCACCATATTTCCCCTCTCCCTAATTTTTTCACACAGCAAAAAGCCGTTTCCATCCGGCAAAGTCACATCAAAAAGAAGAAGGTCAAAATCATTCCACTCTCCCAATTTCCCTTCCGCTTCCGTTACTGTCCTTGCCACCTCAATACAAAAGCCGTTCTTTTTCAGTGAATAGCAAAGGCCTTCCACAAGGCTGATATCGTCCTCCAAAAGCAAAATTTTTTCCAAAATGAGTCCCCCTCCGCTACATTTTTACCAGTCTTGACATATACGCCAAAATTCTGTCAAATAATTTGTTTCTCTGCTCCTTGCTGCAATTTGCAAGATAATAGTCCAGGTCAAAATCTTTTATGCACTGCCCGGTAATCAGATAGGTAGGGTCAATTCCATACGTTGTATACAAAACCAGAAGTTTATCTGCCGACACTCCTGTCGCACCGGATTCATATTTCCGATAATGTTCCTCCGAAACACCAAAGACAGCCGCAAATTCCGCCTGATTCCTTCCCAGGTTATTTCTCGCCTCCCGAAGTCGTTTCCCAATCTGGATGTTCGCTTCTTTTCTTTGTTTTTCCATAGTTTTATCCTCCGTATGTATCAAATCATAACAACAGAGATATAAAACTTACAGAACAAAAAATCACCCAACCAAAATTATTTTTTAACCATATCTTGGTTATTCTTTATCGAATCATACAACTAACCCTTTCCACACACCTTGATTCAAAGTTCCATAACATGAACCGTAAATCTGCTCCCATCTTCAAGGTTAATATGAATCAAATCCTCCCTATCCTCAAAAACCAAATCCTGTATAGGCAGGCTGTCCGCATCATTCATCACATCAAACAGCCTGTCCTTAAATTCATTTAAATCCATATTTCTATATCCTCCAAAACCTCTTTTCTGTGCTGTATATTTATCCACAACCAGAAAGGGGTATCAAAGGAAAATTTTCCCTTGATCCCCCTATTAACTGCATTTTTTCTATGACATTTTGGTAAAAATCATATTATTTGTAATTAACAATCTTTCCAAAATCCGGTTTCAGGGAAGCTCCTCCCACCAAACCGCCGTCGATATCCGGTTTTGCAAAGAGTTCTGCCGCATTTCCTGCATTAACAGAGCCGCCGTACTGGATACGGATAGACTCTGCTGTTGCATCATCATAAACCTCTTTGATACAGTTACGGATTGCCGCGCAAACCTCTTCCGCCTGGTCTGAGGTTGCCGTCTCCCCTGTTCCGATAGCCCAGATTGGCTCGTATGCAATCACTGCAGTCTTTGCCTGGTCTGCCGTCACATTCTGGAATGCAATCTTAATCTGCATACGAATCCAGTCAATGTAAATGCCCTGTTTTCTCTGGGTTAAAGACTCGCCGCAGCAGATAATAGGTGTAATGCCGTGCTCAAAAGCCTTTAATACTTTTTTATTTACTGTCTCGTCTGTCTCTGCAAAATATTCTCTTCTCTCAGAGTGGCCGATAACAACATATTTTACTCCTGCATCGGTAAGCATGGCGGGAGAAACCTCTCCTGTATATGCTCCGCTCTCCTCAAAGTACATATTCTCAGCGCCAATCTGAATATTCGTTCCCTTGGCAGCTTCCATAGCCGGAATAATATCGATTGCCGGAACACAGAATACCACGTCAACTTCATCATTCTTTACTAAAGGTGTCAGCTCTTTTACAAGGGCAACTGCCTCGCTGGGAGTTTTATTCATTTTCCAGTTTCCAGCAATAATTTTCTTTCTTGCCATTTCTATTCTCCTTCCTATTTGTCATTAGCTGCAGCCACGCCCGGCAGTTCTTTTCCCTCTAAGAACTCTAAGGAAGCGCCGCCGCCTGTGGAAATGTGGCTCATCTTATCTCCAAATCCCAACTGATTTACTGCTGCTGCGGAATCGCCGCCTCCGATAATTGTGGTGGCATCTGTCTCTGCCAGGGCCTCAGCCACTGCGATGGTTCCCTTTGCAAGGGTTGGGTTCTCAAATACGCCCATCGGTCCGTTCCACACAACTGTCTTTGCAGATTTCACTGCCTCTGCGTACATTTCCGCTGTCTTAGGCCCGATATCGCATCCCTCTCGGTCTGCAGCCATATCTGCCACATCATAAGTTATGGTTTCAACAGGTGCATCGATTGGGTTGGGGAATCCTGCAACTGTTACAGAATCTACCGGGAGAAGTAATTTCTTGCCCAGCTTTTCTGCTTTTGCTATCATCTCTTTACAGTAATCAATCTTGGTATCATCCAGTAATGATTTTCCAATCTCATATCCCTGTGCTTTTAAGAATGTATATGCCATACCGCCGCCGATAATTAAGGTATCGCATTTCTCCAGTAAGTTGGAGATTACGTTTAATTTGTCCGCTACTTTTGCGCCTCCTAAAATTGCAACAAAAGGCCTTACGGGATTTTCCACTGCATTGCCTAAGAAATCAATTTCTTTCTGCATTAAATATCCCACAACTGCTGTGTCCACCAGCCCTGCAACACCTACGTTGGAGCAGTGCGCCCTGTGGGCTGTACCGAAAGCATCATTTACAAATACATCACAGAGAGATGCCAGGTCTTTGGAAAATGCCTCTCCGTTCTTGGTCTCCTCTGCTCTGTAACGGGTATTTTCAAGCAAAATAACTTCCCCGTCTTTCATAGCTTCCACTGCCGCTTTTGCATTGGGGCCTACGACTTCCGGATCTGCTGCAAATTTTACTTCCTGGCCCAAAAGCTCTGTCAATCTTGCTGCCACAGGTGCCAAAGACAATTCCGGCTTTGGTTCTCCTTTTGGTTTGCCCAGATGGGAACAGAGAATCACTTTTCCTCCGTCCTTAATTAATTTCTTAATGGTGGGAAGCGCTGCCACCAGACGGTTCTCGTCTGTGATTTTTCCCTCTTTTAAGGGTACGTTAAAATCGCATCTGCAAAGAACTCTCTTTCCTGCAACATTGATGTCATCTACGGATTTTTTGTTCAAAGACATGGGTATATCCTCCTTAATATTTGATGAAAAAAGGGTCCGGCCCCAACAGACCGGACCCTTATGAGTCAGATTTACACTGTGCGCCAGTTAGATCTGCCGCTCAGTATGATAATGTAGTTCTGCTCGCTGCGCTCGCAGAACGGCTTTCACACAAAATTCTTCCAGCGCCACAGGCCCAGATCCATTCCGTGTTCCATGCCTGCCTATGATAACTCAGAGAAGTATTTGATTGTACGAACCATCTGAGAAGTATAGCTGTTCTCATTGTCATACCAGGAAACAACCTGTACTAAGTTGTCCTCGCCTACCATAGTCTGTGTTGCATCAAAGATAGATCCTGCTGTGCTTCCGATGATATCAGAAGATACAATCTCCTCCTCATTGTATGCGAAGGACTCTGTAGCTGCTTTCTTCATGAAATCGTTAATCTGCTCTTTTGTAACAGATTTCTCAACAGTTGCAACTAAGATAGTTGTGGAACCTGTCGGGCAGGGAACACGCTGTGCGGAACCGATTAATTTTCCGTTTAATTCCGGAATAACAAGCCCGATTGCCTTTGCAGCTCCTGTGCTGTTTGGAACGATATTTACAGCTGCTGCACGGGATCTTCTCAAATCGCCTTTTCTCTGTGGTCCGTCAAGAGTCATCTGGTCACCTGTGTAAGAGTGAATGGTGCTCATGATACCGGATTTGATTCCTGCTAAGTCATTTAATGCTTTTGCCATTGGAGCCAAGCAGTTTGTGGTACAGGAAGCTGCGGAGATAATAGTATCTTCCGGTTTTAATGTAGTATGGTTTACATTGTATACGATAGTAGGAAGGTCGTTTCCTGCTGGAGCAGAGATAACAACTTTTCTGGCACCTGCATTGATATGAGCCTGAGCTTTCTCTTTGCTAGTGTAGAATCCAGAACACTCTAATACAACGTCAACTTTTAATTCACCCCATGGGCAGTTGTTTGCATCCGGGAAAGCGTAGATTTTGATTTCTTTTCCGTCAACTGTAATAGAATCCTCCCCTGCAGATACTTTGTCAGCCAAAGCATATTTACCCTGAGAAGAATCATATTTTAACAAGTGTGCCAACATTTTGGGGCTTGTCAAATCATTGATTGCTACTACTTCATATCCTTCTGCACCGAACATCTGTCTGAATGCAAGACGGCCGATACGGCCAAAACCATTGATTGCTACTCTTACTGCCATTCTTAATTCCTCCTAAAAATTTTAAAGTAAGTTTATATTTGAGCAAGCTTGCCCAACCTGTCTATATTTTAACCAATTTTTTCCCAAATTACAAGTCTTAACCTGTACTTTGTTAAAATTTTCACTTTTTTTTATTTTTCTTCCCCAAAACCTGGGAAATGGCTAAGGACCATCCCCCGGAAAAAAGGCTGTAAAAAAATCTGTGCCCTTCAGCGTCTTCATAATCCCTTCTATATTCTCGTCCCGTTTATGGTAGATGCGCATTCTTTTCCAGGGGATATCGGCAGCGTATTCCCTCTGCCTCTCCTTCAGGCAGGCAAGGATTTTATCGTACAGTGCCCTGTCCCTGTGCATTACCAGGCCGATATCACAGGGAACATATTCCATTTCCTCCTGGAGGATTCCCTGGGTCACCCTGCGAAAACTGGTTCTGCCATACCTGTCATACTCTTTCACATAAGATACCTGTTCCTGCCCCTCCCCGGGCTCCGGTTTGGTCAGGCGTATCACCCCCCGGGCAATGAGATGCTCCCACACCACGTTCTGCACCCGCTCATAGTTTGCCGGAAAGTCAAGGTGTTCCATAATCTGCCTTATAGAATACCCCCGGTTCCATAGGTGCCGGATGGCTCCTCCGTTTGCCATATCCTGGGAAAAATTTTTCAGGGCATTTTTAAAATATTCCTCCGGCATTATCTCACCAGTTTATCTTTAAAAAAGCAAAGAATGCACTGCCACACTTCTTTTTGGAAAAATCGGATATCCGCATGGTCTGCATCCTTTATCTCCAACAATGTCACGTCACATCCCTCCTGCTCTAATTTTTCATACAGCGCTTCCCCCTGGGAAAAGGGCACCGTATGGTCCTTATCTCCATGGATGATCAAAAAGGGCGGGGCTTCTCTTGTCACATAATACACCGGACACATTTTCTCCGCCTCCTCTCTGTAGGTCATGGTATTTTTCCCCAGAAGAAGGGATTCCATGGAAACTGCCGCCATTTCCTCCGTGGGATATTCTATCTTTGTCACATCTGCCGGTGGATACCAGGTAACGGCTGCCTGCACGGTGCTTGTATCCTCCAGGAATGCTCCCACGTCATAGGCAGGTGCGTTACAAAGGGCTGCCATTGCGGCGAGATGCCCCCCGGCGGACTCCCCCATAACCCCCACCCTGCTTTTATCTATATGATATCGGCCGGCATGGGCTTTTAAATACCGGATTCCCGCTTTCACGTCCTGGAGAGGCATAGGATAACACACTTCATTCGTGGTGCGGTACTCTGCGCTTGCCACCACAAATCCCTCCATGGCAAGCCCCGATAAATAGGCCAGATGGGCAGACCTGTCCATGGTGCGCCAGGCTCCCCCGCAGATCCAAAGGATACAGGGATACTCTTTTGTGGGATCCTCAGGATAAATAATGTCCATTTTTAAATCTTTTCTTGTGTGCCCGAACCAGTTGTCCACCTGGGCAAACGTAATTCCCGTAATGACGGAATACTGGGGTTTTTCCACTTTCACTTCAATTTTTCTTCTCATTTTTATCCTTCTTTCTTTTGTTTTTAAGCCGGCACACCGTTTCATGCATACCAGCAGACGCTCCCTTTCTTTTTATGGTAATCCATGATTTTTTCCAGAACATTCACGTCATAAACCTTTCTCACTTTTAAAAATGACGCACCACCTCAAACCTTTCCAGAAAAACCTCCTCCTCTAAAGGGATACCGGCTTTTTGTTTTGCAATGGCAATCTGCTCTTCCACTGAATCCACCCCTTCCAGATTGGGCAACAGCAGTCCTCTCTTTCCTCCTTTTGTCACAATGACCCCATACCGTTCCACATCCAGCTCTCCGGGGGAATCAATCTGCTCTGTCTCCCCCAGCACATCCACGGTGATGGTGAGATATTCTAACTCCTCCGGCGTTATTGGGTGAAATCTGGGATCCTTTGACGCAGCACTCACTGCATTTTCTATAATCTCCTGGGCCACAGAGCCGTAAACACTTTGGATTGTCCCAATGCATCCCCTGAGCCTGCCCTGTTTTTTTATTGACACAAATACACCTGCCTTTGTGCCGTACATTTCTTCCAAAAGCCCTTGGGGCACGGCTGGCTTTTTTCCGGTAAGCACATACTCTTCCACAGTATTTCTTGCAAGGCAGACGTATGAGTCCTCCCCCTCCTTTATGGCAGCTAATTTCTTCCGCTGGGACTGTACATACTGTTCCATAAAATTCCTGGATGCTTCCTCCCCTAACACTTCGTAGGAACAGATGCCGTACCCCACCCCGAAAGGCCCCTCATAGGAAAGACTCTGGGACTTTACCGCCCTTTTATCCAACGCCCCTGCCAAAATCACAAAGGAGCGGTGTCCGCACTCCCCGGCAGCGGCACAAAAGTCCTCACTAAAATCTAGCAAATGCAAAAAATTTCCCCCGCCCATAATGTCCATAATAGCTTTATCATACTTTGGCCCTTCTTTTCTGAACCCGTAAGGCCCGTCCTCTTTCAAACAGTGGGATAAATCCCCGCTGGCAATCAGCACTGCCTTTCTCCCTAACGCCTCCGCCGTCTCACTGATGAACATTCCCAGCTCGTAGTGGTTTACAAAGGGAAGCCCGGAAAGGCCTATGCGCACCAGGCGGTAATTTTTCCAGTATTTATTTACAAAATAGAGGGGAACCATGGTTCCGTGGTCTAAATCTATCTCCTTTTCCCCTAAAGTCCCGGCGGGAAAATTGTTCTCTTCCGCCAGCCCTGACAACTGTTTGACAAACTCTGTATCGTAGGAAACCTCCATGTGCTCCTGTGCCGCACCGAACCGGGAAAAATCTCCCATGGCACCCTGTCCCGGTGAGATGTGAAAGTAATCTGCATACATCGTCTGATGAGGAGAAATCAGTACAATGGTCTCCGGCTCTTCTTCCCCAATCCTTCTCCCCAATTCGTGATAGGCGTCTACTGTATTTTGTATCTTTTTTTCTTCTCCTCTTCCCACCTCTGGTACAATTAAGGGGGGATGGGGAACCATATATGCGGCTGTAATTCCCATAAAAACCTCCTGATAAGTGTTATATACTATGAATTATACCCATATACTTCCCATGTGTAAACAGAAAATCCTATATAAAAAAGGCAAGTTTCTGCCTGGAAACTTGCCCTCTTTCTCTGCTGGTATTTAAATGCTGTAATCAAAATGGCTGCCGGTGGTTTCTTCTTTCACCTTATCCCAGTCCACATTCCGAATTTTATCAAGGAGTTCCTCCACGGAATTTGCTTTCACGGTGGTCCGCTTGCCGTAATCTTTTTTCTCCTTTTCTTTTGCAGCCTTTGCGCTTTCTTCTCTCTTTGCCTCCTTTGTCTTCTCTATATGCTCTCTCTGCTTATCGCTCATTTTCTGAAGTTCTGCAAAGTAAGATACCGTCCCGTCTTTTCCGATAGAAACTCCAAGGTTTACCACCTCGTCTTCTTTATCCGAAAGCTGGTCTTTTATCTCTTTCAATTTTCCCGTGGACTCTTCGATAATGGAAAGATTCTTCTCTTTGTAATCAGGATCCGCCGCCATTTTTTCCAACTCTTCCGGGTCGATTAACACACTGTACTCTTTGGTCCCCCTGGAGAGATAACTTTGGGCTTCCTCATCGGAATTAAAACTTGCCACCATAAAGTCCATATTTCCGTATCTTCTCTTAAGCTCTGCCAGCAATGCTTTGGCATTGGCGCTAAGTTTTGGCGTGTCCTTCTTTACACCGCCTGGCCCCTGATTTTTATCTGTTTTTTTGCTCTGTCTGCTTTTCTGATTTTTCAGCGTACTGTCGTAACTATTTGCCTGATACGCTCCGTAGCTTCCCACTTTGTTCATCGGCATAACCTCCCTGTTATATCGGCCAAAACCGGCCATTAATTCCCTTTATATGCTATAGTCTTTATATCGGCAGAACAGATGGCTTTCTTAAGGGGAATACGCCGGTACTTTTCACAGACAGATGTTTAATGGCTATTCGCTGTAACGTATCCTCTCAATCAGAGATTCCTTTTTCACTTTTCCTCCCAGCGCCCCTGCCAGAAACATCTGAACAATTAGAAGAATCACCATCACAATAACAACAGCCGCATAGGGATAATGATACTCCCTGATATTAAACCAGCCCTGATCCTTCGCCATTAAAAATACAGGATACCCAAGGATGCTCCCCAGTCCCACAGAAATAAGCAGGGTTCCCGCAGTATAAAACAGGCCTTCCGTGCGAAGCATTTTTACAAGCTGATGGTTTGTCATTCCCATGGCCTGCATCATCCCGATTTCCTTTTTTCGGATGTGTACACTGTGAATCATGGTATTGATCACATTCATAATACAGATAGCCCCTAAAATCCCAAGAAAGGCATAAGCTGCTGCCGTTGTGACCAAAAGTGCGCTTTTCCACTGGTCGTACTCTTTTTTCCAGGTATTTAACTGACACCTTTCGTTTCCTTCCATCAGCTCTTCAAAGGCGGAAAGGGTATCCTTATTATACCTCTCTTTTGCAAAAACAGAATATGTGCCTTTTAAATCTCCGTCACAGATTTTACCAAGCCCCTCTGAGGCCATAAACAAATACTGAAACTGTGAGAATCCTGAGGGAAAATCTGATATGGCAATGACTTCCACCTCCACAGTTTTCTCTGTCCCGTCCGACACCTTAAGTTCCAGGGTATCTCCCAGCTTTATATCAGGAAACCAGTAGAGCATATTCTTGTCCAGAATACATTTTGTTCCGGTTTTTAAATCCTCATAGGCGGCGCTTCCCTCAATGATTCCGTCCAAAAGAAAATCTGCATACTCCTCAGGCACTCCCTTTATGCCCCAGGTTTCTCCCTCAAAAGTATCTGAGGTGACAAAGGCTTCCGTAAAAGTCACCACGGATGTCACACCGTCTATTTCTAAAATCTGCTGTTTTAATTCTTCCGTAAGAGGATTGTCTTTTATCACATAACTCCACTCCCATTCCGGGTGTTCCCTGTTTCCCGACTGTGTAATAGCGGAGATTTCGTACTGTCCCGTGAGGGAAGCGTCGGCGCTCTTTTTCGGGTCTGCACAGGATAAAACCGTTGCCACCACGATAACAAAAATTCCTGTAATAGACATTGCAAGTATGGTGATAAAACTATTTTTCTTTTTGCCCAACAGATATATTTTTGCAAGTCCCAAAACAGATATTTCCTTATGGCTTTTTCTGTATTTTTTTTGCCCCTTCCCGGTCTGCCCCTCCGTCCCCTGAAAACGGATGGCTTCAATCTCCGATATTTTTGAGACAACACGCATAGGCTTGTGCAGGGCCAATCCCACGGTGAGAAGTGTAACTACAACGGCCAGCACATACAGGGAAACATGGTAAAGCTGCACATCCCCGGAAGAAATCACCTCTTTTAATACCCCCGTATAAGCGTTGTCATTTGCGCTGACGTTTACTATAGAAAGTAAAATGATTTTGGTGAGGATAGTCCCAAGAATCAGGCCAATGGGCATTGCAATCATAGCCACAGACATCCCCTCCCAGAGCACCATACCTTTGAGCTGCTTTTTAGATGCCCCCATAGCCTTAATTTTTCCAAATTCTCGGACTCTGTCAGAAAGTCCCACATAATAAATACTGTAAATGGTAATCACTCCAGCCAGAACGATAATGCACATAATTCCCACAATCACAGACACCATAACCGGGTCTACATAATTTGCCCCCAGATATTCAGTATTTACCCGGACATCCGTCTCTGCTATTCCAAGACGCCCTGTCATTTTTAAAATCCGCTCTTGTATCTGTGTTGTCGTCTCATCCTCTTCTGTCAAAACCTGAAACAGAAAACGGTAAACAATTTCCTCCCCCGGCACCTCGCTCCTTAAAAAAGCTTCCGACACCAGTGCGTTAAACATTGTCTGGTCTTCTGTGGCATCCTCCAAAAAACCTGTTACCACAAAGTCTTTCTCTTTTGTGTAATCCAATATCCCCCCGTGCATTACCTGGTAGGGAACATTTATGGTATCCCCGATTTCGGCTTTTTGCCCCAGACACTTTAAAATCCCCTGGGATACCACAATCTCATTTTCTTGCTGGGGCATATTCCCTTCCAGCAGTTCCATATTGTTAAGGGCCATGCCATGGTCGTCTAAAAACATCATGGAAATCTGGGCATCTTTTACCGGCATAGTACCCACGTCACTTCTCAATCCGTAAACCATAACTTCATGGCTCACCGAAAGTTTTTTTACTGTCTCCTCATTGACCCCACGAACCAGGGCATGCCAGCTTGGGTACATTTTATTGGTAACTGCATACTGGCCTTCTATCATATCCTTCCCCATGGTGGGAACCAGGAACAAAAGCAGCGTTGTTAAAAATATGGCGATTCCAATAAGAATATTTTTGCTTTTGTGATACTTCATATTTTGGACTGCAATTCTTCTTACCATAGACATTATTTTACCACCTTTCCGTCCTCAATCATAACTACCACATCCGCCATCTGGGCAATGGCCTCGTCATGAGTAATCATAATTAATGTCTGCCCGTAATCCCTGACGCATTTTTTTAAGATGCTCATCACTTCCTGCTCTGTCTGGGAATCTAAATTTCCCGTGGGCTCATCTGCAAGGATAATCGCCGGGGAAGAAACCAGAGCCCTGGCAATGGCGCATCTCTGTTTCTGCCCCCCGGAAAGCGTGTTTGGCAGTGCATTTTTTTTCTCATCTATTCCGATATTTTTTAACACATCCATCACATCTCTCTCATTGACTTTCTTTCCGGCAAGGCCTAAAGGCAGCACAACATTCTCCCACACTGTAAGGGAGGGAATCAGGTTAAAATCCTGAAAAATAAAACCTATTTTTTCCCTGCGGAATGCGGCCAGGGCATCCCCCTTTAGGGCATACATATCTTTTTCCTCTATAAATACGTTTCCCGAATCCGGCGTGTCAAGGCCGCCTAAGAGATGGAGCAATGTAGACTTTCCCGAGCCGGAACGGCCGATAATCGCCGTAAACCTCCCCCTCTCTATCTCCAAATCCGTATGGTCCACCGCCTTTACAACATTTCCTTCAGACCCGTAATATTTCACCAAGTTTTTTACTTTTACAATACTGCCCATATCATGAATCTCCTTCCAAATTGTTTTTTGTTTTTTTAAGTATACTTCCCGGGAATTACAAAACCCTTACAAAAACTATTACAGTTTTGTAAGGGTTTTCATATCGTCAATGTAATCTGAAAAACCGTCCCTGTTTTTTTTCTCTTTGCTACAATAGTTCCCCCTTCATCCTCCAAAATACGCCTGGTGAGATAAAGCCCTACCCCGGCTCCCTCTTTTACCATTTCCAAAGCCCTATCTCCCCGGTAAAACCTGTGGAAAATCTTATGGAGCTCCTGGGATGAAATCCCGATTCCCTCATCCTCTATCTCAAGGCACACCATATTTTTCCATGCGGTTACCCCAACTTTCACCACTCCTTTTGGCATGGAGTATTTAATCGCATTATCCAGCACATTTACTATAGCCTCCACCGTCCATTTTTTATCCAGGGAAAGCC
This sequence comes from uncultured Roseburia sp., assembly GCA_947174805.1. Classification (GTDB taxonomy): domain Bacteria; phylum Bacillota; class Clostridia; order Lachnospirales; family Lachnospiraceae; genus Roseburia_B. Next base: position 13,508 of record CAMWKH010000015.1, on the reverse strand, counting down.
AAATGTCCTTTGGAATATCTGCCTGGATTTCAATCTTCCGGGAATGTGCCTTCATATATACCTGATTTATGGCTTCTAAAATCAATTCCTTAAAATTTACCCTCTCCCGCTTTAACTGAATCATGCGGCTCTCTAACCGGGACAGCTTCATAAGCTCCTCCAAAAGGCTTTCCAGCTTGTCTATTTCCTGTTCCTCCCTCTCTAAAAACTCCCGCCGCTCCTCTTCTGTGAGACATTCCTCCTGTATCATCTCATAATTTAACCGCACGGCGGCCAGGGGAGTTTTTAACTGATGGGATATATCTGTAATCAAAGACTTTGTGGCATCTTCCTCCCGCTCTAATTTTTCTCTCAGCATGGAAAAATACTTCCCCAATGCCAAAATACATTCCCCCATCTGCAGCATGGCAAGCCCTGTCTCCTTATCCACACCTTTACAGTCCGCCTCTTCCCTTATCTCATAGCTTCCCTGCCTGAACTGCTGTAACTGCTCCTCAAAAAGATGAAGATTTTTTATGAGACACTGGGAATATTTCCTCTCTCTTAATCTTATCTGCAGCTCCAACAGAATCACAGAAACAACAACAACAGCGCCTGCAAAAATAAAATATTCTGTAATGTTTTCTCTCTGCTTTCTATCATAATATCTGCAGATTTCTGCCAGTCCCTCTTTCCGCTCCGAATACACTGTGGTAAGTTCTTCCCTTTGTTTTCCTGCAAGCCTGGCGTTTTCCCTGATACAGAACAATGCGCCAAAAAGCACCAGCAGAAAAACAGCAAAGATTAATATTATGTTTCCTATTTTTTGTCTGTTTTTTCTGTCCATATATACCCCAGCCCTCTTACATTGGAAATACAATCTGTGCCTATCTTGCTTTTTAACCTGCTGATATTTACATTCACCGTATTATCCTCCACAAACTGCCCGTCGTTCCCCCAAATTTTCGTAAGAATCTGTTCCTTTGTCAAAATCTGCCCCGGGTTTTCCAAAAAATATAAAAGAAGAAGCATTTCCGTCCTGCTGAGGGACAACATTTCCCCCTTCTTTTTCACCTGCATCTCTTTTTTGTGGAACTCGATATCCCCGGAACATAAAACATCATATTCCAATCCCTCTAACCTGCGCATCAGGGCATTTACTTTGGAAATCAGCACCGCCAGGGAAAATGGCTTTGTCATGTAATCGTCCGCTCCCGTATCATAGCCGTTTATCATGTCAATTTCCGTATCCCTTGCCGTTAAATACAAAAGATAACAGGCGCTGTTTTCCCTCACCCAGGCTCCAAAATCAAGGCCGCTCCCGTCAGGAAGATTAATGTCACTGATAACCATCTCCACTTTTTCTTTTAAAAAAATCTTTTTTCCTTCAAACACAGAAGAAGCAGAGAAGACCTGATAGCCTTCCCTGCCCAGCTTTAAAGAAATTCCTCTGTTTAAATTTTCATCATCTTCTAAAATTAAAATTGACTGCATATGATAACCTTATTTAAAATAATTCACCCCGGATGCAAACAGCTTCATATCCTGCTCTCCGTAAATGTTGATTGCAACACTTTCTCCGATGCGCTCTGCGTGGGCCATTTTCCCAAGGATACGCCCATCGGGGCTGGTGATGCCCTCAATGGCTGCATAGGAGCCGTTTACATTCCACTCTTCGTCCATCGTGGGTGCGCCGCTTTCATTGACATACTGGGTGGCTACCTGTCCGTTGGCAAAAAGTTTGTCAATCCACTCTCCCGTCGCAACAAAACGCCCCTCCCCGTGGGAAGCCGGATTGCAGTAAACCTCTCCCGTCACAGCACCTGTAAGCCAGGGGGATTTATTTGTCACAACTTTTGTATATACCATCTTGCTGATATGGCGGCCAATGGTGTTATAGGTAAGTGTGGGGGAATCCGGTGACTGTTCCCTGATTTCCCCGTAAGGCAAAAGCCCCAGTTTTATCAGCGCCTGGAAACCGTTGCAGATGCCCAGCATCAAACCGTCCCTCTCATTTAACAATTTATTTACCGCCTCTTTTAAACGGGCATTGCGGAATGCAGTGGCAAAGAATTTTGCGGAGCCTTCCGGCTCATCCCCGGCGGAAAATCCTCCCGGGAACATGATAATCTGGGATTTTGCAATGGCCTTCTCAAATATCTCAACAGAATCCCTGATATCCTCCTCACTTAAATTCTTAAAAACTTTTGTAATCACATCAGCCCCTGCCGCCTCAAAGGCCCTGGCACTGTCATACTCACAGTTTGTTCCCGGAAACACAGGAATAAACACTGTGGGTTTTGCCACTTTATGTCTGCACACATACACAGTATCTGCCTTATAAATATCCGTTTTAACTTCTTTTGTATTAAAGGCTGCCCTGGTGGGGAACACTTTTTCCAATGTGTTCGTCCATGCCAAAATGGCATCCTCCATGGAAAGTTTCATATCTCCATAGATAAAGGCGGACTCTTCATTTACCCTGCCCACAGAGGTTACAAAGTCCAAAAGCCCTGCTGCCTCAAATGTTTTCTTCACTTCCTCCATTTTACCGGAAGGAACTTCCGCCGCCAGATTTCCAAATCCCGGGGCAAAGAGTGTCTCTAATGATACCGTATCCGAAAGGGTAACTCCCAGTTTATTGCCGAATGCCATTTTGCCAAGGGCCGCCGCAAGTCCTTTTCCGTCCAAAGCATACACAGAGATAAGGGCACGCTTTTCTGTGAGTTCGTGAACCGCATCATATATTTTCATCACAGTCTCATACACCGGCAGGTCATATGCATCCCTTGGAACAGTAAATAAGACAAGTTCATTTCCAGGATTCTTAAGTTCCGGGGTAAGGATATCTTTCTCTTTTGCCACATCCACGGCGAAAGATACCAGGGTTGGAGGAACGTCAATTTCATTAAAGCTGCCGGACATACTGTCTTTTCCCCCAATGGAGGGCAGTCCGAATCCAATCTGGGCATTGTAGGCCCCCAAAAGAGCTGCCAGAGGCTGGCTCCAACGGGAGGGTTCCTCGGACATTCTCCTGAAATACTCCTGGAAGGTAAAACGAATCTTATGAAAATCCCCTCCAGCCGCCACAATCCGGGACACAGATTCCAACACGGCATACACAGCCCCGTGATAAGGGCTCCAGGAGGACAAATAGGGGTCAAAACCGTAACTCATCATCGTAACAGTATCTGTTTTCCCCCCGGCTACGGGAAGCTTTGCCACCATGCTCTGGGTCTCTGTGAGCTGATAGCGGCCGCCGTAGGGCATAAACACACTTCCCGCCCCGATAGAGCCGTCAAACCGTTCCACCAGGCCCTTCTGGGAACAAACATTCAAATCCGCAAATTCCGCAAGCCATGCCGCCCTTATATCATTTTTGTCAAGAGCCTCTTTTACTTTTTGCGTTGAAATTTTATCCAGGTAACACTCCTCTTTCGACGGAATATCCACGGAGACTTTCGTCTCCTGATGGGCGCCGTTTGTATCTAAGAATGCCCGGGAGATATTTACTACTTCCTTTCCCCTCCAGCTAAGGACAAGGCGGGGCTCCTCTGTCACAACGGCAACTTTTACCGCCTCCAAATTTTCTTCTTTTGCGTATTCCAAAAACTGCTCTGCATCCTCAGGGGCAACCACAACAGCCATCCTCTCCTGAGATTCGGAAATAGCAATCTCTGTCCCGTCCAAGCCCGCATATTTTTTTGGCACCTGATCCAAATCCACCCGAAGGCCGTCCGCCAGTTCGCCGATGGCAACGGAAACTCCCCCTGCGCCAAAATCATTGCACTTCTTTATAATATGGCTGACTTCCTCCCTTCGGAACAGTCTCTGGATTTTTCGCTCCGTAGGAGGATTTCCCTTCTGCACTTCCGCTCCGCAGGTGTCAATGGAAGCCGTATTGTGGGCCTTAGAAGAGCCGGTGGCGCCGCCGCAGCCATCCCTTCCGGTTCGTCCCCCCAAAAGGATAATGATATCCCCCGGGTCAGAGGTAAGCCTCTGCACTGCCCGCCTGGGGGCCGCCCCCATCACTGCGCCGATTTCCATGCGCTTTGCCACGTAATTTGGATGATAGATTTCCTTCACATACCCTGTGGCAAGTCCAATCTGGTTTCCGTAAGAACTGTAGCCGTTTGCAGCTCCCCGCACCAGTTTTTTCTGGGGAAGCTTTCCTTTCATGGTATCCTTCACAGACACAGTGGGGTCTGCAGCTCCTGTGACACGCATGGCCTGGTACACATAAGTCCTTCCCGACAAGGGGTCTCGGATTGCCCCCCCAAGGCAGGTAGCCGCCCCGCCGAAAGGCTCAATCTCTGTGGGATGGTTATGTGTCTCGTTTTTAAAATTCACAAGCCACTCCTCTGTTTTTCCGTCCACCTCCACAGGCACTACGATAGAGCAGGCATTGATCTCGTCGGATTCCTCCTGGTCCTGTAACTTTCCCTCTTTTTTAAGCCTCTTCATAGCCATAAGGGCAATATCCATCAGGCACACGAACTTGTCGTCCCTGCCTGCATATAGATTTTTGTAAGTTGCAAGATAATCTTCATAAGTCTCCTGCATGGGTTTTTTATAATCCCCCTCCTGAAAAGTCACCTCCGTGAGCTCCGTGGAAAAAGTGGTATGGCGGCAATGGTCTGACCAGTATGTGTCCAGCACCCTGATTTCCGTCATGGAAGGGTCACGTTTTTCTTCATTCTTAAAATAGTTCTGAATATGGAGAAAATCTTTAAATGTCATGGCAAGGTTTAATGAGCGGTAAAGCTCCTTTAAATCCTGTTCCGGCAAAGAAAGAAATCCCTGAAAAATCTTTACATCCTCCGGCTCCTCAAACTTTGTAATCAAAGTCTCCGGTTTTTTGGGGTCTGCCTCCCTGGAATCCACGGGATTGATACAGTGCTCTTTAATCGCCGAAAGCTGCTCACTGCTCACATCCCCGGTAATCACATAGGTCGTAGCTGTGCGGATTACCGGCTCCTCCTTTTCATTTAGCAGTTTTACGCACTGTTCCGCCGAATCCGCCCTCTGGTCAAACTGTCCCGGCAAAAATTCCACGCTGAAGGTCTGCCCGCCTTTTAAATCAAAACCCTCCTCATAGACAAGATCCACAGGCGGCTCGGAAAATACTGTGTGAATGGCCTTCCCATAGGTATCGTCAGAAATATTTTCAATATCATAGCGGATTAAAACCCTGACTTCCTCTAAAGTCTTAATTCCAAGATAACTTTTAATCTCAGACTTTAATTCCTTGGCCTGTACGGCAAAATCCGGTTTCTTTTCCACATAAACTCTTCTTACATTGCTCATGGTTCTTCCTCCATCTGTATTTACTTCTGGTCTTATCATATCACACCACTATGGATAACTGCAATGAAACATTAAAAAGATTTTTCGTCCCCCCAAAACTCTTTTGTCCTCTCCCCGGCATCCTTTAATGTACAAACCTTATAGTCCTCCCACTCCCTGGGAAAAAGCCGAAGGTAACTGCTCTCCAAAAAACGCTCATCCAGCAAAACAATAACACCCCTATCCTCCGCCGTGCGGATAACCCTACCGGCAGCCTGCAAAACCTTATTCATCCCCGCAAATCGGTAGGCATAATCAAAACCCTCCCCGTTTTTCTCCTGAAAATAATTTTTTAAAATCTCCCTCTCATGGCCAATCTGGGGAAGCCCTGTCCCCACAATCACTGCTCCAATCAGCCTTTCTTCCTTTAAGTCAATGCCCTCCCCGAAAATTCCCCCCAGGACGCAAAACGCCGCCATGGAGTCCCCGCTTTCCCCCTCAAAAGCTTGTAAAAACGCTTCTCTCTGCCCTTCCCCCATGCCGCTTTCCTGGCGGATGAAAGTCAGGCCGGAGGGGGCAATTTTTGCAAACTCCTCATACACCTGGGAAAGAAGCTGATAGGAGGGAAAGAAAATCATATAATTCCCCTTCTTTCCCGCAATAATGTCCCTGATATAAAAAGCAATTTTCTGAAACTCCTGCTCATTCCTCCTGGTATAACGGCTGCTCACATCCCTGCCGATTAGCAGAAGCTTTTGTTCCTTTTTAAAAGAAGTTGTGGCATACACGGCATAATTATCCCCTTTTGTGCTTAACATTTCCTTATAAAATCCAATAGGCAAAAGAGTGGCGGAAAAAAACACAGTGGCCCGGCTTTTATCCAGACACTCCTGAAGATTATAGGAAGGGTCCACACAAAAGAGACGCATCCGAAATCCCCCGTCCTCCCCATGTTCCCCGTAAATCACATACCGCTCATCCACCCGCTCATATACGCCCAGGAAATCCCGCAGGGAAAAATAAAAGTCCATAACCTCTTTTTTTTCCGGGAAATCCAGGTTTCTCTGTAAAAACAGCTCCATCCGCTCCCCCAAACGCATCAGGGAAAAAATAAGGGCGCTGATATCCTCGTTATACACCTGATATGTATCACACTCCCGCTTGTAAGAGAGAAGATGTTTGTTGCACCGGCTTAGGGCCTGCTCCAGTTTTTTGTCATATTTCTTTAAAATTTTTCTAATGGAAAGAAAATCATTTTTATAAACAGCCGCACTGTACATCTCCCTCCCCCGCTCTACCAGGTTGTGGGCCTCATCCACAAGAAATATATATTCCCCCTGCACTCCGTCCCCGAAAAAGCGTTTCAGGTACACATTGGGGTCAAAGACATAGTTGTAATCACAGATAATGTCATCACAAAAGCTTGCCGTATCCAGACACATTTCAAAAGGGCATACCTGAAAACCTTCGGCCTGTTTAAGCAAGACTTCCCTGGTATAAAAATCTTTCTTTTGAAGCAAATCAAACACCGCATCATTCACCCTGTCAAAATGGCCTTTTGCATAGGGGCAGTGCACAGGATTGCAGTCCATCTCCTCCAAGGGGCACATTTTCTCTTTTGCGGTAATCAAAATAACTTTTGCCCGGTAGCCCAGCTCACAAAAAAGGGCAAAAGTATCCTTGGCCACCGTAGCCGTAATGGTTTTTGCCGTGAGATAAAAAATACGCTCCGCAAGGCCTTCCCCCACGGCTTTTACCGCAGGAAAAATGGCGGTCAATGTCTTTCCCGTGCCTGTGGGAGCCTGGATAAAAATATTTTTCTTCCTTAAAATCGTCCGGTACACATCCTGGGCCAGCTTCTTCTGCCCCTCCCGGTAGGCATAGGGAAACTCTAACTCTGCAATGGAAGCTGTCATCGTCTTTTTCCACTGAAACTGAAAATCCGCCCATTTGGTATACTGGTCTATGATTTCATAAAACCAGTTTTCCAGTTCCTGAAAAGAAAATGCCTCTGTAAAACGCTTGATTTCCTCCGTATCCAGATTGCAGTATGTCATCTGTATTCTTATCCGGTCTAAGTTTTCTTTTTCCCCATAAATATATGCGTAGCACATGGCCTGGGCCCTGTGAACCGGTACAGGTTCCAAAAGCGTCTCAAGATTTTTGTAAACTCCCTTAATCTCGTCAATCACCGGTTCCTCTTCCTCAATAATTCCGTCGGCCCTGCCTTCCACCTTTAGGATATAGGAATCCGTCTCAATCTGTATATTTAGAGGAACCTCCGGCCGGTAAGAAGCCCCCATCTTTTTTTGTATTTTCCTGTGTATCCGGCTGCCCTGCTGCATGGCATCCGCCTTCGCCAAGGTGCCGATTCTGTTATCGATATCCCCGGAGCGCAAAATAAATTCCACAAGATTTCGCACCGATATCTTTATCACCGGAAACTCTTCTCTATTCACTGTCATCGCTTCCCTTCTCCTATTGGGCCAGAAGGCTTCTTCCCCTCTCGCCCCACGGCCCCGCAGCAATTTCTCAAATAAGGCCCTGTACATAAAACAGGGCAGAGATAAAATTTAAATATCTCTGCCCTGCCTTAGCCCATAGTCTTGCCGTCTTAAACGGCCGCCTCATGGGGCACCCCTCATATGCAGCTTTTATGCGACTGCATAATGCTTAAGCATTTTTTCAAAGTCCGCATTCTGTCCGAAATACTTTACTGTCAGCTCTCTGGATAAACCAAGACCTAATATTCCCAGGAAAGACTTTGCATCGATGTACACATGTTGATACAAAATGTCAATATCAAAGTCACATTTTCCAGCAGCTTTTACGAACTCCTCAACATCGTCTGCATTTGTAAACTGTACTTTTGCTTCTACTTCTTTCATAATATCCTCAGTCCTTTCAAACTTAAAAACTCATGTTTTTTATTAGTTTTCCCTGGTTGACGTGAATTATGCCACCTTTTTTTACTTTTGTCAAGAAATAGAAAAAAAAGAAACATCCGGTAATTTTTGTGAATTCTCCTTCTTTTTCTCTGTTTTCCCGGCAGTTTTGCCCTCCGGACAACCTAGAATCTTAAATTGTCGCAGTTATCTGATAATTCCTTTGTACTTTATTACAGATGAAACCGTAGAAAAAAGCCGGATTTTATCCTATTTGCACAAATTTTTCTTTTTTTCAGAAGGCTAATCTTACTGTTTTCTTGACGAAATTAGTGTTTGATTTTATAATTGTAGTAGCACATTTTGGGAGGTTTTATAGTGAATCAACAAAAGCAAAAGCTAATGGATGCCATGGTGAAAATCCGTTTTTCCCCTGTGGAAGATTCAACATTTTCCATTTATGAAGAATATGAGTCTTTGCTTGAACCAGATTACACAGACGATATTTGTACTCTCTGCTTTTATCGGGGTGAGTCCTATTTTCGCATCGGAAAATTCACAGAGGCCATCACAGATTTAATGAAATGCATCAGAGAAAACAAAAATCCCCGCCTGCTGTGGTTCACTGCCTGCAGCTACAATATCCTGGGGCTTATCTACAGTTTCCTGGGGAATGAATTTCTCTCTATGAAAAATTACCAGCACTGTCTCTCCATCTCCAAGAAAGAACATCTGTTCCATATGATTACCGTCTCCTATCTCAATATCGGAGGGCTCTACCGGGATTTGAACGATGACGGGAAAGCCATGGAATTTTATAAAATGGCAGAGGCTTCCGCAGGGAAAGATTCCTCCTCACCTTACAATTTGGAAGTGTTGTGTCTTGCCTATCAGGGACATATCTACTGCAGACAGAACAAGTTTCACCTGGCGGATGCCATTTACCGCCGGATTGAAACATTGACTGCCCAGGATAAGAACTTTTACTATTCCCCCTCCCTGTACTGCTTTTATATCCGTCTCTTTTATCACCTGAAAGATACCAGGGCATTTACGGAAAACTTAAACGCCCTTTTGGACATGGCGGCTTCCCGGCAGGACTTCCTGGAATTTTTAGAATTTTATTACGATATCTGTGCTTACCTTATCTGTATCCGCCATCAGGAGGAGGCATACCGTCTATTAAACTGCATGGAAAAATCTGCCGCCTCAACAGACCTGGTGGCGGTACAATACCGGATTGCCCAATTAAAAGTCAGTTATTCCAAACACTTCCTCACAGAAATGGAATATATTTCTTCCTGTGAAGCTTTTATTAATTTGGAGGAACAATTTATCCAATATACCAACCACATGAAACGGATGCATATCCACAATGTGGAAGAATTGGAACAGATAAAAATGGATACCAGGCTTTTGCGGGAAAAAAGCCAGATTGACCAGCTCACCGGACTTTTCAATAAACACACCATCGAATATAAAGTCAAGGAATATTTGGAAACTATGGATTTGGGCAAGTCCTCCGCCCTCCTGCTCATTGACATGGACAACTTTAAACACTTAAACGACATTTTAGGACATCTCACAGGAGACAAAGTTTTAAAAGATATCTCCGCTTTGATCACAGAGTGTTTTTCAGAAAACGCCCTCTGCGGACGGATTGGGGGAGATGAATTTTTAGTATATTTCAAGCAGTGCAACGCACAAAGCACTTTGGCTGCACAGGTGGAGAATTTTAAAAATCTTATGAAGGGGCTCACCTATGGCTCTGAAAAAAATTACCGGATTCATGCCAGCATGGGGGCCGCTTTTACCACCAAAGAAACCTGCAATTACCCCGCTCTTTTCGTCTGTGCAGACGGCGCACTCTACACCTCCAAACAGCAGGGGAAAAATCAGCTTTCCTTTGGAAATACCATTTAAAAAAGTGCCTTTCGGCACTTTTTTATAACAATATCTTCTTTCTGCTCTTCAACAATCTGCCCCCATTGACAATCATAAGAACACCTGATGCCACACCGGTGACTAAGATGCAAATTCCGATTGCCAGGCTGGCGGCTCCTGTAGAACCTATGGTCTTATATAACTTTTCTTCCATATAAGCCTCCTTTGCTGCATGCTTTTATTATAGTAACATTCTTTTCCTTTTTATACAATTCTATTAGGGAGAAATATATCCCAATTCCCGGAATTTTTCATAGACCTGTTTCCCTAAGAGCCGGTAAAAGGTACTGTTGCCATGTACCACGTCCACTCTTAAAGAGGTGGGAATCTCCCCCTGGCTGATATCCACCACATCCTGGTCTGTTGGGGTTATCCCCCCGTCCTTCAAACCATTTTCCAAATAATAACTTCGGATATCTAAAAAATGTTCTCCAAAAGCCTGGGCAAGCGCCTCATTAATTTCCACCACATCCTTTACCAACTCCTTGGAGGTCAGGCCGATGACCACGTAACGGTCGCTTCCGATATGGTCTAATATCTGCCTTTCCGTATCCACCAGCTCCTGCACCGTATGTTTATCCGGAGCCCGGTTTGTTCCCGCAAAAAGTACCACCACATCGGAGGAACGTTTGTCCTGGTCACCATAAGTGATAACCTGAGTGTTATCATTCACCGCCACCGCTTCCCCAGGTATTGTCCTTGTAAAATAATACTTAATTTCATCCGGGTTATAAGTTAAAATCCCCTGTACTCCCCCTATGGTACATGGATTGATACCTGCATCCCCCATCCGAAGCATAATGGGATCCTCCCCGTTCTGCCACAAATACATCTGTACCGGAGTAGCGTCCGCTGGGATTACAAACCCACTCACCGTCATGGGAAGGCTTCCGGCACGTATGGCAATCTGTTTTGCCGTCTCCCCCTGAATTCCGTAATTTATCACAGGTACTCCCGGCAAAAGTTCCCCTAAAACGGAGGGAAATGTGACACCCTCCCCTCCCTGCCCGAAGGTCAGGCTGTCCCCCCAGCACACAACCCTTTCGATTGACTGACTGGAAAACTCCTGATTCGGCGCCTGCTCTACGGGCTGTTCAGATTCGGCCGTCCCTGAAGCATCATTTTTTAACACAATATCCTTTTCAGTGGAAGCGCCGTTTCTCTGACACCCGGATAAGAGGCCCAGTGCCAAAATCATAACTACAATAAGACAATACTTTTTTCTGTCCATATTTCCTCCTGTTTATATGTCTGATTCTCCAATTTTTTCCTTCAATAATGAATACAATTCCGCTGAACCGTACATTACTTTAAAATAAGGACACCCAGGAGATGTATCATAAAGCGCACCCTTTTGCCTATGATACTCCCCTGGGTAAAATCACTTCTGTTCTCCTCCGTCATTGATACAAACCTATTCTATCAAAATGCTGGCACAATTTACGTCCTCTGCCAAATCATACACTGTACCGGTGGTGAGACCCACTACCTTAGGACGAAGAACACTGTTGGGCTTATTTTCCACCACTCTGGCCTGCTCCCCGTTATTCAGCTGAACAATACTGTCCACGGGATACAAAATCACACTTTCCATAAAACTCCGCATCACTGTGATATCCAGCTCGTCCGTCATCGACATAATCATCTCCAACGCATCCCTCTGGCTAAATGCTTTTTTATAGGGGCGCTCCGTCACCAGGGCATCATAAATATCTGCCGTAGAAATAATCCTGGCATACTCACTGAGTTTATTTTCCTGCACCCCGATTGGATATCCTCTTCCGTCCATCTTCTCATGATGCTGAAGCACCCCCAGAAGAATAGCCGGGGAAATATTGGACTTCTCCTTTAAAATGGAATATCCGAAAAGGGAATGTTTTTTCATAAGAGCAAATTCTTCATCTGTAAGTTTTCCCGCTTTATTCAATACTTCATTGGGAATCTTTGTCTTTCCGATATCGTGCAAAAGCCCGGAAATACCAATCTCATATACTTCCTTTTCCGGCAGGCCATACTGTTTTGCAATAATCATAGACATTGTTGCCACATCCACACTGTGCTTAAAGGTATACTCGTCGCTGATTTTCAACGCCCCCACATCCACCGCTATGGAGTCATTGTCCGTAATTGCCCGCATTAAATCTGCGGCGATATTGTTGGTGGCATCCACAAAATTTTCTGATTCCGTATTGTTATAAAGGTAAGAAACCCCCTCCGCCACACGCTTTTTCACACTCTCGCTGAGCTTTACTTTCGCCCTGTCCGGCACTTTGACTTTTTCTATTACTTTCTTTACCTTGGGCGAGACAGAAGCCTCTTTCTCCTCTTCCGGCTCCTCCTCCCCCTCTATGGTGTAGACGCCGCCTACCCCTCGGTTTAAGAGCGCCTCTATCATATACTCATCTAAAAAGGTTCCCCTTGCAATCAGGGTTCGGCCTGTCCCATCCACAATCGCCTGGTCTATCCTCATCCCGCTTTGTAATGACCTTGTCCTAACAAATCTCCTCTTAACCAAACCTTTTCCCTCTCTTAGTCTAATTAGTAAAACTATTTTACCAGAAATTCAGAAAAAAAGATAGTATTTAAAGAAAAATGGTTCATCATTTGTCTTTACAGCTTTAAAATTGCAATCAATTCCTCTCCGTCCATTTCTCCCGTTTCCACAAATCCAAATGAATGGTATAACTGACTGGCAGCTTCGTTCTCAGGTTCATAGGACAGCCAGCAGTATTCTGCTTCACCGCAGGGAAATGTTTTTATGAATTTCAGGGCAAGCCCCACTGCTTCCTTCCCATACCCCTTATTCTGAAAATTTTTGTCTATCATCAATCTCCAGAGATTGTAATTGCCTTTCGCTATTAACGGAGCATCGTCCCAGTAATCGTCTGTATCAAAACCAATCATCAAAAAACCAATGGGCGTATCATCCTCATATATTCCGAAAGGGAAGGCATACCCATTTCCCGTTATGGTGGTATAGGCTTCGATAATGCTAAGATCATTGCTTGCCACAAAGTTTTTCTGCCTTTCAAACACACAGAGTTTCAAAATATCCCACACATTTTTTCCAGTTATTTTCTCCAGTTTAATCATATTTATATCCCCGCAAATTTACTGTTTCCTTTGTTATTATATCCTGTAATCTTTTGAATTTCAATTTATTCTTTGTACGCAAATTCTGCCCATAGGAAAGGCACAAAAAAATGCCTAAAAACTACTGTTTTTAAGCATTCATTAACAGGGGCAGAAGGACTTGAACCCTCGACATTTGGTTTTGGAGACCAACGTTCTACCAACTGAACTATACCCCTTTATAAACGGAAAAGACGTATTCTCTACGTCATCCCCGGCATATTTACATATACCTTCAAAACTTCATACAGCCATCCGATTGATTCTGTTTCCCTTGGTCAA
>CAMWKH010000014.1 GCA_947174805.1 uncultured Roseburia sp. | reverse complement strand
CTATCCCTGCCTGAAGAGAAGCCAGTAAGTTAATGCCTTAACTAAATGACATTGGATTTATCCCGCCCCTTTTTCTCTTACAATATCTTATACATCACCACAAAATGACAGAAACTTCCAGCCATCACAAATAGATGAAATATCTCATGGCTGCCAAAATATTTATGGATGCTGTTAAAACCTTTCAGTTTCAAGGCATAAACCACGCCTCCTACGGTATAGAGAACGCCTCCTGCAAAAAGCCAGGCAAATGCCGCCGGAGAAAGTTTATCCAATAGCAGCGGAAATACCAAAATGCAGACCCAGCCCATGGCAATGTAGAGAATGGAAGAAAACCATCTGGGGCAAGTTACCCAAAAGGCTTTTAAAACCATTCCTCCCAGGGCAATTCCCCAAATCAGTGCAAGAAGAAACATTCCCTCTTTTCCCCCAAGTACCAAAACACAGATAGGGGTATATGTGCCTGCAATCAGCACAAAAATCATCATATGGTCTATTTTTTTAAAAACTTTTAATATTTTATCCTTCACATTCAGGGAATGATATAAGGTAGATGCACCGTATAAAAGCACCATAGCCAACATAAAAATCCCCATGGCAGTTAAAGCCTCCGGCATGCCGCAGGTCTTAGCTTTTACCAAAAGGGGCACCGCCGCAAAAAGAGATAACAGCATCCCAATATAATGTGTAATTGCGCTTCCCGGTTCACGAATCCTCAGTTTCATAAGCATCCTCCTTAATAATTTATACATAACCTTTATATATAGTATTGATTACTATGTATTATTTTATTCAATACTACAACACTTTGTTTTTATTGTCAATAAATATTTTTCACAGCGCCTTTTTTACGAATTATTGACTTATTTTGAACTCTTATTAAATATCATAGAATTTTAAAATACCTTATGATATACTAACTTAGAAACTATTTCCGAAAATTTCGGAATAAAACACATCTAGTAAAGGAGAAAAAGATGAGAAAAACACAAAAATTTTTTGCCGGAATTCTTTTCATGCTCAGCCTTGTGTGTTTCCTGCCTGCATTGAAGGCAAGAGCCGTTGACATCAGGGAATCCCAAGACGGCATCTGGCGTTATGAAATGTACACGGCGGATACGATTGAACTGGTGGGCATCTACAACGACGAGTACATAAATGCATACGGCACCATCCGAAATGTAACGCTTCCTTCTGTGGTAGACGGTTATAAGGTTGTAAAAATCCATATGCTTCATAATTGGCTGTCAGATGACGTACACTCAATTACTGTCCCGGAAGGAATCACAGAGTTAAATGCACATGCTTTTGGATACAATAATTACTCAAATGTAGAAACCTTAAACCTGCCGGCCAGCCTTACTAAAATCGGCAACCAGGCATTTTCCGGTTGGAGCAGTTTATCCCAGGTAAATTTTGCCCAAGGTTCACAGCTTTCAGTTATTGACGACCTGGCCTTTAACCAGACCACTTCCCTCACAAACTTCCCCTTTGAAAGCCTTACTAATTTGAAAACCATTGGAGGCAGCGCTTTTAAAGACAGTTTTCTTACCTCCGTCAAAATTGGAAATAAAGTAAAAATAGGATTTTCCGCTTTTGATTCCTGCCCTGCATTAACCAGCTTTACTGTAGGAAATGACTGTGATTTAGAGGGTTACACCTGCGGCGAATGCCACAGCTTAAAGACAGCCTCCATCGGAAACGGATGCTTTTTGGACATTAAAATTTTCTATGAATGTGAAAATCTGTCCAAACTCACCCTGGGAAATGTTAAAAAAATAGAAAGAGATTTGTTTACCACAAAAAAAATCAAATCCCTTACCATTCCAAAGAGCTGCACTTCCCTGCCGGCTTCTTATGAAATTGTACCAAAAAGCGTTACCCTTAACGTGTACAAAGGTTCCCAGGGAGAAGCCTATGCAAAAAAAATGGGCTATAAATACAAATATGTCTCCGGCACTACCACAAAAAAACCGGACAAAGTTACCAAATTGAAAGTGAAAAAATCAGGCACCACCGCTAAGCTTTCCTGGAAAAAGGTAAGCAAGGCAAACGGTTATGAAGTCTATATGAAAACCGGAAATAAGAGCTACAAAAAAATAACAACTATTAAAAAAGGCTCTACTGTAAAATACGACAAGAAAAAACTGAAAAAGAAGACCACCTATACCTTTAAGGTCCGGGCTTACCAGACAACAAAAAGCTCTAAAGTTTACGGGCCATACTCTTCCACCGTTAAGGTTAAATTCTAAAGTAGGGGATGATTACATATGTTTGGATTTGAATCTTATATGGCCGCAGGAGCCATCGGCGCAGTAGTCGGTATTCTTATCGCACTTGTGTTGCTGTTTTTGAAAAACAGAAAAAAATAAATACGATACATTATGCCAAGAGCCGGAAAGTCCGCTGTTTACGCGGCTTCCCGGCTCTGTTTACTGTTCGCATTCAACCGTAATCTGACTTCCGTTTTTTGTCTTTTTGATCCTTATCTGCTGTGGAATATTCTCCACAAGCTCCTCCCTGTGGCTTATGATTCCCACCAGTTTGCTGCTTCCTGTCAGGTTTATTAAAATTTCCATGGCGCTGTCTATTGATTTCCGGTCTAACGTTCCAAATCCTTCATCCACAAAAAGCGCATCCATCTGCACCCCGCCAAGATTAGAGGATACCGTATCCGACAGTCCTAAGGCAAGGCTTAAGGATGCCTTAAAGCTTTCTCCGCCGGAAAGGTTTCCCACAGGCCTTCTGTGTCCCGTATAATTGTCCAACACTTCAAGGTCAAGGAAATTATTGCTTTTCTTACCGGGAGAATCCTCCTGACGGTACAGTTCGTACTGTCCGTCGCTCATGGGCAAAAGCCGCCTGTTTGCAGCAGCGATAATCCCGTCAAATCCTGCAGCCTGTATGTACTGTTCCAGTGTTATCTTTCCGTTTCCGGTTGTGCCTTTCACCAGATTGTAAAGCCGTTTACAGATAGCATTTTCTTTATGGGCTTTTTCTAATTCTTCTCTCCTGCCAAGAATACTCTTCTGTTTCTCTTCATTGGTATTTATTCTGTTTTCATTCTTGTGACAGTTCTTTCTGAGCAATGCTGCATATGCGCTCTGGTCCTCACATACAGCCTTTAAGCTTTCCATGTCAATAAGCTTTTTCCCTTTTGCATCCGACCTGGCATCTGAAAGCTGTTCCCTGTTAACTGCAACAGCCTGATTATAATCATGAATCGCCTTGTCTGATGATGCAATATCATCCTCCTTAACAACGTATTTCAGCATTTCTTCTACAGAAGAGAATCCATTTGCACTGACCTCTTGGTTAAGCTTCTTCTTTAAGGCTTCTTCGTCCTTTTCCTGCTGTATCAAAGCAGTATTCAATGTCTTTAGCTGTGACCTGGCATCGGTAACATTCGTATCTGCTTTTTCCTTTTCCTCCTCTGCCTTCCTGATATCCTCTAATATTTTATTTTTCTTGGTCTCCGCCTGTTTTCTCTCTTTTTTTGCCGTTTTCCAATCCGGGAAGCTCAATTTCTCAAGGGTCTTTAATATGGCTGTTGTTTCCGTCAGATCCTGTTTCACTTTTTCCTTGTTTTCCCTCAGTTCATCCTTTTTCAAATTGAGGGCTTCTGTTTCATGGCCCTGTGCAGTTTCAAGAGCTTTTTCCGCCTTCTTAAGCTTCTGGCAGTCCTTCTCCAGGGAAATGCACTTTTTCTGACTCTCCTCTGACATCATCTCAGCCTGCTTTTTTGCTTTCTTTACTGCCTTAATTAGTTCCTGGAGGGACTTTCCCTCCATGTCCATCTTTAAAAGCGGGCTTTCCAGACAGTCCAGTATCCTTATCCTAAGCTGCCCCTCAAATTCCTCCAGGGATGTCTTTGCGATCTCTGCTTTTGTATTTGCATGGTTCTTTTTCTCCTGAAGCCCGGATTCTTCTTCCTGAAGTTTTTTAAAGTCAGATTCCGAAATCCAAGACTCCTTGAGCTTTGCAGGCTTTGGATGATGCAGGGATCCACACACCGGGCATTCCTTTCCTTCCACAAGCTTTTCCGCTAAAATACCGGCCCTGCTGTCTTCGAAAATACGTTCAGCCTGTTCTCTCCTGTCCTTCACTTCATCATACTTGTCACGTACATCCAAAAATTCCTTCTGGTTCTTTCTTAATTTCTTTTCCCTTTTTTCCCTTTCCGGAATCTCACCGTCTATGACCTCATTTAAATCCGCTAAAAGCCCTGATAACTTCTCACTCTCGTTTTTTGCCTCTATCAATTCCGACGGCTTACCCTTAAATTCCTTAACTGTCTCATGAAAGGACTTTATCTTCTCCTTAAGAGATTTCTCACTCTCTTTTAATTCCGCCTCTTCTGTGCTGATTTTGTTATCTGATTCTTCCAGTTCTTTCTGCTTTTTTTCCAGTTCCTCTTTTTGCTGATATTTCTGTTCCTCGTCGTCAATCCTGCTTATTGCCTGCTTTAATTTGTCAACCTCCGGCTCCTGCTCTTTGGCATGGTCAAATGCGGCTTTTGCCCGCTCTGCAGCCGCCACAGCCCTCTCCAATTCAGATTCTTTTGATTTTATCTGTTTTTTTGCCAGAGATATCTCTTCACACTTTTTCATCCACTCAGTGTAGGACGGGTTCACATTACGGGTGGCTTTCTTTTGTCTGTCCAAAAGCGAAATGATTTCATCAATTTCTGCCTTTCTTTCTTCAAGCTCCTCTTTTTTCTTTTCCAGTCTGTCCCTTTTCTCGATAAAACTGTTATTTGTCTTTGCCAGTGCAAGCTGCTCTTTGTTCTTATTTAACTCCTCCTCTGCTTCTTTCAACTGAGCTTTCATGTGTTTTAATTTTTCTCTGTCTGTCAAAATCAAACGTTCCACTATGTCTAAGATTTCATCCAGATTCCATGCACTGCCGGATCCCCCGGCCCTTTCCTTAAGATCCTCCAATTCCTCAGACAGCTCATCTTCTTCGTTTGCCGACACATCCTCAAAATGCTGAATTATGCTGTTTTCAGCCTTTACTCTCACATTATGGCTTGCATCCATTCGATCTTTCAGCTTGTATTCTATATTTTTATAGCCATTGGTTGAAAATATGGTGCGCAGTATCTCTGTCCTCTCATCTGTTTTTGCATTCAGCAAATTCCAGAATTCCCCCTGGGCTATCATCACAATCTGTTTAAACTGTTTCTCATCGATGTGCAGCAGTTCCTTTACGGCATGATTAACCTGAGTCAATCCCTCTATAGGCGCCTGCCCTTCCTCATAAAAAACCGCCTTTTCCTTCTCGACTATTTTTCCAATGCCCCGCTGTTTCTGCCTTTCATAAGACGGCTGCCTAAAGATATGAAATTCGCGCCCCTGGTGGGAAAAGTAAAAATCCACATAACTCTGAACCAAATCCCCAGCGTATTCGCTTCTTAAATTTTTCGTATCCCTGTAGGTTCCGCTGGTGGTTCCATACAGTGCAAAGCAAATAGCGTCAAATATGGTAGTTTTCCCCGCCCCGGTGTCCCCGGATATTAAAAACAATCCCTTTTCTTCAAAAGCGCTAAACTCTATTTCCGGAAGCTCTCCTGCATAGGGGCCAATAGCGCTTATCATCAGTTTAATAGGCTTCATTTATCACACCTGCCTCCCGTGCCGCTGTCCGCATCACATCCATTTCTTCTTCTGAAATCTCACAGCCATACATCAGCCTGTAAAAATCACCGATTAACTCTGGGAATGATTTGTTTTCGGCTATCTTGCTGATATCCACCTGCTCGATCTCTCTTGTATGTGAATTGTCGTAATCAATCCGAACCGTATTGGGATATACCTGTTGGAATATTCCCATTGCATCATTGATAATATCCTCATCCGTCAATGTTGCATAAATGAAATCCTCGGTTGCTTTTACATTCTTTTTATCCAGCAGTTCCTTAAGCGTCCCTTTCATGTGTCTCATGCCCCTCTTGGGCTTTAAAGGGACAAGCTCTATCTGAACCCTTTCCTCTGCCGTTACCGTAATAACAGGAACCGACTTTTCATTATTGGCTTCGCTGAGGGAATACTTAAGAGGAGAACCTGAATACCGGACCTCATCTCTACCAACTCTCTGAGGCGAATGAATATGGCCTAATGCCACATAATCAAAATCATCAAAGCAGTCATATCCAATTTTTTCAACCATGCCCACACTCTGTGTTCCAATGCTCTCAGAGCCTGCAAGTGCAGGGTCATCCCCCTTCCCTGCAACAAATTGATGCGCCAGAAGAATATTCTTATTCTTTTTGTTTATGGGCGTGTTTCTTATAATAATTCGGACAGCGTCATCATAGCTTGCTATCTCCTCCTCCGGAAAATAGTGTCTTACCTGAGACGCTTTTACAAAGGGAAGCATGTAAATATCAATTTCAGTGTCTCCGTCAGCAAAACTCTGCTTATGAAGGGTTCCGTCAAAGACAGCCGATATAAATATCTGATTGGATGCAAACAGAGTGCTCCCGTAATTCAACCGTTCATCCGAATCATGGTTCCCGCTCACCATAAATACCTTTATCCTCTTTTTTGCCAGTTTTATCAGAAACTCATCCAAAAGCTTCGTAGCCGCCTCCCTTGGTACAGATTTATCATACACATCCCCGGCGATAAGCACGCCGTCTATGGATTCTTTTTCCGCAATACCAAGAATCTGATTAAGGATATACCTCTGATCTTCAATCAAATCAAAATCACTCAGTGTTTTTCCTAAATGTAAATCTCCTAAATGTAAAAATTTCATGCTTTTCCTTCCTGCTTTCATTGCTGATTTTTCCGGATGTTCGCTGATGTATTTGCCTGAGAAAAATTATTTTTTAACAAAATAACGCCGGTTTTTTTTATTGCCCACAATCCCTAATTTATCATCATCCACAAGTATTTTCAACAATTCTCTTGTCCTGGATGACTTTAGTCCAACTATTTTTGCTATCTCATCCGCTTTGTATTCCTGTCCATCTTCCATGATATTCAATATCACTTCTATTCGCTTTTCTGTTGCCGATGTTTTTTTATCGCCGGTTTTTATCGCCGGTTTTTTATCGCCGACTTTTATCGCCGGTTTTTTATCGCCGACTTTTATCGCCGATCCTGTCTCTTCCCCTATTAGCAGGTCATAAGAGTACCCGTCATCCAAAGGTACAATCAGACGAAACACATCTCCCTCGTGAAACTCCGGGTCTGCTCCTGAATAAAATTTCGTATACTTAAACAGATTGCGCACTCCCGATCCAAGCCTGTCCGACCAACCAATGGTTCTGAAAAACGAAGCAATAATCGGATTCTTGGGATTGGGTTCTATATTATCCGGTGTCAAAAATCCATCTTGTGCAGCCCTGTTTGCGTTTTCTGAATACATCCGATTCTCCTCAATCACCAGTTTCGCAATATAGGAACTGCTGTATTCACGGTGCATCAAAATATTCCCTACCATTTCCCTGGCAATAATATTCCTGAGATTTTTGCGCTGATCGTCTTCTAAGAAAAATTTATTTGGCAGATGCTTCCTGATAAATTCCATCAGTCTGTCATAGCTTTCAATCAAATTTGTATCCACAATTTCCCTGTCATCATAGCGGTCTGTATTCACCCGCCTAAGCAATGCATCTGTCTCATATGCCGGGCAGATATCTTTGATAACCTCATCCTTTCCAAGAAGCATCACTGCCGCCAGATTATATCCTTTCTCTCCCGTGGCCCTGTCCACTCCAAAAAGCCCTGCACTCTTTAACAATTCTTTATCACTCATATTCTGCCATACATGAGTCCCTTCAATATTGTTTTCTGCCATCCGTCTGATTTTCGGCAGCAAATCCAAACGCAAATCTTCCATTGTCACATAAGGATAAATTCGCTTTTCGGTAAAAATATTTTGTTTCCGGATATACATTGACGCAATGGCGGCCGTAGCAGTAACTTTAACGTCTGCATCATCTACTCTGTCGTATACATGCTTTTTACAGGTATGAACCTCTGCACTGACAGGTACATGTACATGAATAACTGTTTTTCCCTCATATTTTAGAATTTCCGGGGATAAATATACGGTGGGTGAGAGTACTTCCGGATTACTTATCATTTTTATAAAATTTTTTGTCATATCCTTCGCGGCGTTCTCCGGCACGCCCTTTACCGTTCCGTCATCCAAAACTCCAAGAAAAATGTCTCCCCCAAACCGATTCAAAAATGAGCATACGGTTTCGTACACATCATTCTCTATCCCATTGCCGCAGCGTTTAAATTCCACCGCTATGCTTTCCCCTAATTGCAGGATTGTGTGTAATTTTTGATTGTCCATTCAATATTCTCCAATCGAATCTCAGGAATTTTCATGTATTTCCATTATAGCACAAAATCATTTATAATACCCGAATCCCTCACAATTCCACCTCAATTTCCGTCCTGTTTAGCAGCATATCACCCCTTCCCCACTGGCCTTCTCTGTGCCCCCAATGTTCCACTGCCGCATAAACTTTCCTGCCGTCACAGACAATATGGGAATAATAAATCTTATCCAATTCCTCAGCTTGAAAATCCCAGTCCAGCACTTTGGGGTCATAGAGAACCTTCTCCTCTGTGCCATCCTGGCCTATAATCACCAGCGAAGACTGATATTTGTATTTCCCAGGCCGCTTTTCTGCAAAGATCAGGTCATGCTCCCTGTCATACTTTGTCAGAGAATAGAACTCTCCAATTTTTTCCTCATGCCCCAGGGAGAAATCCGTCCGAAACAGGCCTGAACCCTTTTTCTCCTCCTCAGCTTCATTGTGATAGTATTTATTATAATAGATATTCTCCCCAATCACATAAAACGTATCACCGTCTGTCAGATGGGCCTGTGCTTCATAAACTTCATTCTTCCTGTTATAAACATAAAAATCTCCGTAATAAAATCTTCCGCTTCCTCTTATCTCCCCTGCGGAAAAAATGAAGCGCTCCTGGTCTGTATAGATGCAGGGAAAAAACAGCTCCTCCTCCCCTTTCTCTTCATACTCTTTCTCTAAATTTATAAAGAAAAGCGTCTCTTCAAGGTCAATATCTGCACCGGAACCCTCGTCTTTGCCTTTCCCCGTCCTCCTGTCAACGGTATAATTTCCATAGACTGCCACATGCTCATCCTCATCCCCTTCTTTATACAAAAGAATGGTTACCTGCCCATCTTCTCCCGTACCCATTTTTATATAAGGATAGGAATACTCCCAGCCTCCATGCATTTCAAAATAATAACGCACCATTTTCTCTAACTCACGGTCCGTATATCCCTCTGCAAATAAATCCCCGATTCTCTCATTTGGAAAATCAGATTCCCCTGCTGCCCTCTCCTTGTTTATTTAGTATATACTATAGTATATACATAGTCAATTTCCTTATACAAAAAACAGGCACCCCAAGGATGCCTGTTTTTTCTTTAATTCTGCCCGTAATATGCATTTTCTCCATGTTTCCTAAAGAAATGCTTATCTTTAATGCAATCCGGCGCCGGTTTCACCTTGGGGTTAATTAACTCCGTTTTCGTGGCCATCTTTGCCACTTCCTCTAACACCACCGCATTGTGTACGGCTTCTGCCGCATCTTTTCCCCAGGTAAAGGGGCCGTGGTTGGTGCAGAGCACCCCGGGAGTGTGCATGGGATTCATGCCACGCTCCTCAAAAGTTTCTATAATAACTTTTCCTGTATTCACCTCGTATGCCTTATCAATCTCCTCCGGCGTAAGGCTTCTGGCACAGGGAATTTCCCCGTAGAAATAATCTGCGTGGGTTGTTCCGTAAAGGGGGATGCTGCGCCCTGCCTGGGCCCAGGCAGTGGCCTCCGGGGAATGAGTATGTACCACGCCGCCGATTTCCGGATACTTATTGTACAACTCCATATGGGTTGCCGTATCGGAAGAAGGTTTGTATTTCCCTTCTACCTTATTGCCTTTTAAATCCATGACAACCATATCCTCCGGCGTCAAATCGTCATAATCCACGCCGCTGGGCTTAATGACAAAATATCCGCTCTCCCTGTCAATGCCGCTTACATTTCCCCAGGTGTAGGTAATCAGTCCCCGGCGGGGAAGTTCCATATTTGCCTCATATACTTGTTTTTTTAATTCTTCCAGCATAATTTTTCCTTCCTGCTTAAACTTGACTGTTACTTTAAAGTTTCCACAGCCGCCCGCTCAATAGGCAGGCCTGCATTGTACCGTTTCAAAAATTCATCAAATCCCTTTACGTCACTTGGATCCGGATTTTCTGTCACTCCGTTCTCACCGCCAAATACTTTATCATTGAGATAATCTGAAAGGCTCTCTCCCTGTGCCTTATTCTTCATGTAGGATGCCAAAACCGCAATACCCCAGGCGCCGCCTTCCCCTGCCGTCTCCATAACGGAAACCGGCGTATTCATAGCTGCCGCCATAATGCGCTGCCCTACCACAGGGGTCTTAAATAACCCGCCGTGTCCGTAGATTTTATCAATGTTTACCTTTTCCTCTTTTAACAGAATATCCAACCCGTTTTTTAAAGCTCCCAAAGCTGTAAATAAGTGCACCCGCATAAAGTTTGCCAGGTTAAAGTTCCCCTCCACGCTCCTTGCAAAGAGCGGTCTTCCCTCATCAAACCCTGTAATGCTCTCCCCTGAAAAATAATTGTAAGCCAAAAGGCCGCCGCAGTCAGAATCCCCCTCCAGGGCTTTGTTGTAAAGCACGGAGAAGAGTTTGTTCATATCCACTTCCACCCCGAAGCTCTCCGCAAATTCTTTAAACAGGCCTACCCAGGCATTTAAATCTGAAGTACAGTTATTGCAGTGCACCATTGCCACTAAGTCACCAGTGGGGGTAGTCACCAAATCGATTGCCTGGTGAACGCCTTTCAGTTCCTTTTCCAGAACAATCATGGCAAATACTGACGTTCCCGCAGAAACATTTCCCGTCCTAACTGCCACGCTGTTTGTGGCAGCCATTCCTGTTCCCGCATCTCCCTCAGGAGGACAAAGGGGAATTCCCGGTTTTAATCTGCCGCTGACATCCAAAAGTTTTGCACCTTCTTCCGTCAGGGTTCCTGCATTTTCCCCTGCGCAAAGAGCTTTTGGCAGGATATCCCTTAATTTCCAGGAATATCCGCAGGGTGCGGTTAAAGCGTCAAATTTCTCTATCATGGACGCATCGTAATCTTTTGTCTTACTGTCTATTGGAAACATTCCGGATGCGTCTCCCACCCCAAGGACTTTCTCCCCTGTCATTTTCCAGTGGATATATCCTGCCAAAGTGGTAAAGAATGTCACATCTTTCACATGTTCCTCTTTGTTTAAAATCGCCTGGTAGAGATGGGCAATGCTCCACCGCTCCGGGATATTGTAGTGAAACTCCTCCGTAAGCTTTTTCGCTGCCGCCTCCGTAATGGTATTCCTCCAGGTGCGGAAGGGAACCAAAAGTTCTCCGTTTTTATCAAATGCCATGTATCCGTGCATCATGGCGCTGAATCCTATGGAGCCTATTACGGTTAAATCTTCCCCATACTGGTTTTTCACATCTTCCGCCAGATTTTTGTAACAGTCCTGCAAACCGTTCCATATGGCGTCCAAACTGTATGTCCAAACTCCGTTTTCATACTGGTTCTCCCACTCGTGGCTTCCTGAAGCCAGCGGCGCATTGTCCTCCCCGATAAGGACAGCCTTTATTCTTGTAGAGCCAAACTCAATGCCAAGAGATGTTTTCCCTGCTGCAATCGCCTCTTTATGATTCATGCATTTACCCCCGTTCTCCTTAAGGTCCGGGCATTGCCCGGACCATTGATTTTATAAACTGCTCTTAATATTTTTGTAGATTCCCTCTGCGTCCAGTTCATATTTATGCAGAAGTTCTTTTGCCGGACCGGACTCCCCAAACACATCCTTCACCCCAAGACGTGTTATCTTTGTGGGACATTTTTCTCCCAGAACCTCTGCCACTGCTGCGCCTAAGCCCCCCACAATGGAGTGCTCTTCCACAGTGAAAACTCTCTTCGTCTTAGATGCAGAAGCCACTACAAGTTCCTCGTCCAAAGGTTTAATTGTGTGGATATTAATCACTTCTGCATCAATGCCGTCTTTTTCCAGCATATCCGCTGCAAGGCATGCCTCTGACACACAAAGCCCGGTGGCAAAAATTGTGATATCTTTACCTTCTTTTAACGTCACGCCCTTGCCGATTTCAAACTTATAATCCGGCCTGTCATTGATAACCGGAACAGCCAGTCTTCCAAAACGGAGATATACAGGGCCTTCATGCTGGTATGCAGCCTTTACTGCTGCCTTTGCCTCCACGTCATCACTGGGATTAATCACTACCATTCCAGGAATTTCACGCATCAAAGCCATATCCTCATTACACTGGTGGCTGGCGCCGTCCTCCCCCACGGAGATGCCTGCATGGGTTGCCCCGATTTTTACATTTAAGTGGGGATATCCGATGGAGTTTCTCACCTGCTCATAGGAACGCCCTGCCGCAAACATGGCAAATGTGCTGATAAAAGGCACTTTTCCACAGGTGGAAAGCCCTGCCGCAATACCTGTCATATTTGCCTCAGCAATCCCGCAGTCAATATGTCTCTCAGGAAATACTTTTTTAAAAGTTCCCGTCTTTGTAGCTGCTGCAAGATCCGCATCCAAAACCAGGACATCCTCATGCTCTTTTCCAAGTTCCACTAATGCGTTACCATAACTTTCTCTTGTCGCCACTTTTGGCAATTCATTGATATTCTCGATTACTGGCATAATGCGTCACCTACTTTCTTTAAGTCATTCATCGCAATTTCGTACTCTGCATCATTTGGTGCTTTTCCATGCCAGTCCACAGAGTTCTCCATAAAGGAAACATCTTTTCCCTTTAAGGTGTGGGCCACAATACAGGTAGGCATACCCTTTGTAGCTTTCGCCTCTTTAAAAGCCTTGTCAAGTTCGTCAAAGTCATTTCCGTTTACATTGATTACATGGAAATTGAAGGCTTCAAATTTTTTATCGATAGGATACGGGGAACATACCTGGTCGATGGGGCCGTCAATCTGGAGATTATTGTTGTCCACAATCACCACCAGGTTATCCAGTTTTCTATGGCCTGCAAACATAGCTGCCTCCCAAATCTGGCCCTCCTCAATCTCACCGTCACCGCAGAGCGCATACACCCTATAATCCTTGTTATCCAATTTTGCTGCCAATGCCATTCCCACTGCAGTGGAAAGTCCCTGTCCTAAAGAACCGCTTGACATGTCAACTCCGGGGATATGCTTCATATCCGGATGTCCCTGTAAGTAAGAACCTGTGTGGCGCAGTGTCAGTAAATCTTCCACAGGGAAATATCCTCTGTTTGCCAGTGTGGAGTAAAGCCCCGGGGCCGTGTGTCCCTTGGATAACACAAAGCGGTCACGTCCCTCCATCTTGGGATTTTTAGGGTCAATATTCATCTCCTCAAAATACAGGTAAGTAAAAATCTCTGTTGCAGATAAAGACCCGCCTGGATGTCCTGCCTTTGCGCTGTGGACACCGTTTATAATTCCCTTACGGACTTCTACGGCAGTCTTTTGAAGCTCTAATTTATTCATGGCGTTCTCCTTCTTTGATTCTTGTATGTTTACTCTCCGAATACAGCCTTGTAGTCAGCCTGGAATTTTACAATACCCTGGTCTGTCAAAGGATGTTTTGTCATCTGCTCGATGACGCTGTAGGGAACCGTGGCAATATCAGCTCCTGCCAGCGCACAGTCCGTCACATGGATGGGATTTCTCACGCTTGCAGCGATAATCTCTGTGTCCAAATCATAAATATTAAAGATTTCTGCAATCACCCGAATTAAATCAACCCCGGTCTGGGAGATATCGTCAAGTCTTCCTAAGAAAGGAGAAACAAAGCTTGCCCCTGCCTTTGCAGCAAGAAGTGCCTGGTTTGCAGTAAAGATAAGTGTCACATTTGTCTTAATACCCTCTGCGGAGAGAACTTTTACAGCCTTTAACCCCTCTACTGTCATGGGAATCTTTACAACCATATTGGGATGAATCGCTGCAATCTCACGTCCCTCTTTAATCATACCCTCAGCGTCCACTGTAGTAGCCTTAACCTCACCGCTGATTGGTCCGTCCACAATAGAGGTAATCTCTTTGATAACCTCGTTAAAATCCCTGCCCTCTTTTGCAATGAGAGAAGGATTTGTGGTAACTCCGCAGATAACTCCCATGTCGTTTGCTTTTCTGATATCATCTACATTCGCTGTGTCTACAAAAAATTTCATTGTTTACTCTCCTTTATTTGGTTTTATTTTTCTGGTGTGCGTAAATAATATCACACACCCGCCCTAAATATTATACAACATTTCAAATTTGCTTTCCTACCCTACTTTTTTCACTAAATTACCGTAAAAATTTAAGCAGAGAAATCCTACCTGTAAAATACTTCCCCCAGCATCAAATCTCTCTTGAAGCCCCGGATTGTGGTATCCTTGTCAATGTAAACAGCCTCAATGCCCATCGCATTTGCCCAGTCGCCCATCTGGTCTGCAGTAATATCGTAGGAGAATGCGGTGTGGTGTGCTCCTCCTGCCAGAATCCATGCCTCTGCCCCGGTGTACATGTCAGGCTGGGGTGTCCAGAAATTGGTTGCCACAGGAAGTTTGGGCATAGCTTTTTCATTCTTCTTACAGTCCACATCATTGATAATAAGACGGAAACGGTTGCCAAGGTCGATTAAGGATGTAGCGATACCCCTGCCCTCTTTGGAGGTAAATACAAGCCTTGCCGGGTCTTCCCTGTCACCCATGGACAATGGCTGGCACTTAATGCTTATGGGTCCTTCAGCGATAGTCGGGCAGATTTCCAGCATATGCGCCTGTAAAATCCCCTCTTTTCCTTTTACAAGATTATATGTATAATCCTCCAGCATAGAAGTTCCCTTTGCATCTTTCATTCCCGCTGTCATAATCTTCATCAGGCGTACCATAGCTGCCACTTTCCAGTCGCCCTCTGCCCCAAAACCGTAACCTTTCTCCATAAGTCTCTGGATTGCCAGTCCGGGAAGCTGTTTTAATGCCCCCAGATCTCCAAAGTGGGTTACGATTGCCTGGTAATTTTTCTCCTCCAAGAAACGCTCAAAACCAAGTTCAATCTGTGCCTGTACTGCCACATGTTTCTTAAACTCCTCCGGGTCTCTGCCCTCTAAGAGAATCTCATACTTGTCGTAGTACTCATCCACCAGCGCATTGGTATCAGACATGGATACATCTGCCACGGATTCTGCGATTTCGTTTACCGGATAAGCGTCCACTTCCCAGCCAAACTTAATCTGTGCCTCAACCTTATCCCCCTCGGTAACTGCAACATTTCTCATGTTGTCAGCCACACGCATTACCCGGATATGGCTGCTCTCCATAATACCTACTGCCGTGCGCATCCAGGAAGCAATTTTTCCAACTACCACAGGGTCAGACCAGTGTCCCACTACCACTTTCCTCTCGATTCTCATACGGCTTACGATGTGGCCGTACTCTCTGTCCCCGTGTGCGGACTGATTCTCATTCATAAAATCCATATCAATGGAATCATAGGGAATTTCCTCGTTAAACTGGGTATGGAAATGCATCAGAGGCTTTCTGTACTCCTGTAATCCTAAAATCCAGGATTTTGCAGGGGAAAATGTATGCATCCATGTGATAACCCCGGCACACTCTTCGTCTGCATTTGCCTCATTGAAAGTTTTACGGATTAACTCATTTGTAATGAGTGTTGGTTTCCATACCAGCTCATATGGCAGAATTCCTGTCTTATTCAGCTCATCCACAATCTGTTTGGAGTGCTGTGCCACCTTTGCCAAACACTCATCTCCGTACAAATCCTGTGAACCGGTACAAAACCAAAACTTGTAATTTTTTGTCTGTAACATTTTTTACCCTCCTGCATCTCTTTACTGCCTTACTTCATACTTTAATAGTACAACTTGTACACATGTCTTAACAAGTTGTTTTTTTATATTTTATAAAAATTTTCTTTTTCACCTCTCCTGTCCTTACAGGAATTTCCAATGACAAGTTCCGGCTCAATCACCACACGCCTCCCCTCACCGGAAATTTCTTTTTCCTGAATCAGGGAAAGAAGCAGCCCTGCCGCCATCTCCCCTAATTTCTCCTGGGGATGGGTGATGGTGGTGAGGGTGATTCCCCCGGCATTTGCCATATAAGAATTGTCATATCCTGTGACAGACACATCCCCCGGCACCTTTTTCCCGCACTCCTCTAAGGCATGGATGACTTTTAAAGCAATCTGGTCGTTATAACATACAACCCCGTCCATCTGCTCCCCCTGCACCGCCATCTGACAAATCCTCTCATAGGGATGCATCGACCGGTCCTCGGTGTAAAACCACACCACCCTGTCCGGGTCGTAGGAAACCCCCGCCTCCTGCAAAGCTTTCACATACCCTTTATGCCTGTGCTGTCCCTGGGAATCATCTGCCTTAAACACCCCCACAATATGCTTATGCCCAAGCTCTAAAAGATATTTGGTAATAAGATATCCCCCCTTACAGTCATCCATTAAAACTGCGGGCTTGTCCCTCATCTGCTCAAAACATCCCTGGATAAACACATAGGGGATCCGGTACTCCTCCAGTTTCCGGTACAGCGCAGTATGGCTGCAGTATATTTGGCTCTTGCTGGGTTCAATAATCATGCCGTCGATATCCTTCTGCAAAAGTTCCTCCAAACATCTGGCCTCCCTGCTCCTGGAATTCCTTGTATTTTTTAAAATGATACTGTATCCTTCCCCGGTAAGCACCTCGTCGATTCCCTGTATCACCCTGGGAAAGATATAGTCGGAGAGATAGGTCGTCACCACTGCAATATTTCTGGAACTGTGGATGTGCCGCGCAAGTTCTGAACAAAAAGTGCCTCTGCCGTGCTGGGCATACACATATCCCTGGCTCTGTAGAATCGCAATGGCTTTCCGAACGGTCTGCCTGCTGACGCCATACTCCTTTGCCAAGGTATTCTCGGAAGGTATTTTTTCTCCGGGCAGAATCTGTCCTGACAATATCTGCCCTTTCAAATCCTCCGTCAACTGAAAATACTTTAACTTAATCAAAATATGTCTCCTCCACGTATTGGATTTTATCCACTTTCTGCCCCAATTCCAGCTTTTTTATGGTTCTATCCACCACCGGGCCAAGCAGGGGATTACATTCAAAATCCGCATGGATTTCCCCCCGCTCCACAGCTTCTAAAGCCGCCTCCGTGGCGTCAAAGGCGATGACGATAATGTCTCCCTTTTTCCCGAAACTTTTTCCAGCCTCTCTCATGGCATCCATGGCTCCAAATGCCATATTGTCATTCTCACATACTACCACATCAATATCCGGGTATGTTCTCAAGAAGTATTCCATCACTTCTTTCGCTTTCGCCTGAGTAAATTCTCCCGACTGCTGCTCTAACATCACCCAGTTTTCCTGGCCTCCCAAAACCCTGTTAAATCCCTCTGTCCGCCCGATCTGTGCTGTGGAGCCAAGGGTTCCCTGAAGTGTGACAATTTGGATTTCTTCCTCCAAGCGCTCCTTTTCCTTAAGATAATCCAAAAGCCACATTCCGGCCTTCTCCCCCTCCGCCTTAAAATCACTGCCCACCCAGCAGGTATAGAGTTCGGAATCCTCCACCTGCACAGACCTGTCGGAGAGAATCACGGGAATCCCCGCATCCTTCGCCTCTTTAAGCACTGCATCCCAGCCGGTTTCCACAATGGGGTCAAGCACAATATAATCCACTTCCTGGAGAATAAAGTTACGCACTGCCTTCACCTGGTTTTCCTGCTTTTGCTGCCCGTCCTCAAAGAGCAGGTAATATCCGTTTTCCTCTGTAAACGTCTCTTTATAAGATTGGGTGTTTGCCAGACGCCAGTCGGACTCGGATCCCACCTGGGCAAGGCCCACCACTATCAGGTTTTCACTTTCCTCCGTAGTGTCAAAAAACGCAGGATTCTCAGGTTCCTGCTCCCTGCCGCAGCCTGACAGCAGGAGAAAAACACATCCCAATAAACATATTCTTTTCCCCATATAATACCTTCCTCCTGCCAGACAAGGGACTGTGAACCACAGTCCCTTATGTAAAACAAAAATCTGTACCAAAATCTCTTCAATTATTTCTTTGCTTTTATATTTGCAAATATACTCTGCAGCACGATAAAGAAACAAAGGAGCGCTGCCACCGCAATGTTAGACCAGGAGCTAAGAAGCTTTCCGTTGGTCTTAACCAAAGTGGAAATCGTACCGTTAATCAACACACCAAAGAAGGAGCCGATAACGTTTCCCACTCCTCCTGTAAGGAGGGTTCCGCCGATAACGGAGGAGGCTATGGCATCCATCTCCAGCCCTGTTGCCTGCTGCACATTACCGGACATGGTATTTAAACAGAAACAGATACCGCCGATGGAGCAGAGGAAAGAGGACAAGACATAAGCTTTCAGTTTTGTCATGGGTACATTTAATCCCATCATAACCGCAGACTGTTCATTGCCTCCAACTGCGTAGAGGCTTCGTCCAAACTTTGTATACCTAAGCATGAGGAAGATTGCCACAAGCACAATCAGCGCCACCACAACGGTGATACGGATATACGGAACCTGAAGCACCCCCTTATTGTTGGTGTAAGCTCCAAAGGGAAGGAAAATCCGGATATTTGCCAGATTTACAAACCACTCATTGCTGCTGATGGACACCTGGTCTGTGGAGATAATCGCCGTCATACCCCTTCCAAAGAACATCCCCGCCATGGTTACGATAAAGGGCTGAATCTGCAGATATCCCACGCAAAATCCCTGGACAATTCCAAATACAACACCGATGACAAGCACCAGAACACACAATAGAGGTGCACTCATTCCCCAACGTTCCATTCCCACTGCCAAAAACATACAGTCTAAGGCAATGAGGGAACCAACAGAAATATCAATTCCACCTGTGAGCATGACACAGGTCATGCCGCATGTCACACACAAAAGCCCTGCATTGTTAATTAAAATATTTAAAAATGTCTGTAAATGGGTAAATCCCTTAGCGTTGTATACCACACAGCCCGCCAGATACATAACAAAAAACAGCGCAATGGTAATAACCAAAAGAAGGGTATTGCTGTTTATTTTTTTTGTTTTCATGCTGCTGCACCTCCTTTTGCCAATTCTCTCTTCGCAGACATACGTTTCATAAACGCCTTGAAAGGAGGAGCCTGGATCGTTACGATAATAATTACTACGATAGCCTTATACACCGGAGCCTGCTCTGTAGACACACCCAATGCATATAATGTGGTGGTAATTGCCTGGATGGTGTAAGCCCCGATAATAGAGCCTGCCAGCCGGAATTTACCGCCGCCTAAGCTGTTTCCTCCAAGAGCCACTGCCAAAATGGCATCCAGCTCAAAGTTTAATCCGATATTGTTGGAGTCTGCGGAAGTAATTCTGGAGGAAGCTACGATTCCTGCAATTCCTGCACAGAGGCCGCACACGATATAGCAGAGGAAAATAATTTTTGCTGAATTTAATCCGGCAATCCTGGACGCCTTTTTGTTAATACCAACACTCTGGATATAAAGCCCCAATGCCGTATAGCGGAGCAAAAGGGATACCACAAGGATACACAGGGCTGCCACAACAATAGGCGTGGGAATCGGCCCAAGGAAACTTCCGAAGAATCCGAAGGAATCATTTCTCACATACACGATTAAGTTGTTGCAGAGAAGAAGTCCAATCGCCCGCGCCGCAGAAAACAATATCAGCGTTGCCACCATGGGCTGCACGTTTAAGTAGGCCACCAAAAATCCGTTGAAAGCGCCGCAGACACATCCCATTAAGATACCGCCTAACACGCCCACGATTAAAGGCATCGCAAGTTCGCTGGTGGAAGCCACACCGTAGCCTGCCAAAAGCATACAGCAGAAAGACGCTGCCAGGGACATAACGGAACCAACGGAAATGTCCGTCCCTGCGGAGGAGGATACCACCAGTGTCATACCGATGGCCAGTATGGCAATCTCACTTCCCCTGTTTAAAATATCTATGAGACGGCCATAGAGCACTCCGTTTCTCACGGAAATGGTAAAAAAGTTAAATGGAAAATTTCCGTTAGCTGCATCAAATATTACGTTTACCAGCATCACAAGGAGCATACAAAACACCGGAAGGAACAAAGGCATCCCTGTTAATTTCTTCACTTTACTCATTTGAACCACCTCCTGCGATTGCATTCATCACTGTCTCCTGGGTAAGATTTTCCGTAATCTCTCCCACTTTCGCCCCGTCTCTTAATACGCCCATCTTAGAGCAGGTACGAAGCATTTCCTCAATCTCCGAGGAGATAAAGATAAGGCTCTTGCCCTCTTTCGCCAGCTTTAACACAAGCTTCTGAATCTCTGTCTTTGTTCCCACGTCAATACCACGGGTGGGCTCATCTAATATTAAGAAATCCGGGTCAGTGGCAAGCCATCTGCCCAAAATAACCTTCTGCTGATTACCGCCGGAGAGCTGTTTTATCAAAGTCTCCCGGCTTGCCGTTTTCACCTGAAGCATTTCTATGTATTTATCCGCCAGGGCAATCTGCTCCCTCATGGGAATCAGCTTAAACATCCCCCGTTTTGCCTGAAGGGCCAGAATAATATTCTCCCGCACCGACAAATCGCCGATAATACCCTCCGCTTTTCTGTCGTCCGGCAGAAGGCCCATGCCAAGATTCATAGCGTCAATGGGCGCTTTGATATTCACTTCTTTTCCGTTCACCTTAAGGGTTCCCGTCTGGTTTCTGTCCGCACCGTAGATTACCCTTGCCAGTTCGCTTCGCCCGGAGCCCAAAAGTCCTGTGAGCCCCACAACCTCCCCTTTGTGGATGGTAAGGTCGAAAGGCTTAATCGTTCCTTTGTGGCTTAACCCCTTAGCTTCAATCAATACTTCCGCATGGGAGAAATCTGTTGTCTCGTCTGTCTTTATCGCTGCCAGGTCGTCAAAATCTTTACCCATCATAGCCGCCACCAGTTTTACCCTGGGAAGGTCCGCAATGGGATACTCCCCTACCAGCGTACCGTTTCTCAAAACAGTGATTCTGTCGCACACGGCGTACACCTGCTCTAAGAAATGGGTAACAAATATGATTCCCACTCCCTTATCCCGAAGCTGTCTCATTAGCTTAAAGAGTTTCTCCACTTCGTTGTCGTCTAAGGAAGAGGTAGGCTCATCCAAAATCAGAACTTTACAGTCCATATCCACAGCCCTTGCGATGGCAATCATCTGCTGCAGCGCCAGGGAATACTCCTCCAAATTCTGGTTTACATCCACAGGCATATCAAGGTCCGCCATAATTTTCTGGGAACGTTTCACCATAGCTTTCCAGTCAATGGTTCCGATTTTTGTTCTCGGCTCCCTGCCGATAAAAAGATTTTCCGCAACGCTTAAGTTGCCGCAGAGGTTTACTTCCTGATACACGGTGGAAATCCCCTTTTTCTGGGCATCCAGCGTGGAGTGGTTTACCACCGGCCCCTGTATGCCGTCCACGTGAATCTCCCCTGCCTCAAAAGCATTGATACCGGTAAGACATTTAATCAATGTGGACTTTCCGGCACCATTCTCCCCCATCAGCGCATGGATTTCACCTTTCCTCAATGTAAAATCCACATTGTCAAGAGCTTTCACCCCTGGAAATGTCATGGAAATCCCCCTCATGGTCAGTACTACATTATTTTCCATAATACCATCCTTTCCATTAAAGAGGAGGAGACTTAAAGCCTCCTCCTCGAAATCACTCTACTATTATTCCGTCTGTGGAGCTCCCACATATTCTAATTAGTACTGAGCGTCAATAATTTCCTGTGTTACAACAGTAAGCGCCTGCTCCTCGCCATTTACAGTAATAGAAGAAAGAACATCCTCATTTACATACCAGTGCTCTGTCATATATACTTCTTTTTCCGGTGTCTCGCCAGCCTGTAACTGTTTGATTACTTTTTCTACGTCCGGAGCTGCCAGAGGGTTACACTCAAAGTCTGCATTGATGTCGCCGCTCATAACTTTCTCAAGACCTGCGGTACAAGCATCGAAGGATACTAAAATGACGTCTTTGCCTACGCCGTACTCGATACCAGCATTTTTCATAGCTGTCATAGCACCGAATGCCTCGTTATCGTTCTGGCAGATAACTACGTTAAACTTTCCTTCGTAAGATTTGATGTAACTTTCCATAACTTCCTGTCCGCCTGCCTCTGTAAAGTCACCGGACTGGGAATCTACGATTGTCCATCCATTTGCGTCTGCAATCTCTTTAAATCCTTCGGTACGTCCGATGGTAGCAGATGCGCCTGTACTTCCTTCAATAACCAATGCGTTAATCTCGCTGATGCCTTTATTCTCTGCATAGGCTTTTAACCACTCACCTGCTGCAAGACCCTCTGTCTTAAAGTTGGAACCTACCCATGAAACATATTTATCAGAATCATCAATGGTACGGTCGATAATGATTACAGGAATTCCTGCGTCCTCACACTCTGTCAATACGGTATCCCATCCTGTGGATACGATTGGGTCGATAATTATGTAATCTACAGCCTGCTGGATAAATCCACGAACTGCCTCGATCTGTGCTGCGGAATCATTGTCACAGTCAACGAACTGTAAATCATATCCGTTTTCAGCAGAGAACACATCCTGACAGGATTTTGTAGAAGCTGTACGCCAGTCAGACTCATGGCCAACCTGTGCAAAACCGATGGTGATTGCGCCGTCACTGCCTCCTGCATTATCAGCTGCCGCATCATCCCCTGCTGCGTCATCTGCTGCTGCATCGTCGGCTGCGTCGTCACTTGCCGCATCATCCGTCTTTGCTGTGTCGTCTGTTTTTGCTGCGTCACCGCTTGCCTGAGTATCTCCGCCTCCGCCGCATCCTGCGAACAGAGCTGCTGTCATAGTTGCACACATTAATACGCTAACAATTTTTCTTTTCATACAAAAATCCTCCACATCTTATAATATTTTTTCTAAGGCACCCCTTAGCTGATGAAAACATTATAACTTTTCTGCCCCTTATGTGAAACAGAAATATCTTGGATTTTAGTACAATTTTTTATCAAATTTTGAACAAATCATGAACAAAGTATATTATTTTCCGAAAAAAGTTCATTTTTTTACGCAGGGGATTTTTACCTGGAATTCTGTTCCCTCCTGGTAAGTGCTTCTCAAGGTCAAACCATATTCTGTTCCATAGTGAAGGCGTATTCTCTCGTTAATGTTAAAGAGGCCAAAGCCTGAGGACTCCTTGTCGGAAAGCCTCTCTCCCCGGATGAGCTGCTGTACCTGCCTGCTTCTCTCCTCCGTCATGCCGATTCCGTCATCCCTCACTTTAAATATGAGGTTTTCTCCCTCTTTCTCCCCTGTGACCTTTATATGCCCAAGCCCCCGCTTATTTTTAATGCCGTGGTACAACGCATTTTCCACCAAAGGCTGCAGTGTCAGTTTTAACATTTCATACTGGTAGATTTCCTCGGAAAAGGAAATCTCATACTCCAAAATATCCCGGTAACGGAACTGCTGGATTTCCAGATAGCTCTTAATATGCTTTTTTTCCTCCTCCACGGTGATAAAATCTTTCCCCTTGCTGAGTGTGGTGCGGAAAAAATCTGAGAGGGAGGACACCATTTTTACCACCTGCTCCGTATCCTTAGATTCTGCCAGCCACATAATGGTGTCTAAGGTGTTGTACAGGAAATGAGGATTAATCTGCTCCTGCAAAAGCTTTAACTCTGCCGCCCTTAAATTTAGCTGTTCCACCCTGATATCTTCCACCAGCTTGCCAAGCTCCTCCACCATCCGGTTAAAGCTGTCGTTTAACACAGCAAGCTCATAGGTACCCGTCTCATCCATCCGCACGGAAAAATTTCCCTGCCCGGCCTGCTTGGCCACCACGCAGAGTTTTTGTATGGGCTTTGTGATACCCCGGATAATTTTACCGCTCACTGCAAAAGCAATAAGGAAAATCCCCCCCAGTCCCAGGCTTAAAAGGAGGATTGCATGGACTACATCCCTTCGTATCCCAAGGCGGAGCTGCTCTAAGTTAATAGCCTGGAAGTAAATATACTCCTGAATCTGTTCCTGTATCAAATCCGTTAAAACCCGGACGTTTAAATCCAGCCGCTCCATATTTACATCATAGGAACCGCTGACTAAAGCATCCTCCTCAATCTCCGCCACACGGTCCTCTAAAATGTTTAGGCTCTTAATAATGCTCTTTAAACTCTTTCTCACTCGGTCCGTTTCCGCCGCATCATACAATTCCAGAAAAGCATCCCTGGCCTCGTCAATCATAATCTGAGGCTTTTCAATATCCACCAGTTCCTCCGCCCGGTCTGCATTTACTACTATAATATACATCAGGTAGTCCATATCTTCTTTAAAAACAATATTATAGGTATTTGCCCTGGTAATGTTTTCTACAATAGAGTCGTAACGCTGGGAAAAACTGTTCATCAGCACCAGGAGATACACGATAATGCATGTGAGGGGAATCAGGCAGACCCCAAGGAGCAGATACAGCCGGTTTTTCATTGAAGTCTGTGTTTTCATCACGTCTCACTCCTATCTAATTTCCCTGCACTTACTGCGGGGCAGTTGACTTTGCCCGGTATTCCCTGGGTGTGCACTCCTGGGTCTTTTTAAAAATGTAACTGAAATAATGGGCGTCCCGATACCCCACCTCAAAGGCAATATCCGAGGTTTTCATGGTGGAATTGCGCAAAAGCTCCTTTGCCTTTTCCATCCGGACAAAGGTGAGATATTCCACAAAGGTCTGGCCGATTTCCTGACTGAAAATGGTACTGAAATGATTGGGACTTAAATTGACACTGGCAGCTACAGTATTTAAGGAAATCTCCTCATTGCAGAAATTCTGCCTGATATATTCCTTGGCATCCTCCAGAAGCTGGACATACTTTTTCTGGGACACGGCATCCCGCAGGCGTATGGCAGTGGACAGCACATGTTTCAGATAGGAAGCTGTCTGTTCCGTGGTGATAAAAACATCCGTCATGGATTTAAAATCCCCGCACTGCTCCACCATCACCGAGGAATCGTACCCCAATTTTTCCACTGCAGAAGCCGCCGTGATGTAGGCATCCATAGTGATATACTGGCGAAAGAGCATGGATTGGATATTCTGTTCTCCCAGACTGTGGAAATATTCCTCCACAAAATCCGCCACTTCCCCCAAAAGCCCGGTGGCAAGAAAACGCTCCACAGCCTTTCTCTCCAAATCCTTCACATTTAAAGCCCCCAGATTCAGCTCTTCGTCCACCAGCTTTACCTCGGCTTTGTCCTCCCCGGTGACAATCTGGTTCCTCTCCCACAGATAACGGTAAGCGTAGGCATGGCTTGCCTTCTCAAAACACACGTTAAGCTCGCTTAAGCGCTCCACTGTAACTCCCACGCCCCCAAAATATTCCATGTAGGGATACTCTTTTAAAGTGTCCTTTAACTTTTCCGAAAATTCAGCTAATAGTTCTTCTATATCTACGTTTTCCGTGCCCTTTAAGAGAAAGGCAAAGCCTTCCACCCCCCGGTCCACCATAATCACTCCCTGGGTATTTTCCGACAAATCCTTTATCTTTGCGGAAAGACGGTTTAGTTCATCGGAATAATTTTCTGCATCCACACCGGTAAAAACCTGAAACAGGATAAGATTATACCGGGTAGCCGCCAGTTCCATCCCGATTTCCCTGCCCTCGCTGAGAAGCGTGGACACCGGATATTTCCCTGACACAAGCCTGCCGAATAAACTCTGCCTTGCAAGCTGTTCGCTTTCCTCCTGCTCTTTTTGATACGCCAAGAGAAACTGTCTCTGCTGCCTCTCCTCTAAAATGGTCTTTGCCACCTTTTTCACTGCCTCTAAAAGCTTTGCCCCGCTGACGGGCTTTACCAGGTATTCCGTAATTCCGATATTAATTGCCTCTTTTGCATATTCAAATTCGTTGTATCCGCTGAGCACCAGAATCTTAATATCCGGCAGCTCCTTTTTTACCAGGCGGCTTAACTCCAGGCCGTCCATGAAAGGCATCTTGATGTCCGTTATGAGAATATCCGGCTTTGTACTTTGGATTAAGGGATAAGCCAATTCCCCGTCGCTGGCCTCCCCGGCAAAGGTAAATCCCTCCTGCTGCCAGTTAATATTCTTTTTGATTCCCTCCCGGATTATAATCTCATCCTCCACCAAAAAAACTTTTATCCTGCTTTCTTCCATATTCTCCCCCTGCTTCTGTCACAGTCCTCTCAACCTGAGTACTCTCTGCTCCTTACCTGCGGCTCATCTTATCCAGATACATCTTCTCGTCCGCCGCCTTCATCAAATCTGTCAGGCTGACGCATGCATCCCCATAAACATATCCCAATGCAATGCGGCACTGCACCGTGTAGTTAGCAGGTGTCAGCACCCGGTCCTTATCCCCTTTCATCTTATCCGCAAGAACATAGAAAGAACTCTTTTCCATGCCCAGGATTACCATGACAAACTCATCTCCCCCCATGCGGAAGCCTCCCCCTTCGGCGGGGGTATATTTTTTTACAAATTCCGCCGTTTTACAGATGACTTCATCCCCGGCCTCATGCCCGTAGGTGTCATTCATTTTCTTTAAATTATCCACATCAAAGTAAAAAACTCCCACAGATTTGCCC
This sequence comes from uncultured Roseburia sp., assembly GCA_947174805.1. Taxonomy (GTDB): domain Bacteria; phylum Bacillota; class Clostridia; order Lachnospirales; family Lachnospiraceae; genus Roseburia_B. Next base: position 38,565 of record CAMWKH010000014.1, on the reverse strand, counting down.
TTGGCGTACCCTTCCATATACTCATAAAAATACCGCTTATTAAAAAGCTGGGTCATGCTGTCATGATTGCTGTTCCACTGGGCAACCGCCAGATTGTTGGAAGAAGTCAAAAGATCCGTCTCCATCTTTTTTATGGCCAAAAACAGCCTCTCGATCTCGTCCCCTGTATGTATGGAAAGCTGCTCTAAGGTAGATTTCTCCCCCTTCTTATGTATAGAGCTTACATAGTTAAAAGCAGCCTCAGACAGTTGGTTAATGGGCCTTATCACCATACGGTTCAGCACCAGAAGCAAAATCACCATAAGCACTACCGTTAAAAGTGTCAGGGCACACACCATTTCTGCCAGGTAGGCCCTCTGCTTTTCCCTGGCCTTTTGTGTGGAAATCTCCACAATCACATAGCCGATGGGCAGGTTGAAGGAGGATAGAATAGGCTGGTACACCGCCATGTAATTTCCGTAATTGATAAAGTCAATTTCTTCCCCCCGCATGAGAGATTCCATATAGTTTTTCTGCTTATTGTCATATTCCCTTCTGTCTCTCAAAAAGGCTCCCTCTAAAGTGAGGTCTGTGTCAAAGATATAATGGCATCCCCCGTCGTCAAACCAAACAAGGGAGAGCCCGATGATATCACTGTTTGTATTCCGGTAATCAATCAATTTATTCCAGGTTTCATAGTATCGGCTGTCTCTCTTTCCTGTATCCATATAAATATTTAATTTATCTTTGTCAATAATCAGATTGCAGGTTTCCGTGACAGTCCTTGCAGTGGAATAGCTGAACTGTTCATTTGCCTGTACAAAATTCCGGTAATTTATTGTGATACACACAATATCCAGCACAACCGCAAACATCAAAATCAAAACTATGACTCTGTTTCTCAACGACTTTTTCATTTACTCTCCTTAATACTTCCGTTCCATCAAATGGAGAACCGTATTTTCCTGGGTAAAAACAGTCTCCTGCACAAAATGTACTTTTTCAATTCTCCTGCCCTTCTCCAAATCCAAAATAGCCTTTTCCGAAAGTCCCGCAATCAGCGGATTGCACTCTACCGTTACCATAAGCTCCCCTTTAATCACTTTCGCCAGGGCCTCATGGAGAGCATCAAAGGATATGGTGATGATATCTGTACCGTTTCCATATACAATCCCCTGCTGGTCCATGGCGTTCATGGCCCCAAACATCATATTGTCATTTTCCGCTATGACCACATCAAATGCAATCTTCTGATTTAAAATCCCCTCCATGACCTGGGCGCCTTCCCCCTGGGTAAAATTTCCAAACTCCTTTGCCACCACTTTCCAGTTGGGATGTCTGTCGATAACAGAATATAAGCCTTCCGTCCTGCCCCTGGTGGCTGTAGCTCCATCTGTGCCTTCCAGTAGGACAATTTTTATCTCCTCTTTCTCCCGGCCCTTCTCCTCAAGATAGTCCTCCAGCCATTTCGCCGCATTCTGCCCTTCTTTGTAAAAGTCGGAGCCCACCCAGCAGGCATAGTGGGAAGCATTCACATTCACCTGCCTGTCCGAGACAATCACCGGAATCCCCTTCTCTTTTGCCTCCATAAACACATCTTCCCATCCATCCTCCACAATAGGGTCTATAATAATATAATCCACATTTTGGGCAATCAAATCGTAGGCTGCTTTCACCTGTCTTTCCGGGTCTGAATTCCCGTCTATGTATATGAGGTTATATCCTTTTTCCCTGGTAAAAGTCTGCAGAAAATCGTTGGTATTTGCATCCCGCCAGTCAGATTCTTTTCCCGTCTGAATAAACCCTACCGTAATCAGCACCGTACCGGTATCTAATGTCTCCGCCCTGACAATAGGCGGTTTTTCATTTTTCTGTTCTTCCCTGTACCCGCACCCCGACAGGAAAAGAACCGCCAGACCCCATAAGAGAAATCTTTTCATACCTGCCCGCGCCTCCCTTTCTCCGAATCCATAAAATACTGATTCCATTATAAACAGGTTTTTTCACGATTACAAGAAAAAAAACCACTTCCAGTTACCGGAAGTGGCTTGTTTTCTATTTTAGAAATTTTGTCCGTTCCATCCCCAATCCTTAAATCCCTGATAAGAGATGTACACTTTATCCCCTGGAATCCCAAGTTCTTTCTCAAAAATACTGCAAATCTTCCCTGTCATTTCATTGCAGGCGTCTGAAGATGCATTTCCATAGATTTTTACCGATACGAAGGCTCCTTTTTCCACCTTAATACCTCCCATATACAAATCATAGTTATCCTCAAATCCCACCATAAGGTAACTTTCCGGCTTATGGAAAATACTCACAGCCTCCCCAAACTGCGTCTTTATTCGCTCTCTTTTCTCCGGTGACACAGGCACCGTAATTTTAGAATCAATAAATGGCATCCTATTCTTCCTTCCTTTTCTTATAATTCTGCACCGTTTGTGGAGATCATATTTTTATACCAGTATGCGGAATCCTTGCAGATTCTTTTCTGGCTGGGATAATCCACATACACAAGGCCGAAACGCTCGTCGTATCCCCTGCTCCACTCAAAATTGTCCGTTAAAGACCACTGGAAATATCCCCTCACATCAATCTCCTGCGCTGCCCGCTTTAGCTGTCCTAAGTACCGGGAAAGGAAATCAATACGGTTGGGGTCGTGTACTTTTCCGTCCAGAGATATCACATCATGGCAGGACATGCCGTTTTCTGTGATATAAATAGGCTTTTTGTACCGCTCATACAAGAACTTCGGCCCCCAGTAAAGACTCTCCGGGGTTACCGGCCAGCCGCATGCCGTCTTTGGAAATCCCGGATACCGCTCCACCACCCTGGGTTTTCCGTCCTCCCCTGCTTCCACGCATTTTCCATTATATATATTCTGCCCGTAGATATCAATAGGCTCTGAAATCAATTTCATATCTTCCTCTGTGATTTTGGGAAGATATGCCTCAAAACACTTTAACCCTTCCTCCGGGTAATGCCCCAAAAGCACCGGGTCAGACCACCATGCCACATTCCAGGTCCAATTCGACAGTTCCGTCATAGAAAAAAACATTTCCCTTGCCGCTTTTACATCCTCCGGCTTTTCCGTTTTGGGGTAACTTACCCCCGCCGTGGGAGCATAGCCAATGACCAGCTTTTGCTTTCCGTGTTCCCGAAGCTTTTGTACCGCCCTGCCGTGGGCTTTCATCACATTGTGGGCCATTAAAAAAGTGTCTTTATAGGGCACTTTTAACCCCGGGGCGTGGTCCTGGTGCAAAAATCCGAGACCGATAAAACACTGGGGCTCATTCACCGTAAAGAAGTATTTTACCCTGTCGCTGAAAAATTCCGCCGCAATTTTAGCATATTCTCCAAACCACTCCACAATGTCCGGGTTCATCCATCCCCCTCTTTTATAAAGTTCATAAGGAAGTTCCCAGTGGTACAGGGTAATGTAAGGCTCAATCCCGGCCTGCAGAAGCTCATCTATCAGACGGTTGTAAAAATCCACCCCCGCCTGATTTATTTTCCCTGTTCCCTCCGGCAGAATCCGTGCCCAGTTAATGGAAAAGCGGTAGGCCTTTAATCCCATTTCCTTCATAATAGCCACGTCCTCTTGATACCTGTGGTAGTGATCGCAGGCTGTGTCCCCTGTATGCCCCTCATAAATCCTTCCCGGGTCTTTTGTATATATGTCCCAGATATTTAATCCCTTGCCGTCCTCATGGTATGCCCCTTCAATCTGATAGGAACTTGTAGCTGCTCCCCAGGCAAAATCATCCCGAAATCCCATAGCTTCCTCCTTCTACATGCTTATTATAATTTTTTCCTATTTTACAATAATATAGAAATTATCTCAACTTTTTTAAGTAAATTTAAGTTAATATAACCATGCCGTTTTCGTGCTATGTGGATTTTTCCATGTCTCTAAAAAAGTGCTGTGCCCTGTCTTATGCCATCATGGACATATGCTTTTTATAAGCATCCGCCGCAGAACTGTTCACAAGTCTTGCCTGCACCCTGTTCCTCTGCATCTGCTTAATCTGTTCTATATTCGTTGTCCCAGATACGCCGGATACCTCCGAAGTCCTGGAAAAGGAAGTCCCCTTGCCGCTGTTTGCGGAATACAATCCGCTCATCAGTGCATAATTGCCATAGGGCGTCCCCAAAAGGCTGCTTCCATATAAGCCGCCCCCATACAAACTGTTCCCAAACAATCCGCCATAAAGGCTGTTGCCATACAAAGTATTCCCGTAAAGCGGATTCGTGTAAGCGCTGCCTGCATTCGTACCCAATGCCCCTGCAATCGCCTGTCCCAAAACTTTTGCAAAGTCCTGTCCGCTATCTGCCTTTGAATTTGTCTGATTATTTGACTGTCCGTTTACCTTGCTGTTTTGTTCCAGCATAGAAGAAATACCTGTCACAAGCCCATTCATAAATACATTATCCATTTGCTTTCCTCCTCTTCATAATGTAGCGCCCCCTCGCCTTCGCTTCGGAGGCAAGTCGTCGGAAAGCATCCTAAAAATGCTGCGCATTTGCTTTCCTCCTCATCATAATCGATAGTATAAATTTTTCGCCCTGTACAATACAGTCCACTGCCCCGCCATATTTACCGGCACAGTTTCTGATATTGCGAAGCCCCATTCCATGGCCCTCCCCTTCTTTTGATGACAGGGGAAGGGGATTTCCTTTCTCAAACTTTACACTCCCCGAAAAACTATTCTCGATTTCTATAAAAACCATGCCGGACCTGGCATAGGATTTTACCGTAATATATGCCTCTTTCTTCGGCCAGGCTTTCCGCATCCGCTCTACAGCCTCGATTGCATTGTCCAGCCCGTTGTTCAGCATAATGCCCAAATCATACGCCCGCACTCCCCAGGATGTATCCACTAAAAAATTATCTGCATTTAAACACACCGGTGAGACATGTTTTTTAGCAAAGGCAAACTTGCTTCCAATCACCACGTCGCACACGGAATTTCCCGTGTGAAGACCGTAGTCTAACTGCTCCACCGAGCGGTACATATCCGAGATAAAACCTTTAAGCTCCTCCCCACTCTCCCCGGATTTCGGAAGAATGCCCTTTAAGGCCAGCATCTGATTTTTCATGTCATGCCTGACTCCCCGGATGCCGTCATAGAGCCGTTCCATCTCCTGCATGGCCCCCTGCATCTGGACAATCTGGTTTCGCAGAATCTCCTGCTCCCTTTCCTGCTCTTTCTGCTCGCAAACCTTTTGGTACAGCCAGGTGTTAAATAAAACAGACGCATAAAGCACCAGGGAGACCACCGGCACAATCCCATAGAGAACAGGATACTTCTGATATAATATCTTAGGCTCTCCCTCCTCCGTAAAAAACATCAGCATCCTTAGGATAAATCCCACCAAAAGGCTGGCCTCTGCGGGAAGCATACAAAAGAGCAATTCCCGCCCCTCTTTTTTCCCACATCCCCCGGGCATAATCTTTATGAGAAAAAGGATGCCGAAATAGAGTAAAAGCCCATACGTAAAACTCTCACAGAAAAGGGACACATTGGCAATGCCGCTTACCGCAGTTAAAAACTGCCCCTCTCCTACCCATCCCTTCTCAAAGACATGCACCAGCATATCCATACACCATGTGCCAACTCCCATCAGGCTGTAGGCTGCAAAAAAAGCCATCTCCCGGAGGGAGAGAAACATTGCCGCCGTAAAGAGCTTATACACTGTCTTTCCCTGATAATACAAAACACAGAACAAAAACAAAATTCCCCAGTAAAAAAGAGACTTTACAGCCAACGCCGTGCCGTTTATCCCACATTCCACATAACTTCCCGCCATGCGCACCAAAAACCAGATAAGTCCGGCCAAAGCTTCCCTGAAAAATCCTTCCCCTGTTTTGGGGGACAGAAAATTTCTGCACAACAGAGAGAGACAGTATCCCTCCAAAACACAGCTCATAAATTGTACTGCCATGGGATACCAATCAGACAAATGTCACACCTCCGTTCCGAAGATAGCGCATATATGTCATGACAAAATCCTGGTACTTGTTTTTTGCCAGATACACGGTTTCTTTATTTGCCAGACGAATCGTTTCCCTGTCATATTCCGCCACATATGCCAGATTTACAAGATACCCCCTGTGACAGCGGTAAAATCCTTCCCCCAGGGACTCCTGAAGTTTTGACATGGCGGCGTTAAATGTAATTAATTCCTCCTTTGTGTGAATCACAATCTTTCTCTTTTGGTTTTCCAGGTACAAAATATCATTGACATTCAGCACATAATTTTTGCTTTTCGTCTGGATAAAAACCTGCTGTTCCCCGGAGTCATTCTGCTGTTCCCACTGTTTTCTCGCCCGATATAAAACGTCTTTTAACTTGTCTTGTGAAACGGGTTTTAAAAGGTACCAAAAGGCCCCCACCTCAAAGGAGTCAAACACATACTCCTTTAGCGCCGTGATAAATACAATCAGGACTTTTTGATTCATCTCCCGAAGCCTTTTTGCCGCTTCCATTCCGTTCATGGGTTCCATGCCGATATCTAAAAAAACCAGGTCAAAGCAACCGTCGTGTAAAAGTGAAATCCCTTCTGTGTAACAAAAAACCCTGCACTCCCTGTCAATTTTTTTAATCCTGGCGATTAAATCCTCCGCCGCTTTCCTCTCATCGTCACAGACTGCAATCCGCATATATAATCCCCGCTTCCTGATTTTCATTATACTGTATCCTGCCCGGATTTTGAATAGAAATGTAACCAATGAGAGGGGAAATGACATAAAAAAGCCTATTAATTTGAATTGTTAGAAATTATCGTAAAGAAAAACCTTGATTTAAAATAGATGCCCAGTTACTTTTGCCATAGAGAAAGCGCAGAACAATAATACGTGTGTCCGCTTCTGAAATTATGTAGAAAGCCAGGTAATTTTTTACCTGGATACATCGAATTCCCCAGGAGGCAAGGAGAGAATCCTCCACCAAAGCAAATTTTTCCGGAAAAAGAGCAAGCTCACTTATTTTCATTTCTGCTTCATCTAAAAGATTTTCAGCCGCTTTTGGATTTTTCAGCACAAAATCAATATGGTCTGAGGCATTTGCCATATCCCGTTGGGCGGCGGCTGTAATACATATTTTGTAACTCACCGCTTCCTGCGGCTCCTTAATTCAGATATCGCCTCAGAAAAAGGACGGATATTTCCATCCTCTACATCCCTCATCCCATCCTTTAAAAGACTATACAATTCATATTGGCCCATAAACTGTTCATAAGTCTCAATACTCATAACAGCCAGATCTCCCTTTCCGTTTTTTGTTATAAAAACAGGTTCGGAATACCTGTGGCAAAACTCAGAAATATCATTATAGCTGTTTCTTAAATCTGCACTTGAGCGGATATTCGGCATAATCTGTACCTCCATTAGTTGATATCAAAATTATAGCTGAATTTCTTTATGTGGTCAAGATAAATCATATCACACAAAAAACACCCAGGAAGGCATATATTCCGCCTCCCAGGTGCCTGGAAAAAATATGAAAACCTATTCTTTTACACCGCCAAGCGTTATCCCGGCTATAATGTATTTAGAAAGGAACAGGTACACAATAATGATAGGCACAATGGCCACAAAAATCATCATGTAAATCTTAGCGCTGTCAAAACTCATAAAATCAGCACCCCGAAGGGTTGCAATCAAAATGGGCACCGTCATCTTATCCTTGGACTGAATCACCAGTGCAGGAACGAAGTAATTGTTCCAGGAACCCACAAAAGTGAAAATTGCCTGTACCGCAATGGCAGGTTTCATAATGGGAATTACAATCCGGTTAAAGGTCATAAATTCCCCGGAGCCGTCAATCCTGGCAGCTTCCACCAAAGAAAGAGGAAGGGAGGACTGGAGGTAGCTGTACATAAAATAGAACACGGAAGGCGATGCAATGGCCGGGATAATCAGTGGGAGCAGGGAATCATACATCCCCATCTTGGTAATTAACCTTAAAAATCCCATTGCCGTCACCTGGGTAGGCATAACAAGAATTGCCATGATAAAGGTAAACGCCGCCTTTTTCAGTTTAAAATCGTAAGCATACAGCCCATAAGCCGTCAGGGAAGAAAAATAGGTACAGATTGCTGCGGAACAGCCGGAGACAATCAGGCTGTTTAAAATTCCCCGAATCATGGGAAAGGTTCCGTCATTTGCCACATTCATAAAGTTTGTCAGGAAATATTTCCCCGGCAGTGCGGAAAACCCTTTCTGCAAATCTGCATGGGAGCGGGTGGCGTTAATAAACAATATATAAAAGAAAAACAAACACATAAAGGACAAGATAACCAATAATACATGGGCGAATACACTTCTAAACTTATTAAATGCATTTGAATTCATAAATTATCTCCCTCCTTTATCATCTTTGCCATTTGTCATCCGGTACACAATAAAGCAGAGGATACCGCTGACAATAAACAGGTAAACAGACAGTGAACCTGCCATACCGTAGTTTTTACTCTTCAAATGGCTGTTTAAGAACATAATCAAGGTCATGGATGTCCTGTCCGGATTTCCCTGTCCGTTTGTCAAAATCTGGGGCACATCAAACATCTGAAGCCCGCCGATAATGGAAGTAATCAGGGTGTAGGCCAGTATGGGCCGGATTAAAGGCAGAGTAATGCGGAAAAACCTCTGGAAGCTGTTGCAGCCGTCCAATTCGGAAGCCTCAAAAATATCCGGGCTGATACCCATAATTGCCGCCATAAGCATAATGGTGGTATTCCCAAACCACATAAGGAAGTTCATCAACCCAACCAGAGACCTGGTTCCAAATACGGTGCCCATAAAATCAATGGGTTTGCTCAACAATCCCATATTCATAAGAATCGAGTTGATTGGACCATTGGTAGAAAACATGGTGAAAAACAACATGGCAAAGGCGGATGCCATAATCAGGTTGGGAAGGTAGATGACCACCTTAAAAAACTGCTTCCCGTGAATCTTTAACCGGGCGTCCACAAACCATTCCGCCAAGAGCAGGGCGATAACAATCTGTGGGATAAAACCGATAATCCAGAGGATAAAGGTATTTCCCGCATACTTTAACATGTCGGACTTTAAAAGGCTTACATAATTTTCCATTCCCACAAAATTAGGGCCGATTTCTTTAATTCCCGAACGGTAGTATTCATAAAAACTGTACCGAATGGTATCTGCCAGGGGAATCAAAGAAAAAACAAAAAATGAGATAAAAAACGGGAGTATAAAAAAATATCCCCACTTTGAGTAATCTATACTTTTTCGTTTCATAGACTGCCATTCCTTTCTGTTTCAATCATGGACTGCCCCGCAAAACCTGCGGGACAGCCCGGGTAAGCCTTATTCGGGCCAGGAAATCTCTGTGATTTCAGGGTAACGCTCTTTGATTGCAGTCTCAAAGTTTGATTTTGCCTTGTCAAAATCTACCTGTCCCTGGAAATAATCGCTGAAGGCATTCTGGATTAACTCCACACATCCCTGGTCATAGGCAGAAAGAGGAGCTATCTGAATATTTTCTGCCACCGGTGCAAAGTATGTAAATGCATTCTGTCCGCCCAGGAACTGGGAACCAAAGGAATCATCCTTTGCCGCATCCTGCATGCCGCTCTGGGTATTGGTAAAATCTGTGTAATCCTTGGAAATCTTCATCAGGTTATCTTTATTGCCTGTCACTGCCATAATAATATCTTTTACGTGCTGCGGATTGTCTGTCCCGACGCATGCGTGTACGTAAGAGCCGCCCCAGTTATATTCCTGGGGAGGATTGGTAACTGCCCAGGCGCCGTCGCCGCCGTCCCAGTTGGGCTTTAAGGTAAAGTCAATGCCCCATGCCGGGAACAGGAATGCAAATACTTTGGATGCGGAACCCATAGCCTTGTTCCAGTCATCGTTCCACTGGCCTTTTACGCTCTTGTCATAATATCCTGCATCCAGCCACTCTTTGGATGTTTCCACCCAGTCCATAATCTTCTGGTCAACCTTAACTGTAGTTTCCCCTGCTGTCACCCAGGGCTGCGGAATGCTGTTTCCATAGAGACGGAACGTATCTGCATAAGAAGAAAATGTATAATATCCTTTTTCCTTTAACTCAGCTGCGGTAGCTTTTAAGGTATCCCAATCTTTTACCTTTTCCCCAATCTGCTCCGGGTCGTCTGTGCCGAATACGTCCTCCGCAATATCCCTGCGGTATACCAAAAGTCCCGGGCAGCACTGCCAGGTGGATCCTCTCTGGACACCGTTTGCGTCGGAAGCCGTCACTTTTGTAAAGCTGTACTGGTCAGAAAGGTCTTTATCCGGGTCAATGCCAAGGTCTTTTAAAGGCATAGCCACATCTGCCTCGGCATCTGTATATTTAAACACATAATCTGTCTCAGATAAAAACATATCTATTTTGTCGTCCGCTGCTGCGTCCGCCTGGTTCATAAGAGCCTCGTCCAGTTTCTGCTGATATACCCCGTCCTGGTTGGGGTTTACAATCCAGTGGATTTCCGTGCCGTCTTTTAATGTTGTCACCGTACCGTCTGAAGAGGTTTCCTGCACCTCAGGGTAAACAGCTTCAACCCTCTCCTTAAACTCATTGTTCCAGGAGTAAATGTTAATCACTTTACCCTCATCTCCCGCCGGAGCCTCTGCCGCATCGCTTCCTTCATCTGCTGTTCCGCTGTCTGCATCTCCTGCATCGCTTGCTTCGCTTGCATCTGCATTTGTTCCTGCATCGGAAGCGGAGCCGTTATCACTTCCACCGCACCCTGCAAACATACCTGCAACCATAGTTCCCACTAATAACATGCTTACCAATTTCTTTTTCATTGAGCATCCTCCTTAAATATGTAATGTATTTCCGTGAAGTTCGCCTCACGCTTAACATGATAGGATTATAACTTGAATCTTTTTTGGAATATATTAAAATTCTTAACAGAATATCAGATTTATGACACCAATTAATTTTTTTGCCCCCTCAGATTTTATGTCATGATTCTGATATTTTTCTCATGTATTTTATTTCTAAAGTGCAAGGATTCCTATATGATGCTTTCATACATTGACGAAGGGAGATTTCCATATGCAAAAAATAAACTTTATTGACTTTTACGGCTCTTTTACTATAGAAAAGCCGGAAAATGTAAGCGGCCTTTATTTTCCCCTTGCATCAGAGGCAGGGCTTAAGAGTTCCATCACCCCAAATCTTGGCGGGGATGCAAAGCTTGACCAGGAAAGTTTTCTCTTAGAGCCGGTGAGTTCGGAAAACCTCCACAACAACCGCTCCACCAGAAACTTCTGGTTTGCACCGGAAAAAGGAAGGGCTTACTCCGCTGCCGGGGCCTCAGCCTCCCAGGAGGCTTTCAAATTTTCCGAAAACCAGGATGAGAGCAGCCTCTCGGCAGGATTTATGTGGCAGACCATGACCCGCACCTCAAAGCAATTTCAGATTTCTACTTCTGTCACATCCTTTATCCCAAGGAATGACAATGTGGAAATTATGTACATCACCATAGAAAACCAGGCGGAAAAGCCACAGATATTCACCCCCTATGCCGCCATCCCAATCTACGGCCGGAGCGCAGACAATATCAGGGATCACAGGAACGTGACCTCCATGCTCCACCGGACGGACACAGACGAAAAAGGCGTCTATGTGTGCCCCACCATGTCCTTTGACGAGAAAGGCCACCGTAAAAACAGCCGCATCTACTATTGTCTGGGCTGCACAGGCGCAGGGGAGAACCCGGTAAGCTTCTACCCATCCGTGGAAGATTTTATCGGGGAAGGGGGCACATACACCCTTCCCAGGGCCGTATTTGAGCAGTACCCGGGAAAACCCGCCTTTGCCAAAGCAGAGGGAAAAGAAGCCATGGGGGCTTTCCGTTTCTCCCCTGTCACCCTCTCCCCGGGAGAAAAGAAAGATTTTATCCTTCTCTTTGGCATTGATGAAAACAGGGCCGACATTGATAAAATATATCAGAAATACAATTCAGAGGAAAAAATAAAAGCCGCCCTAAGTGATACAAAGACTTACTGGCAAAACCAGGTGGCGGTAAGTTTCCACACGGACAGCAAAGACTTTGATTCCCTTATGAAATGGGTGAGTTTCCAGCCGTTCCTGCGCCGCCTCTTCGGCTGTTCCTTCCTTCCCCACCACGACTACGGCAGAGGAGGACGGGGCTGGAGGGATTTGTGGCAGGACTGCCTTTCTCTTCTTTTGTTAAATCCTGACGATGTGGGGGCAATGATAGAAAAAAATTACGGCGGCGTCCGCATGGACGGCACAAATGCAACCATTATCGGCCAGGGGGACGGAAACTTTATCGCTGACAGAAACGGCATTGCAAGGGTCTGGATGGACCACGCCCTGTGGCCTTTTATGACTACAAAACTCTATATAAACCAGACAGGGGATGTGGAAATTTTAAACAGACCTGTAAGCTACTTTAAAGACGCCCAGGCCATGCGGGGCACAGACACGGATTCCCTGTGGAGCCAGGAACAGGGAAATATGCAGCTTACAGAGTCAGGGGAAGAGTACAAAGGAAGCATTTTGGAACACTTGCTGATTCAGCACCTTACCGCCTTTTACGAAGTAGGGGAACACAATATCTTCCGTCTTAGGGGGGCAGACTGGAATGACGCTTTAGACATGGCCCCTGAGAGGGGGGAGAGCGTGGCATTTACCTGCGCCTATGCCGGAAACCTTCTGGAATTAGCGGAAACCATCCGGCTTTTGGAAAGCCGCTCCGGGTGCTCTGACGTCTGTCTTTCAGAGGAGATACAGATTTTGCTGAACCAGGATTCGGATATCTTTGACAACCCGGACAGAAAACGGGAGATTCTGTCGGAATATGCCTCCCTGTGCCGGCACAGTGTCAGCGGCAAGCGCATCCCTATCCCCCTTTCCTCCCTGTCCCTAAACCTGGTCCAGAAAGCCAACTGGCTGATAGACTTCCTGCGGAAACAGGAGTGGCTTAGCGGCCCGGAAGGGGAAGGCTGGTTTAACAGCTACTACGACAACCATGGGAGACGGGTGGAAGGATTTTTTGAGAGCCAGGTGCGCATGATGCTCACAGGTCAGGTTTTTGCCATTATGAGCGGCGTTGCAGAGGAAAACCAGATTAAAAAAATCACAAAGAGCGCAGACAAATACCTGTATCAGAAAGAAACAGGGGGATACCGGCTGAACACGGACTTTAAGGAGCTGAAATTTGACATGGGGCGCATGTTCGGGTTCGCATACGGAGAAAAGGAGAACGGGGCCGTATTCTCCCACATGACAGTTATGTACGCCAACGCCCTGTACCGGAGAGGTTTTGTAAAGGAAGGCTATAAAGCCTTAAAAACCCTGGCCGACACCGCCCTTGACTTTGACACCAGCCATATCTACCCCGGAATCCCGGAATATTTCCGGTTAGACGGAAGGGGCATGTATCAGTACTTAACCGGTGCGGCAAGCTGGTTTCTGATGACTATGATTACGGAAGTTTTCGGCGTCCGGGGAGAAGCAGGAGATTTGCTGCTATATCCCAAACTCCTGGCCTGCCAGTTTGACGAAAAGGGAACCGCTTCTATCTCCGTTCCCTTCGCAGGGAAAAATTTTGTAATTATTTACGAAAATCAAGAAAACAAAGACTTTGGCTCCTACATTATGGAAAAGGCATTCTGTGACGGCAGGGAACTGACAAGAAATGACGATTCCTCCGTCCTTCTCTCCCGGAAAATGATAGATGCCCTTCCAGGGGATACCCATGAAATTCTTATTAAATTAAAATAAAGCTAAGAAAGGATACTTAAACATGAAATATGGATTTTTTGACGATGCAAACAGAGAATATGTCATTGAGCGGCCGGACACCCCCGCTCCCTGGGTAAACTACCTGGGTTCCCCGGAATACGGGGCTATTATCTCCAATAACGCCGGGGGGTACAGCTTTGCAAAATCCGGGGCCAACGGCCGGATTCTCAGATATGTTTTCAACAGTTTCGATACCCCCGGAAGATACATTTACCTCAGGGATAATCATTCTAAAGATTACTGGTCCGCCTCCTGGCAGCCGGTGGGAAAAGATTTGGAAAGCTATTCCTGCAAGTGCTCCCACGGCATGGGCTACACAAGAATGGAAGCCGAATACAGCGGAATTTCATCCCAGGCCTGCTATTATGTACCCCTGAATAAATCTTATGAGGTGTGGGCCCTTACCGTGGCAAACAATTCCCCGGAAAAAAGGGAACTTACCTTAACGGGATACGGAGAATTTACCAACCACAGCAATTATGAGCAGGATCAGGTAAACCTGCAGTATTCCCTGTTTATCAGCAGGACACAGTTTGAAGATAACAGGATCATGCAGCAGATTCACAGCAATCTCGACACACTGCCAGCGGAAGAACAGGTAGACGGAAAATGTGTGACAGAGCGTTTCTTTGGCCTGGCAGGAGCCCCTGTCTCCTCCTACTGTGGGGACAAGGATGAGTTTATCGGAAGATACCAGGGCTACAAAAACCCCAGGGGAGTTGTCTCAGGCAGCCTTGGCAATGCCCTAAGCTACAATGAAAATTCCTGCGGCGCTCTCTCCTGCACTGTCTCTTTAGAGCCAGGGGAATCAAAAACCATAGTTTTCCTATTAGGGGAAAAACACTCTCCGGAAGCCTCCTCCATTTTAGATGCTTACGCCAATCCGAAAGATAAAGTGAAGGAGGATATGGAAGAGCTGAAAAAATACTGGAGCCATAAATTAGACCGCCTTAAAGTCAATACCCCCAGCCCGGAGTTTAACACCATGATAAATACCTGGAATGCCTACAACTGTTTTATGACATTTATCTGGTCCAGGGCAGCTTCCTTTATCTACTGCGGGCTGCGCAACGGCTACGGCTACCGGGACACCGTCCAGGATATCCAGGGCGTAATTCATCTGGCGCCGGAAATGGCTAAGGAAAAAATACGGTTTATGCTCTCCGCACAGACAGATATAGGCGGCGGCCTTCCCCTTGTGAAATTTACCCACAACCCGGGACATGAGGACACCCCTTTAGACGCCTCCTACAGACAGGAAACGGGGCATCCCGCCTACCGTGCCGATGATGCCCTGTGGCTCTTTCCAACGGTTTACAAATACATTGCGGAGACAGGGAATATTGCCTTCCTGGATGAAAATATCCCCTTTGCGGACAAAGGGACAGGCAGCGTCTATGAACACTTACAACGGGCCATAAAATTTTCCTTAGAGCACCTTGGCCCCCACGGTATGCCTGCCGGGCTTTATGCAGACTGGAACGACTGCCTGCGCCTGGGGGAAAACGGGGAATCCTCCTTTGTGGCACTGCAGTTTTATTATGCCCTGATGATAATGGAGAGATTTTCCAGCTATAAAAATGATCAGGAATACATCCGCTTTTTGAAAGAGCAGCAGAAGGACATGGAAGAGAAAATCCAGAACCTGTGCTGGGACAATGACCGATTTATCCGGGGCTTTACCGAAAAAGGAGAGCGCATCGGGGCGGCTGCGGACCCGGAGGCAAATATGTGGTTAAACCCCCAGAGCTGGGCAGTTATCAGCGGGCTTGCAACAAAAGAGCAGGCAGACGCCGCACTTTTCAATGTATACCAGCAGTTAAATACAGAATACGGCGCACTTTTGATGAATCCCCCATACCACGCCTGCGCCTTTGACGGCGCCCTGGCCGTTATCTATAATCAGGGTACAAAAGAAAACTCCGGTATATTCTCCCAGTCCCAGGGATGGCTGATTCTTGCGGAAGCCCTCATGGGACACGGGGAGCGGGCATTCACCTACTTTATGGAAAACGCTCCCGCCGCACAAAACGACAAGGCGGAAATCCGTCGCCTGGAGCCCTACTGCTACGGCCAGTTTACAGAAGGGCGGGCAAGCGAACACCACGGCCGCTCCCATGTGCACTGGCTTACCGGCACCGCCTCAACGGTTATGGTGGGGTGTGTGGAAGGAATTTTGGGGCTTCGGCCGGATTTGGAAGGGATAAAGCTTTCCCCCTCCATTCCTAAAGAGTGGGACCGCCTGGAAATAGAAAAAGATTTCCGGGGAAAACATCTGCACATTGTGGTTGAAAACCCAAACGGACTGGAAAGCGGCTGCAGCAAACTGGTTCTAAACGGCAAAGAACTGGACGATAATTACATACCGGAAAATCTTCTGGAAAAAGAAAACAAAATTATTCTTACCTTGTAAAATTCCAGTTTTTCCAAAAAAGGCGCAGCATTTTCTCTGCTGCGCCTTCCTTCTTTTCCTGGCTATTTATCCCCTTCCCCAGTATCCATTTCTTTTTCTATATCCCACTGAACCATATAATTGATATCCCTAAATTTTTTCGGCGTCATTCCCACAATTTCCCGGAACTGCTGTATAAAATGGCTCTGGGAAGAAAAAGACAGACGGTTAGCAATGTCAATCACCGAATATTCACTGTACTGCAGAAGATTTTTCGCCATTTCAATCTTTTTCTCCCTGATATAGGCACTGACAGAATCCCCCGTCTCTTTCTTGAACAGCCGGGACAGATAGCTTGCAGACACCCCCAGCTCATCCGCTAAATCTTCTATCGTGATGCGCTCTTTGATATGGGCATAAATATATTCCTTGCACATATTGATATGCTTAGAGTTGGTATCCCCCCTGGTAATCTTGCGCATTTTTTCCGCAAAATCTATAACCATCTCATCATGGAGGCTCCGCACTCCCTCCACGGTGTGGATGTCATCCAGCTTCTGAATATAAAAATCGCTCATGCGGTATGCCTGTTCCAATTCCATTCCCCTCTGTTTACACAGACGGGTAACCATGGCTGTTGTTATCACAAAATGATACTTTATATTTATCAGGGGATTTCTTGAAAGGACTCCCACGCCCTCCTCATCCAAGAACCTTCCATCCCTGCAATTTTTCTTCACCGCCTCCACATCCCCCCCGGAAACTGCCTGGTAAAATAAAAATTCCTCCGTGGGATGCCTGTGCTCGATCTCGTCAATGTCATCTTCCGCTTCCAACAGCAGCCATTCATTCTTACTCCCCATAAAATACCTCCTTTCCCGCTTTGCCGTAAATATATGTCTCCCGGCAAATCATTTGCTCACATATTTCCTTTGGGTGTCCGTGTGCATAAAAAATACCGCCAATTCTGCAAATATTTTATGCAAAATAAGCGGTCAAATCACACTATATCTTTAAAATATGCCCGCGACCGGAATCGAACCGGTACTGTGTCACCACAACAGGATTTTAAGTCCTGCGCGTCTGCCAGTTCCGCCACGCGGGCTTATAATGGGCAGAGGTGGATTCGAACCACCGAAGCAATTTGCAGCAGATTTACAGTCTGTCCCCTTTGGCCACTCGGGAATCTGCCCATTTCGCAAGGCGTTAAAGATACGCCTTAACAAAGATTGATTATAGCACAGTGCAGTTTAAAATGCAAGATTTTTTTCATTTACACAGGCCTCGATCCCGGCAAAGAGCCTCGATACTTCTGTCATAAGTGGCTTCTGCCTCCGGGGAAAAGAAGCATCCCGGCACGCCCTCATTATGATCCCTGTGGTGGGCTACACACTCACAGCATTTTCCATGCCTGGGACAGTCGTAAGTACAAGGACATGGTCTTTCATTGTCACAAGTTTTCATCATTTCGTCTCCTTTAGAATATGGTAAGTAGATTTTTTATAGGCATATGCCGCCGTATATGATAATTATAACAGAATCCGTCACTATTTCCAGTATTTTTAAACCGATTATTCCGTTAGTTCTGTACCTCATCTTTTTGAAAAGTACCAGCAAGCATTGAAACAGCAGTGATATATAATTTCTCACTACAACGGCTGCGGCTAAATGCCGCAGCCGCAGAAATTCACACAGAATAACATCAAAAGCATTCCCGGATTTTTCTGTACTGGTTTGTTTCATGCCTATCCTTGCACCTGTCCTAGCAGCCGCAGATAGTGATTTGCCTCGCGGAGCACATGATCTGCCAAAAGGGGAAGGATGATGGAGCGGATTTCACAGCCTGTAATTCCTTCCGTCCCCGCCGTCTTAAATTGCTGGTACTGCTTTGTGAGCTGCAAAGTTCCCGCCGTCAGTGTGTGCACCTCCCCCTCCTGCTCTCTTGCCTCTTCCAAAAGACGGCAGTAATCTTTCGCAAACCCATGAGCCGCTTCAATCAGTTCACACTCTGTGGGATCTAACAGACCGCGAATAAACTGGGCGTGCTCCATCATAATCTGATTCCAGAATATTTCCAGATTACATAAGTCGGGTATTGAAATTCTGCCTCTCCTCTCAAGTTCGGAAACTATGTGACGGTACAATTTTGCTTCCCGCAGAATGTGCTCAATCAGCAAGGGATAATTTGTGGTATACAGCCTGCAAGCTGTCATTTTCCTTAGAATCTCCTCCTTTAAAGAAATCAATCCATTCAGGCTTTTTAGCGCATGCCGGTTCAGCATCCTTACGCAGCGGACCATCTCCCGGTTTACCCGGGCACAATTTCCGGCGCAGAGCCGTTCCTCCACCTCTGTAATTTTTACGTCAATGGGAATCCCTGTCAAATTAGCTGTCTGGCATTCCGCTTTTCTTGTAAACTCTGTTACAATTTCCCCGGAGTTTAGCACCGATTCTCCAACAATCCCCTCCCCGAGCATTACCGTTTTTCTAAGCAAGTCTTCAAATTCTTCCCGGAAACGGTCTGCACGCTTTATAAACTCTGTCTCCTTCCCAGGAAACCCGGCCATCAGAAACAGAGAATGTTCCTTCATAATTCTTCCGAAAAAAAGATGTGTTTCTAGTGATAATCTTACATATTCTCTCATGTCTTCGCATACCTTTATAATTTGGATTTCTTTATACTATATGCAGAGGACACAAAAAAGAGATACTTAATCTACTGCTCCACCTGGATTCTCCTGTCCTTATAATAATACTCCCTGTCACGCTCTCCGATTTCACGCATCACCTTGCAGGGATTTCCCACTGCCACAACATCCGCCGGAATATCCTTTGTCACCACGCTCCCGGCGCCGATCACCGTATTATCCCCGATGGTGACTCCCGGCATGATAATGGCGCCGGCGCCAATCCAGCAGTTTCTGCCGATATGAACCGGCATATTATACTGATACACCTGCTCCCTGAGGCTGGGGAGAATGGGATGCCCTGCGGTAGCGATAGTCACATTAGGGCCGATCATGGTGTAATCCCCAATGTAAATGTGGGTATCGTCCACAAGGGTCAAATGATAATTAGCATAGACCATCTTCCCGAAATGGCAGTGATGCCCTCCGAAGTTGGAGTAAAAAGGTGCTTCAATGTACACCCCTTCCCCGCAGTCCCCCAGCATCTCTTTTAACATCCTGGTTCTCTTTTCCCCCTCCGAGGGCTTTGTCATATTGTAATCACATAGCATATCCTGGTATTTCACTTGTTCTTTTATAATCTCTTCGTCACCGGGAAGATAAAGCTCCCCGGTGTGAAGTTTTTCTTTCATACTGCCCATTTATTCTCCCCCCTGTATTCTCTCTAAAATAACAGCCGTCTTTCCCTTTAAAGTAATTTTCAGCTTTCCGTGCTCCGCCCTATAGTCTTTCGGCATGAGGGAATATCCCTGGGATGTGGTGACAAGAACCTGGCGAAGCCTTGCGTTTGCCGGAACTCCGGCACCTACCACATAAAGCTCCTTGCTTCTCTCATTGTCGTCATTATTCACAATAATCACAAACTGCTGTTTCCTGTTAAACCTAGCATAGCACAAAAGCTGGTCCTCACTGTCCAAAAACTGGAAAGAGCCTGTGCGGAACGCTTCATTCCTCTTTCGCATCTGAATTAACTCCTTGTGGAAATCAATGAGGTCCTGGTCCTCATGTCCCCAGGGATAAGCCCTCCTGTTATCCGGGTCGGTAAATCCGCACAAACCAGCCTCATCCCCATAGTAAAGGGTGGGTGCGCCGGGCCATGTCATCTGAATCACTACCGCCTCGCGCATTACCCGAAGGTCAACCCCCTCCTGGGCCGCCATTGCCCCCAAAGACTCCACCCGTCCAACCTTATGGTTAGTTCTGGTGAGAAAACGGGAATGGTCATGGTTTGACAGCTGGTTCATGGCGCACTGGAGGGAGGAAGTCATAAAACTTGCCATAAAGTGCCGCATAGCACCCTCGAAATCCCCAATCTTTCCTGTGCGCTCGGGATGATATTCATCACTGTGTTTTTCCATACCTGTCAAAAACCAGGTGAGGGGCTCCATAAACGCAGGATAGTTCATAATGGTATCCCACTGGTCCCCTAAGAGCCATTCTTTGGGATCTCCGTAATGCTCTGCAAGGATTACCGCATTGGGATTGGCCTCTTTTACCGCATCCCTGAAATCTCTCCAGAACCTGTGGTTCATCTCCCTGCTGTGGCCCAAATCCTCCGCCACGTCAAGCCGCCATCCGTCGGCGCAGTAGGGCTCGGAAACCCACTTTTTCCCAATGCGCAGGACGTCGTCATACAGTTCCTTAGAGCCCTCGTAATTTAATTTGGGGAGGGTGTCAAATCCCCACCATCCCTCATAGGACTTGTTGTGGGGCCAGTACTGCTCTTCCCCGTTCCGAAAACTGAAGTAGGAATTATAAGGGCTGTCTTTGGAAATATATGCCCCGTCGGCAAACCCTTCCTGTCCCTTATAAATTTCCTCCCGGTCCAGCCAGCAGTTAAAAGAACCACAGTGATTAAACACACCGTCCAATATGACTTTCATACCTCTTTTGTGGACTTCCTTCACAAAATCAGCAAAAAAGGCATTGCTGGCGTCCAGATTCCTCTGGCTGGTAACCCTGCTCTGGAAACGGGTGGCCTTTCTATTGTCCGTGTCCCCCTCAGTCAAAAGCTCTCCCTCATCGTCAATAATCTTTCCAAAGTGGGGGTCAATATGGTCATAATCCTGAATATCGTATTTGTGGCTGGAAGGAGATACAAAAATAGGGTTAAAATAAATCACTTCCACCCCCAGCTTCGCCAGATAATCCAGCTTTTTCCAGACACCCTCTATATCACCGCCGTAAAATTCCCTGACTCCAAAACTCTCCGGTGCCTTCTCCCACTGGTCAGCGGGAACCCTGGCGCTTAAAGTCTTAATATAAAAATACTCCCGGTCCAAAACGTCGTTGCTCTTATCCCCATTATAAAAACGGTCCACCATAATCTGGTACATCACGGCGCCTTTTGCCCAATCCGGGGTGGAGAATCCCGGTACAATCCGAAAGAAATACTGCTCTCTCACATCCTCCGTCACGCCGTACCTGTCATATCTGCACAAAAGCACACCGGATACAATCTCAAAATAATAGCAGAAAGGTTCCGTTCCCAACTGGATTTCCACGGCATAATAGTCAAAAGTCTCCGTGCTCTGTGCCTTTGTCATCATATATTTTTTTCCCTGGCCACACAGCCACACCACATCCACATTATTTTTAAATGTACGGAAACGGATGGTAACTTTCTCGTTTTCCTTTGGCTCCACCGGACTCCTGTAATCTGCGGTGCCGTCTGAGAACAGGGCCTTCCTCCGCAGAATGGGACGCATCTGCATGATATACTGCTGGACTTTATTTAACTCATAAATTGACTGATACTTCATAATCTGCCTCCTGTTTTTAAATAAAGTAAAAAGGCGGCTTTTGGCCGCCTTTTTAGGAGAAGGTATTTTTACTATGGGGTATAGCAAAAACTATATAATGTATTGGGGGTTTTTACAGTTATTATAATAGCACCTTCCCAAAGATAAGTGTGCACAAACTTCACAAAATTTGGCACTGATTTTTATCCAAAATTTACAGCGCCATTTTTTCCCTTATACATAAACGGTTAAATTGTGCACAATCCCGCTCCTATTTTGACTGCTCTTTTTGATTTCAGTATTTTTTATGCTCAATGTTCAAAAAGCGCCTCGAATTCTTCCCGGTTAATCTTCTCTTTCTCCAATAACATCTGGGCGCAGCGGTTTAACACGTTCTCATGCTCTTTTATAATTCCTTTGGCCTTCTGGTAACACTCATCAATAATGCGCTTTACTTCCTCATCGATACGGGTGGCAATGGTTTCGCTGTATCCCCTGGTATGGGCTAAGTCCCTGCCGATAAAGACTTCATCGTCGTCACTGTCGTAATTGATAAGCCCCACATTTTCGGACATGCCGTATTTAGTAATCATGGCCTTTGCCAGGTGGGTGGCCTGCTTGATATCCTGGGATGCCCCCGTAGTGATATCGTCAAAAATCATTTCCTCCGCCACACGCCCCCCTAAATCCACAATAATTTCCTGGAGCATTTTTCCCTTTGTGTTAAACATCTCGTCATTTTCATTGATGGGCATGGTATAACCTGCCGCACCGGCTCCCGTGGGAATAATGGAGACAGAATATACCGGCCCCACATCCGGCAGAACGTGAAATAGTATGGCATGGCCTGCCTCGTGGAATGCGGTAATCCTTTTTTCCTTTTCCGTGATAATCCGGCTTTTTTTCTCCGCACCGATTCCCACTTTTACAAATGATTTTTTAATGTCGTTTTGCATAATATAAGCACGGTTTTCCCTGGCTGCCACAATGGCTGCCTCATTTAAAAGGTTTTCCAAATCTGCGCCTGTAAACCCTGCCGTTGTCTGGGCGATTTGTTTTAAGTCTATGTCGTCTCCCAGAGGTTTATTCTTTGCATGGACCTGCAAAATTTCTTCCCTGCCGCCGATATCCGGCCGGCCCACATGGATTTTCCGGTCAAAACGCCCGGGGCGCATAATTGCCGGATCCAAAATATCCACCCGGTTCGTGGCCGCCATCACTATAATTCCTTCGTTTACGCCAAAACCGTCCATCTCCACCAGCATCTGGTTTAAGGTCTGTTCCCTCTCGTCGTGGCCGCCGCCCATACCGGTTCCCCGGCGTCTTGCCACGGCATCAATCTCGTCGATAAATACGATACAGGGCGCATTTCTCTTGGCCTCCTCAAATAAATCTCTTACCCTGGAAGCACCCACACCTACAAACATCTCCACAAAGTCGGAACCGGAAATACTAAAGAAAGGAACTCCCGCCTCCCCAGCCACAGCTTTGGCAAGAAGGGTTTTTCCTGTTCCGGGAGGGCCTACCAAAAGAATACCCTTGGGGATTCTGGCTCCAAGCCTGGTGTATTTTCTCGGCTCCCGAAGGAAATCCACCAACTCCTCCAGCTCTTCTTTCTCCTCCCTAAGTCCTGCCACATTGCCGAAATTCATTTTGTTGGCATCTGTGGATAATTTGGCCCGGCTCTTTCCGAAATTCATCATTCTGCTGCCGCCGCCCCCCGCTGCTGCCTGGTTGCTCATAATCATAAATAAGATAAACATGCTGGCCAGCACAATCAAAAGGGGAAGGAGATTTAACAGCCAGCTCTCCTGGGGTACGTCCCTTAAAAAATAATTGTGGAACCCTTCCTCCTCAAAAATCTGCTGTACTTCATTTACATCGGAGACAAAAAGCTCTTTCACCGATGAGTCCTTCAAACGTATGGTCAGCGTACCGGTGGGAATCTCGCGGTTTTGCTCCACCTCCACCGATACTACACTGCCTGCTGATAAGGCAGATTTAAATTCTGTCATTGTATAGGCATTCGCCGCATTCTGTTTGGCATCCAGCATAAGCCAGACAATAACCACTATCGCCACTAATGCCAGATAGAAGCCGAATCCCCTGTAATTTTGCTTTTTCAAATGGATACCTCCTTCTTACTCAATCCAACTCAACCACGCCTACATAGGGCAGGTTCCTGTACTTTTGTGCATAATCTAATCCATATCCCACCACAAATTCGTCTGGTATTTCAAAACATGTATAATCCACATTTACCTCCACCACACGCCGCTCCGGTTTATCCAAAAGGGTACAGAGCTTAAGGCTTTTGGGATTTCTATTTTTCAAATTCCTAAGCAGATAACTCAGCGTTCTGCCGGAATCAATAATATCCTCCACCACTAAAACATTTTTTCCTTCAATTCCCTCATCCAAATCCTTCACGATTTTCACCACACCGCTGGATTTTGTATCCACCCCATAGCTGGAAACACACATAAAATCCAGTGAAACCGGCACACGAAGCCGCTTTGCCAGCTCACAGGTAAAAAACACGCCGCCTTTTAACACGCAGATCAAATGCACCTGTTCCTGGCCGTAATCCCTGCTGATCTGCTCTGCAATCTCTGCAATTCTTTTATCAATTTTCTCCTCAGATAAAAGCTTGCGAATCCTTTCACTCATCTTATTCCTCCATCAAACGTATCTCTAATACTTCTCTTGTGTCTGCCGATACTTTATACGCCTCACTGATCCGGTATCCCACCACCCATAAAATATGGGAGCCGTCTGCCGCCAGCACAATTTCATCCCGCAGTTCCTTAGGCACTTTCTCATTGATAAAATAGTCTTTCAGATATTTCTTATGGCCCATATCATCCAGGACAAAAAAATCGCCCCTGTCCCTGGTCCTAAATAAAAGTCCGCTTTCTATCTTATCATAATCCAGCCATTTCGTATACTTGTTTTTGGGAATTTCTGCATCTTTTTTTGAAAATTCCCGGATTCGGCATATGATTTTCCCTTTTGGGGTAAAAATCTGAGCCCCGGATTCCCCTCTTGCCTCCCTCTCTGAGAGGATACCAAACAACCGCCCCTCCCGGATACACTCTCTTTTTCTCCTCCTGATTTCTATTTCCCCATAAGTTTTTGCCGCCTCCATGCCGTAGGGAAGACTGACCCTCCTCCCCACTCTCCCCTCCCCCAAGTCCAAAAGTTCCTCCACATGTTCCCTGGAAATATCTTTACTGCTTCCCGCCCCCTGCTCCAGGGCCATTTTAAGCACCCGGCTTCTGATGGCAGAGGGATTTTCCCAAAGCTTGTCCACATTGCAAAAAATGCTCTCTCCCTCCTGGCGCACAGAATCCAGAAAAGCCCGGCAGCTCTCCGTCTCCAAATAACATGCAATCTGGGAAAGCTCCTCCGCCAAATCCCACATGTGCCGGAGGGCACCTTTGTTTACCCTGCAAAGCTTTGGCAGAATTTCATGGCGGATAAAATTTCTGGTGTACTCCCTGCTTTCATTTGTAACATCCGTGGAAAAAACCTGTTTTCTTTCTATTAAATACGCTTCGATTTCAGAGCGGGTGATACACAAAAGCGGACGGATAACCCTGCCCCGCACCGGAGGAATACCGCACAGCCCGTCGATGCCGCTTCCCCTGCAGAGATGAAATACCATGGTCTCCGCCAAATCTTCCCTGTGGTGGGCCACAGCAATTTTCACCTGGCTGCTCTTACAGCCATGCTGCCGCTCCAGTAAAACCGCCTGGGCCTCCAGGATTTCATACCGCAGGATTCTGGCTGCCTCCTCTGTGGAAATCCCCCTCTCCCGGGCCTCCCTGGGAACACAGCAATTTATAATTGTACATTCCACCCCGAATTCACCGGCAAGATTTTTTACAAATTCCGCATCCCGAAGGCTCTCCTCCCCCCGTATTCCATGCTCCACATGGACGATAGACAGGGAAAAGCCTATTTTTTCCCTTAAGTGGAGCAGTACCAGAAAAAGGCACACGGAATCCGCTCCCCCGGATACCCCTGCCAAAACATGGTCATTTTCTGATATCATCTTATATTTTTCAATATAGCATAATACTTTTTCGATCATCCCTTCTTCCAGAGGGCCGCGGACAAAACTGTCATATCGTCTCCCACACGGCCCCCCGTTTCCTCCATCACCCAATCTAAAATCTTTTTTGCCAAAAGCCCCGGATGGTTGGTGGTTATCCCTGCGATAATCTCTGCCATCCGCTCCTCCGGGCGCTCCGTATTCAGATATTCTAACACACCATCCGTAACCATGACAAGAAAATCTCCATCGGAAAGCTCCCTGGTATCTTTCCAGATTTCCAGTTCACAGCACACTCCCACAGGAAGAGAATCCGATAAGAGCCACTCTACCTCCCCGTTTTTATGCCGGATAAATGTTGCCGCAGCCCCGATTTTCAAAAACTCCGCCTCCCCTGTGTATAGATTTATGGAGGACATATCCACGGTGGAATACCTCTCGTCAGCCCCCCTCAACACCATGGATGAGTTTAACATTTTTATTGCGGTTTCCTTGGCAAATCCCGCCTCCACAAACCGCTCCAAAAGCTCCACCACAAGCTCACTCTCCTTACAGGCCTCCATCCCAAACCCCATGCCGTCGGAAAGAGACAGCACACACTCCCCGTTCTCTTTCTCCAGAATGGAAAAATTATCCCCGGACACAAGGCATCCGTCTTTCATCAGCTTAGCCACACCGGAAACTGTATGAAAAGATGGTTCCTCCTCATACACAAGCTCCGTGGTATCCTTGCCGATAAAAATTCTGTCCTCCCTGTGGGGATACATATGCATTCCCATTACAGTGTTTATCGCCCTGGTAAGCTGTTTTACCGCAATACAATTTCCCCACCGGGACCGGGCCTTAAGCTGAATCTGGCTGTGTCTGTCATGCTTTTCATAGAGATGGATTTCCTCTATCACAATCCCGCACTCCTTTGCCCGGTATCTGATTTCCGCCAGGCGTTTTTTCTCCTCTTTGTCAAGCAGCCTGCATTCATTGGCGCAGTCCTGCATAATAAAGGCCATGGCGTCAAGCTGCTGGGCGATCACCTCCCGGTTTTCCAAAAGCCTGTTGTACCAGGCCCGGTTAACCTGGGCCCTCTCAAACACATTTACCGCCTCCGCTGCGATATGCTCCGCATACATACAATGGTCTTTCAGTTCCTTTGCCGTCTCCTCGTCCGCCGTTCCCTCTTTCATCAGACCCTGGAACAACCTGCTGAATATATGGTACATGGTGTGGTTGGATGGCTCCCAGCAGATGGCGCAGGTATCGCAGCCGCTGCAGATTCTTCCTGTAACTTCCTCACGCATCCTCCCCACCTCCTCCGGCTGGAACTGGGAGGTCTTTTTCATCGATAAAAAGGTGTCCGAGAGACCCTCAAAACTTTTGGCATAGTTTATAAGTTTCTGCTCCTGGTAGCCCTCCATGGCGCTTTCCGGATAAACGACACTGCTCTTCTCCTCCAGAAACATATGTACTGCCCTGGCTGCAAGAATCACAAATCCGAAAATAAACAAAGCCTCCAAAAGCGCCGCCCACATGGAAATCTGATTTCTCATATCGAAGATTCCCCCAAACACAGACAGGGCAAGGGTCCCTCCCGCCGCAGCCAAAGCTCCCACCACCGTGTAACAGCGCTTGTCCACCCACTCGGAAAGCCGGACCACCACCACGATAAATAGAACCGACATTCCATACTTTGCAATGGCTGTCATAGGCAAAAATGCCACCAGACCTGCCAAAACTCCAATAAACAGAAAGCTTCTCCCGGATTCCTCCAGATACACTGCCGCAAAATAGGAAGGAATCAACGGAAAGCATCCGGCAATTCCCACTCTGCATAAGAATGCTCCCACAATCCCCAGTAAAAATTGTTTCCATCCTGCTTTTTTCATTTTCCAATCCTCTCTTTCTTTTCACGTGACCACGATTATACAATCCGTACACTGAAATCTTTGTCAAAATATAAAGATGAATTGAAAAAGTTTTCGTCAAAAATGCCCTCGAAATGTAGATTCGAGGGCATTTATGCTTTTTAAGCCTTATCTATTGTTCTTTAAACACAATCTCATTATCATATATTAAACCCAACTTGCTCTTGGCAGTATCTTCTATGTATTCTTTGCTTCCAATATACTTCTCATAATCCTCTATCTGCCCTTGACGCTCCGTCTCTTCCTCCAGCTGCTCCAACAGCTCCTGTTCCCTGGCTATGTACTCCTGGTTCTTATCATAGAGACGAACAATCTGAAACGACATCACTATCAGCAAAAGCATTACAATGCAAGCGATACTCGCCCTTCCGGCTTTATTTTTTCTTCTTCTGCGCCTTCTGCCCATAGCAACCGCCCCTTTCATCTGGCATCATAATTTGTTTACACCTATCTTAATGGCTTTTCCAATTTTTTTCAACTGTTTTTTCAGAAAGATGCAAACTTTTTTTCCCCTCTTTGCCGCAGCCCTCATGGGGCCTGAAATAAATTTCAGGAATTTTCCCATTAGAAAAAGAATCTTCTTTATCACCTTGGAAATCAACCGGACGATATATGGACTTAAAAAATGATTTTCCACCATCATTCCCAGTGCAATTCCCGCCAGCACAAACCAACGCAGCAGCCCGTCATTTTCTCGGTAAAGCATGGCAAAAACCACCAGGGAACATGCCAGCCAGTAAATAACGTCCTCTAAGCCCAAAGAGAAAGTTCCGTGATTAATAATCTGCCGGAAAATCCGCAGCGCATCGTAGGAAAACATCAGCAGTATCCCCACCCCAAAGGACAGAAGCAACAAGCCTCCCTCCTGGGTAATGGTTCCGCTTACTCCACCAATCATTTAAATAACCGTCCGAAAAAAGATTCTGCCTGTTTCCCGTAATCTTTTACATCGGAATATGCCATGGAATCAATTCTTCCTTCTAAATCAATTTCTCCCTGCTCTAAGCTTAAGCGGTTTACATGAAGGTCATTGCCCTTAATTAACAGCATCCCCTGTTCTGTCTCCAAAAGAATTTCCGACACATCAAAGGAGAGCACATCCACCACCCCGCTGAAACTCCCTGTTTTGCGATTGCTGAGTAATACCTTGTGTGACTGTTTTACTGTTTTTTCATCCATATCTTTATCCTCCCATTTCATTATATGAGAGGGTTGTTCACAATATGCCCTATAAATACCGGAACATGTCCTTGGCATCCTCTTTTTTGGTGGACTCCGCCAGGGAGAGAACCTCCACCTTCACGGCTTTCTGTCCAAACTGTATCTCGATGATATCCTCTGGCTTTACGTTTACAGAGGCTTTTGCCACTTTGCCGTTGACCATGACCCTTCCGGCATCACAGGCTTCATTGGCAACCGTCCGGCGTTTAATCAGACGGGATACTTTTAAAAATTTATCTAATCTCATCCATACCTCCTGTGCCCGGCGCATGACGCCTTCCGGGGCTGCTGCCACATGCGCCCGTGTGCATAAAAACGGGGGCTTTCCGCCCCCGCATACTGTTTTATTTTATGCATTAACTAAATCTTTTAATGCTTTTCCTGCCTTGAATTTTGGTGACTTTGAAGCCGGAATTGTCATCTCAGCGCCGGTCTGAGGATTTCTTCCTGTTCTTGCAGCTCTCTCGGATACCTCAAAAGTTCCGAATCCAACCAACTGAATCTTCTCGCCTTTTTTTAATTCCTCTGCAACAACATCTGTAAAAGCCTTTAAAGCGGCCTCAGCATCCTTTTTCGATAATCCGGTCTTCTCAGCCATTGCTGATACTAATTCTGTCTTGTTCATTAAACTTCCTCCTATAATCCTTTCAAATATTTTGCTATCATCAAAACAACTTCAAATCTATTTATACTTGTTTTGTTTCTATTTGTCAAGGAAAATCATGGATTTTTAATAATTATATCAATTTTTGCACCATATCCAAAACTGATTGGCCTAAAACCTTGGATTTTCCCAGGGAATCTTCCATTGAATTACCCTTTACGCCGATATAAAATTTCACTTTCGGCTCTGTCCCGGAGGGCCTTACACATACCCAGGCATCGTCATTTAATTCATAGTAGAGCACGTTGGATTTTGGAAGCCCGGTAGGTTTCACATCCCCGCTTGCCGTGTCTGTTATGGTATCTTTCTGGTAATCCCGGACTTTTAATACCTGGTAATCCCCGATGGTTTTCGGCGGCTCTTTCCTTAAGGTTTCCAGCACGTTCTTGATTTTCTCAAGACCTTCGATACCCTTTAATGTAATGGATTCCACATGGTCCTGATAATAGCCGTAACGCTCATACATATCTAACATGGCATCCCAAAGGGTCTTTCCCTGTGTTTTATAGAAGGCTGCCGCCTCACATAAGAACATGGTTGCTGCCACTGCGTCTTTATCCCTTGCATAGATACCGGGCAGGCATCCATAACTTTCTTCCATGCCAAAGAGGTAGGTTCCCTTGCCTGTATGTTCAAATTCCAGAATCTTCTGTCCGATAAACTTAAATCCTGTTAATACTTCAATCAGCTCCACACCGTAATATTTTGCAATGGCATCTGCCATATTGGTAGACACGATAGAGCGGATAAATGCCCCGTCTTTTGGAAGAGAGCCTTTGACTGCCTTTGTCTCCCCGATGATATAATCTCCAATGAGACAGCCGGACATATTTCCGGTAAGCATATGGTACTCTCCGGTTTTCTGGTCTTTCACATAAACTCCAAGCCTGTCTGCATCCGGGTCAGTTGCCAATATTAAATCCGCATTTTCTTTTTCCGCCAATTCCAATGCCAATTTGTATGCTGCAGGGGCCTCCGGATTTGGATAATCCACGGTGGGGAAATTGCCGTCCGGCAGTTCCTGTTCTTTTACCACAAAGACATGCTGAAAACCAAGCTCTTTTAGGATGGTCCGCACTGGAATATTTCCCGTTCCGTGAAGAGGTGTGTAAACAATTTTCAAATCGTCTTTTACTTTATCTATAGCATCCTGGTGAATTACAAGCTTTTTAATCTCCTCCATATAAGGACGGTCGATATCCTCACCAATTACAGTGTAGAGGTTCTTGTCCACAGCCTCTTTCTTGTCCATGGTAAGAACCGTGTTGAAATCGGTAACCGCCTTAACCTCGTCCATAATTCCTGTATCATGGGGCGGGGTAATCTGGGCGCCGTCCTCCCAATACACTTTATATCCGTTGTACTCCGCCGGATTGTGGCTGGCAGTTACATTGATACCTGCTATACAGTTTAATTTCCTCACCGCATAGGATAACTCCGGTGTGGGACGTAAAGATTCAAATACATAGGCTTTGATCCCGTTTGCCCCAAGGCAAAGCGCAGCCTCGTCTGCAAATTCCGGTGACATTCTTCTGGAATCGTAGGCGATTGCCACTCCCCTGTCCTGTCCTCCCACTTTTTTAATATAGTTTGCAAGACCCTGGGTAGCTTTCCGCACCGTATAGATATTCATACGGTTCATTCCTGCCCCAATCACTCCTCTAAGGCCCGCCGTACCAAACTCTAACTCCATGTAGAACCTGTCCTCAATCTCTTTTTCATCCCCTGCAATCCCCTTAAGTTCTGCCTTTGTATCCTCGTCAAAATACGGATTTGAAAGCCAGTCCTCATACACTTTTTTGTAATCCATTGTTTTACCTCCTGCTTTGTTTTGTAAATCT
This sequence comes from uncultured Roseburia sp., assembly GCA_947174805.1. Classification (GTDB taxonomy): domain Bacteria; phylum Bacillota; class Clostridia; order Lachnospirales; family Lachnospiraceae; genus Roseburia_B. The sequence goes on along the minus strand of CAMWKH010000014.1, from coordinate 7,283 downwards.
TTTATCCTAAGGCGTATCACCGCTCTTGGTTACTGATCTCTTAAATCATTGTAGCTGTCTAAAATATCAGATGTTGTACTCCTATCGCTGCTTCCACCGCTTCCCGTTCCGCTGTTATTAATTGATGTGAGCAGATTGTACAGTGTCGTCAAGTAATCTGTGGAAGAACTGTTACCATTGGAATTGTTGGCGCTGCTGTTGTTATTGTTCGTATTATTATTGTTATTATTGCTATTATTATTATTGTTGTTATTATTTGAGCTATTGTTGTTGTTTGAATTATTGTTCGTATTGGAATTGTTTCCGTTGTTGTTATTGCTGTTGTTCGTATTGTTGGTATTCCCGGAATTATCCTGGGATTCGGACTGGGAGGTATCTGTCTTTGTCAGGCCGATCTCGATTTCCGCCTCCTTGGAATTTACCACCAGTTTATTTTTTACGGTGTCATAACCTTCCGCACCTACGGCGATATTGTGAACGCCATAGCGCACCTCCACCGGCTTTGTGTAATCCACTTTCTCCCCGTCAATGGTAAGCACGGCCCCCTCTATGCCCACATGGAATGTAATTTTACACGTCTTGGGCCCCTCCCCCTTTAACTCTTCTAAGTTCAGGTTGGTGGTAAGATTCCGCTCAATGGTTATCTCCTTACTGCCGCCGTACCCATCGTTTGCCACCGTCACAAGGTGGGTCCCCTCGGGAACCGTAATCTTCTTGTTGGATTTTACTTCCTCAAAAATTTTATCCCCCACACAGATAAAACTTCCGTCAAAGAGCTTCGTGTTGGAGAGCATGAGATATCCGTGGCCCTGCGTAACGCTCACGGATAAAATCTTTTTATCCATCCCCACTGCCCGGATAACATCTTCCTCCTCAAAAGTGTCAAACCCCACGGTAATATCTCCGGAAAAGACAGGGAGGTCCTCGTCATAAGAATACTTTGTCTTTCCTATTGTGAGAGCCCTGGCGGATTCATCCACAGAATAATTTGTGATATCCTCCTGAACCCATACCCTGTCAGTGACCCACATTTTCTGCAGCATATCCGTATTTTTTTCCACCTGAATCTCCACTGCTTCCCCGGAAATAAAGGAGGTCTGGGATTTGGAATTGCCGTATTTGTCCAAAAACATGGTCACCGTGTCAAAGCTGTACTGTACCTGTCTGTTATTGCCGGCTTTCACCAGGGAAACCGTCTTGTTCGCCGTGTCAATCTTTTTTAAAAGATACAAGCCGGATAACCCCTCTTTCTCCTCTTCCGTGCCTATCTCTTCCTCCACAGCCGCTTCCTGTGCCTTTTGCTTTAAAGTGCTTGCATTCCCCATCCGCCCCTGCATAATGGTATTTTGCTGCCTGGTCCCGCAGGCTCCAGCCATGAGAGAGAGAACAGACAGCAGAAGGGTGATGATGATTCTGTTTTGTATTTTCATTGTATTTTCTCCATAAAATCAATTCAGCTACGACCCCATTATAGCATACCTTAGCCACAGCAATCAACTTGTGAAATGAAATAACATCCTTAAAAATTGCTTTCTTTCTTCCTCCTGTGCCATTAATTTCTTAAGTTTTTCAATATCCCTGCCGGAAATCCAGGCCTTTCTTGAATTGTAATAGTGGTTGGCAATTTTCCAATATTTCTTGGGATAGGCCAGGCGCAGGTAGAGCTGCCTGCACTCCTGGGGCAGAAGCTCCCTCACCTTATTATATGTAGTGATAATATCCATGCCGATATTTGTGTTCCAGTTATACTTCTCCATAATCTTCCTGGTGAAGTTAGCCAAATCTGACACAAGAATATCATAATTCAGCTGTTCAAAATTTAAGAGCACGCACTCCCTCTGGGAAAAAACAACATTGTGCTGATTGTAATCCCCATGGCATAAGCCGTACATCTGCTTTTTGTCCTCCACGGAAAGAACAAGAAGCTGCTCCTTTAACTGTTCCGTCACTTCCATTGCCTGGCTTTTATAGCTGTCGTACATCTGCATAAAAAGCATTTCAAATTCATTTTTTTTGTGTTTGCTGCGGATATAATTTTTCACTTTATTAAGTTCCCGGTTGTGTTTTTCATACTCCTGCTTAAGGCCGTCATACTCTGCCACCAAAAACTGAGGAATGTCTTTCCCATAATAACGGCACAGATTATGAAATCCAGCCAGTTTTCTCACTGCCGCCAGAATGTCATCTCTGCTCTTCACGTCACATTCCTTTCCTGGATACCAGTTTTTCAGCAGATAATACTTATCCTCCGCCTCATCCCTAGAGAGCATTTCCCCCTCTTTTGTGGGGACTATGGATTCTGCGGGAAAGCCCTCCCGGGATAAAAATTCCAATATATCATATAAAAACGCCGCCCGCTCCTTGGACCCGCGAAACTCTTTTAACAGCATCGTTCCCTTGTCCGTGTCACAAATAAATGCTCCTCTGCCTCTTGTGGTATTGCGAATCTCAATTTCATACTGTTCCAGAATTTCTTCTTCCCGATTATACACAAAAACCCCTCCATATGCATCGTAACTCTTATGAATGCTTGTTACGTCTATTTAACATATGAAGGGATTGCTTAAAGTATGCTATATTCTTTTGCCATCTGTAAGAGATATTCTCTCGTATTTCTCTCCGGCTCCTCTATCACAAGCTCCAGCAGACGTGAGAGAACCTCCCCAAGCCCCGGGCCTGCAGGAATTCCAAGCTCCATTAAGTCCCTGCCGTTCACTGACAGCTCTTTGATGGACAGACACTGGCGGCTTTTTATAATCTCCCGGTAACAGGCTTCGTAAGCTTTCAGGTAATCTAGCTTTTCCTGCCGTCTATAACTGCTCTGGGCTAAAATATCCGCCCGCTTAATCTCAAAAATATCGGGGAATGCCTCCACGCCGATTCGCACCATGGCGCGGCGCACATTCCGCAGAGTTACCGGTGGATTATCGTCATGGCCCGCCACCAGAGTACATACCCTCTGTACCGTGTCATTGTCAAATTTTAGCCTTCTCAATATCTTCCTTGTCATTTCCTTCCCCACTTTAGGGTGTCCGTGGAAATGGTGGATGCCCTCTTCGTCGGTTGTAATGCACACAGGTTTTGCCACATCGTGAAACAACATGGCAAGGCGGAGCACTTTCTCCCCCCTCACCTGCGCCATTGCCGCCATGGTGTGTTCCCCCACCGTATACCTGTGATGGGGATTTCTTTGTTCTGTGTCCATCATGGCATCAAATTCCGGCAAAAACACAGCGGTAAGCCCAGTCTCATACAGCGTTCTTACCTCCTCCGGGTGGTCTGACACCGCTAATTTCACCAGCTCCGTCTGAATCCGCTCCGCACTGATTTTAGAGAGCGTACCTGCCAGTTCCCTGATGGCTTCTTTCGTGTTTTCCTCCATGGAAAATCCAAGCTGAGCCCCAAACCGTACCCCCCGCATCATGCGAAGGGCATCCTCACGAAACCTTTCTTTTGCATCCCCCACGCAGCGGATGATCCCCCTCTTTAAATCTCCTGCCCCGTCAAAAAGGTCAATCAGCCCTTCCTTTTCACTGTAGGCCATAGCGTTTACGGTAAAATCCCGCCGTTTTAAATCTTCTTTTAAGTTTGGCGTAAACACTACTTCTCTCGGGTGTCTCCCATCCTCATACTTCCCGTCTATCCGATAAGTGGTGACCTCAAACCCCTCATTTCCCAGTAATACCGTCACCGTCCCATGCTGGATTCCAGTGTCTACCGTCCTATTAAAAATATTTTTAACTTCCTCCGGTTTCGCAGAGGTGGTAATGTCCCAATCCTCAGGTTTGCGTCCTAACAGGCTGTCCCGGATACATCCCCCCACGGCATAGGCTTCGTATCCGCCGGATTCTAATGCTTCTATGATTTGCTGCACTTTCTGTGGCAGCTTTATCTCTGCCTGCATCATTTGCCTTTCTTTCCCCATACCATCATCACCGCAAACAAAAGTACCACGGCCAAAACCACAGCCAGGGGGCTTTTGGTAAATCCTGCAAAGATAAACGCCGTGAATGCGATGACTCCGTTCACACAGGCATATGGGAGCTGGGTCTTTACATGGTCAACTAAGCCGCACTGTGCCCCTGTGGAGGACAGAATCGTGGTATCCGAAATGGGGGAACAGTGATCCCCAAAGAGTCCCCCGGACAAAACTGCTCCTACGGCTATGGCATAAGGAATCGCAAAAGCATGGGCCATTGGAATCGCAAGGGGCATCATAATGGCAAAAGTTCCCCAGGAACTTCCAGTAGAGAATGATACAAATGCCCCGAAAATAAAGATTGCTGCAGGCACCAGGCCGCCATAAAAATTCATATTCTTTAATCCGTTTACAATAAAATCCGCCGTGCCAAGCCCGCTGATCATACTTCCCAGAGACCAGGCCAGCACCAAAGTCACTGCCACATCCGTCATTCCCTTCATCCCATCTATATAAATCTTAAAGGTATCCCGGAATGTTTTCACCTTGAAAATAAGCATAAACACCATCAAAGCCAATGTCCCGTAAAAATATCCCATCGTCAGCGCCACACGAAATTCATTTCCGTCAACCTTCTGAAAGGGAAAGCCCAAAGGCGCCAGTGTGAGAAAGAGCGTGGCAAATACAACAAGGATGGGCACAATCACCATAACAGGCCTGGCATTGGAAGCACTGTAACGCTTTCCCTCCTCCCCGGACTGCTTTGGCAGCTCCTCAAAAGAGTATTCCCTGGAAGCGGCCTGTGCCTCCGCCTTCTTCATCTGGGAAAAATCTTTTTTCGTAAAAGCAACCAGAGGAATCATGATAATCGCCAAAATTGCATAAATCTGAAATGGAATCGCCTCCACAAAAGTACTGTAATCCGACTGGGCTAAGCTAAGATTTTCAAATTCCGCCTGAATCAGTCCCATAATATACACGCCCCAGCCGATAAAGGGTATCAATATGGCCACCGGGGAGGATGTGGAGTCCAAAATCCACGCCAGCTTTTCCCGGGAAATCTTAAGTTTGTCAAAGAGCGGCTGAAAAATCGGCCCTACCAAGAGAGGGGTTCCCAAGTCAGAGAAAAAAATCAAAATTCCTCCCAGCCAGGCACAGAGCTGAGCCTTCAAACTGGTATTTACATACTTGTACACACTCTTGCTAAAAGCCTGGGCACCGCCGGATTTCTCCATAAGCTTGATAAAGCCCCCGATAAAAATTATCAGCACGACTACCCCTGCATTGTAGGAATCCGTAAGCTGTACAAAAAAGTAATCTCCTATGAGAGACTTTGTGGCCAGAAAAGGATTTCCCCCGGCAAATATCAAAGCCCCCACGAAACCTCCGCAAAACAAGGACAAAATAACATTTTTGCTCTTAATCGCCATGACAACAGCCACGATGGGCGGAAGCAGGCTTAAAAACCCATAATTCATAGACATCTTCTCCTAATTTTAATATGCCTTACCCCAGTAAACCAGTTTCTTTGCAGGTTTTCCACAGCACACACACACTTCTGAAATTCTCTCCTGGTCCGTAAATGGCATACACCGGGACGTAGCGGAATAGTCCTCTTTAATCTTATCCTCGCAGGATTTCTCCCCACACCACATGCCCCGGATAAAGCCCTGTCTGCTCTCTACAATCTGGGTAAATTCCGCATAATTGTGGGCGTCAAAGATATGAGAATCCCTGTGGTCCCTTGCCCGCTCAAACATATCCTTCTGAATAGTCTCCAAAAGTTCCCCGGCCTTTTCCGCCGCTTCTCCTAAAGAAACCACCGTCTTCTCCCTGGTGTCCCTGCGCACCAGCACGCACTGGCCTGCATCTATATCTTTGGGGCCAAGCTCTATGCGGATTGGAATGCCCCGCATCTCCTGCTCGGAAAACTTCCATCCGGGACTCTTGTCCGTATCGTCCAGTTTCACCCGGATTCCCGCTGCCTTTAATGCCTCTTTCACTTCCCCGGCTTTCTCCAAAACGCCTTCCTTGTGCTGCATAATGGGAATCACCATCACCTGGGTGGGGGCAATTCTTGGCGGAAGCACCAGGCCGGAATCGTCCCCGTGTACCATGATAATCCCTCCGATTAAACGGGTGCTTAAGCCCCAGGAAGTCTGATGCACATACTGAAGCTTATTGTCTTTATCCGTATACTGGATACCGAAGGCTTTGGCAAAACCGTCCCCAAAATTGTGGCTGGTGCCGGACTGCAGTGCCTTTCCGTCGTGCATTAAAGCCTCAATGGTGTAGGTAGCCTCCGCCCCCGCAAATTTTTCCTTTTCCGTTTTCCTGCCCCGGACAACCGGCATGGCCAGCACTTCCTCGCAGAAATCCGCATAGACATTCAGCATCTGTACCGTCCGCTCTTCTGCTTCCTCCGCCGTGGCGTGGGCGGTGTGGCCCTCCTGCCACAAAAATTCCCTGGAGCGCAGGAAAGGCCTTGTCTCCTTCTCCCACCGCACCACGGAACACCACTGGTTGTAAACCTTTGGCAAATCCCGGTAGGACTGAATCAGATTTTTGTAAAAATCGCAGAACAAAGTCTCAGAGGTAGGGCGGACACAGAGCCTCTCCTGCAGAGGATTTAACCCTCCGTGAGTCACCCACGCAACCTCCGGCGCAAATCCTTCCACATGGTCTTTTTCTTTATTTAAGAGGCTCTCCGGTATAAACATGGGCATATAAACATTTTCCACCCCTGTCTCTTTAAACCGGGCATCCAGCTCTTTCTGGATATTCTCCCAGATTGCATAACCGTCGGGTTTTATAATCATGCATCCCTTGACGGAGGAATAATCGATTAACTCCGCCTTTTTCACAACATCTGTGTACCACTGTGCAAAATCTTCCTCCATGGAGGTAATTGCCTCTACTAACTTCTTTTCTTTTGCCATAACCTGGCTCCTTTCTTTTCATTATGTATGCCTGCACACAAAAAACGCCAAAGAGATTTGTCCTGCAAGGACCGAATCTCTTCGGCGGTACCACCCTGATTCATATACTGTGCATATATGCTCTCTTTTTCCGGTAACGACGGAATACGTCATATCTCTATGAAAGCTCGGAGGCGGGTTCAAACAAGTTCAAACGAAGATATTTCAGCATATTATCTTCTCTCTTTGGATTGTCGCTGCTCTACTGTTCCTCTTCATCGCTGAGTACGTCATAAAGTTTTTTTATGTTTATTATTGTATGCATAATTAAATAATTTTGTCAAGAAATTTTTTTATTTTTTCTCTTTTGCGACCTCGCTTTCAGGCATTTCTTGAGTTTCCGCAAATTGTAATAAAAAATGGATATGTCTATCCAAGAGTGCCAA
>CAMWKH010000013.1 GCA_947174805.1 uncultured Roseburia sp. | reverse complement strand
AGTAATTATTTTCCCGGTTTGCAATCTGTAAACCGACTAATTTGTAGGTTGCATATCCTCCCACAACCAGCGGCTCTCCTTTGCAAATTTCTTCTGCTTCTTCACGGCTCTCTGTTTTTAGGATATACATACCTGCCATTCCCGGATAACCTTTAAAGACACCGCAGATTTCCAGCTTTCCCTCATCGTCCAGCTTTCTTATGTTCTCAACGTGTTCCATAACTACCTGTTTTGTTATTTTATTATAGGTCTTGCTTTTTTCAATCATCATCATGTACATTAATTTTTCCATACGATTTTCTCCTTTACATTCTATGGGGATTCACTGTGGGTATTATACTATATTTATCCGGCAATAGCAATCCTGGCAGCTTTTACTTTCCTTGCTCCACACCCTAAAGAGGTGAGGTTTATGTCTGCCCTGCTTTTCAGTACCCGGCGTTGGTGTAATTTGATTTTTAATCCCGGAAAAATCCCTGCGGGGGAGTGCGGCGGCAGCATTTTACTGTCTTTCCATTAACCGTTTATTACATATTATTGATGATGTATTACTTTTCATTGTTAGATGATACTGTCTGCATGAGGGCAAAGAAAGATTCTGCTTTTCCAGTACAAAATATTGATACCAAAATTCCAGTGTATTTGCTTCTTGATAAAGAGCAGACAGGGGCGCAGGAACAGTGCCAGTCAATTTTTTCAAAGCTGCCGTTTCATAGGCCCACAAAAATTTTTGAACAATATACTGGCTGCGTTTCATAGGTAATATCTGATTCACCAGTGCAACGCCGTTTTCCTTTTCTTCTATTATGTTCATTGAATTAAAGGTGCAGCCCATAAACATTGCGGCAATCAGCGTTGCGGCAATAAATATATTTTGAAATCCTTCCATTAAATCAGGGCGCTCTAAAACGGTGGCTTTTATTTCCTCTGTATTTTCCTATTTAGCTTTATATCCATTGTCTGGATGCAGGAGAGAGCGTGCATAGTCAGCCCGATGCCTGTCAACTTTTTCACTTCCATAGTTAAGAAAAATGTTTGGTGTACCGGAACTGGCATCTATCCCCACACCGGTTGTGTCCGCAGCAAGAGCCTTATCTAATTCCTCCAATGAGGTTACAGGATAAACCATGCCGGATACCTGCTTTTGTGTACCCTGTGGGTCAATAGATACACATGATACAATTCAGCCTTCATAAACCTGACATACCCAAAGTTAATAAATAGTGTGTAAAGAAGCAAAGAGCCAAGTGCAAGCAGAAAAAATTTTCCGAAAATCATCATTTGGCAGTCTTTTTTAAACAGGGAGCAAAAATTTTTCCAATACTCAGTACATCTAACGGTTCAGCGGAAGAACGGCAGAGCAGGGCATTCACTTTAGCCAGCAGGACTTTGGGGCTGAAAGGTTTGTTGTATAATAATCGTCACCAAATTCATAACCCTTAATTTTCATCTTCCGCAATTAAAATGTTTGCCATGAAATCATCCCTTTTATCATATCTACACACCAATCCTCATATTTCCACTGGTCATCCCTGGACATTCAACATCAAAAAAATTATAGCACACACCTTACGGTGTGATTAATGATGTTCAAGAAATGCAGAAAAATAGCTGACACGTCTTGACATAGCTGCTATACGGATGTATAATGGGTTATACAAAGGTATAACAAGGAGGCAGATTTAAATGGGAAATATTCAAAAAAAGTTGGGGGAAGCGGAACTGGAAATCATGCAGGTGATTTGGGACAGTGAAAACCCTGTAACTTCAAACTATATTTTAAAGGAGCTGCGGGGACGGAGGCAATGGCAGCTTTCCACGTTAATGACATCCTTGACGCGGCTGGCGGATAAGGGATTTGTTAATTGTGACCGTTCCACAGGAAGTAATCTGTATACTTCGGTTATTTCGGAAAATGAATATAAGGCGGGAGCCAGCAGACACTTTCTCGAAAAGCTTTATAACAATTCTATACAGAATATGATTGCCACACTATACAGCAATAGATCCATTCAGAATTCGGATATTGAAGAGCTTAGGAGTTTTTTGGATAATTTGGAGGATAAGGGATGACAAATATATTTTTATCTTTTTTGGGCATTTCAGTGTCGATCAGTTTCATGATTTTGTTGTTGTTGTTGCTTACACCATTTTTAAGTAAGCGATATGCTGCAAAATGGAAATATCTCATTTGGATATTCCTTGCATTGCGGCTGCTTATTCCCTTCAGCGGAGCAAGGGGACAGTTTGTTCTGGATCTGGTGTCCCAGAGGGGGGACCGGACTGTTTCCCAATCCAGAGAAAAAAGTACAGAAACGAAAGCGGATGAAAGGAAGCTGCCTGGACGGATTATTGTTGAGATACCGGCACAAATGGCTGAGCCCATTCAAGTGCAATCCCCAAAAAACCATACAAGTATCACCGCGCTTGATATAGTGGCTTTTATTTGGATGATTGGCAGTCTGATTTTTCTATCTGCACATATCATAAGCTATTCACACTATAAGCGGCAGGTGATAAAAAAGGGAAAAGTTTTGGGAGGTACAGTTATTCTGGGTCAGATGTTTATACTGAAACGTGAATTACATATCAGACGTACCATTCAGGTCATTGAATATCACGAAGCGGAAAGCCCCATGCTCATAGGTTTTTTAAAACCTGCGCTAGTTTTACCAAAAGAGCAGTACACCTCAGAGGAATTGTTTTTTATTTTAAAGCATGAACTGGTTCATTTTAAAAGAGGAGACGTATATTTTAAACTGCTTTTTGTAACAGCAAATGCCATTCACTGGTTTAATCCCTTCATCTGGCTCATGCAGAAGGAAGCTGTGATTGATATGGAGCTGTCCTGTGATGAAAGAGTTACGAAAGGCACAAGTTATGCCCAGCGGAAAGCATATACAGAAACATTGCTGTCCATGCTTCATAAGGGATGTGCCAGGAAAACTCTCTTGTCTACACAATTTTATGGAGGAACAAAAATTATGAAAAGACGTTTTAAAAATATACTGACGAAAAATAAGAAGAAAAATGGGATTTTTGTTTTAACATGGGCAAGTTTTCTTACAATCAGCTTTGGGGCGCTGGTAGGCTGTTCCATTGCAAAAGAGGATATAGATAATAAAGATGCAGAGAAGGTGTCTGACCAGTCAGGGAAAGATGGATGGCAGGGGGGGGAGATACCTGTGGATAGTTTTTCTTCCGATAATTATTTACTGGAAAATACAACAATGCTTACTTTTTCCAAAGAAGGGGAGCAGGAGCAAAAACAGGCTTCTCTTGCCATTGGAGATGGATATTCCATTTTTCTGCCAGATGATGAATGGCTGCAATCCGACACTGATACATGGACGGCTTCAGTAAATCAGCAGGTCAGGCTTTGGATAGCGCATTTTGAAAACGAAACCATGGATTCTGCTGCTTTGGAATTGGGGGAGGATGGCTATGAGACAGTGCAGGAAGGCCATATGCAGAAAAGGGAAGGAGACCTGACGTATCATGTTACATTGAAAGAATTTGAAAACCGCATATGGGGAATATTTTATTGTTATCCCGCTGATTCAGAAGAAGGCTGGGGGAGGGAACTTCCAGTGATTGCAGATACTTTTGCCCTGTGGAGTGGGGATGACAGTGAAAAAAGTACTGGCAGTGCTGGTGAGAGTGAGTTTTTGGCAGCTGAGGATTGTGCGGAAATCACAAATATTGTGAAGGAGTTTGCATCGGCATACTTTGATGGCAATATTGACGTCGTTAAAAAATTCCTGGCAAGTACCTATGAGGGGGACATTGATACATATGAGAGTACAGGTACGATAAGGGATTTAAAAGTAAAAGGATTATCTGATGCTGACGAGAAAAGAATTGAGAATGGGAGATGTGTTGCTTCTTTGGAATTCAGGGACAGTAACTATGAAGATATGCTCCAATACTTAGGATTTGTGTTTGTCAAACAGGAAGACAGCTGGAAAATACAGTTTTACGGAGTGGAGGGGTAATAGATTGGGGTAAGAGATAAGAAAACTTAGGGGCAAATCCCACAGTTACATGGTTTTATTCAAGTACCAAAGCCGAAGGATAAAAACAATTTGACCCATGAAATATGCACCAATTATGGTAAAACAGGGGACTACAGTGAGATAACCTGTAAATATTAAGGCAAAAATTGAAATCGCAATGGCAATGCTCATAACCTGAAAACCGCTTGCCATTGCGGCATTGCTAAGGGCAATGTTCCTTTCGTCTTTCTCCTCGATTTCCATTTCTCTTGATTTTTTTAAAAGTAAATCACATCCTCCGGATATCATGAGTAAAATTCCAATCAGTGAGGTCCCTATTACAATTAAATCCGGGCGGGGCACAGGTATGATTTCATGTATCCCCAAACCGTATGTCAGCAGTCCTCCCAGCAGAATGATAGTCCCTGTAATGGTCATAAAAATCAGTAACCCTTTTTTCATAGCGAATTCTCCTCATAAATAAAAATTTCCTCAATGCTCATGTCAAAATAGCGGGCAATTTTAAAGGCCAGATGAATCGATGGATTATATCGCCCATTTTCTAAAGAACCTATGGTCTGCCGCGATACTTCTAAGATCTTGGCCAAATCTTCCTGCTTGATGCCGCGTTGCTTTCGCAATTCCTCAAGTCGATTCTTCATAATTTCTCCTTCTCAAGGAAAGTATGCTTTCCATTTGTTTTTTTGAGCAGCCAGGGTAAGTGACTGCGGTATATTTGACATCCAGAAAAAAGAGAATAAATTTAAACTTTACTTGACATATCTTTAAAATCTGTTATACTAATATCAAACATATGAATAATTGTTCATATGAAATCATATTAAAAAGGAGAACCGCTATGAAAAAGACTTATAAAATTGAGGTTGACTGCGCAAACTGTGCAAATAAAATGGAGCAGGCCGCAAAGGAAACGGCCGGTGTAAAAGAGGCCACGGTAAATTTCATGACATTAAAGATGATTGTGGAATTTGAGGAGGGCAGTGAGCCAAAAGAAGTGATGCGGGAAGTTTTGAAAAACTGTAAAAAAGTGGAGGACGATTGCGAAATTTTTATATAAGGAAGGAGCAGTATGAATAAAAAGCAGAAAAAGGCATTGGCGCAGATTGTCAGTGCCATTGTTTTACTTATTTTCATTTCCCTATTGTCAGGGCAGGTTTCATTGGGTATTTATGGGGAGTTTGTCCTCTACATGATTCCCTATCTTCTTGTGGGATATGATATTTTAAAAAAAGCATTGAAAGGGATTCGGAACAAGCAGGTGTTTGACGAGAATTTTCTTATGGCGGCAGCCACTTTGGGAGCCATTGCCCTTGGGGATTACAAAGAGGGCGTGGCGGTTATGCTGTTTTACCAAATTGGAGAGCTGTTTCAGAGCTATGCCGTGGGGAAAAGCAGAAAAAATATCAGTGAGCTTATGGATATCCGCCCGGATTATGCCAATGTGGAGCGGGAGGGAAAACTGGAAAAAGTGGACCCGGATGAGGTGGAAATCGGCTCTGTCATTCTGGTTGGGCCAGGGGAGAAAATTCCCATTGACGGCGTGATTATTGAAGGGGAGACCACCTTAAACACCAGCGCTTTAACGGGGGAGAGCCTGCCCAGGGATGCAAAAGTGAATGATGAAGTTATCAGCGGCTGTATTAACATGACAGGTGTGATAAAGATAAGAACCCAGAAAGAATTTGGCGAGTCCACAGTGTCAAAGATATTGGATTTAGTGGAAAATTCCAGTTCCAAAAAGTCCCGTTCTGAAAATTTTATCAGCAAATTCGCCAGATATTATACCCCCATCGTCTGTTACAGCGCCCTGGCCTTGGCTGTACTGCCGCCCATGATTAATCTGATGTTGGGAAGAGGTGCCATGTTTTCCCAGTGGATTTACCGGGCATTAACTTTTCTTGTGATTAGCTGTCCCTGCGCCCTGGTCATCAGTATCCCCCTAAGCTTTTTTGCAGGGATTGGGGGGGCCAGCAACCAGGGGGTATTGGTAAAAGGTTCCAACTATTTAGAGACCTTGTCCCAGGTAAAATATGTGGTGTTCGACAAGACAGGAACCATGACCCAGGGAATATTTGAGGTGAGCGGAATTCACCACAATGAAATTTCAGAGGAAAAACTCCTGGAGTATGCAGCTTTGGCGGAGAGTTATTCCTCCCATCCCATCAGCAAAAGCCTTAAGCGTGCTTATGGCAGAGAAATTGAAAAAGACAGGGTAAAAGAGGTGGAGGAAATCAGCGGAAACGGCGTGACGGCAGTGGTGGACGGCATAAGGGTTGCGGCGGGAAATGAAAAGCTTATGAGACATTTAGGGATTTCCTATCACGAGTGCCATGAAGTGGGAACGGTGGTCCACATGGCGGTGGACGGGAAATATGCCGGACATATTTTAATTTCCGACCAGCTAAAGCCCCATGCAAAAGAGTCGGTTGGCGCGTTAAAAAAAGCGGGAATGAAAAAGACTGTGATGCTTACCGGGGATATGAAAAACGTGGCAGATAAGGTGGCGGCTGAGTTGGGAATTACGGAAGTTTACAGTGAACTTCTCCCTGCAGATAAAGTTCGGAAAGTGGAAGAACTTTTAAGCCAAAAACCGGAAAAAGAAAAGCTGGCGTTTGTGGGGGACGGCATCAATGATGCGCCGGTACTGTCCCGGGCGGATATTGGTATTGCCATGGGGGCATTAGGCTCTGACGCAGCCATTGAGGCGGCGGATGTAGTTTTGATGGATGACGATCCCTTAAAGATTGCAAAGGCCATAAAAATATCAAAAAAATGTCTTAGAATAGTATATGAAAATATTTATTTTGCCATTGGTATCAAGGTAATCTGCCTGATTCTCGGGGCAGCCGGCATTGCAAATATGTGGGTGGCAATATTTGCCGATGTGGGAGTTATGGTGATTGCCGTGATAAATGCCATCCGGGCATTGTTTGTAAAGAAACTTTAGAATGAATGCAGGAAAAAGAGGTGATACTTTGCAGGATATGGAAATTGAATGCTGTGAATCCCTGGAGGTTCATGAGGATTTGCTTAAAATTGTAAATGATACTATGCCGGAGGAAAATGAGCTGTATGACCTGGCGGAACTGTTTAAAGTTTTTGGGGATTCCACCAGGATCAGGATTTTGTTTGTGCTCTTTGAGACGGAGGTGTGTGTCTGCGACCTGGCACAGGCTTTAAATATGACCCAGTCCGCTATTTCCCACCAGCTTCGGATTTTAAAACAGAATAAGCTGGTGAAAAACAGGAGGGAGGGAAAATCCATTTTTTATTCCCTGGCGGATGACCATGTGCGGACGATTATCGCCCAGGGAAGGGAACATTTAACAGAGGAGTAAAATTTTATCTTTACAAAAACAGGCTGCAAATTTATAATGCTTTTATAAAAGGAATGAGAAAAGAAGCGGGGAAAAAGCATTGGAGAAAAAGAATGTTGCCAGAAAAAAAATTTTACGTTATATGCTGGAGCGGGAGAGTACCACAAAGACGGAGCTGGCCAGCCGCCTTAATTTGAGTATGCCCACTGTCCTTTCAAATATCAGTGAACTAACGGAGCTGGGGTTGGTTTCGGAAGTGGGGGAGACGGCCTCTACCGGGGGAAGAAAGGCAAGGAGGATAGCCCTGAACCCCAAATACTGCTATGGCCTTGGCGTGGATATTACGGCCCATCATGTGGGAATGGTGCTGGTGGACCTTGGGGGCAATGTTGCGGACTGGCAGAGGCTAAGGTTTGACTTTCAGCCGGATATGGCATATTGCAGGGAGCTGTCCATAAAAATACAGGAATTTTACAGAGATAAAGTTACGGAAGATAAAATTCTTGGGATTGGAGTTTCCCTTCCCGGGATTATTCAGGAGGATTCTGTTTTGTCAAAATCCCATGCCCTAAATCTGGAAAATTACAGCCTGAAATTGATGGAGCAGTTTCTGTCCTTCCCTGTATACTTTGAAAATGATGCAAATGGGGCAATGCTGGCGGAAAATCCGGGACAGAGGGGGGATGCGGTTTATCTATCCTTAAACAATACGCTTGGGGGAGCAGTCTGTATTGACGGAAAGTTATTTACGGGTATCCAAAAGCGGGCAGGGGAGTTTGGACATATGCTTTTACACCCGGGGGGGAAAAAATGTTACTGCGGTAAGTCCGGTTGTGCGGATGCCTATTGTGCGGCAAGCGTTTTGACAAAAGGCGGGGAGTATTCTTTGGATGCTTTTATGAATTCTTTATGCAGTGATAAGGATAACCAGCAGCTCTGGGAGGAGTATCTGGAAAATCTAGCCATCCTAATCTCCAACATCCGTATGGTTTTTGACACGGATATTATTTTAGGGGGAGACGTGGGAGGATATTTGAAGGATTATATGGTGGAATTAGGGGAAAAAGTATTTCGCTATAACCTTTTTGATATGGATGTGAGCTATTTAAAAAACTGCCGTTACCAAAGAGAGGCTTCGGCTGTAGGGGTGGCAAAATATTTTTTTGAAAAATGGATAAGCCGGATGTAACAGGAAGGCAAAATGTTGAGAGAGAGAATTGTAAGTGACGAAAATCCTTACAATTCTTTTTTTATGTTCACAGATATTTAATTGTAAGTATTGCACAATAAACCTTTGGAAAATAAGTTGATTGTGACGAAAAATTCAAAATCTATTGACAAAAAAGAACTCCTGGGCCATAATGTAATTACTTTAATAAAACATTTAATAAAACAAAATATAAAGGAGGAAACATATGATGTTACAGCAAATTATGACAGCGCCGGGGAAAATTGAATTCAGGGAGGTGCCTGTACCAAAACCAGGAGAAGGGCAGGTATTGATTAAGATTATGAATATTGGAATCTGCGGTTCCGATATCCATGTGTATCACGGGGAGCATCCCTTTACTTCTTACCCGGTAACCCAGGGCCATGAGGTTTCAGGGGAGGTAGTGGAAATCGGAAGTAATGTTACGGATTTTCATCTGGGACAGAAAGTCACCATAGAGCCCCAGGTATACTGTTCTAATTGTTATCCCTGCCGACATGGGAAATACAATCTCTGCGAGGAGTTAAAAGTTATGGGGTTCCAGACCACAGGAACCGCATCCCATTTCTTTGCCGTGGACGTCTCCAAAGTTACCCCTATCCCGGAGGATATGTCCTTTGAGGAAGGAGCCATGATTGAACCTTTGGCAGTGGCAGTCCATGGGGTAAAACAGGTGGGGAATGTAAAGGGATTAAATATTGTGGTTATCGGCGCAGGGCCCATTGGAAATCTTGTTGCTCAGGCGGCAAAGGGAATGGGGGCAGCGAAGGTTATGGTGACGGACGTAAGTGATTTAAGGCTGAAAAAAGCCCGGGAGTGCGGAATCGATGTCTGCGTGAACACAAGAGAAAAAGATTTCGGGGAGGCAATGACAGAGGCTTTCGGTCCGGATAAGGCAGATGTGATTTATGACTGCGCCGGAAATAATATTACCATGGGCCAGGCAATTAAACATGCCAGAAAGGGGAGCATCATTGTTCTTGTGGCTGTTTTTGCAGGGATGGCTACAGTAGATTTGGCAGTTGCAAACGACCATGAACTGGATATAAAGAGCACTATGATGTACCGCCATGAGGATTACCTGGATGGAATCTCCCTGGTGAAAGAAAATAAGGTATATTTAAAACCATTAATTTCCAAAACATTTGCATTCAAAGATTATCTAAAAGCTTATCAGTACATAGACGATAACAGGGAGACTACCATGAAAGTCATTATAAATGTACAGGAATAAGGGACGGGAGGAAAATACTATGGGAGGCAGAAACGAAAAAGGAAGTGTACCTTTCATCAGCAAAATTGCATATGGATTTGGGGATGTGGGATGCAATTTCAGTTGGATGTTTGTGAGCAATTTTTTAATGATTTTTTATACGGATGTCTTTGGAATCAGTATGGCAGCAGTATCCGCACTCATGCTTTTTTCAAGATTCTGGGATGCCATTAACGACCCGATTATCGGAAGCCTTACGGACAAGACAAAGACAAGATGGGGACGTTACCGTCCGTGGCTTTTGATTGCGGCCCCTGTTACGGCAGTGATTCTGGCCCTTACTTTCTGGGCGCACCCGGGCTGGTCTGACACATCTAAAATTGTATATATGGTAATTACATATTGCCTCTTGGTATTGGGGTATACTTGTGTTAATATTCCTTATGGAACCCTTTGCGGGGCAATGACCCAGAGTATTGACGAGCGGGCTAAAATTAACACCTCCCGTTCAGTGGCTGCCATGATTGCCATTGGCATTATTAATATTATTACGGTTCCCCTTGTGTCAAAATTTGGAAGTTCGGACATGGGGCGGGGGTATCTCACCGTAGCGGTTTTATACGGATGTATTTTTGCGGCCTGCCATTTATTCTGTTTTGCCAAGACAAAGGAAGTGGTGGAGATTCCGGAAAAAGAAAAAACGCCCCTGAAAGTGCAGCTGAGAGCGGTAGCACAGAATAAGCCTTACCTTTTAGCCCTGGCAGGGCAGGTATTGTTCGGTTTTACCCTGTATGGCAGAAATGCGGATATTTTGTACTATTTTACATATGTGGAGGGAGATGCATCCTATTACACGGTATATTCCATGTTTATTATCATTCCTTCTATCATTGGAGCGGCCTGTTTTCAACCGGTATTTAAAAAGACAAACAACAAGGGCAGGGCTGCATCTATATTTGCACTTTTAACAGGAATCAGCATGTTAATTTTGTATCTGTTTCGGGCAGATAAAAATCCTGTATGTTTTTACGGTTTTTCAGCATTGACCCAGTTTTTCTTCTCAGGGTTTAACACGGCAATCTATGCCATTATCCCGGACTGCGCCGAGTATGGCCAGTGGAAGACAGGGCTTCGCAACGACGGTTTCCAGTATGCTTTTATCTCCCTTGGAAACAAAGTCGGGATGGCACTTGGGACGGCGCTTCTTGCAGGTCTTCTTGGAAAATTTGGATATGTGGCAAATCAGCAGCAGAACCGGTCTGTGCTTCTCATTATGAAACATGCCTTTACCACAGTTCCGGGAATACTTTGGATTGTAACGGCGGCAGTTCTGTTTTTTTACCGCCTAAACAAGACACATTACAATGCGATTGTGGAGGAATTAAAGAATGGAAAAAAAGTTTGACGTGACGGCCCTTGGAGAACTTTTAATTGATTTTACGGAAAACGGCGTAAGCCCTCAGGGAAATCCGATTTTAGAGGCCAATCCCGGGGGAGCCGTGTGCAATGTTTTGGCTATGCTGAGCAGATTAGGGCACATGACAGGGTTTATTGGTAAAGTGGGGGATGATATGTTTGGAGAGCAGCTCTCGGGGGCTCTTACAGAGGTAAAGATTTCCACGGAAGGGCTGGTGAAGGACAGGGAAGTCCCCACAACCCTGGCATTTGTCCATACCCTGCCCGGAGGTGACAGAGATTTCTCGTTTTACCGGAATCCCGGGGCAGACATGATGCTTGGGAAAGAAGAAGTAAATGTTTCTATGGTGGAACTTTGCAGGATTTTTCATTTCGGCTCCCTCTCCATGACGGATAAAATTTCCCGGGAAGCCACAAAATATGGGGTGGAACTGGCAAAAAAATCCGGGGCGGTGATTTCCTTTGACCCAAATTTAAGGTCTCCCCTCTGGAAAACGCTAAACGATGCGAAGGAACAGATTGATTTTGGAATCCGTCAGTGTGACATTTTAAAAATATCGGACAATGAAATTCAGTGGTTTACCGGGAAGGAAGATTTAGAAAAAGCTGCGGAAATCCTTCTGGAAAAGTACAACATAAAACTCCTCCTGTTGTCTATGGGAAAAGAGGGGAGCATGGCCTTTCAGGGAGACAAAAAGGTTGCGGTTTCCGGAATCTTGCAGCCGGATACCATAGAGACCACAGGGGCGGGGGACACCTTCTGCGGATGCGTGCTGCACTATGTTTTGGAGCATGGTTTCAGAGCGTACACAGAGACAGAACTTAGGGAGATGCTGGCTTTTGCAAATGCGGCGGCTTCTATCGTGACCACAAGGAAAGGCGCCCTTCGGGTGATGCCAAAGAGAGAAGAAATTTTAAGTACCCTTGAAAAAATTTCTTGCAATTCAAAATAAGGTGTGCTATATTGTAACACAAACGTAAGGGTTCGCTTAAGCAGAACGGTTACGATAAGCAAAAGCTGAGAAGGAGACTCCTGGATTCAGAGGCCGACAGGAATACAACGTCACCGACTGAGAGCGTTGTTTGGAAGAGGATGCAGCGGGAACACTCCGGAGCTGACTGGCTGAACAGACACAGATTTCGTGCAGAGTAGGCCAGTACGTCATGCGCGTTAAGCATAGAAGAGAGGGAAAGTGTAAAATTTTTTACATTTTTCAATGCGGGTGGTACCGCGGATTATGATGATTCGCCCCGGGACAGGGAACTGTCCCGGGGTTCTTTTTATGCCAGGGGGTCCAAAGGAAATATGTCAGCAAGCTGACGGATGCCCGGCGCAGGGAGCAGGGAGAAAATCTCCCCTGCTCGGCTGCACACTTGAGAAAAATAATCCGTCCCGGAATTTAAAAAAAGAAGGGAGCAAAGAACATGAGCAGTATGTACAGAGACGTAACATTAAACAAGGTGACAGAAAGTGACATTGACAGAGAGATTCGTGTGGCGGGATGGGTGGAAAACATCCGTGACCACGGCGGGGTATCCTTCATCGATTTAAGGGATATGTATGCAGTCCTTCAGGTTGTCATCCGTGACGGAGAGCTGTTAAAAGGCATCCGGAAAGAGCAGGCCCTCTCCATCAAAGGACTGGTGGAAAAAAGGGATGAGGAGACCTATAACCCCAAAATCCCCACAGGAACTATTGAGCTTGAGGCCAGGGAAATTGATATTCTAGGAGAAGTATACACCACACTTCCCTTTGAGATTTCCGCCAGCAGAGAGGTGAGGGAGGATGTACGTTTAAAATACCGCTATCTGGACTTGAGGAATAAAAAAGTAAAAGATAATATGATTTTCCGCTCTAAAGTGATTTCTTATCTCCGGGAGAAAATGACGGAACTGGGATTTTTGGAAATCCAGACCCCCATTCTCTGTGCCTCATCCCCGGAGGGGGCCAGAGACTATATTGTGCCATCCAGAAAATTTAAGGGCAAATTTTATGCCCTGCCCCAGGCGCCCCAGCAGTACAAACAGCTATTAATGGTATCCGGCTTTGACAAATATTTTCAGATTGCCCCCTGTTTCAGGGACGAGGATGCCAGGGCGGACCGCTCTCCGGGAGAGTTTTACCAGCTTGATTTTGAGATGAGTTTTGCAGACCAGGAAGATGTATTTGCAGTGGGGGAGGAAGTGCTCACGGAAACTTTCAACAAATTTGCCCCGGAGGGGGCTAGGGTAACCCAGGCCCCCTTCCCGGTTTACAGCTACAAAGAGGCCATGCTTTTGTTTGGAACAGACAAACCGGATTTGAGAAACCCACTGCGGATTCTGGATTTGACTGAGTTTTTCCAGAAATGCACCTTTAAGCCTTTTATCGGAAAAACCGTGCGGGCCATAAAAGTCCATGCAGACATGTCAAAAAGTTTTCACGATAAACTGCTGAAATTTGCCACAGGCCTTGGCATGGGAGGACTGGGATATTTGGAGATTTTGGAGGATAATTCCTTTAAAGGGCCTATTGATAAATTTATCCCGGAGGAATTAAAAGAGGAGTTCAGAAAGTCGGCGGAACTCTCAACGGGAGACACCATTTTCTTTATGGCGGACAAAGAGGAGAAAGCCGCATATTATGCAGGGATGATTCGTAAGGAGCTTGGGGAAAAATTGGATTTGCTGGAAAAAAACGCATTCCGGTTCTGCTACATCAACGATTTTCCCATGTTTGAGAAAGATGCGGTAACGAAACAGATTGGTTTTACCCACAATCCCTTCTCTATGCCCCAGGGGGGGCTTGAAGCCCTGAACACAAAAGACCCTCTGGATATTTTAGCTTACCAGTACGATATTGTGTGCAACGGTGTGGAACTTAGTTCCGGGGCGGTGAGAAACCATGACATGGAGATTATGGTAAAAGCATTTGAGATTGCAGGATATGATGAGGAAGTTTTGAAAAGTAAGTTCGGGGCCCTTTACAACGCCTTTCAGTTCGGGGCTCCCCCCCACGCAGGGATGGCCCCTGGCATCGACCGCATGATCATGCTGCTTTTGGGCGAGGAAAATATCCGTGAGGTAATTCCATACCCCATGAACGGAAATGCGGAGGATTTAATGTGCGGTGCGCCAAACTATGTGACGGAGCAGCAGCTTCGGGAAGTGCATATTAAAGTGCGGGATTGATATTTTTTGAGATTGGAGGAAACTATGGCAAATCGAATCAGTGACGATACCATTGAATATGTAGGGATTTTGGCAAAATTGGAATTAACCCCCCAGGAAAAAGAGCGGGCAAAAAAAGATATGGGGGAAATGCTTGACTATATTGACAAATT
Source organism: uncultured Roseburia sp. (assembly GCA_947174805.1). Classification (GTDB taxonomy): domain Bacteria; phylum Bacillota; class Clostridia; order Lachnospirales; family Lachnospiraceae; genus Roseburia_B. Next base: position 61,871 of record CAMWKH010000013.1, on the reverse strand, counting down.
AAATGAGCTTGACGTTTCCGGCGTGGAACCCATGTCCCATGTGTTCCCTGTAAACAATGTATTCCGTGAGGATATTCCCACGGATAATGACGGAAGCAAAGATGCCCTTTTTAACGCCCCGTCTGTAAAAAACGGAGGGTTTGAAGTGCCAAAAACCATCGGCTGACAAAAGGAATGTCTGTTACCCTTGGGATATTTGAAACCTTCACAGGAGGATTACCATGAGTTTAACAAGTTTGACAGCAAAAGAGCTGGGAATAAAAATAAAAGAAAAAGAAATTTCGGTAAAAGAAGCGGTTAATGACACTTTGGATGCCATAGAAAAAAAAGAGGGAAAAGTAAACAGTTTTGTAACTGTTGCGGACAGGGATGCCCTGTTAAAAAAAGCGGAAAAAGTGCAGAAAAAAATAGGGGAGGGAACTTTAGACGGCCCTCTGGCGGGAGTGCCCATTGCCATAAAAGATAATATATGCACAAAAGGGCTGTTAACCACCTGCAGTTCAAAAATTTTAGAAGGATTTGTACCCACCTATACGGCGGAGGCGGTAAAAAATCTGGAAGATGCAGGGGCCATAGTGATAGGAAAAACAAATATGGATGAATTTGCCATGGGAAGCACCACGGAGACTTCCGCTTACGGCGCCACGAAAAATCCATGGAATTTGGGCCATGTGCCGGGAGGCTCCTCCGGGGGTTCCTGCAGCGGGGTGGCGGCGGAAGAGTGCATCTGCGCCTTAGGTTCTGACACCGGGGGCTCCATCCGCCAGCCCAGCGCATTTTGCGGCGTTACAGGCATAAAACCCACCTACGGAACCGTATCCCGTTACGGGCTTATCGCCTATGGCTCTTCTTTAGACCAGATAGGCCCTGTGGCAAAGGATGTGACAGACTGTGCCCTTATTTTGGAAACCATTTCTTCTTATGATAAGAAAGATTCCACTTCTATGAAGCGGGAGGATTTAGATTTTACCTCCGCCTTAAAAGATGATGTAAAGGGAATGAAAATTGGCATCCCGAAAGATTATTTCGGGGAAGGGTTGGACAGAGAAGTCAGTGAGGCGGTAAAGGGGGCTGCAAAAGTCTTGGAAGAAAAAGGCGCTGTGCTGGAGGAATTTGACTTAGGGCTGGTGGAGTATGCTATTCCCGCTTACTATGTGATTGCCTGTGCCGAGGCAAGTTCCAACTTGGCCCGTTTTGACGGGGTGAAGTACGGCTACCGCGCAAAACAATATGAAGGGCTTCACAATATGTATAAAAAAAGCCGTTCCGAAGGTTTTGGCACGGAGGTAAAACGCCGGATTATGTTAGGCTCCTTTGTGTTAAGTTCCGGTTACTACGACGCTTATTATTTAAAGGCCCTCCGCACAAAGGCATTGATAAAGAGAGAGTTTGACAAAGCTTTTTCAAAATATGATGTGATCCTTGGCCCTGCCGCCCCTTCCACGGCACCGAAACTTGGAAGCAGCTTAGACGACCCCATGAAAATGTACCTGGGGGATATTTACACCGTATCCGTAAACCTTGCCGGCCTGCCGGGAATCAGCCTGCCCTGCGGCATGGACGGGGAAGGTCTTCCTATAGGATTACAGCTGATCGGGGACTGCTTCAAAGAAAAAGATATCATCCAGGCGGCTTACACTTACGAATGTACCAGAGAATACAGACACAGTCCTTTATCGGATGTGTATCAGGGATAGGAGGGGAATGAGATGAGTAAAGAATATGAGACTGTGATAGGTTTGGAAGTCCATGTGGAACTTGCCACGAAGACAAAAATTTTCTGTTCCTGTTCCACTGCTTTCGGGGGAGCTATAAATGCCCACACCTGCCCGGTTTGTACCGGGATGCCGGGCTCCCTTCCTGTTTTAAATAAACAGGTGGTAGAATATGCCATGGCAGTGGGCCTTGCCACAAACTGTGAAATTACCCGGTACTGTAAATTTGACCGGAAAAACTATTTTTATCCCGACAATCCCCAGAACTATCAGATTTCCCAGTTGTATCTTCCCATTTGCCGAAACGGGGGCATAGAAATTGAGACGGAAAAGGGAGGAAAAAAGACGGTGGGCATCCATGAAATCCATATGGAGGAGGATGCGGGAAAATTAGTCCATGATGAGGACGGGGATGTGTCCGTGGTGGATTTTAACCGTTCCGGGGTGCCTTTGATTGAAATTGTCTCGGAGCCGGATATGAGAAGCCCGGAGGAAGTCATTGCATATCTGGATAAATTAAGGCTTATGATCCAGTATCTTGGGGCTTCGGACTGCAAACTCCAGGAGGGCTCCATGCGGGCGGACGTGAATCTGTCTGTGCGGGAAGCGGGGGCGAAAGAGTTTGGCACCAGGACGGAGATGAAAAACCTGAATTCATTCCGTGCCATTGCAAGGGCCATTGAAAATGAGACAAACCGCCAAATTGATTTAATTGAGTCCGGGGAAAAAGTTATCCAGGAGACAAGGCGGTGGGATGACAGCAAGGCCTATTCCTACGCCATGCGCTCCAAGGAGGACGCCCAGGATTACCGCTATTTCCCTGATCCGGATTTAGTTCCGGTATCCATAAGCGATGAATGGATTGAAAGTGTCCGGGCAAAACAACCGGAACTTCCCACGGAAAAACTGGCCCGCTATCAGAGTGAGTACGGCCTGCCGGAATACGACGCCCAGATACTTACCGGGACAAAGAAATTTGCGGATATTTTTGAGGCGGCAACAGAGATATGTAAGAAGCCCAAAAAGGTTTCCAACTGGCTGATGGTGGAGACCATCCGCTTGTTAAAGGAAAACGCCATGGATGCGGAGGATATCCGTTTTTCCCCGGGAAATCTGGCAAAGCTCATTGATTTGACGGACAATGGCACAGTGAACAGCACTGTGGCAAAGGAAGTCTTTGAGGCGGTATTTAAAGAAGACATTGATCCGGAAAAATATGTGGAAGAAAAGGGGCTTAAAACAGTTCATGATGCAGGAGCCCTTCGGGAGACCGTGGAAACGGTGATGAAAAATAACCCCAAATCCGTGGAGGACTATAAAAACGGGAAGGAAAAAGCCATCGGCTTTTTGGTGGGGCAGACCATGAAAGCTATGAAAGGGAAGGCAAACCCGGAAATGGTAAATGAGATTTTAAAGAAATTGTTGTCTAAATAGGAAAGGCAGCAGGTTTAGAATTTAACCTGCAGATATAAATAAAAAAGTTTGTCTTCCCAGTATGTAAGCCAGGTTGAGACGGGAAGAAAACAGGCAGGCCTAAAGGCCCTTATCCATATGGCCAGGGCCTTGGAGGTTTCAGCGGATTCTTTTTTGTGCGGGAATATGGTGGTAAATATTAATTATTTTTTGTATAGGTATAAGTTAAAAAATATAGTGGTTGACAAGCAGGAACAGTAGATTTTATAATATTTACAAAACAGTAAAATGGTTGAATTTGTCAATCAAATTATCTTATAGTTCAGCCATATGAGCAGGAGGTAATCATCAAATGAGAAGCATTCGAACCAAAATCACCGTATGTCTTATTCTGACAGTTCTAATGGGTCTGGTTGCATCTGGAACTGCAAGCATTTCGCTAACTTACAATAATACCATGACTACTGTAGAACAGATGATGGGCCAGACGGCGGTTCTGGCGGCAGGACGGGCGCAGAAGGAGCTGGAGGCATATAAGAACGTTGTCATGGAGGTAGGATGTATCCCCCGTCTGTCAGACCCGGAAGTGACGGTGGAAGAAAAGCAGGCTGTTATCGATGAGCGTGTTTCCATGCATGGTTTCCGCAGGGGAAATATTGTGGGTGCGGATGGAATCAGTATTTTTGACGGTAATGATTATTCAGACCGTGAATATGTACGCCAGGCGATGCAGGGAAATGTTTTTGTATCGGAGCCCTTAATCAGCAAGGTTACGGGGGAATTGTCCATTATGGTAGCGGCCCCTCTTTATTCTGAGGGGAATTTTGGGAAATCCATTGTGGGCGTTGTATATTTTGTTCCCCAGGAAACTTTTTTAAATGATATTGTATCGGCCATCCAGATGGGTGAAAATAGCAGAGCTTACATGATTAATAAGGATGGAGACACGATTGCCGATATCACCCTTGAAACGATTACAGTACAAAATATCGAAGCGGAGGCTGAAAATGACCCTTCGCTGCAGGAACTGGCAGCCATTCACAGCAAGATGCGTCAGGGGGAGAACGGGTTCGGAAGTTACATAACCGGAGAGGACAAAATGTTTACGGCTTATGCTCCCGTTTTAGATACGGACGGCTGGAGTATCGCAGTGACTGCACCCCAGATCAATTATCTGGCATCCACCCGCGACGCAATGGTTATCAATATCGCTGTGATCCTAGTTTCCGTTTTAATTTCCGTTTTCGTTGCCCTGACCCTGGCTGTCAACATTGGCAAACCTATGAAAGCTTGTGTAAATCGTATGAAGCTGCTGGTGGAGGGGGATTTGGATACACCTCTGCCTAAGATTGCCAACAAGGATGAAACCGGTGTGCTTGTCAGGTCCACCGAAGCGCTGGTGGAGGGACTTCGTACTGTCATTAACGATATTAGTTATTTACTCAATGAGATGGCAAATCAGAACCTGGATGTTCATACGGAACATGAAGATGTATATGTGGGCAGCTTTCAGGATATTTTGCATTCCATGCGCAATATGAGAGTTGAGCTGAGCAATGCCATGCACCAGGTGAATAATTCTGCAGAAGGGGTGGCCAATGCCAGCAGTCAATTATCCTCAAGCGCACAGACTCTTAGTCAGGGCACTACAGAACAGGCCAGCTCAGTACAGGAACTGGCGGCACGGATTACCATGATTTCCGAGGAAGTTAAAAATACGGCCAGCGGGGCGCTGGAGGTCAGGAGCCAGACACATCAAACCGGAGAAGAAGTTTTCCTGTGTAACCAGAAAATGCAGAATTTGGTAGAGGCAATGGAAAAGATTCAGGCCAGCTCTGAGGAGATAGAAAAAATTCTTAAGACAATCGATGATATTGCATTCCAGACAAATGTTCTTGCCCTGAATGCGGCAGTGGAGGCAGCCAGGGCCGGCAGTGCAGGGAAGGGGTTTGCCGTTGTTGCGGAGGAAGTCCGTGATTTGGCAGGAAAATCTGCCCAGGCGGCTCAAAATACATCGGAACTTATTGCAAATTCTACGGAAGCAGTACATATGGGTACGGAAATTGCCCAAAATACGGCAGATGTCCTGTTGGGCGTTGTAAACAGTATTCAGTCTGTGGTGGACGCCATCGATCATATTGCCATCGTATCCAATGAGCAGTCAGAGTCGGTTGAGCAGGTTTCCCAGGGGATCAATCAGATTTCACAGGTTGTGCAGAGCAACAGCGCTACCGCCGAGGAAGGGGCGGCTGCCAGTGAACAGCTTTCCGCCGAGGCTTCCTGCCTGAAAGAATTGGTTGACCAGTTTAACCTCGCCTCAGAATGAGGGGAGTATACTGGCTGTTGAGGAAGGTGATAAAGTGCTTCGGATAGCAGTTTGCGATGACGATAAAAAAACCGTTTCGGCTCATAAGGAACTGGCGGAAATTTGTTTAAGGAAAAGTGGAAGTGTTGGGGAAATACAGGTTTATACGGACAGCGACAATCTTCTCTTTGACATTACAGAGGATAACTTTTTCTTTGATTTGATTTTGCTGGATATAGAAATGCCGGGGGTTACAGGGATGGATATTGCGGAAAAAATAAAGCCATATCTGCCCAATGTGAAAATCATTTTTATTACTTCCCATATAGAATATGCCATTGATGCATTTGAACTGGCCGTTTTTCGGTATGTGCCCAAAGAGGATACGGACAAACGCCTTCCCGGTGCCATAAGGGATGCGGTGAAACTAATTGAGCTGGAAGAAGGAAAGGCCTATACCATACAGACAAACAGCCGGTTTGAAAAAATCCCCTACAGAGAGATTTATTTTATAGAGCGGGAGGGGAAAAATGCCAGTATTATAACGGTAAGAGGAGTATCCAAAGTGCGCAAAAGCCTGCAGCAGGTGTATGAGGAGCTGGGGGCGGAGGAATTTATTTATATTGACCGGGGCTGCATTGTAAATCTGATCCATATTATGCAGATAAAAGACGGCATGGCAGTGTTAAAAAATGAAAGGGCGCTGCCCATAAGCCGTTCCCATCTCCAGGGGGTGAAAGAGCAGATGAACGCCTATTGGGGGGCGCATATATGAGGGAGATGTTTGTATTATTTTCTACCATGGCAGCCGGGGGCGTGAGGATTATTTTGTGCCTGTTTCTGGTATCCAGGCTTTTGGCTGCAAAGAAGCCGGGGAGGAGGTGCAAAGGGATTGCCTTTTTGGGGATTGCCGCTATTTCTGTGATTGTGTCTTTTGCGGGACAGTCAGGTTTTTCTGCCGCTGCTTTGGAAACATTGTGGATTACGGGGTGCGCCGGTTATTTCTTAGGTGCCGATAAAAGAATGAGCCTGTTTTTGGGGATTTTTTTTGAGATTGCAGTTTCTTTTCTGGGATTTCTCATTGCGGCATGGTCAGGCGTATTTTTTCGTTCCCAGGCGTTTTTTGATACCGGCACAGCGGGAGGCCAGATTGTCCTGTGGCTGCTTCACGGTCTTTTGGTCCTTTTGGGAGGGTATCTTTGCAAGCACCCTGATATAGAAGGAAGGGAGGCATTCCGTTCTGCCTCTTCCTTTGCCGTTGCGGGACTGATTGCCGTGGTAACTTTATCCCAGCAGACAAGGCTCGCCATTGGCGAGGATACCCTTTATATGTGGACGATTTTGGCCGTTGTTTTCCTGATGTCAATTCTTGTTTTCCATATCAGTAAAAATTATGAGATAGAAAAGGAACTTGCAGAGTTAAAATCCCAGCAGGCAAAGCTTTTAGAGCGGGATTATACCGCTTTAAATCAGGCCTATGAGGTCAACGCAAAGCTGTTCCATGATTTTCATAACCATATTGGGGCGCTCCATCGCCTCCTTTCCGCCGGAAAGCACCGGGAAGCTCTTTTGTACTTGGAGGAGCTTTGGGCTCCGGTACAGGGGATCACCGAAAAGCTATGGACAGGGGATGAAACCGTTGATTATCTCATAAACAGCAAAACAAAGGCGGCGGAAGAGCGGGGGATTCCCATTGAGATTACGGTGGAATTTCCCCGGCATACAGACTTAAAAAGCGCTGATTTGTGTGCAATTCTGGGGAATCTTTTGGATAATGCCATAGAGGCAGCAGGCCAGGTACGAGAGGAGGGGGGGCGTTTTATCCGGCTTACGGTGCGCCGTATCCATCAAATGCTGGTTATAAAGGTGGAAAACAGTTATAAGGCTTTGCCGGTGAAAAAAGACGGTGCGCTTGTAACTTTAAAAGAGGATAAGAGACTCCATGGATGGGGGTTAAAAAGCGCCCGGACTGCCGCAGAAAAATATGAGGGTACGGTGCAGACTTCCTATAACGGCAGTACTTTTTCGGCGGTTGCCACTTTATCATTCCAGGGCGTTAAAACGGAGCAGGAACATTAGAAATATCTTTCAGGCTGCAGAGCATGTCAAATGCTTGCAGCTTTTTTCGTGGTCAAAAACCTGCCGATGGGAGACATTTTGGCACTGGCTTCACTTTTCGGATATGATAAGGGTACAGGAAACAGAGAACAATTCAGGGAGATAATGTTTATGCGTCATGTATATATTCGAGGGATTATGGGATTGATTTGGATGGCAGCGGCTATTGTAACTGGTATTTCCGGTAATTTTGAAATGGCTCTTTTCTATGTGGTTTTAGGCGGGGTGTTTTTATATAATGCCTACGGCGTATGGAAAAAGGAAAAAGACAAAGGGGGAAAATAAGATGGGAGAACCTGTTTTGGCAATCAAAAATTTATGTGCATGGTACGGCGGGGAAAAAAGGGTGCTGTGTGATTTTTCTTTTACTTTATACGACCATGAGGCAGTGGGGATGATTGGATTAAACGGCGCAGGGAAAACAACTTTTATGAAAATTTTATCGGGGCTGCACCAGGACTTTAGCCACCAGGGCGTCACTTTTGGGGGAGAGCCTGTGAATTTCCAGGGAGAAGAATTTAAACTCTGCCGTTATACTGTGTTTGCCGAGGACAATTCTTTTTCCTATTTCACATTCCGGGAGTATTTGTCCTATGTCTTTTTGGCCTATGGGAAGGAATTGCCCGATGTATGGGAGCTTTTGGAGGGATTTCACTTTCAGGGGTATGAAGATGTTCTTTTGAAAGACCTTTCAATGGGAAACCGCAAAAAAGCGTTTTTGATTACTGCCTTTGCATTAAAACCAAAGCTGCTTTTTCTGGATGAGCCGGTGAACGGATTGGATTTTGAGAGCACGGAATATTTGTATCGGCAGATTGCCGGCTGCAAGGAGTATGGGACAGTTCTGTTTTCCTCCCACATAATGGAGAGTATTACCCTGACTTCTGACCGGGTAATTGTATTGGAAAATGGAACAATCAGGAGGACATTTGAGGATGCACAAATTTGTGCAGCAGACATTCGGGAGGCTTTGCGTTATGAACATGTTATATAAGGCTTTTGCCAAAAAACTCTTTGGGGTAAAGTATGAGAGACTGACAAGGACTCTTTTCATCTATCTCATCGTATTTTTGGGATTGTATATCCCTGATTTTGGGATAAGGATTTCGCCTTATATTTTGTATTTGACGGTAAGTACATTTACTATGGGCGTGATGTGGCAGGCTCTTTCCTCTAAGGACAACGCCCCCTATATGATGAATCTGTTTATGCTTCCTCTAAATGCCGGGAAATTTGTTTTTTCCTATGTGGCTTCCCTAGGGGCCTATACGCTTTTCACTAAGACGGCAGGACTTTTGGCGGTGTTGTTTGCAGTATCGGATTGGAGTCCGGCAGAAGTTTTCGGGAGCCTATTTTGTGCTGTCCATGGCGTCCTTAGCAGTGCCGCCCTCTACTCTTACAAAAAGTATTGGTATGCATTTGTTTTTTGGGGGGGCGGCCTAATTGCCGCCATGGTATTTCTGTGGGACAGTCCTTGGTTTATGATAATCTTAGTCATAAGCGGCGCTCTTTTTGCAGTACTTTTACAAAGGGCGCAGGTATATTCATTTTACTTGCGGGAGGGGGGAAACAGCACTGTTGTAAAGGGCCGAGGAGGGTATTCTGCTGGCTCTTCTATAGGGAGATATTTTTTCCGGTATCTGAAATGCCACAGAAATTATTGGATGAATACCCTTATCCTGTGGTGTGCTGCCTGTGTGCTGCCCCTCTTTTTGGGAGAGTTTGAAGACCTTTCTGCTGTGCCCATCGGTTTTGCTGTTCTGTCCCTGAACACACCTATTTGTATTTTGCTCTCCTGCGACCCGGACTTAGAGCAGGCACTCCGGGTTTTGCCTGGTCAAAAGAAGGCCTTTTGCGTGCCGTACTGCCTGTTCATCTTTTTATTCCATATGGCGTCAAATGTGATTTTTCTTTTCAGCCTTGAAATCTTAAAGGGAGGTGTGAGTTTTTGGATGTTTCCCGCCGCATTTTTCTTCGCTCTGCAAAGTGGGATTTGCTCTGTCCTTTTGGAGTGGTTTTGCCCTATCAGGGGCTTTAAAATTGAAAGCGACCTATGGCACCATCCGAGAAAATACCTTGTCCCGGCAGTTATGCTTTTGCTGGGGGGAATTCTTGGGGCGGTGCCGGAATTTTTGCCGGCATTCACAGGGCTTTTGGCTGTTGAAATTGTAATTTTGCTTCTTCGCACTTGACTGGGGTGTGAATCTGGATTATAATTAGAATAATTCTAAAACAAGGGCGGTGGAACGGTGACAAAATATGCAAAACTGATACTTCATTTGGTAAATCAGTCTACAGGGCATATGACAGCAGAGCAGCTCTTTTTGGAGCTGAAAAAAACGGAACCGAAAGTGGTTTTGGCAACGGTATACAATAATCTCAATACCCTTTGCAGTGAGGGACTGATACGGAAAATGTCCATAGAAGGCTCTCCTGACCGCTATGATAAAATAAAAAAGCATGACCACCTTGTATGTAAAAAATGCGGGGCGTTGTCAGATATAAGTTTTGGGGATTTGACCAGCAATCTGGAAAAGCAGCTTGGGGAAGGAATTCTATCTTATGATTTAAAGGTATTTTATCTCTGTCCAAAATGCAGAGAAAAAAAATAATAGGAGGTATTTTTTATGGTCTACAAATGCAGTGTCTGCGGATATGTGTATGATGAGGCAGAAGAGGGGAAGCTGTTTTCAGAGTTGACAGAATGTCCTGTGTGCAAACAGCCGCCGGAGAAATTTGTGGCGGCAGAGGGGGAGAGCCCTCCAGAGATTTCTCCTGGACCCGGTTTAGGGAGGGGAGATGCAGATACCGGAGAGTTGGATTTAAACTATCCAAAAGAAACCAGAAAGACAGACAGCACTTACCGTTACATGAAAGAAATCCATGAGATGGCTGTTACCGGGAAATCTGCCATTGAGGCAATGGGAACGCAGATGAAAATGCCAAACTTTGATGATGTGCTTGTGCTTGGGGCTCAGCTAAACCCGATGCCCCTTCATGAGCATGAGGAGGTTTCGTTAAAAACTGTAATCGGAAAACACGCCAAAAAGCCCATGGTGCTTGATATGCCGGTTTATATTTCCCACATGTCCTTTGGAGCCCTTTCCAGGGAGACAAAAATTGCACTGGCAAAGGGGAGTGCAGCGGCACTTACGGCTATGTGCAGCGGCGAGGGAGGGATTCTTCCCGAGGAAAAAGAGGCGGCGTACAAGTACATTTTTGAATATGTACCCAATCTTTACAGCGTCACGGATGAGAATCTTAAAACTTCCGATGCCGTTGAGATTAAAATCGGGCAGGGGACAAAACCGGGTATGGGAGGCCATCTGCCGGGAAGCAAAGTCACTCCTGAAATTGCAAAAATCCGCAGCAAGCCTCTTGGTGAGGATGTGATCAGCCCCTCTAAATTTCCTGGAATAGACAGTAGGGAGGATTTAAAGAACCTGGTGGATGAGCTTCGTGAGAGAAGCGAAGGAAGGCCCATTGGCATTAAGATTGCGGCCGGACGTATTGAGAGGGATATGGAATTTTGTGTGTATGCCAACCCAGATTTTATTACCATAGACGGAAGGGGAGGTGCCACAGGAGCTTCCCCTGCCATTATCAGGGATTCCACCAGTGTGCCCACCATCTATGCCCTTTACCGGGCCAGAAAATATCTTGATTCCATTGGTTCAGAGATTGACCTGGTCATCACAGGAGGGCTTCGGGTATCCTCTGATTTTGCCAAAGCCATTGCCATGGGAGCAGATGCCGTCGCCATCGCTTCAGCGGCCATGGTAGCCGCAGCCTGTCAGCAGTACCGTATCTGCGGCACCGGAATGTGTCCGGTAGGGGTGGCTACCCAGGATGAAAAGCTGCGGGAAAGGTTACATATAGACGCCGCCGCAAAGCGGGTGGAAAATTATCTGAAATGTTCTGCGGAGGAATTGAGGACATTTGCAAGGATTACCGGCAATAAGGATATTCATGGCCTGTCAGTGGATGACCTTTGCACCACAAGCAGGGAAATATCAGAACATACAAATATTGCGCATGCGTAATTCTTATCACGGAAAATAAGGAGGAAATAATATGGAGACAACAAAATATGCAGGAACACAGACAGAGAAGAATTTAGAGGCAGCATTTGCAGGGGAATCCCAGGCAAGGAACAAATATACTTATTTTGCATCGAAAGCCAAAAAGGAGGGCTATGAGCAGATTGCAGCCCTGTTCTTAAAAACCGCCGACAATGAAAAAGAACATGCAAAAATGTGGTTGAAAGAACTGGAGGGAATCGGCGATACTAAAGCGAATCTTGCCGCGGCTGCAAAGGGTGAGAATTATGAGTGGACAGATATGTATGAAGAATTTGCAAAGACAGCAGAAGCGGAAGGGTTTCCTGAACTTGCAGCGAAATTCAGGCTTGTAGGGGAAATCGAAAAGCACCACGAGGAAAGATACCGCACCCTGCTTAAGAACGTAGAGACAGCCGCTGTTTTTGAAAAGAGCGAGGTAAAGGTATGGGAGTGCCGCAACTGCGGGCATATCGTTGTGGGAACAAAGGCGCCTGAAGTCTGCCCCACCTGTAATCATCCCCAGAGTTACTTTGAAGTTCATGGAGAGAATTACTGATACAGTTAAAACATGCGTCCAGGAATTGTTCTGGACGCATGTTTTTTATCACACCTTTAAGCCATACAAAAGACGACTGTAACCTTATACCAGCCATCATTCGTTTCCGCAAATATTTCACCTCCCATTTTGGCTGCCAGCTGTCGGCAGATAGAAAGCCCAAGGCCGCTTCCAGGGACATTTCTGGAATTAGAACCTCTCCAGAAACTGTCAAAGACATGGGGCAGTTCCATATCCGAAAGGGTGCAGCCGCTGTTTTTTACGGAAATCAGCCTGCATCCTTCCTCTTCGGAAATCTCAATTTCAATACTGTGGCCATCGCCGTATTTTATAGCATTTTCCGTAAGGTTTTGCAGGATTTCCACGCTGCGGTGGAAATCCCCGGACAAAAGGCAGTTTTCATATTTTCCCACAGAAAAATCCGTCTTTACAATAGCCAGTTTTTCACGGTAATAGCCGGATATTGCCTGTATCAAATCCGATAAATAAAACTCGGAGATTTCAACGTTAAGGCTTAAGAAGTCTTCCTTGGAAGCGGTGATAATCTGTGATACATACCCTTCGATTTCATCTGCCTTTTTGTCGATATTTTCTGCGATTTCCACCTGTTTTTCCCGGTCAGAATACAGATTTTTTGACAGCGCCTTTGCGTAAAGTTTTATGGCGGAGAGAGGTGTTTTTATGTCGTGGGACAAAGAGAGCAGCAGAGTTTTCTTTTCTTTTTGAAGGGAAAGTTCCCTCTGTTTTTGTTCTTCTATATTTTCCCGGAGCAAATCCATCCCCCAGATAAATTTACCGAAAAAACGGCTCTTGTTTTCCTTGAGGGGGAGGGTGAGATTTCCCTTGGAAAGCTCATAGGGAAGGTTTTTGAGCTGTTCAAAGGGAGATAGTATTTTGCTTTTTACAAAGGCTAAGACACCAAAAATCACACATGACATTAAGAGCAAAATCAGATTCAGGGGGATAAGGATTTTGTTCTTATCCTCCGTGTTTTGATAGGAAAAGTCAAAGCGGTACAATTTCCCGTCTATTTCTTTCATGACATAATCCCTGTTGGAATTATAGAAATCTGTGCCGAAAGGCTCTATATGGGTCACGTATTTGCAGTGGGAGAGGGAAACGTTTTCCAAACCTTCCTTTTCAATTTCCAGGGCAAGCCGCTGGATTTCCACCCGGTAGGGCCTGCCCCCCTCTGAGAAATCCAGGAAATAAAAATACAAATTCCCTATTGTAAAAATTAGAATCACGAATGAAAGTACCATTGTGAAAATTTTTCTGTATGCTGTCATAGATATTTGTACCCCACTCCCCATACGGTGAGAATTTTCTCCGGTTTTTTGGGGTTGTCTTCAATTTTCTCCCGAAGCCATTTTATGTGCACCGTGAGGGTCTGCAGTTCGGAAAAGCTGTCGCTGCCCCAGACCTGGTGAAACAGAAATTCCTTTTTCAGGGCTTTTCCTCGGTTTTCCATTAAGAGCAAAAGCAATTCGTATTCTTTTCCGGTAAGGTCAATTTTGACACCGTCTTTCTCCGCAGTTCGGCTCTCTTTGTTTAAGGTCAGGCTGCCGTCTTTTATGGTGTCAAGAGAGTAGCGGCGTTTGAAAATTCCCTTGATTTTTGCCAGGAGAATATCAATATCGTAAGGTTTTTCTATATAGTCGTCTGCCCCAAGGAAAAGTCCTTTTAACTTATCATCCTTTGTGATTTTTGCGCTGACGATAAGGATTGGGGTATTGCCGGTCTCTCGGATTTTTTTACAGATGGAAAATCCGTCAAGTCCCGGCAGCATTATGTCAAGCACTACAAGTTTTGCACCGTAGGTTTCATATAAAAACAGGGCTTTTTCCCCTGTGGCGGCAACACTCACTGTGTAATTTTCCATACGGAGAAAATCACACAGGAGATTTGCCAGTTCTCTGTTATCTTCCACAATTAAAATGTCAGTCACAATTTTTCCTTTCCTGAATCCTGGGAAGCGTTACCAGCCAAGCTCCATCAGCCAATTATTCAGCGTGCGTTCCCGTTCCCTCAGTGTGGAGGGGGAAGTGTACCTCTCTAAGTTATACTCCCCTTTTATGTTCCCGTCAACAATATAAAGGATTCTTGTACATTTTGCTGCAACTTTCACATCGTGGGTGACAAGCATAATTGTAGTGCCCTCCCTGTTAATTGCCGCAAGCTCATCCATCACTTCCTGGGAGGAGGTGCGGTTTAATGCCCCGGTAGGTTCATCGGCAAAAATCATTTTTGGCTGATTTATCATGCTTCGGCAGATACAGGCCCGCTGAAGCTGGCCGCCGGAGACTTCGTTGATGTCGTTGTCCGCAATATCGATAATCCCAAGTTTCCGCATAAAATCCTGTCCCCTTTTTACGGTTTCTTTCCTGCTCTCTTTTATTTTATTAGACTGGCAGGAGGGGAGTATAATATTGTCCAGCACCGTAAGGTTTTTTAACATATACATCTGCTGGAAGATAAATCCCATTTCATTTAAACGGATTCCTGCTAGTTCTTTCGGGGTTAAATCTGCAATGTTTCTTCCGCAGAAGTCCACCGTACCGGCAGTAATGTCGTCCATGCCTGAGACAGCGTAAAGAAGAGTGGATTTTCCTGAGCCCGAGGGGCCCATAACAGCTACCATTTCCCCCTGGGATACGGTAAAACTAACGTTTTTCAGCACATTGTTCTGCCTTTTGTTGGTGATATATGTTTTGCAAAGATTTTTTACTTCTAAAATATGTTCCATAATAGATTCTCCTTTAAATGTTATTCTATGTTGGATGTTTCCCGGGATGATATTTTTCTTAGCTGCAGCGCCCCAAGGGATGCGGCAAGTACTGTTGCAAGCAGCAGCGTTAAGGGATAAATCACATACACTTCCAGGGGTATAATTATAAATTCAATGCTTTTCGCCCCCATAATACTAAAAATAGGTTCCACAGTAATTTTTGACAAAGGCGTGGATAGGGCGGTGCCAAGGAGGATGGAGATAAACAATACCATCCCAATCCGTAAGGACTGCCATGCTATAAGGGAAGAATCCTTAAACCCTATGGCTTTTAACAGTGCGATTTCCCCCTTTTCTTTTGTGATAAAGCTTTTTACCATTAAAAGGGCAACCAGCATATTGATGCAGAGTATAATGGCAAGAATCAAAGTTTTTACAGACTCAATCTGACCTGCGGAATCTCCAATCATGTAGCTGATATATTCTCCGGCAGTGTAAATCTTGCTGTCGGAATAAATATTTTGCAGAAGCGCTTTCCGCTCGTTGAAGGTTTCTTTATCCGGGTTATCCCGGTAAGAAATCTGGGTTCCAAAAGCCCCGATAGCAAACTGATAGTTGATATCTTCCTCCTGGTAAAACCGAATGCCTTCCCCCAGGTTGTTCATGCTTTGATAGATGGCGCTCACCGTATAGGCTCTGTCATCGTCCCCGATGTTTATGTGAACCGTATCTCCGATATCTGCCCCGATTACATCAGCCACAATATGGCTTATGGCCAGCTCATTTTTATTTTCCGGGGGTGAGCCCAAAAGGTATGCATACTGGCTGCATTTTACCCCTCCTGTGCCCTGAAAGGCCAGGGAAGAAGTTTTTTTATCCTCGCAGGAGATATTGAATCGAAACATGATTTCCTGGAAAACATCAGCCTCTATGTGATGTTTTTTCAGGGTATTTCTCACATCCTGCAAATTTTTTTCTACCATATCCTGATTATCCTCTTCTGGGGAAAACAGAAGTTCCTGGGTAATGGTCAGGTCGCAGTCCGCCATGGAAAAAAGGGTAATTAAGCTGTCGCTCTGCAGGGTATTTATGGTATTTACAGGTATGATAATCAGTAAAAATCCCAGGGTGAAAATCAAAATCATGGAGAGATATTTTTTCAGCCCGCTGAAAATATCGTTTACCGCCATAAAGAAAACAGGCGGCAGGAAAGATTTGTTTAAGCGTATGACACCCTTTCTATGATAGCGCTCCCCGGTCTCCCCGTTGCGGATGGCGTCGATGGGAGAAAATTTCCGGATTTTCCTGGTGCAGAGATAGCAGAAGAGCACCACGGCAAAGGCCGCCCCCGCAGCAAAAATAATGTTGAGGAAAAAACGGTTTTCCCCGGTGATGATAATGTTTTTTGACACGCTCTTTATCAGAAGCCTTCCGAAAGGAAAACTGAAGGCCAGGCCGAGGATTCCTCCTGTAAGGGAGATGGCCAGATATTTTACAATGTAAAGCCCCCGGATTTTTCCGTTTGTGATGCCTATGGCTTTCATCACCCCGATTTCCCGGAATTCTTCGCTCATGGTAAACTGGATGGTGAAGCGGAGAATTACCATGGAAATTAAAATTAGGCAGATGCTCACCACAAGGATAAGGGCTGCGATTATGGTGTCCATGAAATACATGAGTTTGATTCCTGACCGGTTTACGCCCATAATGGTTTTTAAGTCCAGGTTGTTGTACTTTTCCATAAAAGAGGCATCCTTTGTATATGCCGACAGGGAGTAAAACATAGTGTTATCTTTTGTGTCAAAAAGCTTATAGTCATTTTCGCTGACAAGAAAATGGGTCATGCCAATCATGGGGGAGCCAAACAGTGCGTCCCTTGAGAAGCTTTTTAAGGTAAATTCTTTCTTTACATTTCCACTTTCAATCAGAATTTTGCATCCGTTGTAAAAATTGTTTTTTCCCGAGGAAAAGATGCAGTTCGGCACATAGATTTCCCCATCCTCTACCGTTGTGATTTCCTTTTCTTTTTCATCAAATATTTTTGAACCTTTTACAGTGGATAGACAAACGGAATTGCTGTATACAAATGCCTCATTGTCCACTTTGATGCTTTTTGGGTTTAATTGGATTAATTCTGCGGTTTTGAAGGCGTATCCTTCCTCTTTTGCAAAGTCTGAAAAACGCTTAGCCTCCTTTTCATAGGTAGTGGCAAACCAGTAGTCGGGTACTTCCGCCAGTTCAAAATAATCTTCCAAGGCCGTAGCAACTGTAATCATATTATTTGCGCCGCTTGCGATAAACATTGACGCAAGAATAATAAAAATCAGCATAATGGCGTTCATGGCCTTTTTTCGTTTTAAATCTTTTTTCAGTATTCTAAGATACATATGATTTCTCCTTTGATGTTTGATGTAATCTAAGGATACCATGGAAATTATTAAATAATCCTTAAATGAGAAAAGATTTAAAAAGTATTGTTGAAAGCATGGGGAAGGCCGGGGCGGGTGCAGTTACCACTGACATTTAAGTGCATATCAAATCTCTTAAGATTTCATTGACATGCCAGTGTCTTTTCTCTATAATTAACTAAGACAAATAAAATTAAATATCTGGTGAGCTTATATTGATAGGCTGAGAGGAAATGCGGTTACATTTCGAACCATGAACCTGACGGATAATGCCGGCGTAGGAAGATAGACGATTTTTGTATATGTTTCAGGAAAAAGAGTCAAAAACAGTATGCAAAAGGGGCAGTCCGCAAAATGGATTGCTTTTTTCTGTTAAAAGTATTTCCCGGAGGGTAAGCCAAGGTTCACCGAAAAGGAGGAAGTTATGGATTATACCACACAGATGGATGCGGCAAGGAAAGGCATACATACCCCGGAGATGAAGGAAGTTGCCCAGAAAGAACAGATGGAGCTGGAAACTTTGTGTGCCCTTATGGCAGAGGGCCAGGTGATTATTCCAAGGAATAAAAACCATAAGGGGATTAAGGCAAATGGAATCGGTTCAATGCTTCGCACGAAAATCAATGTGAATCTGGGAGTGTCACGGGATTGTAAAGATTTGGATGTAGAAATGGCAAAAGTCCAGTCCGCAGTGGATATGGGGGCGGAGGCCATTATGGATTTAAGTTCTTTTGGGGATACAAGAACTTTTCGGAGAAAACTTTGCAGTGAGTGTCCTGCCATGATCGGCACGGTTCCCATTTACGATGCCGTGGTTTACTATCACAAAGCCTTAAAAGAGATTACTTCGGAAGAGTGGCTTGAAGTTGTGAGAATGCACGCCGAAGACGGGGTGGATTTTATGACGATTCACTGTGGGATTAACCGGGAGATGGCGGAAAAATTTAAGAGGAATAAGCGGCTCACCAATATTGTCTCCAGAGGAGGCTCCATTATATTTGCATGGATGGAGATGACAGGGCAGGAGAATCCTTTCTATGCGCATTTTGACGAGATTTTGGATATCTGCCAGGAATACGATGTGACCTTAAGCCTTGGTGACGCCTGCCGGCCGGGAAGTCTTGCAGACGCTTCCGATGCCGCCCAGATCGGGGAATTGGTTACATTGGGAGAGCTTACAAAACGGGCATGGGAGAAAAATGTCCAGGTGATGATTGAAGGGCCGGGACATATGCCGATGGATCAGATTGCGCCCAATATAGAGATACAGAAACCTCTCTGCCACGGAGCGCCTTTTTATGTGCTAGGGCCTTTGGTTACAGATGTGGCTCCCGGGTATGACCATATCACAGCCGCCATCGGCGGTGCCATCGCCGCTATGTGCGGTGCATCTTTCCTTTGCTATGTGACCCCGGCGGAGCATTTAAGGCTTCCAGATGTGGAGGATGTAAAAGAGGGAATCATTGCCTCCAGGATTGCAGCCCACGCCGCAGACATTGCAAAAGGGGTGAAGGGGGCAAGAGATTGGGATGACAAAATGAGTCATGCCAGAAAGAAATTAGACTGGGAGGAAATGTTTCATCTTGCCATCGACCCGGAAAAAGCCAGAAAATACCGGGCACAGGCAGCGCCGGAAAAGGAGGATACCTGTTCCATGTGCGGCAATTTCTGTGCGGTAAAGAATATGAACCGTATTTTAGAGGGTGAGATTGTAAATATTTATGATGAATGATGAAAATTTTAGTTTACAAGTGGAAAGCATATAATTATGCGGATGTTTGTGAGGCATTTGATAATCTGGGATATGAGCAGGTATCCCTGGAATATGAATTGGATTCCTATGACGATGACCCGCATTTTGAGGAGATTTTACGAAAGGCGGTTTGGCTGGAAGAATGCGGCTGCGTGTTTTCCATTAATTATTTTGCGGTGATATCAAAAGTCTGTGCTAAAATAAATCTGCCCTATGTGGTGTGGACCTGCGACAATCCTTTAATCAGCATGTACCACAAAGCCGTCTTTGAGCCCTGCAATTACTTTTTTACCTTTGATCAGACAAACTTTCTGGAGTTTCAGGGCATGGGGCTTGAGCATATCTGGTATCTGCCCTTAGCTGCCAATACCAGACGGCTGGATTATCTTTTGGAAAACTGCGATGACCGGCATCTATACGCTAATGACATTGCTTTTGTGGGAAGCCTTTACGAGCGCAATTCCTATGACAGATTAAAGTCCTCACTGCCGGAATACCTCCAGGGTTATTTTGACGCGGCAATCTGGGCCCAGCAGTGTGTAGGGGGGGGCAATATACTGGAAGAAATGCTCACCGTGGATGTGCTTGAAAAACTGCAGTACTATTTTAAACTGGAAAAGTCTAAAGATTCGTTTTCCGATTTGGGGTTGATTTTCTCCACTACGGTTTTAGGGTTTAAAACGGCGGCAGAACAGCGGCAGCGGGCGCTTATCGAGCTGTCCAAAAAATATTCCGTTGCCATTTACAGCAACAGCAACACAGAAGAACTTACCAGAGTCCGGTATGGCGGCTCTTTGGATTACTGGAGTGAGATGCCAAAAGTTTTTCGGGAGACGAAAATAAACCTGAACTTTACCATCCCTAATATTAAAAGCGGCCTGCCTCTTCGGATTTGGGACGTGTTGGGATGCGGCGGGTTTTTGATGACGAATTTCCAGGCGGAGATTCCCTATTATTTTAAAAACAGGGAAGATTTGGTTTGTTTTGAGAGCGTGGAGGAACTTGTGGAACTTACTGGGTATTATCTCTCCCATGAGGAGGAGCGGAGAAGGATTGCCTGGAACGGTTATAAGAAAGTAAAAGAAAACCATACCTGGGAGAACAGGGTGACAGAGATGTTTCGCACCGTGGGGATTTAAAATTTGCGGTTGACGGAGGGGAAAACCTGTGATATAGTAAAAAAAATAAAGGGAGTAGCCCGCATGAATTTTCATGTTTACTTTGCCGTCAGTACGATTTCTTTTGGAAATCCGGTTTTGTAAGTAAGGGGCGAGACTTTGTTGTATGTGATACAGCATTGTTCTCGCCTTTTTTGTTGTTCTTTTTTACAAAGGGAACCTATGCTGAAAAATCAGATTAGGAGGAAATTGAAAAATGAAAATGTTGTTGTTACTGTTACTCTTATCCATAGGCTTTGTGATGCTGGTAAAAGGTGCGGATTGGTTTGTGTCAGGCGCATCTTCTTTTGCCCAGTATTTTGGGATTCCCCAGTTGGTGATAGGGCTGACGATTGTTGCGATGGGGACCAGCGCCCCGGAAGCAGCAGTGAGCATTTCGGCTGCGCTAAAGGGCAGCGCGGATATCACCATCGGAAACATTGTGGGGAGCAATATATTAAATATACTGCTTATCCTGGGAATTTCAGCGGCAATTACGCCTCTTACCGTTTCAAAATCCACCCTGAGTTATGAGATTCCTTTTATGACTGCAGTTACTTTCCTTTTGTTTTTCCAGGGAAAAGACGGGGAAATCAAAATGCTGAACGGATGTGTTCTGCTGGTGTTCTTTTTGCTGTATCTCTTTTATCTGTTCTGCATCACAAAAAAGGGCAGTGTTTCCCATGAAGCACCTGTGAAACAACAGAAACTGAGCCATTCTCTTTTTGCGGCAGGAGCTGGACTTACCTTGATCATATTTGGAAGCAATGTATCTGTGGATGCAGCCAGCGGCATTGCAAGGACGCTGGGGATGAGTGAGCGGTTTATCGGTTTGACCATTGTGGCTTTGGGAACATCCCTGCCAGAATTGTTTACCTCCCTGTCCGCTGCCAGAAAAGGGAATGGGGACATTGCTATGGGAAATATTGTGGGGAGCAATATTTTTAATATACTCTTTGTGGTGGGGATTTCCGCATGGATTACCCCAGTTCCTTTTTCTGCTGAATTTCTTGCAGACACAGTGACGGCGGCAGCAGCGGGGATTCTCTTGTGGATATGCAGTGTAAGGCGGCAAAGGCTGGGCCGTGGAAGCGGTGTTGTGATGCTGATAGGGTATGTATTGTATTTTGCATGGATTTGTATGTAGAATTTCAGGGACTGTCCAAAAGTATTTCTGGACAGTCCCCTGGAAATGCCAGAATAAAAATGCCCTAAAATGAGGAGTGCCCCGGCATCCGAAGATACCGAGGCTATTATGAAAAAATTTATCACTGTTTATCAAAATCACTGTTCCTTTGAACAATTATAATATATCATTTAATTATGAATAGACTATGAACAAACAAAGAATGGATTGTAAATTTTGACGAAAAATAAGTAAAATCCATGGCAGTGTTTGGTAAAACTGAATAAAATTTTTGCCTTAATTGTCCTCCTCGTCGGAAGCAGACATGGAATAAACGGAACGTTTCCTTGCCATCTCGTCACTTTCCAGATATTCGTCGTAGGTGGTAATTTTATCAACTATAGTTCCATCGGGCAAAATTTCAATAATGCGGTTAGCGGTTGTCTCCACTACCTGATGGTCTCTGGAGGAGAAGAGGATAACACCGGGGAATTTAATCAGCCCGTTGTTTAATGCGGTAATGCTTTCCATATCCAGGTGGTCTGTGGGCTCATCTAAAATCAATACGTTGGACGCCTCAATCATCATGCGTGAAAGTAGCACACGGACTTTCTCTCCACCGGACAAGACCCTCATTTTTTTCACACCGTCCTCCCCGGCAAAGAGCATTCTTCCCAAAAATCCCCGGACATAGGTGGCGTCTTTGATTTCTGAGAACTGGGTCAGCCAGTCCACAATAATTAAATCCGTGTCGAAGATTGCGGTGTTGTCTTTTGGAAAATAGGACTGGGAGGTGGTGATTCCCCATTTATAGGATCCTTCGTCCGGCTCCATTTCCCCTGTTATAATTTTAAATAAAATGGTTTTTGCAAATTCATTGCCTCCCACAAAAGCCACTTTATCGTCGTGTCCCAGGATAAAAGAGATATGGTCCAAAACCTTTACCCCGTCAATGGTTTTACTTAAATTTTCCACCATAAGCACTTCATTTCCGATATCCCTGGAGGGACGGAAATCGATATAGGGATATTTCCGGCTGGAGGGGCGGATTTCATCCAACTGAATTTTTTCCAATGCCCGTTTTCTGGAAGTCGCCTGTTTTGACTTGGAGGCGTTGGCAGAGAAGCGGGAGATAAATTCCTGGAGTTCTTTGATTTTTTCTTCTTTTTTCTTGTTCGCTTCTTTCATCTGCTTTACAAGAAGCTGGCTGGATTCGTACCAGAAATCATAGTTTCCGGCGTAGAGCTGTATTTTGCCATAGTCAATATCTGCGATATTAGTGCAGACTTTATTGAGAAAATATCTGTCGTGGGATACCACAATTACCGTGTTGTCAAAATTGATTAAGAATTCTTCCAACCAGGCGATGGCGTCTAAATCCAGGTGGTTGGTGGGCTCATCCAAAAGAAGGATATCGGGGTTTCCAAAGAGTGCCTGGGCTAAAAGAACTTTTACTTTGGCAGCGCCGGGAAGGTCTTTCATCAATACAGAGTGCTCCTCTGTGGGAATCCCAAGGCCGTTTAAAAGGGTGGCGGCATCGCTCTCCGCATTCCAGCCGTCCATATCTGCAAATTCTGCTTCCAGTTCGCTGGCACGGATTCCGTCCTCATCGGAAAAATCTTCTTTCATGTAGATGGCGTCTTTTTCCTTCATAATATCGTATAGCCGGCGGTTTCCCATGATTACGGTGTCCAATACCTGAAACTCATCATATTTAAAATGATCCTGCTGTAAGAAGGAGAGGCGCTGTCCCGGAGTTATAATCACTTCCCCGTTGGTAGGCTCTAACTGACCGGATAGGATTTTTAAAAATGTGGATTTTCCCGCACCGTTGGCACCGATTAAACCGTAGCAGTTCCCCTCTGTGAATTTAATATTGACTTCCTCAAATAACGCTTTTTTTCCAAGTCGTAATGTGATATTACTTGCCTGTATCATAACTGTACCTTTCTTTCCTAAAATACCTGTTAATATGCAATCATTTCTATTTTACATGAATTTATGCATTTTGCAAGCCTTTTTCTGCTGTTTTGTCAGAAGATGGCAGTAAAAAATAACGCCGCCCGGATTGGGCGGCGAGTAGTCGTTGCAGCTGTTTTTTTATGATGCATCCTGTTTTAAAATCCTGCTCATTTCGTCCACCATTTCATTGATGGCTCCGGCCTGTTTTGCAACTTCAGCCGTATCGCTTGCATTATTCTCAGCCATGGCGTTAATGGAAGTGAACTGCTCATTTTCACTTCGGATGCTCTCTGCGATATCCTGGTTGATAGATACCGTCCGTTCAATTACCTCAGCCTGTTTATTGTAGGTATCCCCCATGGTTCCGATGGCGGTTAAAGAGACGTTAAGGAGCGCTGTCATATCCTGCATGCTCTGGAATACATTTGCAAAATATTCATTCTGGGTTCCAAGTTTGGAGGAGTTTTCTTCCACCTGCATGGTGATGTCCCTCACATTTTGCTGTACCCGTTCAATGACCGATTCAACCACTCTTAAAGATTCCTGGGTGCTGTTGGCCAGATTGCCAACTTCCGTTGCCACCACAGCAAATCCTTTTCCAGCTTCCCCGGCCCTGGCCGCTTCAATGGAGGCGTTTAAAGCCAGAAGGTTGGTGGAGGAGGAGATATCGCTGATCAGTTTTAATGTAACACCGATTTCCTGTACGGTATCAGAAAGTTTTTGGGCAACGTCTGTTGTGAGTTTCATAGATTCTGATACTTCGCCGTTAATTTTATGTAAGTCATTTAAAAGCTTTTCGTTTTCCATGGATTTGTTCAAGAGATCTTTGGAGGTGTTCTCCACTTTCTCCACGTTGTCGGCAACAACGCTTTCCCATTCTTTCAGTTCGCTGAGGTTGTTCATGCTCTCATCTGTTTTGGAACTTAGGATATTGCTGTTTAACACCAGTTGTTCACTGGTTGTAGCAAGTTCTTCGGCAGATGCGCTTTCACTCTCTGAAACCTGGGAGAGTGCGGCTCCTGCGCTATACAGTTTTTGGGACAGATTCTGTACGGAATCTAAAACGTCTTCCACTTCGTTTCCCTTTTCTTCCACAACTAAGAATAATGTAGTTACCCGGTAAACAATAAAGCAGCATGCGGCAAACAAGACCAGATAAACGATTCCTGTAAAAAGCCATCCAATGGGAAGATGGAGCTTCCAATAGCCTTCCGGGCATACAATCATCATTGCCGCATTCACGACAAGGGTTACGATTGTGCTCACTTTCAAAAGCTTTTGGTCGTAATATGGAACAAGGAGCAGTGTGGCTACAAAATAGTAATGTGTCAGGCAAATATAGCCGGGGGAAGGGCTTGGAGCACAGACTGCAATTGTGATGGCGCCGATGATCGGGGGGATACAGGCATATACGTATTTTGTCCTTCTGCCCAGTTGGTTTTCCAGGAGTTTGGTGATTACTGCACAGGCTCCGGATAGGAGAAAAATACATTCCCGGATTCCACCGTTTAACATAATCATAACAAATCCCCAGCCTGAAACTGCAACACCAAGGATATAAAGAAACATAATATTATTTACAAGTTTTTCTTCGTTTTTCATTGTCTGCACTTTAGCTCTCTCCTTATGGTAAAATTTTGTAGAAAAACAAGGAAAGTTTACGGTTCTAACTTAAATATTACTTAAAAAACCACCTAATTTTCTACAGAAACATTATAGTACATTTGTATGGAATTGTCAATTTTGCAGGAAAAAATCGGACAAAATTTCACAGGATTGTCTTGGATGGAATAATGCTTAAAAAAAGGGGGATAGTTATGAGTAATACGTGTAAAAAGGAGCGGAACATGAAGACATTAAAAGAGTTATATCACAAAATTGCAGAGCAGGAAATGGAGAGGGGCAGAGACATTGGAAAAAAGGAAGATGAGTCTTTGGATTGTCTTCTTCACCCGGAAAAATATGCGCCGGTGATTCATTCCGGGGAATGTAAAGACTGCGGGCCGGAGGCTGACTGCATCAAAAGCTGTGACTTTGGGGCTATAGAAAAGACAGCGGAGGGGAAAGTAATGATTCATCCTTTAAAGTGTGTGGGCTGCGGCGTCTGTGTCAATGTGTGCAAGCTGGGACACATCAAAGAAAACCGGGAAATCTATCCGGTTTTACAGGCATTGGACGAGGGGGAAAGGCCGGTGTATGCTTTAATTGCCCCTGCTTTTACCGGGCAGTTTGGGGAAAAAGCAACTCCGGGACGGTTGAGAAGCGCCTTTAAAGCCCTGGGATTTCAAGGCATGGTGGAGGTGGCGGTTTTTGCTGATATCCTGACATTGAAAGAGGCCCTGGAATTTGACCGCCACGTAAAAAAAGAGGGGGACTTTCAGCTTACAAGCTGCTGCTGTCCCATCTGGATTTCCATGATACGGGGGATATATAAGGAACTGGCTCCCCATGTGCCAGGGGCGGTTTCTCCTATGATTGCGGCAGGAAGAGTGGTAAAGAAACTCCACCCTGACGCGGTAACAGTCTTTATCGGCCCCTGCATGGCGAAAAAGAGAGAGGCCAGGGAGGAGGATATTAAAGATGCGGTAGATTATGTGCTGACGTTCCAGGAGACGGCGGAGATTTTTGAGACAGCGGATTTAAAAATAAAAGATTTGGAGGATGAGGAGAAGGAACATTCCTCAAAAGCCGGGCGGATTTATGCAAAAACCGGAGGGGTGAGCCAGGCGGTGAGGGAGACGGTAAATCAGTTAGACCCGGATAAGGCTGTCAAGGTAAAGGCTATGCAGGCGGACGGGGTGCCGGACTGCAAGAAGATGATTGAAGCTGTAAAAAACGGAAAAATAGATGCAAACTTTTTTGAGGGGATGGGGTGCAAAGGCGGCTGTGTGGGAGGCCCGAAAGTAATGATTCCCCCGGAGGAAGGCAGAGGGCATGTGGAAGAGTACGGGGATGGGGCAGAATTTAAGACGCCTTTGGAAAATCCCTTTGTC
The DNA here is from genome assembly GCA_947174805.1 of uncultured Roseburia sp. Lineage (GTDB taxonomy): Bacteria > Bacillota > Clostridia > Lachnospirales > Lachnospiraceae > Roseburia_B. The sequence goes on along the minus strand of CAMWKH010000013.1, from coordinate 35,576 downwards.
AGGGAATTGCTGGAGCGTCTGGGATTTCAAAATATTATGGACTTTGTGGAAAACAGCGATTTGCTAATCCGGCAGTTTTGATGTTTTTTGTGGGTAAAATAAAACCGATAACAGGAATATATTGTAAAGAATCTTCATACTATTTTTTAGGAGTTGTCCTCTTTTCCTGCATGCAGTAAAGAAATGTAAAGTAAAAAATGTGGATTTACCGTGTTCTAAATTTTGTACTAAAAAAAGTAGTCGAAACTATTGATTTTTTGGCACAATTTCTATATATTTATATATTAGAGGCAGTTCCAACAGAAACTGCCATGAAGTCTAGCAACATTAATCTTTTAAGGAGGAAATCAAATGTCTAGAGCAAAACAGTCAATGGACGGTAATACAGCCGCTGCTCACGTAGCGTATGCCTTTACAGATGTTGCCGCCATTTACCCAATTACCCCGTCAAGCCCAATGGCTGACACGGTTGACCAGTGGTCCGCAGCAGGACAGGAGAACATTTTTGGCAACCAGGTGAAAGTTGTCGAGATGGAGTCAGAAGCAGGAGCAGCAGGCGCTGTTCACGGTTCTTTGGCAGCAGGTGCCTTAACCACAACCTTTACTGCTTCCCAGGGTCTTTTACTTATGATTCCCAATATGTACAAAATTGCAGGTGAAATGCTTCCCTGTGTATTTGATGTATCTGCGCGTACCGTAGCTACCCAGTCTCTTAACATTTTCGGTGACCACAGCGACGTATACGCTTGCCGCCAGACCGGTTTCGCTATGCTTTGTGAGACTAACCCTCAGGAAGTTATGGACTTAAGCCCTGTTGCACACCTTGCAACCATCGAGGGTAAAGTTCCCTTTATCAACTTCTTTGACGGATTCCGTACATCCCATGAGATTCAGAAAATCGAAAAATGGGATTACGCAGATTTAAAAGAAATGTGCAACATGGATTCCGTTGCAGCATTCCGTGCACACGCATTAAATCCGGAGCATCCGGCTATGCGGGGTTCCCACGAGAACGGAGACGTATTCTTCCAGCACAGAGAGGCTTGTAACACAGCTTACAATGAACTTCCTGCAATTGTTGAGAAGTATATGGCTAAAATAAATGAGAAACTTGGGACAAACTACGGCCTGTTCAACTACTACGGAGCAGAGGATGCTGACCGTGTGATTGTGGCTATGGGTTCCTTAAACGATGTGGCTGAGGAAGTTATCGATTACCTTACTGCAAAGGGAGAGAAAGTCGGACTGGTTAAGGTACGTCTGTACCGTCCATGGGTTTCCGATGCATTTGTAAAAGCCCTTCCAAAGACAGCAAAGAAAGTCGCTGTATTAGACAGGACAAAAGAGCCGGGCTCTCTTGGAGATCCTCTGTACTTAGACGTTGCAGCTACTCTTCGTGAGGCAGGATTAAATGATATCGTGCTGGTTGGCGGACGTTACGGTTTAGGTTCCAAAGACACACCTCCTTCCTCTGTATTTGCAGTATTTAAAGAGTTGGAGAAAGACGCTCCGAAACCACGCTTCACTATGGGTATCGTGGATGACGTGACAAACTTAAGCTTACCGGAAGTAAAACCTGCTCCTATCACAGCGGCAGAGGGAACCGTTGAGTGTAAGTTCTGGGGTCTTGGCGGAGACGGTACTGTTGGTGCAAATAAAAACTCCACAAAGATTATCGGTGACCACACAGATAAATTTATCCAGGCATACTTCCAGTATGACTCCAAGAAAACAGGCGGTGTTACCGTTTCCCATTTGAGATTCGGTGACAAGCCAATCAGAAGCCCGTACTACATTAACCAGGCTGACTTTGTTGCATGTCACAATCCTGCATATGTAAACAAGGGATTCAAGATGGTACAGGATGTAAAACCAGGCGGAGTATTTATGATTAACTGCCAGTGGACTGACGAAGAGTTAGAGCATCACTTAAACGCAGAGGCGAAAAAATACATTGCCGACAACAATATCCAGTTATACACCATCAATGCTATTGACAAAGCAATCGAAATCGGTATGGGCAAACGTACCAACACGATTTTACAGTCTGCATTCTTCAAGCTGGCAAATGTAATGCCTATCGATGACGCAGTTGACTTTATGAAACAGGCAGCAAAGAAATCCTACGGCAAGAAGGGTGACGATGTTGTCAACATGAACTACAAAGCCATTGATGCTGGTGTGGACGCAGTACATAAAGTAGAGATTCCCGCTTCCTGGTCTAACCCGGCAGCTGACCCTGCTCCTGCAGAGTTAAAAGGACGTCCTGCAACTGTAAAGATGGTAAAAGAGCTGATGAATCCTATTTCCCTTATGGACGGCGATTCCCTTCCGGTTTCCGCATTTATGGGCAACCCGGACGGCCAGTTCGAGCACGGTGCAGCAGCATACGAGAAGCGGGGTACAGCCGTAACAGTTCCTACCTGGGATGCTGAGAAATGTATCCAGTGTAACCAGTGTGCATTTGTATGTTCCCATGCTACCATCCGTCCCTTTATGTTAAGCGAGGACGAGGTGAAAGCAGCACCGTCAAATATCAAACTTGCAGATACAAAGCCAAAGGCAAGCGAGTACAAATATACCATGAGCGTATCTCCTTTAGACTGTATGGGATGCGGCGAGTGTATCACAGTATGTCCAGTTGGCGCTATCGCTATGGTTCCACAGGAATCCCAGGCAGAAGAGCAGCCGGTATTCGATTACCTGGTAGCAAACGTAGGCAAGAAACCTGGAATGCCTGCAGACAATACTGTAAAAGGTTCTCAGTTCAACCAGCCGCTGCTTGAGTTCTCAGGCTCCTGTGCAGGATGTGCAGAGACATCTTATGCAAGACTTATCACACAGTTATTTGGTGAGCATATGTATATCAGCAATGCTACCGGATGTTCTTCCATCTGGGGCGGACCTGCAGCTACATCACCATATACTGTAAATAAAGATTCCCAGAAGGGACCGGCTTGGGCAAACTCCTTATTCGAGGATAATGCAGAGCATGGTTTAGGTATGGAAATCGGCCAGAGAGTTCTTCGTGACCAGGCAATCGCAAGCGCAGAGAAATGTGCAGGAAGCGATAAGGCAAGCGCAGAATTAAAAGCTGCATTTGACAAATTTATGGAGACAAAGAACGATACCAAAGCAAATACTCCTGCAACAGAAGCGCTTGTGGCAGAGCTTGAGAAAGCTGCATCCGCAGGATGCCCGGACGCTAAGGCAGCCCTTGAGAAGAAAGATTACCTTGCTAAGAAATCTATCTGGATCTTCGGCGGTGACGGATGGGCTTACGATATCGGATTTGGCGGATTAGACCATGTACTTGCTTCCGGCGAGAACGTAAACGTTATGGTATTCGATACCGAGATGTACTCCAACACCGGCGGCCAGGCTTCCAAAGCTTCCAACATCGGTGAGGTTTGCCAGTTTGCCGCAGCAGGTAAAGATATCGGCAAGAAGAGCCTTGCAGAAATCGCTATGAGCTATGGCTATGTATATGTAGCACAGATCGCTCTTGGCGCTAACATGGCTCAGGCAGTAAAAGTTTTGGCAGAAGCTGAGGCTTACAACGGACCTTCCTTAATCATCGGTTACGCTCCCTGTGAGCTTCACGGTGTAAAGGGCGGAATGAACCACTGCCAGGATGAGATGAAGAAAGCAGTTGGAGCAGGTTACTGGAACCTCTTCTCCTTCAATCCCGCATTAAAGGCAGAAGGAAAGAATCCATTCACCTTGACATCCAAACCTGGTGACGGAACATATCAGGAGTTCTTAAATAACGAGACACGTTACAGCAGACTGGCTCGTTCCTTCCCAGACAGAGCAGAGAAACTGTTCAAAGAGTCTGAGCAGGCAGCAAAAGACCGCTATGAGCATCTGTTAAGATTGGTTGAGTTGTATAAATAATTTATGAAGTGAAAAGGCATGGCCGATTGTGGCCATGCCTTTTTTAAAGAGAAAAATCTTTGACTGTTAAACACTTGATTTCACTAAATTGCCTTAATTGTTTATCGTTAGTAAGAAAAATGTCACATTTTTGTAGACAGGCGGAAGCGAGCTGTAGGCAGTCCATTGTCTTAAAATCTTTGTATTCTGCACGAATTTGTGCGGCTTTTTTTGCCGTACCCATATCAATGGGGAAAATTTGTACATTACAGTCTGTCAGAAATTCTAAAAAAGCATTAATTTTTTCTGTATTTCCGGTTCTGTATGGATAAGTTAAATATTCTGTGCATGTAATAGTCGATGTGAGCATACATTTTTCATTTAGGATAAATTCCTTAAAAATTTCCTCTACTTTTGCACCATAATTTATGTCTTCATCCAGAAAGTAAATCAGAGGGGCGGTATCTAAAAATATTTTTTCATATCCGGTCACTGTCCCTCAACTCCTTTACATAGTCCTGGGCATCCGTTTGAAACATTTTTTCACCTCTGCCCACGTATTTTTTTAAATCAATATTCTTTCTTTCAGAAGGGGGCGAATCCAAAATGGTGACAATTACTTCCTGTCCTGTATTTAGCGCTATGTCTTCGCTAATGACAATGTGATTTCCGTTGTAGTATCCTTTTACAGCAGTTAGCATGATTGATCACGCTCCTTGTTTATATAAGATTTTGATTATGAAACTATTATATCGTATTTTTTTATATTTGTATACTTTAATGGTCAAAAGATTCCAATACTGGTGTAGACTTACACACCCATCTGAGAACAATATATGTTGTCTTTTTTTCATCATTTTTAATATCAAGTTTTCTACGCATTTGCTGGATTCATCAAATTTGGAATAAAAGAAATTGTACATGCAGTATGGCATATTCCTAACCTTTTGTGTTAATATCAAAAAAGAAATTTTTCCTGCATCTAAAATAGCCCTTTCCTTATCTAATAGATGTAAAACAAAAAAGCTGACGTTAGCAATAAAAAAGACGGAGGATGAGATATTGAAAGTATTAGTACGGCGGGCGCAGCGCGGCAGTGCCGACTCTTTTATACGCCTGATAGAAAAAAACAAACAGACACTAATGCGGGTTGCCTATGGATTTTTCCAGAATGAGGAGGATGTGGCGGATGCCGTTGCAGAGACGGTTGCAGATGCCTATGAGCATATTCGGGAACTGAAGAATCCGGAATATTTTAAGACATGGCTTGTAAGGATTCTCATTAACAACTGTAACCGCATGTACAATGAGAACAGGAATCGTACAGGGCTGGACAGTATTCCAGAGATTGCCCAGGAGAGCTATGAGATGGCAGGGGTGGAGTTTGCGGATATGATTTCTTCCCTCTCGGAGGAGGACAGGGTGATTTTTCAGCTCTTTTACGGGGAAAATTTTACCACAAAGGAAATCAGTGAACTGTTGTACAAGAAGGAGAGCACGGTAAAAAGCAGGCTGCACCGTGGGAAAGAAAAACTCCGGACACAGATGAAGCTGATATGCTGATATTTGAACAGAAAAGAGACAACAAACGATTTAGATGCAGGAGGCTATATGAGGGAATATACAAATCAGGAATACAGGAATGTGCTGGGAAATACAAATTTGAACAGTTCCAAGGTGGATGAAAAGCTGGCCCAGGTCTATGGCAAAATCCGAAGGGAGGAGAAAAAGAAAAAAGACAGGAGTATAAAAAAGGTTTTCGCCGGAATCTCCGTTATGGCGGCGTCCTTTGCCTTAATGCTGGTTTTATGTGCGGCAAATCCGGCTATGGCGGCAAAACTGCCTCTTATGGGTTCATTTTTTAAAGAGGTGGAGGAAAAGGTATCTTACAAAGGGGATTACAGTAACCGTTCAGAAAAGCTGATACCGGAAGAAACAGAGGGAGCGGTGGAATCCACAGAGGCGGACAGCCCTTATGTACAGACCGATAACGGCGTGACAGTTTCATTGGGAGAAGTTTACTGTAATGATATGGCGCTTTATATTGGAATTCAGATACAGACAGAGGAGCCTTTGTCAAAGGCTTTTATAGAGGAATCCATGGGTCAGTGGGATTATAGTACCATTAGTATTCATTCTACAGCCACAGCAGATATGGCAGAAAGCGGTGAACTGTTTTTTTCAGATAGCTTAGGGTTGCCGTCACCTTATTTTATAGAGGGTTCCTTTGAAGATGATCGTACATTTACAGGGATTATCCGAGTAGATGTATCTGAATTTGTAGAGGATTTAACGCCAGACTATGATGGGGAGATAACAGAAGAAAACTGGGATGAGCATTTTAGGAGAATCGGAATGCCGGATAAATTCCAGTATAAGTTAAATATTGACAAAATTTTTGACAGTTATACCTGGACAGGAGACTATGACCATCCCGGAGAGCACATACAAATCCCGGAATGCATTGAGGGAAACTGGGATTTTACACTGGATATCAAAAAAGATACTTCTGGCTGCATGGTAGAAGAAATCAATGAAAGGGATGAAAACGGGTTTGGAATTTCAAAAATCACAAAAACGCCTTATGAGATCCAGGCGGAAGTAATTTTGCCGGAGGGAGAAAGCATGGCGGATTACTTCGTCGCAATTCGGGATGCAGAGGGAAAGCCTTTGGAGTCCCAGGGAAGCAATGCGGAGATATACAGCATATACAACCGGGATGTATCAAAAGTTACGGTTTACATCTGCGATTATGTCACGTATATGGATGAGTGCAAGGCGGAAAACTGGCAGAATCTTCCGGAAAAAGCAGTTTATGCAAAAGAGATTACTTTCGATGAGTAATTACAGAAGTATCTTTACTTTACAATAGAAACAATATGTATTCTTTCCATAAAAACGGGAAATCCTATAAAAAAATGAAAAGAGGAATTTGCTATGGAAAGAAAACGAGCAACCATGGACGGCAACCACGCTGCCGCCCATGTGGCATATTTTTACACAGATGTGGCGGCAATTTACCCCATCACCCCATCCTCCGTTATGGCGGAGGTGGCGGAAGCCTGGGCTGTGGAGGGAAGGAAAAATATATTTGGAAATAAAGTGGAGATTTCCGAGATGCAGTCGGAGGCCGGGGCAGCCGGGGCAGTACACGGCGCCTTAACCGCCGGGGCCCTTTCCTCCACATTTACAGCGTCCCAGGGACTTCTCTTAATGATTCCAAACCTATATAAAATTGCAGGGGAGGGGCTGCCGGGAGTATTCCATGTGGCGGCAAGGACTGTGGCAGCCCATGCCCTTAGTATTTTCGGTGACCATTCGGATATCTATGCCTGCAGGCAGACGGGGGCTGCAATGCTCTGTGAGAGTTCTGTCCAGGAGGTGATGGATTTATCCCCGGTGGCCCACTGCGGGGCTATCGAGGGAAGAATGCCTTTTATCAACTTTTTTGACGGATTCCGCACATCCCATGAAATCCAAAAAATTTCTGTGTGGGACGAGGCGGATTTAAGGGACTTATTTCCCAGGGAGGCGGCGGAGGAATTTAGAAGAACCAGTCCGAACCCGGAGCATCCCTGCCTGATGGGCCAGGCACAAAACCCGGACACCTATTTTCAGGTGCGTGAGGCGTCCAATGAGCACTATAATAAGATTCCGGCCCTGGTGGAATCTTATATGGAAAAAGTCAACGAAAAAATCGGAACCAACTACCATCTTTTTAATTATTATGGGTCATGTGACGCAAAACATGTGATTATCGCCATGGGCTCCGTCTGTGAAACCATTGAGGAGGCAGTGGACTATCTCATTACGAAAAACGAGAAGGTGGGAGTGATAAAAGTTCACCTTTACCGTCCTTTTTGCAGTGAGGCTCTGGTGAAAGTTCTGCCCAAAGCCACTGAGACAATTTCCGTGTTAGACAGGACAAAAGAGCCGGGAGGAGCAGGGGAGCCTTTGTATCTGGATGTCCTTGCCGCATTAAAACAGCATAATGTGGAGGGGATAAAGGTCCTCCGGGGGCGTTACGGGTTAAGTTCTAAAAATACAACCCCGGGACAGATTCTGGCGGTATTTGAAAACAAAGACAAAAAGGAATTTACCATCGGTATCCGGGACGACGTGACAAATCTTTCTCTGGAAGAAAAAGAGACGCCGGATAACTTAAACGAGAAAGTTTACAGCTGCAAATTCTGGGGACTGGGGGCAGACGGTACTGTGGGAGCCAACAAAAACTCCGTAAAAATTATCGGAAATCACACAGACCTTTACGCCCAGGCATATTTTGACTATGATTCCAAAAAATCCGGCGGCCTTACCGTCTCCCATTTAAGATTCGGGAAACATAAAATCCGCTCCCCCTATCTGGTGGAGAAGGCTGATTTTGTGGCTTGCCACAAACCCTCCTATCTCTGGACTTACAATATGGTGCAGGATGTGGTTTCCGGGGGGGTATTCCTCTTAAACTGCCCCTGGAAACCGGAGGAAGTGGAAAAGCATCTCCCCAAACAGGTAAAGCGTTTCATTTATGAGCACCATATCCAGTTTTACGTGATTGACGGCGTAAAAATCGGACAGGAAACAGGAATGGGAACCACAAGGATTAACACGATTTTGCAGGCTGCATTTTTTAAACTCACCAATATCCTTCCCCAGGATGAAGTGACGAAACTTTTAAAAGAAGCGGTAAAAGCCACTTACGGGAAAAAGGGAGATGATGTGGTACAGAGAAATTATGCCGCTATTGACGCAGGCATGGAGGGAATGCAGAAAGTGGAACCGAAAGAGGATTGGGTATGCCAGGAGAGCGACAATCTTTTCGGTGAAAAAGTGAAAGGGGAAAACAAAGAGCAGGAGGAATATGTAAACAATATCCAGCGGGCAGTAAATGCTTTTGAGGGAAATAAGCTTCCCGTCTCTGTGTTTGTGCCTTATGCGGACGGACATGCCCCCTCCGGCACCACGGCCTTTGAGAAGCGGAATGTGGCGGTCACTGTTCCAAACTGGATTCCCGAAAACTGCATCCAGTGCAATATCTGTTCCTATGTGTGCCCCCACGCAGTCATCCGCCCGGCGGTCCTTGATAAAAAGGAACGTGAAAAGGCCCCCTCCGGTATGCGGACTTTGGACATGACCGGGGAAAAGGAATATCAGTTTGCCATAACCGTATCCGTTTTAGACTGTACCGGTTGCGGGAACTGTGCGGCATGCTGCCCTGCAAAGGAAAAAGCCCTGGTGATGGAGCCTGTGGAGAAACAGTACGAGAAACAGGAATATTTTAACTATGGCAGGACTTTAGGAAAAAAAGAAGATTTGCTGAAAAAGATAAACCCTGCAACCGTAAAGGGAAGCCAGTTCAGGCAGCCCCTTTTGGAATTCCACGGGGCGTGTCCGGGATGCGGGGAATCCGCCTATGCGAAGCTGGCCACCCAGCTTTTTGGAGACAGGATGTATATTGCCAATGCCACAGGGTGCAGTTCCATCTGGGGCAATTCTTCCCCGGCAACATCCTATACCATAAACGAAAAAGGCAAAGGGCCTGTATGGTCCAATTCTTTATTTGAGGATGCGGCGGAATTTGGAATGGGTATGCTCCTTGCCACCGATACGATTCGGGACAATTTAAAAGAAGAAGTGCGGAAGCTTGCAAGGGAGACAAAAATAGAGTCTTTGCGCCAGGCTGCAGGGGAGTGGATTTCCACTTATGACAACAGCATGGAAAACGGAGACGCGGCAGAAAAGTTAATGGGGGAACTCCTTATGTGTCAGTGTGAGCAGGGGGAAGCCATTTTAAAGAAAAAAGATTTCCTGGTGAAAAAATCCCAGTGGATATTCGGCGGGGACGGTTTTGCCTACGATATTGGCTTTGGCGGGCTAGACCATGTACTGGCCAGCGGCAGGAACATTAATATTCTCATATTTGACACGGAGGTATACTCCAACACCGGAGGCCAGGCTTCAAAATCCACCCCAAGAGGTGCCATTGCCCAGTTTGCCGCAGGGGGAAAAGATGGGAAGAAAAAAGACTTAGCCTTAATGGCTATGAGCTACGGGGATGTGTTTGTGGCTCAGGTTGCCATGGGGGCGGACTATAACCAGTGCGTCCGGGCCTTTACCGAGGCGGAAAATTATAATGGGCCCTCCCTGATTTTAGCCTATGCCCCCTGTATCAACCAGGGAATCAAAGCTGGAATGATGCTGGCCCAGCAGGAGGAGAAAAAAGCCGTTGAGACAGGCCACTGGCATCTCTTCCGGTATCAGCCCCCTGTGGGAGCCATTGAACATCCTGTCTTCCATCTGGACAGCAAAAAGCCTTCTATGGATTATATGGAGTTTTTAAACGGGGAAGTGCGGTTTAACGCACTGATGCGGTCAAATCCTGACAGGGCAGAAGAGTTGTTTAATAAGGCCCAAAAAGAAGTTCAGATGAGATACGAGAAGCTTTCGGAACTGAAAGAAAAATATCCCATGCCAAAGTAATCTTTGTATTTTTGTCAAGGAAATTCTACAGATATGAAATCCTCCGCTAAGCGGAGGATTTCATGTTTTCCAGTTTTTATAAGGGATGGGACATAAGGGGACGGCCATTTCTTATCCGCAAAATGGAAATCCGCTCTTTACAAGATTTCATGATAATGCTACAATAATTGCACAGAAGGTAATAATTTGACAAATTTCGGCAGAAAAAGAGAAAGGGCCTGCCGCGGGATAAAAAGGGAAAGGATTAGAGAGAACGTGGAAAAAGAAGATTTTTTATTAAGCCAGATAGATGAATTCAGGGAAAAGGCAAAGCAGCTTCAGAACCTTCTGGCTACAAAAGAGACAAAAGTTCAGGAACTTCAGGAGATTGTGGAGGAGAGAGAGGGGAAAGCAAAGGAACTCTCCGATATGCTGGATGAGAGAAAAGATGCGGCGGATAAAGTAGTGGCAGGGGTCAGAGGCCAGATTGACGGTATGGTGGGCCAGGTGGACTCTAAGATGAAAGAGTTAATCAGCCAGGTGGATGCCAAGATGAAGGAGCTGAATGAGACATTTGCCGAACGTCTTGCGGAGAATGCCGTAAACAGCACAGAACAGCACGAGGAAGTGAAAAAGCTCATAGACAGCCAGAATGAGGAAATCAGAAAGATTATAGATGAGCAGAATGAGAAGATTTCAGGAAGCGTATCCGGGATACAGGAGCCTTTTGACAAGATAAAAGGGGAGCTAAGCGACAAGATACATACGGAAAACGTAAAATGTTACCGTAATATCCAGACTTTGTTTGAGGAATCCGATAAGAAACTGGATATCATGAAGTCTGAAGTATCTGATTTGATGGCTGTGAAAGGGTATTTGAAAGTGGTTTCTGCAGTTGCCATTGTGAATCTGGTGGGAGTGATTGTACTGCTTTTGCGTACTTTTGGATTATTTTAGGAACTTTTTTTGGATAATGGAATAGGATAGATAGCAGAACTTAAAATAGGGGTGTCACGGGAGCAGCAGACAAGGCTCTGTGGGGCAGCCCTATTCGTCATAGAGTGGGTATAAAGTGCCAGAGAGGAACGGGGTGGAGTTGAAACAGGAAAAACAGGTGTGGGTGATTGGTCATAAGAATCCTGACACGGATTCCATCTGTGCAGCGATTGCATATGCGGATTTTAAAAATAAAACAGAAAATGTCCCATTTGTGGCGAAGCGGGCAGGGAATGTAAACGAGGAAACCAGGTATGTGCTGGATAAGTTCCAGGTGGAAGAGCCGGACTTAGTGACAGATGTGGGGGCACAGATTAAAGATATCTCCTTCCGGCAGACCGCAGGGGTAGATGACCACATTTCCCTGAAGCGGGCATGGGAGCTGATGAAGACGGAGAACGTGGTTACTCTTCCCGTGACCGGGCCGAACCACAAGATCAAAGGGCTTATCGTCACAAGTGATATCGCCACTTCCTATATGGATGTCTATGACAATCATGTTCTGGCTACAGCAAAAACCCAGTATAAGAATATTTTGGAGACCATTGAGGGAAATATTTTATCGGGAAATGAGCATGCTTATTTTGTGAAGGGAAAAGTGGTTGTGTCCACAGGCCCTGACTGGATGGAGATGCATGTGGAGAAGGATGATCTGGTGATTTTGGGAGACACGCTGGAATCCCAGATGAAGGCCATCGAACTGAACGCAAGCTGTATCGTGGTTTGCTGCGGATTTGCGGTGAGCAAAGAAGTGTTGGAAGCGGCAGAAAAAAGGGACTGCGTTGTGATAGGGACGCCCTATGAAACCTTTACGGTGGCCCGGCTAATCAACCAGAGTATGCCCATTAAATATTTTATGACAAAAGACGACATCATTTCCTTTGATCTGGAAGACTATGTGGATGATGTAAAAGAAATCATGTCCAAGGTCAGGCACAGGGATTTCCCGGTTCTTGACGAGGAGGGGGATTATGCAGGAATGATCTCCCGGAGAAATCTTTTAAATATGCAGAAAAAAAAGGTGATACTGGTAGACCACAATGAAAAAAGCCAGGCGGTGGACGGAATTGACGGTGCGGAGATTCTGGAAATTATTGACCATCACAGGTTAGGGAGCCTGGAGACTATCTCACCGGTACTTTTCAGAAACCAGCCCTTGGGATGTACGTCTACCATTATTTTCCAGATGTATCAGGAAAAGAACGTGGAAATTCCAGAGAAAATTGCAGGGCTGCTTTTGGCTGCCATTATATCAGACACATTAATGTTCCGTTCTCCCACATGCACTTCCCTGGACAGGGCGGCAGCGGAAGAACTGGCGAATATTGCCGGAATTGATATTGAGCAGCTTGCAAAGAATATGTTTCAGGCGGGCAGCGATTTTTGCAGGAAAACGCCGGAAGAAATATTTTATCAGGATTTTAAGAAATTTACAGCAGGAGAATATAATTTTGGAGTGGCGCAGCTTAGCGCTATGAGCAGAGAAGAGTTGGAATCTGTCCGGGAGAGATTAAAAGATTACATTTCAACTGCCCTGAATCAAAACGGATTGGATATGATATTTTTGATGCTCACGGATATTATAGAGGAATCCACCATATTGCTTTTTGCAGGGGAACAGGCGGAGGCGATTATCGGGAAAGCTTTTTCTGCCAGCAAAGATGCGGAGGGCTTTTTGCTCAAAGGTGTGGTATCCCGGAAAAAGCAGTTAATACCATCCCTCATGGCAGTCATGCAGGAGTAGGTAAAAGGATGTGACGAAATGAAATTTGAAAAAATAGGAGAAGGTGCGCTTCGGTGTACCCTTACACAAGAGGATTTGGCGAATAACGGAGTGGGACTTGACGATTTTTTTACAAATACCCCAAATGCCAGAAATTTTTTGGAAAAGCTGATTCACATAGCAGAGGAGGAAGTGGGGTTCCGTACTACCGGCAATATGATGTCCATTCAGGCGGCCATTATGTCGGAGGATGAGATTGTTCTCACTTTTACGGAGAGCCAGGTAAACGGTTCAGAGATTATTGAACATCTTAGGAGTATGCTCTCCAACAAACAAAATGCACAGCAGGATAAAGAGGATGAGCTTGATGTTCTAAAAGAGCTGGGCCAGTCCGAGACAAAGCGGAGGGAGAGCAGCAGGGATGCGGAAGGTTATGCCTATTTGGTGAATTTTGTTTCTTTTGCCAGGGTAAGGGATTTCTGCAGGGTTCTGCCGGAACCGGAAAAAACAAAAAGCCGTCTTTACTATTTGGATAAGAAAAAGCAGTACTTTCTTTGGGCGGATTTAAACCAGAGCAGCAGACAGTATATTTATGAATTTGTGGCATCTTCCATGGAGTATGCCGATTCCATTGAGAAGGACAGCAGCAGGAGCAATTATCTGGAAGAACATGGAAAAATAATTTTGAGAAACCATGCTCTGGAGACTTTGGCCCAGCTATAAAGGGAGAAAAAATGAAACAGGTATTTAAACCGGGAAATATGCTTTATCCCCTGCCGGTTGTTATGGTTAGCTGCAAAGGGCAGGGGGAAAAGCCCAATATTATCACTGTGGCCTGGGCGGGAACTGTGTGTTCCTCACCCGCCATGGTGTCCATATCCGTGAGAAAAGAGAGATATTCCTATTCCATAATAAAAGAAACCGGGGAGTTTGTGATAAACCTGGTGACGAAAGAGCTGGTGCGGGCCACAGATTTCTGCGGGGTTCGTTCAGGCAGGGATACGGATAAATTTCAGGCAATGCATCTCACGCCGGAACCTTCTCTTAAAGTGAAGGCCCCTTCCATTGCCGAGAGTCCGGTAAATATAGAGTGTAAAGTAAAGGACATTCTTCCCCTGGGAAGCCATGATATGTTTTTAGCGGAGGTTGTATCTGTCCGGGTGGAGGATAAATATATGGATGCCTCAGGGAAATTTCATTTAAACAGCGCAGGTCTTGCGGCCTATTCCCATGGAGAATATTTCGATTTGGGAAAGAAGTTGGGAAGCTTCGGATTTTCAGTAAAAAAGAAAAAGCCCGGAAAACAGGGAAAAAGGAAACGGTCAAAATCGTGAATGATTTTGACCGTTTTTGTTTGTTTTGCACAAAAATGATTTTGAAGTTTTGTGAATGAATATGATTGAAAATGAATGTTTGTGGTGCTATAATGAGTTCATCAAAAGAAAACAGGAGAAAGGAGGGGACAAAAAATGCTGGCAGAGGAAAGGCTGGCCCGGATTAAAGAACGGGTAAACGAGCAGGGAAGCGCAACACTCCAGGAACTTATGGAATATCTGGAAACCTCTGAGTCAACAATTCGGAGAGATATCATCACACTGGATTCCATGGGGGAAGTGATGAAAGTCCATGGAGGAGCGGTATCTATGAATACTTCATTTCAAATGCGGGATGACGAGGTGAAGGACAGACGTGTAGTACATCTGGAGGAGAAAAGGCAGATTGCAAAGTATGCTGCGTCACTGATAAAAAGAGATGATTTTGTCTACATAGATGCCGGAACAACGACGGAACTTATCCTTGATTATATTGTGGAAAAAAACGCAATTTATGTGACAAACGCAGTAAACCATGGCCGTGAACTTTCCCACAAAGGCTTTGAGGTTTATCTTGTGGGAGGAAAGTTAAAAGGCACCACGGAAGCTGTGGTGGGGGCAGGCGCTATGGAGTCATTGTCCGTTTACAATTTTACTCTTGGATTCTGGGGAACAAACGGAATTCATAAAAAGGCGGGATTTACCACGCCGGACAGAGAGGAAGCCGGGGTTAAGCACACGGCATTATGGCATTGTAAAAAGCCCTATATTTTGGCGGATTCCTCAAAGTTTGATTCCATCAGCCCGGTTAAGTTTGCAGAGTTTGAGGATGCCCTGATTATAACAGAAAAAAAAGTGAAAGGATACGAAGATTGTCCTAATATTATTTTAACGGAAAATGACGGAAAGGAGGCTATGCCATGATTTATACAGTTACTTTTAACCCTGCCATTGATTATGCCATAGGCGTGGAGAACCTGGAACCAGGAATGACAAACCGTTCCACTTTTGAACAGCTTCTGCCCGGGGGGAAGGGATTAAATGTTTCCACGATTTTAAATCATCTGGGAATGGAAAATACCGCTCTTGGTTTTATTGCAGGATTTACAGGGGCGGAAATTAAAAGGAGCTTTGAAGCCCTGGGGGGAAAAAGCGACTTTATTGAACTGAAAGAAGGGATTTCCAGAATCAATGTAAAAATCAAGTCTCAGGAGGAGACGGAGATTAACGCTGCAGGGCCGGTGATTGACCGGGAGGCGGTGGAACAGCTGATGGAGAAACTCAACCGGTTAAAAGACGGGGATATCCTGATACTGGCGGGAAGCATACCGAGTTCCATGTCGGATTCCCTCTACAGCGATATTATGAAAATGCTCTCGGACAGGGACATTATGATTGCCGTGGACGCCACGAAGGAGCTGCTTTTAAATGTAATGCCCTATCAGCCCTTTCTGGTAAAACCCAATAACCATGAACTTGGGGAAATCTTTGGAGTGACCTTAAGCAGACGGGAGGAAGTCGTGCCCTACGCCAAAAAACTCCAGGAAAAAGGCGCCGGAAATGTCCTTGTCTCTATGGCGGGGGAGGGTGCTGTGCTTATTGCGGAGAACGGGGAAGTTTTTATGAGTGCAGCTCCTAAAGGTCAGGTAAAAAACTCTGTTGGGGCAGGAGATTCCATGGTGGCAGGGTTTATCGCCGGATGGTGTGAAAAAAAAGACTACGCCCATGCATTTAAAATGGGGCTTTCGGCTGGAAGTGCCAGCGCATTTTCAGAACTTCTTGCAACAAAGGAAGAGATAGGGCAGGTATATCAATCATTTGAGTTGTTAAAATAGTTTGACTGCATATTAGAGGAGTGAAATTTATGAAGATTACAGACTTGCTTGACCGCCGTGCCATTGACATAAACGGCGCCGCATCATCCAAAGAGGAAGCCATTGATAAGATGGTGGAACTTATGTGCAGAAGCGGGAAAATAAAGGATAAAGAAGCATATAAAAACAAAGTGCTTTTAAGGGAGCAGGAGGGCTCCACCGGAATGGGGGAGGGAATTGCCATTCCCCATGGGAAATGTGACGCGGTGACGGCGCCGGGGCTTGCGGCCATGGTGTTAAAAGAGGGCGTGGATTTTGACTCCATGGACGGGGAACCCACAAACCTTATTTTCCTCATTGCGGCTCCAAATACCGAGGATAACGTACATCTGGATGTTTTGGGAAAGCTTTCCGTCATGATGATGGATGAGGAGTTTTCAGACAGTCTGAAACATGCAGGCTCCGTGGATGAGTTTTTAAAAATTATCGACAATGCCGACGAGGAGAGCAAGGGAATCGATTCCTACGGCGCAGTGGTATCCGATGCGAACTGCAGTATTCTTGCCGTAACTGCCTGCCCCACGGGCATTGCCCACACTTACATGGCTGCGGAGGCGCTGGAAAAGGCGGCAGTTGCCAATAACTGTTCCATCAAAGTAGAGACCAGAGGATCCGGCGGGGCGAAAAATGTGATTACCCCGGAGGAGATTCAGGCGGCGGACTGCGTGATTATCGCCTGCGATGTGAATGTTCCCTTAGTGCGTTTTGCGGGAAAGAAATTAATAAAAGTCCAGGTTTCCGATGGAATCAGCAAGGCGGATGCGCTGGTGAAACGGGCAATGGCAGGAGATGCTCCCATTTTTTCTGGGGAAGGGTCAGAAAGCGGGGAGGAGACGGCGTCAGGCAGTGAAGGCGTTGGCCATTCCCTCTACAAGCACCTGATGAATGGAGTTTCCCATATGCTGCCCTTTGTCATCGGCGGAGGAATCCTTATCGCCATCGCATTTCTGCTGGATGACTTTAGCATTAATCCCGGGAATTTTGGAAAAAACCTTCCCATTGCAGCATTTTTTAAGACTATTGGGGAGGCGGCCTTTGGATTGATGCTTCCCGTGCTGGCAGGATACATCGCCTACAGTATAGCAGACCGACCGGGACTTGCGGCAGGCTTTGTGGGAGGAATACTGGCATCAAACGGGAATGCCCTTTTAACCTGGGTGGATGAAGGCGGCCAGTCTTTGATTTACGGCGGGGTAAACGGTTTTATCCAAAACACGGTGTTTGGCCCAAGCGGCAATACGGTTTCCGGATTTTTAGGGGCTTTAGTGGCAGGTTTTGCAGCAGGTTACATCATGGTATTTCTAAGAAAAGCCTTTGATAAACTCCCCCAGAGTTTAGACGGAATCAAACCCACGCTTTTGTATCCAGTGCTTGGGGTGTTTATTATGGGTACGCTGATGCTTTTCGTATTTAACCCTTTCATCGGGATTGTAAATTCCACCCTGGCGGATTTGTTAAATGCAATGGGCAGCAGTTCCAAAGTAGTGCTTGGCATTGTCCTTGGGGCAATGATGGCTATCGATATGGGAGGCCCGATTAACAAAGCGGCTTATGTCTTTGGCACCATGGCCATTGCAAACGGCAATTATGATATTATGGCGGCGGTTATGATTGGAGGCATGGTTCCGCCTATCGGGATTGCCCTTGCTACAACATTTTTTAAAAACCGATTTAACCAGGCGGAAAGAAATTCAGGGCTTACCAATTATGTGATGGGACTTTGCTTTATCACAGAGGGGGCAATTCCCTTTGCGGCGGCGGACCCGGTCCATGTGATACCGGCTGCTGCGGCGGGGGCAGGGGTATCAGGAGCGCTTTCCATGCTCTTTGGCTGTACCCTCATGGCTCCCCACGGCGGAATCTTCGTATTTGCGGTGGTGGGAAACTGGCCCATGTACCTATTAGCTCTGGCAGCAGGCTCTGTTGTCACCATGTTTTTACTGGCAGTATTAAAGAAACCAATTTCAAAATAAAAGAATATAGGAGGAAATTAAAATGAAAGAATTCAAGTATGTTATCACAGATCCAGAGGGAATCCATGCAAGACCGGCAGGAGAGTTTGTGAAGGCGGCAGCGTCCTTTGCCTCCGATGTGAAAATCGCAAAAGAGGGAAAATCCGTAAGCGCAAAGAAAATTTTCGGTGTGATGGGACTTGCGGTAAAGCAGGGACAGGAAATCACCGTTACGGTGGAAGGGGAAGATGAGGAGGCTGCTGCAGCAAAACTGGAGGAATTTTTAAAGGCAAACCTGTAAAACTGCAAAAGTCCGTTTGTGGGCCCGCCTGGTAAGAACCGGGCGGGCAAAAATAAGGAGGGTTTAGAATGGAGAAGTATAGCGGCAAAAGTGTCTATGGCGGAATTGCAATCGGAAAAATACATCTTATGACAAAAAGGGAACAGAGCATTGTCAGAAGAAAAATTGAAGATACGGATAAAGAAATCAAGCGTTTTGAGGAGGCCAAAGAGACGGCCAAAAATCAGCTTGCCCAGTTGTACGAGAAAGCAAAAGTTGAAGTGGGGGAGGCAAACGCCGCCATATTTGAAATCCATCAGATGATGCTTGATGATGGGGATTATGTGGATTCCATTGAAAATATTATCACAAAGCAAAGCGTCAATGCGGAATACGCCGTAGGCATCACCGCAGATAATTTTGCGGAGATGTTTTCCTCTATGGATGACGCCTATATGAAGGAGCGGGCGGCTGACGTTAAGGATATTTCCGAGCGGGTGGTAAGAATCCTTTCCAATGCGGAAGGGACAAATGATATTTCCGGTGAACCTTCCATTATACTTGCGGATGATCTGGCCCCCAGTGAGACGGTGCAGCTTGACAAAAATATGGTGCTTTCCTTTGTCACAGTCCACGGCTCTACCAATTCCCACACGGCAATCCTTGCCCGTACTATGAATATTCCGGCCCTTATCGGGGTAAATATTGAACTCTCTCCCGAACTGGAGGGGAAAATGGCTGTTGTGGACGGTTTTGCCGGAGTTATCTATGTGGAGCCGGATGAAAAGACCCTGGCGGATTTAAAGAAAGCCAAGGATGAGGAACTGGAAAAACAGAGACTTCTCTTGGAACTTAAGGGACAGGAAAATATTACAAAAGACGGGAAAACCGTTCTTGTGTATGCAAATATCGGCAACGTAAAGGATTTGGCTTATGTCCTTGCCAATGATGCCGGGGGTATCGGACTTTTCCGAAGCGAATTTGTGTACTTGGAGAGCAGTACATATCCCACAGAGGAAGAGCAGTTTTTGATTTATAAAAAAGCTGCGGAGACCATGGCGGGAAAACGCGTGATTATAAGGACTTTAGATATCGGGGCGGACAAACAGGCGGATTATTTTGATTTGGATAAAGAGGAAAACCCCGCTATGGGGCTTCGGGCAATCAGAATCTGCCTGAATAGGCCGGACATCTTTAAGACCCAGCTAAGGGCCATTTACCGGGCCTCGGAGTTTGGAAAACTTGCAGTTATGTATCCTATGATAACGTCTCTTGAGGAGGTAAAAAAGATAAAAGAAATTTCGGCCCAGGTGAGGGCGGAGCTGAGAGAAGAAAATATTAGTTACAATGACATAGAGGAAGGGATTATGATAGAAACCCCCGCCGCTGTGATGATAAGCGATTTGCTGGCAAAGGAAGTTGACTTTTTCAGCATCGGGACAAATGACCTCTCCCAGTATACCATGGCCATAGACCGCCAGAATCCAAAACTTGACTCCTTTTTTTATCCCCATCATGAAGCGGTATTGCGGATGATTGATATGGTGTGCCAAAATGCCCATAAGGAAAATATCTGGGTAGGCATCTGTGGGGAACTGGGGGCGGATTTGGAACTTACAGAGCGTTTCCTTCGGATGGGAGTGGATGAGCTCTCTGTCTCTCCCTCCTATGTGCTTCCCCTCCGGGATAAAATCAGGAGTCTGGACTTAAGTAAATAGAGAACCATGTGAATCGCAAAAAAGGCTGTAACGGAAATGGTTATAGTCTTTTTTGTTGTTGAAACAACAATAAACAAAAAAGATAACTTTTAAAATAAAAGTATTGACAGGGGAAAGTATTGTTGTTATAATAATTATAGCTTTTAAAACAAAATAAAATTATTAAAATAATAGAAAGGAGCTTTTATTATGAAAACAAAAGCGGTGAGACTTCACGGAGCAAATGACTTGAGGGTGGATGAGTTTGAATTGCCGGAAATCAAAGAGGATGAAATTTTAGTTAAGGTAATTTCGGACAGTATTTGCATGTCAACCTACAAATGCGCTATCCTGGGAACCGAGCACAAGCGCGTCCATGAGGACGTGGCGGAGCATCCGGCCATTATGGGACATGAATTTGCAGGGGATATTGTGAAAGTTGGGGCGGCCCACCAGGATAAATTTAAACCGGGAATGAAATTTACCCTGCAGCCTGCCCTAAATTACAAGGGAACCATGTGGAGCCCGGGATATTCCTATGAATTTTTCGGCGGGGACTGTACCTACTGCGTGATCCCGGCAGAGGTTATGGAGCTGGGCTGTCTCTTAGAGTACAAAGGCCGGGCTTACTATGAAGCTTCCCTGGCAGAGCCTATGTCCTGCAGTATCGGAGCCTTTAACGCTGCTTACCACACAGAAATGGGAGTTTATCACCATGAAATGGGTATCAAAGAGGGAGGAAAGCTGGCGATTATGGCAGGGGCAGGGCCTATGGGACTGGGGGCTTTGACCTATGCCCTCCACAGAGATGTGCGCCCCTCTATGGTAGTGGTGACGGATGTGGACGAGGACAGATTAAAGAGGGCGGAAGAACTTTTCCCCATTGCGGAGGCAAAGGCCGACGGCATTGACCTTCATTTTGTGAATACAGGGGCTATGGCGGACCCGGTGAAAGCGTTAAGGGAACTTACAGGGGGAACGGGATTTGACGATGTATTCTGCTATGCACCCATTGCCCAGGTGGTAGAGCAAAGCAGCGGAGTTTTGGGAAGAGACGGCTGCCTGAATTTCTTTGCCGGGCCTACGGACACAAAGTTTAGCGCAAAAATGAATTTTTATGACGTACATTACAACTCTACCCATGTGATGGGGACTACCGGGGGAAATACGGCGGATATGATAGAATCCTTAGAGCTTACCGCAGCAAAGCGCATCAATCCCGCTGTGATGGTAACACATGTGGGCGGTTTGGACGCAGTGGCGGAGACCACATTAAACCTGCCGAAAATCCCCGGGGGCAAAAAGCTGATTTACACCCATCTAAATATGCCCTTAACGGCCCTTACTGATTTCAGGGCAAAGGGAAGTGAGGATGAGCGGTTTGCAGGCCTGGCTGATATTTTAGATGCAAACAAAGGGTTGTGGTGCCCGGAGGCAGAAGAATACCTTCTTAAAAATTTTGTAGAGGACTAATGTTATGGACAGTATGGAACAGCGCAGAAATGCTATTGTAGATTTTATAAATGAAAAGGGAAATATTACCTTTGCCCAGCTGGAAAAGAATTTTCCAAATGTCTCCCAGATGACCCTGCGCACAGATTTAAAAGCATTGGATGAGGCGAAAAAAATTGTCCGTATCCACGGAGGGGCGAAGTCCGTGGAGGTAGTTCTCGGTACAGACGATTCCATTGCCAGGCGTGCCGTGAGGAATGTGGAGGAAAAAGAGGGGATAGCAAAAAAGACCCTGCCTTTTATAAAACCAAACACTACGGTTTATCTGGATTCCGGGAGCACCACCACCGCCCTGGCAAAAATATGGCCGGATCAGCCCAACTTTATTTTTACCAGCAGCATGGACTGCGTCATGGAATTGTCCAAACTGAAAAATCCCACCGTGTTTATTCTGGGAGGGGAACTGAATAAATACAGCATGAGTGTCTGCGGCATGGAGGCGGTGAATTCCGTAAAATCCGTAAATTTTGACCTGGCGGTTCTGGGGGTTACCAGTTATCATAAGGACACGGGATTTTCCTGCGGGGTTTTAATGGAATCTTATTTAAAGCAGGCGGTGCTTAAGCAGTCGGAAGAAAAGATGATTCTTATGGATTCTTCCAAAATTGACAAAAAAAGCACCTTCCATATCTGCGGGATTGAGGCTGTGAATATGGTGATTACAGATGAGAATATACCTGGGGATTTTCAGATGCAGTGTGAAAAAGCCGGTGTGCGTTTATTAAAGTGATGTTCCCCCAATAGATGGAGAGGAGAAGTGCAGCATGAAAAGTAAAGTTCAAAAATTCGGAAAGTTTTTATCTTCCATGGTTATGCCGAATATCGGGGCGTTTATCGCATGGGGATTTATCACGGCGCTGTTTATTGCAGACGGCTGGATACCCAATGAGGGGTTAGCGTCGATTCAGCCTTATATGCTGACCTATCTCTTGCCTGTTTTAATTGCCTCCACCGGAGGTTCTTTAATCGGGGGAGAGCGGGGAAGAGTGATGGGCGCCATTGCAGTGATGGGGTGTATTGCCGGAGTAGGGGGAACCGCAGGGGAGCCCATGCTCCTTGGAGCCATGGTGATAGGGCCCTTTGCAGGATGGGCCATAAAAATGTTTGACAAGGCCATGGAAGAGCGTATGCCCACAGGATTTGAAATGCTGATCAACAATTTTTCCGTTGGAATCATCGGCATGATTGTGGCAATCATCGGTTATTTTGTGGTTGGGCCTGTGATGACTGCAATTCTTTCCCTGCTTTCCGCAGGGGTGGAAATTTTGGTAACCCACAGTCTTTTGCCCCTTCTTGCAGTATTTATTGAGCCGGCCAAAGTGCTCTTTTTAAATAACGCCATCAACCAGGGGATTTTTACCCCCATCGGCTCCACTCAGGCGGAGGAGCTGGGAAGCTCCATTATGTATATGCTTGAGGCAAACCCGGGGCCTGGTCTTGGGGTGCTTTTGGCCTACTGCTTTTTTGCAAAAGACAAAACGGCGAAGCAGTCCGCTCCCGGCGCAGTGATAATCCACTTTTTCGGGGGGATACATGAGATTTATTTTCCCTACATACTGATGAATCCTATGGTGATTCTTGCGCCTATTGTGGGAAATATCTGTGCTATCGCTTTCTTTTCCCTGACAGGGTGCGGCTTAAAAGCTCCGGCTTCCCCCGGCTCTATGATAGCTCTCTTGGCAATGGCGCCAAAGGATAAAATAGTCTTTACGGTGATTGGAGTAGCCATTGCGGCGGCGGTGTCTTTTGTGATTGCCTCTCCTATCATAAAGTTTTCGGAAGGGAAAAAGGGTCTGGCGGATGCCAAGGACAGCATGAGCCGGATGAAAGCAGAGTCAAAAGGCCAGGTGGAAGAGATTTCCCTGGATGCATCCGCTGTGAAAAAAATCATTTTTGCCTGTGACGCAGGTATGGGTTCCTCTGCGATGGGTGCAACGAAATTCAGAAACCGCATCCATAATGTAAGGCCGGAGATTACGGTTAAAAATACTTCCGTGGACAATATCCCGGCGGACTGTGACGTGGCAGTGGTGCAGGCGGCTTTGGCGGATAGGGCGAAAAAATCCGCTCCCGGGGCAAGATTAATTACCATAGGCAATTTCCTGGCCGATCCTTCCCTGGATGCGCTGTATGAGGAATTGTGCAAATCAACAAAACCGGAAATTCCACAGGCAAAAAGTGAGGAGAAAAAAGAGGCTTCGGGAAACAGGGTGATAGATGAAAAGGGAGTTGTGTTAAATCAGGCGTCTGTTTCCAAGGAAGAGGCAATTCGGGCAGCAGGAGCTTTGCTGGTGAAACAGGGATGTGCAGAGGAAGCCTATGTGGACGCCATGGTGGAGCGGGAGAAGATGGTGACCACCTATATGGGTATGGGGATTGCAATTCCTCACGGAACTTCAGAGGCAAAGGGAACCGTAAAAAAGACGGGAATTGTTCTGGTACAGTATCCCCAGGGAATTGATTTCGGAGGGGAGATGGCCCAGTTGATTTTCGGAATTGCAGGAATCGGAGATGAACATCTTGATTTGCTGTCAAAAATTTGCGAGGCACTGGAAGATGAGGCGGTGCTTGAAAAAATGAAAACTACGGACGATGTGGCATGGATTTTGGAGCAGTTAAGCTGAAACAGAAGAGTGGGCAGCGGCGATTGGGTCACTGCCCACTCTTAGAAACGTCAATTTAAGGCATAGTAAAATACCTGCTTTTTAACGGATTAAAGTGTCCGCCAGATAGGCGTACACATCCATATAGTTTTTCTTCCAGTTTCTGCATATGGCCTGTGCCTGGTTTACATCCGTCACGTGGATGGTGATGTCCAGGACGGAGATGTTATTTTCCTTTAACTGGCAGCGCACTCCAAAACCGTTGGGTGTAGCTTTGTAATAATTGGAAAACACGGCATTTTCATTTTTGTACTTTATTTTATTCTCTTCAAAGAAATTTTTAAGGTCTTCTAAAATATCTTTGTTCAGCTTATCGGAAAGGATTTTTAAGGTCTCTCTTCCGGCGCCGGTGATGGAATAGCGGGTGCTGTTGTGGGTATTTTCTTTCCGAATCAGCTCAGATTCCAAAAGCCCGCTTAAAATCTGCTGAATGGTAAAATAGTCGGTGTAGTCTTTCTCCAGAAAAAAATTGGAGATCTGTATACTGGAAAGCGGAAAATCCACTTTATCTAACATTGCTAATATGGTAATTCTGTAGATTGTATTTGGCTCTGCCATATGATTCCTCCTTTTCCCTGATAACTGTCTGTTTCTCTAAGTATCCTGTGTATTGTGTTTAAGACACGTTTTTTATCAGCACTCCAAAGAGGTGCAAGTAAAAGATTTTTCGGCCCGTCCCCGGTAATCCTGTGGATGGTAATATGTTCCGGGAGGATTTGGATGCACTCTGCCAAAAGGTGGGCATATTCCAAAAGCCCGGGAAGGGGAAAGGGGGCGGCGGCGTATTGGGCGGCCAGATCTGTGTGTTTTAAGATGTGAAGCAGCTGAAGTTTTATTCCAAATATAGGAAGAGCCCCGGCGCAGGAAACCGAGTCCAGCATCATATCCCTGGTTTCGCCGGGAAAGCCTAAAATCACGTGGACAATCACAGGAATTTTTCGCCTTTTCAGATTTTTTACGGCACCGTAAAAGTCCTCCAGGGAAAATCCGCTGCGAATCCAGTTTCTGGTGGAAGGGTGGACGGTTTGCAGTCCGAGTTCAATCCATACGGGTTTTATCTGATTAACCCGGGATAAGAGCTCTAAAACTTCCTCACCGAGACAGTCCGGCCTTGTGGCAATGGACAGAATTATGATATCCGGGTGAAGAGCGGCTTCCATATATATGTTTTCCAGGTAGGAAACCGGTGCATAGGTGTTGGTATATGCCTGAAAATATGCAATAAACTTTCTTGCGGCAGTCTTTTTCCTGATTTTTTCCTTTGATGCTTCAATCTGTTTTGTGATAGATAAGCCGGGGGAGGCGGCAAAATCTCCGGAGCCTCCCTGGCTGCAGAAAATGCATCCCCTCTCCCCCAGTGTACCGTCCCGGTTGGGGCAGGTCATGCCCCCGTTTAATGACAATCGGTAGATTTTTTCCCCGTAGGTCTGTTTTAAGTAGTAGTCCAGAGAGTAATAGGGTTTATCTCCCCAAAGTTTTCCCCTCTCAGTCATGGATATGGGCTTTCACAGCTTGGCTCACCACGTCGGCCACTCTGGGGTCAAATGCCTCCGGCATAATAAAATCTTCATTTAATTCTTCATCACTCACCAGGCCCGCTATGGCTTTTGCAGCAGCTAATTTCATGGCTTCTGTAATCTGGCCGGCCCGGCCTTCTAAGGCGCCTTTGAATATCCCCGGGAAAGCCACCACATTATTTACCTGATTTGGAAAATCACTGCGTCCCGTTCCCACAACTTTTGCCCCGGCAGCTTTCGCTGCGTCCGGCATAATCTCCGGCACAGGGTTTGCCATGGCAAAGAGGATGGCATCTTTATTCATAGAAGCTACCATTTCCGGTGTGACAATACCGGGAGCAGAGACCCCCACAAAGATATCCGCACCTTTTAAGGCGTCTCCCAAGGTGCCTTTTTCGCCGGAAAGGTTGGTGACCTCTGTCATTTTCTGCTGCATCCAGTTTAAATTGGGATATTCTTTTCCGATAATCCCCTCTTTATCGCACATAATGACATTGGGAAAGCCGTAGGACAAAAGGAGTTTTGTAATGGCAACTCCTGCGGAGCCGGCTCCGTTTACCACTACCTTACAGTTTTCTTTTTTCTTTCCCGTGACTTTTAAACCGTTGATAATCCCTGCAAGTACCACAATGGCGGTGCCGTGCTGGTCGTCGTGGAACACTGGGATGTCTAACATTTCATTAAGGCGTTCCTCAATTTCAAAACACCTGGGGGCGGAGATATCTTCTAAGTTGATGCCTCCGAAAGCCGGGGCAATATTTTTCACACACTGGATGATTTCCTCTGTGTCCTGGGTGTCAAGGCAGATGGGAACGGCGTTTACATTGCCGAACTCCTTAAACAGCACGCATTTGCCCTCCATCACAGGCATGGCGGCATAGGGGCCGATATTTCCAAGGCCCAGGACTGCGCTTCCGTCTGACACCACTGCCACCGTGTTGGCTTTCATGGTGTAGGTGTATGCCTGTTCTCTATCCTTGGCAATGACTTTGCAGGGTTCGGCCACACCTGGGGTGTAGGCGATAGAGAGGGCGTCCCTGTCCCTCACCGGTGATTTTGAGATTGTCTCTAATTTTCCGTTCCATTCTTTATGGGCGATTAACGCTTTTTCTCCGTAATCCATAGTAGAAAGCTCCTTTAATTTAAAATATAACAGCATTACTTTCTTCTTCGCTGTGCTGTTACCATCATATCATTAAGAAAAAAACAAATCAAGAAAAAGGACTTCCAATTTTACGAAAGATATTGTATAATGAAAAAATCATTGGAAGTAATGGTCGTTGTCATTTCAGACAGATATCCCATGGTATCATTTAGGAACTGAGGAAATTCATTTGTATCCCATGTACAGCAGATGTATGTACAAGCTGGATATCAAATTTTTTTCTAGGCAGTTCCTTAGTAGGAGAATAAGTATGAGAGAAAAATATGAAAGTTTATCCGTAACCGTGCTGCGTGAGCTGGCCAAGGCGAGAGGCCTGAAAAATTTATCCGGCCTGAAAAAAAGTGAACTGGTGGAGCGGATGCTTAAGGAAGACGAGAAAGAAAAGCCTGAGGAGAAACAGGAGACAGGGACGGAGGAGAAGCCTGAGGCTAAGGCGGAGCCAAGAGCAGAAGAAAAGCCGGAGAGGGAGTTTGAGCGTGCCAGAGAGGACAGAGGTGCACAGCCGGAGAAGGAAGAATTGGACAGCGGGATTACAGCAAACGGAATTTTAGAGGTGATGCCGGACGGATACGGATTTATCCGAAGTGAAAATTATCTGCCTGGGGATAAAGATGTGTATGTGTCTCCTTCCCAGATTCGCAGGTTTAATTTAAAAACCGGGGATATCGTCTGCGGCAATACCAGGATAAAAACCCAGCAGGAAAAATTCAGCGCACTTTTGTATGTGTCCACCATAAACGGTTTTCCACCAATCGTGGCACAGCAGAGACAGAATTTTGAGGATATGACCCCGATTTTCCCAAATGAGAGAATCCGTCTGGAACAGCCGGGAAAATCCTCTGTGGCCATGCGCATTGTGGATTTAGTTTCTCCCATAGGAAAGGGACAGAGGGGTATGATTGTGTCCCAGCCCAAAGCGGGAAAAACCACCCTTCTAAAGCAGATTGCAAAATCCGTATCATCTGCAAATCCCAATATGCATCTGATTATCCTTCTCATTGACGAGCGCCCGGAGGAGGTTACGGACATTAAGGAGGCTATTGAAGGGAAAAACGTGGAGGTTATCTACTCTACCTTTGACGAGCTTCCGGAACACCACAAACGTGTGTCGGAGATGGTGATTGAGCGGGCAAAACGCCTGGTGGAGCATCACAAGGAGGTTATGATCCTTTTGGACAGCATTACCCGTCTGGCACGGGCGTATAACCTGACCGTTCCCCCCAGCGGAAGAACTTTGTCCGGGGGACTTGACCCTGCAGCCCTTCATATGCCAAAGCGTTTCTTTGGGGCGGCCCGGAATATGCGGGAGGGGGGCAGCCTCACCATCCTGGCTTCGGCGCTGGTGGACACGGGAAGTAAGATGGATGACGTGGTGTACGAGGAATTTAAGGGAACCGGAAATATGGAGCTTGTTTTGGACAGAAAATTGTCGGAAAAGCGTGTGTTCCCTGCCATTGATATTGTAAAATCCGGGACGAGAAGGGAAGATTTGTTGTTGGAGCGGGAGGAGCAGGAGGCTGTGGATATTATGCGCAAAGCTTTTAACGGTTCCAAATCCGATGATGCGGTGGAGACGGTTTTAAATATGTTTGCCCGTACAAAGAGCAACAGGGAATATATTCAGATGGTGAAAAAAACCAGGCTGTAGGTAAATTTTAGAAAAAACTTGCATTCTGTATTTACCTGTGCTATACTAAAAAAGCTGTTTATCGGGATGTAAATAGTCAAGAATAGAAATCGTGTCTGCCTGCATTGCAGGTGGAAAGCAGAAAGATTATAAATGTGTGAGGTGAAAGACATATGAGAGAAGGAATCCATCCAGATTACCATCAGGCAACTGTAACATGTAACTGCGGCAATACTTTTGTTACAGGTTCAACAAAAAAGGATATCCACGTTGAAATCTGTTCCAAATGCCATCCGTTCTACACAGGACAGCAGAAAGCTGCTCAGGCCCGTGGACGTATCGATAAGTTCAACAGGAAATATGGCATGAATAAGTAAATATACAACAGTGCATGACAAGGTTGAGGTTAATGTAATCTCAACCTTTTTTGCCATACAGATATTGGAAAAGCGAGGCATGGAATGAAATATTCAAAAATCGGCGGCCAGGCGGTAATGGAAGGTATCATGATGCGCAATGAAAATCAGTACGCCGTGGCGGTGAGGAAGCCGGACCGTGAAATTGAGGTGGAAATATTTCAGTATAAGGGAATTGTTAAAAATGAAAAAATAAGAAATTTTCCGCTTTTACGGGGGGTATTCAGTTTTATAGAGTCACTGGTGATTGGCATGGGAGCCCTTACTTTTTCCGCCTCTTTTTTTGAGGAGGAAGAGGGGGAGAAAGAAAAAGGAAAAGACCCGGAGAAGGAAAAAAAGAAGGAGGATTTTGCCATGACCCTTACAGTGGTGTTTTCCGTTCTTCTGGCAGTGGGAATTTTTATCCTCCTTCCCTACGGCATCTCCCTTATTTTTCAGAGGTATATTTCTTCCCATATTGTGATTTCCCTGTTGGAGGGAATCTTGCGGTTATTGATTTTTGTAGGCTATGTGGCAGGAATCTCCCTGATGCCGGATATAAAAAGAGTCTATATGTACCATGGCGCGGAACACAAGTGTATCAACTGTGTGGAACATGGCATGGAACTTACCGTGGAAAATGTAAGGAAAAGTTCCAAACAGCACAAGCGCTGCGGCACTAGTTTTCTCTTGCTGGTGATGCTTATCAGCATTTTGCTGTTTATGTTAATCTATGTGGAATCCAGGTGGTTAAGACTTCTTCTCCGTCTGCTTTTCATCCCTGTGATTGCGGGAATCTCCTACGAGTTTCTCCGTGTGGCGGGAAGAAAGGACAACGGGTTTGTGAATCTGTTAAGCAAGCCGGGTTTGCTGCTTCAGAAAATCACCACCAGGGAGCCGGAGGATTCTATGATTGAGGTAGGGATTGCCTCTGTGGAGGCGGTTTTTGACTGGAGAAGCTTTATAAAAGAAAATTTTTAATTCAGGTTTGGTGATACACTGGATGGATATGAGGGATAGGGTATGACGTACCAGGAAGCGCTGCGGTATGGGCAATTACGGCTGACAGCAGCGGGAAATTTTGAAGTGGAAAGTGACGCATGGCTGCTTATGTCCGCCGCCTGCCGTATTGACAGGAATTTTTATTATGTTTACGGCAATGAAGATATGCAAGAAGAACAGGAAAAGAAATATATGGAATTCCTTAAGAAGCGGGCGTCTCATATCCCTCTTCAATACATTACAGGGGAGCAGGAATTTATGGGATTGACTTTCCAGGTGAATCCCGGCGTACTGATTCCCAGGCAGGATACGGAAGTTCTGGTGGAGGAGGCCTTAAAAGTAATCACCTCCGGCATGGAGGTTTTGGACCTTTGCACCGGCTCCGGCTGCATAGCCGTGAGCATTGGAAAATTAAGGCCGGATGTAAAAGTGCAGGGAGCGGATATTTCTCCGGAGGCATTAAAGGTTTCCGAGGAAAATGCCAGAAAGAATGGAGTAAACCTACATTTTTTTCTCAGTGATATGTTTGAGAAGGTGAGGGGGACTTTCGATGTGATTGTGTCCAATCCCCCCTATATTCCTACGGAAGTAATCCAGGGGCTTATGCCGGAGGTTAAGGATTTTGAGCCCCATCTGGCATTGGACGGCAGAGAGGACGGCCTTTGGTTTTACCGGATACTGGCAAAAGAGGGAAAAAAGTATTTAAAGCCCGGGGGCTTTCTTATGGTTGAGATAGGATGTGACCAGGGAAAAGACGTGAGCAGGATTTTTAAAGATAATGGCTATTGTGATATAAAAGTGATAAAAGACCTGGCAGGTTTAGACCGGGTTGTGACAGGAAAGGATGAGAGACATGTTTGATAAATTAGAAGATTTGGTCATCCGTTTGGAGGAAGTGTTAAACCAGTTAAGTGAGCCGGATGTGGCGGGGGACACCGCACGTTTCCGGAAACTTATGAAAGAGCAGAGTGATTTGACCCCCATTGTGGAGGCTTACAAGGAGTATAAACAGAATAAGCAGAATATCGAGGATTCCCTTGCCATGCTGGAGGAGGAGAGCGACGAGGAGATTAAGGCCCTGGCAAAAGAGGAGTTAAACGAGTCCAAACAGAAAGTGGAGGAGCTGGAAAATCAATTAAAGATTTTACTCCTTCCCAAAGACCCCAACGACGATAAAAACGTGATTGTGGAAATCCGTGCAGGGGCAGGGGGGGATGAGGCGGCATTGTTTGCTGCGGAAATCTACCGGATGTATGTGCACTATGCGGAGAGCCAGCGCTGGAAAGTGGAGATGGCGGAATGCGAGGAAATCGGCATCGGCGGCATGAAGAATGTGACCTTTATGGTGACGGGCCAGGGGGCGTACTCCGTGTTAAAGTATGAATCCGGGGTACACCGGGTACAGAGAGTGCCGGAAACCGAGTCCGGGGGACGTATCCACACCTCCACCATCACCGTGGCAGTGATGCCGGAAGCGGAGGATGTGGATGTGGAAATTGATGAAAAAGATATCCGTATTGATGTGATGCGGGCCTCCGGAAACGGCGGGCAGTGTGTCAATACCACGGATTCCGCCGTGCGCCTGACTCATTATCCCACAGGAATTGTGATTTACAGCCAGACGGAGAAATCCCAGCTTCAGAATAAAGAGAAGGCATTTGCCCTGCTCCGTGCAAAACTCTACGATATGGAGCTGCAGAAGCGCCAGGATGCGGAGTCTGCAGAGCGGAGAAGCCAGATTGGAACGGGAGACCGCTCCGAGAAAATCCGCACCTACAATTTTCCCCAGGGGCGGGTGACAGACCACAGGATTAACCTTACCCTTTACAAGCTGGATAAGATCATGAACGGGGATATCCAGGAGATTATTGACGCCTGCATTGCGGCGGACCAGGCGGCGAAGCTGGCGAATATGAATGAGGGATAGATTTATGAAGAGAGTAAGGATAACGGTACTTAAGAAAGAATTTTATCCGGAGTATGCAGATGAATATTTGACAGAGGGTAGGGAGGTTGGTTCCTGCCCGATGCTTGATGTGGGGGATACATTTGTCTATGCAGGAAGTGCGGTGATGCCGGAAGGATTTTGTCCCTGGGCCTGGATGGATATTTACCGCAGTGTCAGTGCGCTTTCTTCTGGTTCTACAATGAAGCCATGGAATAAAGAGGACGGCCAGACCATTGTATGCTGCACAGATGGGATACGGCCTGTGGTATTTAGGGTGGAAGCATTTGGGGAGAATGAGGAAGATATTGAGTAGAAAGATGAAATCAAAGAAAACTAATTCGTCATGGTTTACCGTAGAGCGGATATTGGGAAATTACGAAATAAGCCGTAAAGCCTGTGGATTGTCAGAAGGTTTGCGGCTTGTTTTTTAGATGTTCTGTATTGTCTGGAGGTGTTGTGGGTGCGCAGGCATTATAAAAATATAGAGTATCCTGATTTGGAGCGGGAAATAAGAAATTTGCTGTATGAAGAGAAATTATGATGAAGTATTGTAAAAGCTTTTGATAGTGTAAGCTATATGATATATAATGAAAATGAAATATGGAAGGAGAAGCTTTTCATGAAATATGCAAATCAAATTTCAGAAATTATAAATGCTTTTTCCCCTGCGCCTTTAAAAAAGGAGCAGATGGCAATGTTTTACTGTAAAGATACCATGGAATACCGCACAAGTGATAAATATAATTCCCCGATAGAAGATATTTTTGACAGCTGTAAAAGCACCGATGAATACAGTGCTTTCTTGTTGTTGGGACACAGAGGGTGTGGAAAGAGCACCGAGTTAAACAGAATGTCAGAAGAACTGGCTGCTGATGGATATTATGTAAAGACAATTAATTGCAGTATGGATTTGGATCTGTTTAATATTGTATACTCTGACCTTTTTATACTCATGGGGGAGGCATTGATTCAAATTGCAGGGGAACTGGAATGTGAGATTGAAGATAGAGTGTTGGAGAAATTGACTAAATTTTTATTTGAGGGGACAGAAACGATTCTTTCCCAGGATTTAGAGGCAGTTTCTCTTGAATCTGGAATGTCGGTGGAGACAAAGGGGATTTTTGCAGGTATTTTGAATCTTTTTGCGAAAATAAAGACAGATTTGAAATACAATGAAGAGACAAGAAAAGAGTACCGGAGAAAGATAAGTGTCCGTTCCAGTGAATGGATAGGAATTTTGGGGTATATAGGGGACGAAATTGCTAAAAAAGCAGAAGGGAAACGTCCTATTATTATTTTTGAGGATTTGGATAAATTAAATCCCGAGGATGCATGGAAAGTATTTTATAATTATGCGGCATTGCTTTCAGGAATGAAATTTCCGGTGATTTATACCTTTCCCATCGGGCTTTCTTATGATGCAAGATTTTCAGCTATGGAAAGTTATTTTATCACAAAAACACTTCCCATGATTAAAATCACAACCATAGAGAATCAGCCTTTCCAGGAAGGGATTGATATTATACGGGAAATTGTAAGAAAACGTGCAGATTTGGCTTTGTTTGACACGGATGTGTTAAATAGGCTGATTCGGTATACCGGAGGCTCCCTCAGGGATTTGTTTCATGTAATCAACGCATCGGCAAAAAGAGCGGAGCGCAGGGACAGTGAAAAGATTTTTATGGAAGATGCGAACCGTGCTCTGGAGGAGCTGAAGACCTCTCTCACAAGGCGGATTGAAGAGAAAGATTATCAATTTTTATTAAATATTTATCACGAGAATAAGGAGCGGATAGAGGATAAAAAAATGTTGTTGAAAATGCTGCAGGCATCTGTTGTACTGGAATATAACGGGAAACGATGGCATGATATTCATCCTCTGGTTGCAAAATTCTTTGAAGAACAGGGGATGATTGAAGATGCCGGAAAATAACCAGGAGGGATACCGTTCCATAGGGTGGATTATCAATAAGTCGGAGCAGGGACTATTTCTGGTGTCAGCGGATGAAAAAAATCAAATGGAAATAGCGGATATTTACAGCCGGGGAGATATGGAAATCTATGATTACAGGCGTCATCCTGGGGACTATTCTTTTCATGACATACAGGAGTGGGTGGATAGCCTGCCCAAAAGCCGGAATTTTATGATTGTCAATTTTCATCTTGGACTGCAGAAAGAGGACAGTATAAAGCGTCTGAATTTCAGCAGAGATATGTTGGAAGGGCT
Source organism: uncultured Roseburia sp. (assembly GCA_947174805.1). Taxonomy (GTDB): domain Bacteria; phylum Bacillota; class Clostridia; order Lachnospirales; family Lachnospiraceae; genus Roseburia_B. The sequence goes on along the minus strand of CAMWKH010000013.1, from coordinate 1,353 downwards.
GGAAAAAAATTTGATTTTTCTTGTCACTCCTTTTATGGATGATAAACTGTCCCTTGGCGCATATGATTTTTACTCTTTTTTGAAATTACGGATAAGTTTTCAAAATACTAAAATGCAACAGGACGGGCAGGAAGAATTAAGTCCTTTGGAAGATGAAACGATAGAAGAGCCTCAGTGGATACCGGAAGAATTGAAAGAAAAGATGGCAGTGACAGGAGAAATGTTTAAGAAAGCTCTTGATGAAGAAAATTGTGCAAATTATAATGCGAGTGAAAAATTGCTGCTAAAAGTGCAAAAAGTCAGGGAAAAAATTCTTGGGCCAGAGCATTTGGAGACCGTGCGGGTAAATGTTGAATTGGCAGGTGTGTATGAGCGCCAGGGAAAATATGAGGAAGCGGAGGAGTTGCAGAAAAAATGTCTGCAAATAGTGAAAAGGGTATTGGGGGAGGAGCATCCAGATACAGCCAAGATTTATAATAATTTAGCAGGTATATATGGGAGCAGGGGAAAGTATAGAGAGGCTGAAGAACTGTATCAGGAGAGTCTTAAAATATGTAAGAAAGTATTGGGGGAGGAGCATCCGACTACAGCTATCATTTACAATAATCTGGGAGATTTGTGTGTAAATAAGGGGGAATACAAGAATGCGGAAGAATTATATAAGAAATATTTGCGAATCAATGAAAAGGTATTGGGAAAGGAACATTTAGATACAGCTATAAGTTATAATAATTTAGCAGGAGTGTATGAAGACCAGGGAAAGTACAGAGAAGCGGAAACCTTATATTTAAAAAGTATACGAATAAAAGAAAAAGTACTGGGGAAGGAACATCCCTATACGGCTACGGGGTATAATAATATAGCACACGTATATGAAAGAAAAGGAAATTATCAAAAAGCCGAAGAACTATATGAAAAATGTTTACAGATAAGGGAGAAGATATTGGGAGAAGAACATCCTGATACAGCCATTAGTTTTAATAATCTGGCGCATTTATATGTGAGGGAAGGCAGATATAACGATGCGGAGAAATTATATAGAAAGAGCCTTGAAGTTATAAAAAGGGTATTGGGGGAGGAACATCCAAATACAGTTTTAATTTATAATAATTTAGCAAAAGTGTGTGTAAGACAGGGGAATTACGAAGACGCATTCACTCTTTTAGAGAAAGCTTATCATATATTTATGGACAGCTTAGGGAGAAATCATCCTGACACACAAGAGGCTTTGGATAATTTAAAACATTCATATTATGCGTGTAATCCTCAAGGTGATTTTGAAAATTGGCTACAGGAGAATTAGGACAATATGAAGTGACCCCACATTTGTAGCAACGTGGATTTACCTGTATA
>CAMWKH010000012.1 GCA_947174805.1 uncultured Roseburia sp. | reverse complement strand
CTCCTAAGTAGCTTTTGGTTATTTCCATTGTCTACTTAAGAGGTATCATATCACTCTCCGATGCCGCTTTTCTTATCAAATTATTTCAAAGTAGTACACTACATACTCTTAACATTAATACGGGTCAGTGCCTTCCGCAGCGCAAACTCCGCCCTGGCAAGGTCAACATCCGCCGCCTTGCCTGCCAGACGCCCCTCTGCCCGCTCTTTGGCTTTTTCCGCACGGGCCACGTCAATTTCATCCGGCCACTCGGCAATCTCCGCTAAAAAAGTTACCTGGCTGCCTAAAATCTCCGCAAATCCCGCATGGATTGCCGCCACCTTCTCACCTTCCGCCTCATGGATAATCAGGGCTCCGGGAGCTAACACGGTGGTTACAGGAATGTGGTTCTTATACACACCGATGGCGCCGTCTGTGGTGTTAAACTCTACCATCTCGGCTTCCCCCGTATAGAAAATACGGTCCGGTGTGATAATCTTTACCTGAAACATTTTTTCATTATCCGCCATACCATCACCCCTTACTTCATACGGGCGCGTACTTCGTCAATTGTTCCTGCATTTAAGAAGTAACTCTCCGGAACATCATCTAACTTGCCTTCCAGAATTTCCCGGAATCCACGTACCGTCTCGGTAATGGGAACATATTTTCCTTCCAATCCGGTAAACTGCGTTGCCACGTTAAATGGCTGGGACAGGAATCTCTGTACTTTTCTGGCACGGTTTACAGTAAGCTTGTCATCCTCGGAAAGCTCATCCATACCAAGGATTGCGATAATATCCTGAAGTTCTTTATATTTCTGCAAAATCTCCTGCACACCCCGGGCAACTTCAAAGTGCTCCTGTCCCACAATACGTGGATCAAGAATACGTGATGTGGAACCAAGGGGGTCCACTGCCGGGTAAATACCAAGCTCTGCAATGGAACGCTCCAATACGGTTGTGGCATCCAAATGGGCAAAGGTTGTTGCGGGAGCCGGGTCAGTTAAGTCGTCCGCCGGCACGTACACAGCCTGAACGGAGGTAATGGATCCGCTCTTTGTGGATGTGATACGCTCCTGCAATGCACCCATCTCTGTCTGCAGGGTTGGCTGGTAACCTACCGCGGAGGGCATACGTCCAAGCAAAGCGGAAACCTCAGATCCTGCCTGGGTAAAACGGAAGATGTTATCGATGAACAACAACACGTCCTTTCCGCCTCTGTCACGGAAGTACTCTGCCATAGTAAGTCCTGTAAGACCTACCCTCATTCTTGCTCCGGGGGGCTCGTTCATCTGGCCGAACACCATGGTGGTCTTGTCGATAACCCCGGACTCTTTCATTTCATAGTAAAGGTCGTTACCCTCACGGGTACGCTCCCCTACACCGGTAAACACGGAATATCCGCCGTGCTCTGTTGCAATATTGTGAATCAATTCCTGAATTAATACGGTTTTACCTACACCGGCACCGCCGAACAGACCGATTTTACCACCCTTCTGATATGGACAGAGCAGGTCAACGACTTTGATACCTGTCTCCAACATCTCCTGGGAAGTTGCCTGCTCCTCAAAAGTAGGCGCTTTTCTGTGGATTGGCCAGTATTCTACATTAGATGGGGCGTCTACCTCATCGATTGGCTCACCTAATACGTTAAAGATACGTCCCAGGGTATTCTCACCTACCGGTACGGAAATGGAAGTTCCCGTTGCTTCCGCATCCATTCCACGAACCAGTCCGTCGGTGGGACCCATGGCGATACATCTCACCGTATCATCCCCCAGATGCTGAGATACTTCAACTACTAACTTTTTGCCGTCATTCATGGTGATATTAATAGCGTCATTTATCTCCGGCAGACGTCCCTCGGAAAACTTAATGTCCAGGACGGCACCGATAATCTGAGTGATTTTACCAATATTCTTATCTGCCATCTTTCTCTATCACTCCTTATTTTTTTATGATATCGCAGAAGCGCCTGCGATAATTTCTGTTAATTCCTGTGTAATAGAACTCTGACGTGCCCTATTATACTTCAGTGACAAATCACTAATCATCTCTTCTGCATTGCTGGTTGCAGAATCCATTGCCTGCATTCTGGCTCCGTTTTCACTGGCAACTGCCTCCACCAGTGCACCGTAGAAAAGGCTGGTAACATACTTTGGAATAATCATGTCCAAAGCTTCCTCCTCATCCGGTTCGTAGTTCATCAGAACATTGGTATCCTCTGCCTCGCCTTCCCCTTCTGCAAACTCCACAGGGAGGAGCTTCATCATCTTCGGCTCATGGCTCACCGTATTTTTAAAATGGGTGTAGGCCAGATAAATTTCGCCGATTTCTCCATTCTGATAAGCCTTTAACACACGGCTGCAAATTTCAGCCGCATCTGCATAGGTAGGCGCCTCAACCACTTCAGAATCATCCGATTTAATCTCGTATCCGTAGCGCTCCAATGCCTCTCTTCCTTTATGTCCAATGGCATAAACCTGCACATCTTCTTTGGAGAATCCGCTTCCTGTCACCAATTTTACAACATTTGAGTTGTAGCCTCCCGCCAGACCACGGTTGGAGGTGATGACGACTACTGCTTTTTTCTGAGAATCATTTGCTTTCAGATATGGATGCAGTATGGTTCCGGAGCGCCTTAACATAGAAGACACCGTCTGATACATATAATTAAAATATGGATTTGTTTCCTCTGCACGGTTTTTTGCTTTCTGCAGTTTAACAGTAGAAACCAGTTTCATGGCTTTTGTGATTTGCTGCGTACTCTGTATGCTGCCTTTTCTTCGCTTTATGTCCCTCATTGAGGCCATATCTTCTCACCGCCTTCACAAAAATAATTTCTACTTAAAGGATGCCTTACATTCTTCAATGGCTTTTACCAGTTTCTGCTCCATATCTTCCTTAAGCTCTTTCGTCTCACGGATAGAGTTTAAAATTTCCGGATACTTTGTCTCCACATAGTCAAAGAGCTCTTTCTCAAAACGGAGAATCGCATCTACCGGAATGTCAAGGAGATATTTCTTAATCGCTGCATAAATAATCAAAACCTGTTTTTCCACAGCCATAGGCTGATACTGAGGCTGTTTCAAAATCTCACGGATTCTCTCACCCTGTGCCAGCTTCTCTTTTGTGTCTGCATCCAATTCGGAACCAAACTGTGAGAAAGCTGCAAGCTCGCGGTACTGTGCCAGCTCCACACGGATGGGAGCTGCAATCTTTTTGATTGCCTTAATCTGTGCCGCACCACCTACACGGGATACGGAAAGACCTGCATTGATAGCGGGGCGGAAACCTGCGTTAAACATGTCTGTCTCCAGATAAATCTGACCGTCCGTAATAGAAATTACGTTGGTAGGAATATATGCGGAAACATCTCCGGCCTGGGTTTCGATGATTGGAAGAGCCGTTAGAGAACCTCCGCCCAATTTATCTGATAATCTGGCTGCACGCTCTAAGAGCCTTGAGTGCAGATAGAATACATCACCTGGATATGCCTCACGTCCTGGGGGCCTCTTAAGAAGCAGGGAAAGTGTACGGTAAGCCGTTGCATGTTTACTCAAATCGTCATACACAACAAGAACGTCCTGCCCATTTTCCATCCACTCTTCCCCGATGGCACATCCGGAATAAGGAGCGATATACTGCAAAGGAGCCAGCTCACTGGCAGTAGAAGCAACTACTGTAGTGTAAGCCATTGCCCCGAACTCTTCCAAAGTTTTTACAATGGAAGCAACGGTAGAAGCTTTCTGGCCGATTGCCACATAAATACACTTCACACCTTTACCCTTCTGGTTAATGATAGTGTCAATGGCAATGGCTGTCTTACCTGTCTGCTTGTCACCGATAATAAGCTCACGCTGTCCTCTTCCGATAGGAATCATGGCGTCGATAGCCTTAATACCGGTCTGTAAGGGTGTATCTACAGATTTTCTGGAGATAACGCCGCTTGCTACTCTCTCAATCTGACGGAATTTACTGGTTTCAATCGGTCCTTTTCCGTCAATCGGCTGACCCAATGCATTGACTACACGTCCTAACATTGCATCGCCCACTGGAACTTCCACAACTCGCCCGGTGGTTTTTACAGTATCTCCCTCATTGATGTTTCTGCTGTCACCTAACAAAACAGCACCCACATTATCTTCCTCTAAGTTCAACACCATTCCGTATACTTCACCAGGGAATTCAAGAAGCTCTCCCTGCATTGCATTCTCAAGGCCGTGGATACGGGCAATACCGTCTGCCACCTGGATAACGGTTCCCACATCTGCCACCTCAAGCTGCGCCGCATATCTTTTAATCTGCTCTTTAATAACAGAACTGATTTCTTCTGGTCTTAAATTCATGGAGCGCATTCACCTACTTTCAACTGTATTTTGGATAATTCTCTGGACAGGTCATAAAGCTTCGTCTTTATGCTGCTGTCAACGACTCTGTCTTTAATCCGAATTACCATTCCGCCGATTAAAGCGGTATCCACATCATAGTGCATCTCAAATTCCACATACTTGGTGGTCTGAATCAATCTCTCTTCTACCTGCTGCCGCTGCGTTTCGGATAACTCCGATGCCGTAGTCACATAGGCCGTTCCAATATTTTTGGACTCTTTCACTTCCCCGATAAAATAGTTCAGCACATTCTCTATTTCACCAAAATGTCCCTTATCCACAATCATACGCATTAAGCCTACGATTTCGTCTGAGATACGTCCTTTGAAAATGTTCTCTATAACCTGAATTTTCTCTTCTTTTACTACCTTTGGATGATTCATCAGTTTGGCCAAATCTGCATTCTGGGAAAGAACCGTAAGCACATCCTTTACTTCCTCAAAAAAGACGTCCATCCTTCCGCTTTCCTCTGCAATCTCAAACAATGCATCACCATATGTTTTTGATACTAACTTTGCCATGTCGAATCACCCATTTCTTTTAATGTTTCTTCTACCAGCGTATCCTGAATTGTTGTATCAATAGAAGCCGCAACCACCTTGGCCGCCATCATGGAGGCAACAGTAATCATTTCCTGTTTTACCTCATCCATCGCACGTTTTTTCTCAAGCTCTGCCTCTTCTTTGGCTCTCTTGATAATCCGGGCCGCCTCTTCCTTGGCCTCGTCAATCATTCTAGCCTCATTTTTCATTGCCTTTTGACGTGCTTCGCTTAAAATCTGCTCCGCTTCCTTATCTACCTCTTTCAGTTTTCCTTCATACAGTTCCTTCAGTTCTGCTGCGCTTGCCTTATCGGCAATGGCCGTGTCAATGTTGCTCTTAATCGTCTCCTGCCTGTCTTTTAACATTTTGCGAACAGGATTATACAACAGATAAGATAACAGCAAAAACAGCACAAATACAGAAATAGCTGACTGCAGAGCATCCATAATCAACTGCATATCAAGATTAAACAGTCTTGTCATAGCTTAGAAGTTCCCCCTCCTTTCCGTAATGAATCCACCTGCCTGCAATTAGCCTACTAATGGTTTTACGAAAAGTAAGAGCATAGCTACCAACAGACCATAAAGACCGGTTGTCTCTGCTACCGCCTGTCCCAATAACATGGTAGACATAATGTCGGATTTTGCACCCGGATTTCTTCCCACTGCATTTGCTGCATAACCTGCTGCGATACCCTGTCCAATACCAGGTCCGATACCTGCGATAACCGCAAGACCTGCACCGATTGCTGAACATGCTAAAATTAAATCATTTCCTGAAATATTCATATTGAATTTCCTCCTTCATAAAAATACAAATTTTCCTGCTGCAGCCCTTATTCTGTTTCAAGCTGCTGATTGATGTATGTCATTGTCAACATACAGAATACATACGTCTGAATTGCCCCGGAGAACAAGTCAAAGTATACATGCAATACCGCCGGCCAAAATGTAGCAATCCAGCCAAGCAAGCCATACACCAGCGCCATCATAACTGTTCCTGACAATACGTTTGCAAACAAACGCAGGGACAGTGAAATCGGCACTGCAATCTCACTGATTAAGTTAATCGGGAACCAAATTGGCAGCCATGGCGGCAGGGGGGAACACATATCCACCCAAATGGTTTTTAAATTATGGTATCGGAACTGGTTCACATGGATGAGCCCAAAGGTGATAAGTCCCAAAGCCAGTGTTACGCCATAGTCAGCGGTAGGCGGCCTTAGTCCGAAAATACCGGATATATTGCTCATAAGAATAAATATAAATATTGTGCTGATATAATTAGCAAACCTATGGGCATTTTTTCCCATAACGCCTCCCACAACACCATCCAGGGATTCTACAATCAGCTCCAGCACGTTTTGAAAACCGTCCGGAACTTCCGTTGCATTTTTCATCTTACGGTTGGCAATCACTGCAAAAATAACCAGCACAGCCATAACGATAAGGGCACAGACATGGGTTGTTGTAATCCAGCAAGTCTGTCCAAACACTTCGTAAGAAAATATCCCATGGATCATAAAGTCAATATCCGATGAACTGGACATCAAAATTGCATTGTTCACATTTTCACCTCCTTATTTAATTGTTCGTTTCCAATCCTAACTCATTTTTATATATCCTCTTCCCTCCCTCTTAATTTGAAAATCATTTTATGAATGAAAGGCTGTGCATATGCAGCCGCTTTCAAACCCATAACTCCTAAAAATGCGGTAAACAGATTTCCCAGGCGAAAATACATCATAAAGAAAAAAACTGCCACCACCACAATATAGCGGATCATATTTTGGGCAATCAGCTTTCCCTGGCCGGAATCTATACTCACAGCATCCTGAATCACCACTGCCATGTGAATGGCCATACAACACGCCAATGCAATTCCAATCCACAATCCACTGGAATAGCGAACCTTATCTGACACAAACCATACGCCGGCAAGCTGTAAAACTATTCCATATAAAATGATGCCCAATATAAGCTCCGGCAATACTTTATTCAGTCTTCTTAACATGTTTTGTATCCCTGTCACTTTCCTGTTCAAAAACCTTTTTTGCCATAATATAGATATTGCGAAAACCCGCTAAAGCTCCCATTATAAAGAGAGGGATAAAAATCCAGTCCATATCAAACTTGTCTCCAATGTAAAGGCCGACTCCCATGCAAAGGCCAATCGGAACCAACATGCTGATTCCAAACTGCATCACTAATGCAAAAGACTGGTATACATTTTTTTGAAATTTCATCTATACCTCCCAAAGACTGCTGTATATGTATGCCGTCTCTTTTAGAATGAAAACTCTATTTTATTATTATACCATTTTTTGTTATATTGTCTATTAATTAATCACAAGTTTCCGGTAATTTTGGTAAATACTGAATAAAAAACCACAAAGAAAGCAGACCCTGCTATGCAAGTCTGCTCTCTAAATATGTTTATACATTTAAGCAAATATTTCTATTGGTATGTTCGTACTTATAGTACCGCACCCCCGCCGCATCCAGCATCCTCTTTGACGCAATCACCGGAGGAGTGTGTTCATATTTGTCACAGTCATACACCACCGTCTTAATCCCTGCCTGTATAATTGCTTTGGCGCACTCATTGCAGGGGAAGAGAGACACATAAAGCTTTGCCCCCTCCAAACTCCCCCCTCTGTAGTTTAAAATAGCATTCAATTCGCTGTGGGTGGTATAGAGATATTTGTTGTCTAAGGGCTCCCCCTCCCTGGCCCAGGGAAAAGCGTCATCGGAACATCCGGAGGGAAATCCGTTATAACCCATGGAGAGAATTTTATTGTCACTGCTGACAATACATGCCCCTACCTGGGTATTTGGATCTTTGGAACGCATGGCAGACAGCATTGCCACCCCCATAAAGTATTCATCCCAGCTAATATAATCCTGTCTCTTGTCACTCATACCGAACCTCCTGCTTTTTATCCCTTTTATATTACGTTATTAAATCCACCAGTTTTTTTATGGAAGTATACAATGTCTCATAACACAGACCATATACCTGCAGGGAACCGCCGTAGGGATTGACAATTTCAAGTTCATCTCCCACCAGTTCTGTCAGGACACGGACCTGACGCTCCTCAAACTCTTGAAACATTTCCAAAATTTTTAAGCGCTGCGCCGCTTCCATTGTCACAACTAAAGTATTCTTTCCCACATCCCCCAACTGAAGGGCACAGGACATATAGCCCTCTACGGAAAACCCGTTACTGGCCATCACCGCTTCCGTCTTTTGGTTCATAGGCTCTGGAAATAACACAACAAGCCCCCTGGCGCAGGACGCAATCCCGCTCTCACTGCTGATATCTTTAAAAATCTCTGCAGCCATAGGAGCCCTGCAGGTCCCGTTTTCATCTACAAATATTACTTTATCATATAGTTTCATATGTTATACCTCAAGTATCTGATGAGCTGCGGCCTTTAAGAGCCGGTTCATAATGGCCTGCCCGATTCCCTGGGAAGAAAAACTCTCAGAATAAATCATGTCAACGCCAGAATCATCAAAGTCCCTCAAAATCCGGTACAGATGTCTGGCAATGGATTCCTCATCCTCCCTTGCCCCGATGCTTACCACCACATCTCCCACATAGCGGGAAACTGTCTCATCTGTTCCAATGATACCTACCTTCTTCTCCTGTTTTTGCAGCTCTTCTGCCAGTACATTTATTTTTGCAATAACTTTCTCCTCTTGGCCTTCCACCAACACTAAGCTGGCTTTCGGCGCATAATGCCGGTATTTCATCCCAGGCGCCTTTGGTTTCACCTTTTCATCCTCCGCCATAAGCCCCGGGTCCACCCTCACTTCCCCAATTACCTGCTCAAGCATTTCTTTTGTGATGCGCCCCGGCCGCAAAATAACCGGAATCTCCTCCGTAAGGTCAATGATTGTGGATTCTATGCCGATTCCCACTTCTCCCCCGTCCAAAATAATAGGAATCCTGCCCTCTAGGTCCTGGAACACATGGTCTGCCAGGGTAGGGCTTGGCCTGCCGGAAGTGTTGGCGCTGGGTGCTGCAATGAGACAACCGCTGGCTTCAATTAATCTTAGGGCTATCTCATCTCTCGGCATACGCACTGCCACCGTGTCAAGTCCTCCTGTCGTTTCTTTTGGAACCTGGTGCTTTTTATAAAGTATCATGGTAAGAGGCCCCGGCCAGAACGCATCGGATAATACCCTTGCTTTCCCCGGAATGTCCCTGGCAACTAAACTTACATCTTCCCAACTACTGATATGCACAATAAGAGGATTGTCACTTGGCCTGCCCTTGGCCGCGTATATTTTTTTAGAGGCTTCGGGGTTCATGGCATCTGCCCCAAGGCCATACACCGTCTCCGTGGGAAATGCCGCTAACCCTCCATCCCGTATAATATCCGCAGCCTCTCTTATTTTTTCCATTTCCATTGCGTTTCTTTTTATTTTATACACTTTTGTTTCCATATGAAGTAGTATACCATGTTTTTGCGCCAATGAAAAGATACATTATCCCTCTAAAGTGTGATTCCCTCCTGTAAAAGAAAAATCTCTGGCTAATTTTTCACATTATTGGTACAATATAGAAATAGAAAAGGAGGTTTCGCTTATGTTAAAAGGAAAAGTAGCAGTGGTAACAGGGGGCACAAGAGGCATCGGATACTGTATCGTTAAAAAATATTTAGAAAACGGTGCAAAAGTGATTCTTTTTGGCTCCAGAAAAGAAACCGTAGACAAAGCCCTTGACAGCTTAAAAGCAGAAAATGCACAGTGGGAAGTAGAAGGGATGCATCCTGCCCTGACAAACCCGGCAGAAGTTGAGGCTGCTATTAAACAAATTAAAGAAAAATACGGCAAAATCGATATTCTCGTAAACAATGCAGGGATTTCCCAGAGCACGCCTTTATGTGACTATACCCCGGAAGAATTTGACAAAATTATAAATTTAAATGTCAATGCACTGTTTTACACGATTCTTCCCGCAGTAAAAATCATGAAAGAGCAGGGAGGCGGCTGTATCATAAACACCAGCTCCATGGTGAGCTTAACCGGCCAGGCCAGTGGAGTAGGTTATCCCACCAGCAAATTTGCAGTAAACGGGTTGACCATCTCTCTTGCAAGAGAGTTAGGAAAAGACCATATAAGGGTCAATGCCGTTGCTCCGGGAGTGACAAAGACAGATATGGTTGCCGCTCTCCCCGATGAGGTGGTAAAAAGAATTTCCATGCAGATTCCCATGGGAAGACCAGGGGAGCCTGAGGAAGTGGCCGATGCATTTTTATACCTTGCCAGCGATATGTCAAGCTATATTTCCGGAGAAATCCTATCTGTAGACGGGGCTACCTGGATTTAAACATTTTTTAAGGTGTAAAATCTTTTGTATAGAGGATTTTACACCTTTTTTTATTTCCTATTTAAACATTTCACCATAAAAACCCTAAACTTCCTTAGAAATTCAAAGATTTTTCACTATATAAATCTTTCCCTCCATGGCCAAAAGCTCCACTTCCGCCCCTTCTATTCTCTCCCTGGTCTCCCAGTCCCAAAGTCTGTCCCTAAAACGCTGGGGCAAAATTACCTTTTGCTTTTCTTGGGATAATTGAAGCAAAACCAGTACTTCCTGCTCCGCACATTTCCTGGTAAATCCGTATACCATTTTTTCATTATCTACAAGGGCACGGCGGAAATTTCCTTGGGTAAGGGCTGGAAGGGAACGGCGCATTTGAATACACTTCTTGAAATATTCTTCCATTGAAGGGTCCCTCTCCCCCCAGGGCATGGGGGCACGGTATTCCTCCTCCTTCACACCCCGGATACAGGCCTCGTCTCCATAAAAAACCGAAGGCGCCCCGGGGCAAGTCATTAGGAAAAACACTGCTGCCCGGTAAACAGCCTTATCTTCTTTGCAGCAGGAGTAAAATCTTGGAACATCATGGGTATCCAGGAAATTCATCTGAGCCAGTGAAACGGGATAGGGATAACGAAGAAGCATGGCATTTACTTTGCCGTCAAACTCCTCCACGGAAATCTTCTTCTCTCCGAAAAATTCCTGACAGATGGACATAAAAGTATAATTCATAGTGGAATCAAACTGATCTCCCAAAAGCCAAATTTCCGCATTTTCCCAGATTTCCCCAATCAAAAGTGCATCTGTTTTCACTCTCCTTACTTCCCGCCGGAACTTCCGCCAAAATTCATGGTTAATCTCATTTGCCACATCCAGGCGCCACCCGTCAATATCGGCATACTGAATCCAATACACCCCCACCCTGGCAAAATACTCCGCCACTTCTAAATCCCCTGTATTTAATTTCGGCATCTCCCTCACATAGGCAAATGCCTCATAGTTTGGGGGTGTTTCATAGGAAACAGGAAAAGGCATCTCATAAAACCAATTTTTATACTCCGATTTTTCTTCTTTTTTTCGCACATCTAAAAAGCCGTCAAATTGGGCGCCGCAGTGGTTAAAAACTCCGTCTAATATGAGCCGCATCCCATTTTTGTGCAATAGTCCGGAAAGTTCCCTGAGTTCCTCTTTTGTGCCGAAACAGGGGTCAATCTCAAAATAATTGATTGTATCGTACTTGTGGCTGGACTCTGCGGCAAATACAGGGTTTAAATATACACAGTTCACCCCCAGCTCTTTTAAGTAGTCCACATTTTCTATTATGCCCCGAAGGGTTCCCCCATGGGCGCTTTTATACAATTTTCCGTTTTCCCTGATACACTTTTCCCCATCTCTTAAACAGCGTCTTCCGCTTGCAAAACTGTCGGGAAAAATATGGTACATAACCATCTCTTTGGCCCATGGCGGAATTGCCGGAATATCTTCCCGCCTGATATAGGGAAACTGAAAATACTCCGTCCTCTGTCCGGGAATTTCCTGTGAAAATCCCTTTTCCGTGTAAAATACTGTCTTCGCCCCGTCATCCAGGGAAAAGTAATAGCATACTCTTGTATACTTATCGGTAACTTCCGCCTCATAGTAATCAAACAGACTATCCTCTGCAATACGTTCCATCTCCACTTCCGTCACTTCCACCGGGTCATTGACACAGACTCTGTCGCCGTAAAGTAAAAGGCTCCGCTTTACCTGATTTTTCCCGGTACGAAGACGTATCACCAATGTATGTTCCCCCAGGGCATAGGCGAAACCGGACAGGGGTATATGTAAAACACCTTCTAACTGCATTTTTTATCTCTCCATTCTTTCAAAAAATTATCCCTTTACTCCTCCGGCAGTCAAACCGGATACCATATACTTCTGAATACAGAAGAAAATAATTAAAATCGGAACGCTTACAAGCACTGCCGCTGCCGTAAACAATGACCAGCTTCTGCTGTAGTCATTGGCCTGCAGCTGGTAGAGCCCGCCGGCCAGGGTATATTTGTCCCCGCTTAACAAAAAAGTCGTGGCAAAAAGGTACTCGTTCCATACAAAAATCAAAACCATTACTGCTGTCACAATGATTGCAGGGCGGGCAAGGGGAAGTACAATTCTCACAAGCATCTGGAAATCCGAGGCTCCGTCAATTTTGGAAGCCTCCTCAATCTCCGCCGGAATTGTGTCAAAATATCCCTTTAAATTCCAGATGCTAAAGATACACATGGAGCCTGCATACACAATTATAAGCCCCACGTTGGAATCCAAAAGCCTAAAGGATTTAAAAAGGCGGAAGATTGCAAACATAGATAAAATCTGTGGAAAAGCGTTCAGCAGCACAAGCAGAAACAATATGTTCATCCTTCCCTTAAACCGGTATCTGGAAAAAGCATAGGACGCCGTGGTGGCAAATCCTATGGCAAGTACTGTGGTTCCCAGGCTTAACACCACGGAATTTTTAAGCCACAGAAGAAATGGCTCTTCCGTCAGAATCCTTTTGTAATTTTCTAAGGTAAAATGACCGGCACTGCCAAATAAGTTTCCCGCAAAGGCACTGCTTCCATCGCTGACAGAGAGCAAAAAAGCATAGAGCACCGGAACAAGGGTGATAAAACAGACAATTATAAATACTGCATTTAAACAAACAAGTCCCAGACTATGTTTTATTTTTCTTTTTTTCATGAATTTTCCTCCCTAAGCCCCCGGTTTGTAAATACGGAAAACAGAATTATAATTCCAAAGATTAAAATCGACACCGCTGATGACAGTCCGTAATTATTGGAAACAAATGCATTTTCATGGGCATATGTTATAATTGTCTGCAGGGTGGCTCCGGTTAAGGAGCCTTTCTGTTTTGTCAATAGATAGATAATATCGAACTGCTTAAATGTGGTAAAAACAGTCATAATAGCGGAAGGAGCTATAATCGGACGGATACAGGGCAGGGTGATATGAAATGTTTTCTGCCAAAAACCGGCCCCTTCCATCATTGCACTTTCATACAGGCTTATGTCCACGCTCTGCAATGCCCCGTCAATCATCATAATCATAAAAGGAAGAGCCATCCAGAGATTTAATACTGTACATGCTAAAAATGCAGGTACATTCTCTGACAGATAGTTGAGCTTCACGCCTCCAAGAGCTGTAACCACCTTATTTAAAAGCCCGAATTCCGTGTTAAACATACAGACTTTCCACAGTAATATGGAAACATATGCCGGCATAGCCCAGGGAAACATTAAAAGTGTTTTATACACCCGGTTTAATTTTAACCCCTCTGCGTTAAGGCCAAGGGCAATAAAGTAGGCGACAACCATCTGCACCCCCATATTTACAGCCGTCCACACAAGGGTCACACCCACTGCCGAGAGAAATCCTGAATCCGCCTTTAAAAGTGCCCGTTTATAGTTTCCCAGGCCAATCAGATGAAAATCATTCCAATGGTACAGGTTCATATTTGTCAAAGAAATATATGCCGTATAGATAATTGGAAATACAATTACAATTCCTATCAAAAGAAATGCCGGCAATGAATACAGCCATGGAATGGCATTTTTCCTGTTTTTCATGTTTTGCTCCTTCGTTTCTTGCTACTGGATATCAGAAATTGCTGTAACTGCCTCCTGCTGGAATTCCTCTGCCGCCGCAGATATATCCGCATTGGACTTATTTACCGCCGCTAAAAATGCTTCCGCCGGCCCCCACATCACACTCATCTGAGGAATATTTGGCATTGGCCTTGCCGTATCCGCCGTCTTTTTTATATTGAGAACCATTTCATTGGCGGCAACATCGCTATTTTCATAAACTTTTTCGTTTGCTGAGGCACAGTTATTGTTTACAACCAAATCTACACCTACTTTTTCGGAAGCCAGGGCCTTTAATACTTTTTCCACTGCATCTCCTTTAGACTCTGCACTTTGTTTTAAAACACCCACTCCCTGCACGCCGGAAAATGGGGCCAGCGCCTTGCCGTTTGGCAGGGTAAAATCTGAGAGGGATTTTATCCCTAAATCGATGCCTGCATCCTTAATACCTGACACTAACCAGGGCCCTCCTATAATCGCCGCAGCTTTTCCCTCATTAAACAGGGTAGTCACCGTATTGTAATCCCCGTCTGCCTGGAGGGCTGCAAATTTCTGATTATAAGTAACAGCCTCAATGGTCTGCGCCTGGTTAAGCCCGGGATTTCCTTCCTTATCCATAATAAATCCCCCGAACCCATTGATAAAAGGTGCTACATTGTAGGCTGTGGAATGCTGGTTTACCACGCCATAGGTTCCCGCATCTGTATCCGTATGGGCTTCCATATAAGCATAGAGCTCGTCTGTGGAATCAGGCACTTCCCCCTCCCATAAGCCCTTATTATAGAGAAACAGCAATGTCTCAAAATAAACAGGAACCATATACTGTGTATCTTTGTACTCCACGGCCTCCAAAGTCATTTTATTTAATTCCCCATTCAATGCAGCGGTATCCGAAACATCTGAAATAGGTGCCAAAATCCCCATCTCAGCCAGCATTCCCAAAGAATCATGGGCATAAAAATACATATCCGGACCATTTACCTCATCGGTTCCGTAAAGTTTAAGCTGGTCTGTCAGCGCAGTCTTTTTCTCAAAAGAAACACGAATGCCTTCCTCCTCTAACATTTCATTTACATCCTTTTCCATGGTGCTCATGATAGCCTCATCCCCGTCATGCCAGATTTTAAGATGGATTCCCTCTGACTCCTGCCCTTTTTCTGTTTCTGAAACAGCGCCTTCATCCAAAGAAGCCCTCTGCTGCTCTCCCGGTGCTTCCCCGCACCCTGCTGCCAAGCCTGCTGCCATACATCCACATAATATGCTGCTTACGATTTTCTTCATCTTTTTTCCTCCATTCCAAATTTAGGAAAACGTTTTCCATATATTTCAAGTTTAACGTCAACTTCTAATCTTATTTTCCACATTTTTTCCTATAAAGTCAATGAAAGTCCCATAAGTATACTTGACTTTGTTAGGAAAGCGCTATACTATAATTCTATATTCAGTTACTTTTTAAGGAGGATCTTATGGCAGTTACAATCAATGATGTGGCAAGACTTGCAGGGGTTTCCCCCTCCACTGTCTCTAAAGTTTTAAACAACTGGTCAACTATCTCCCCGGCAACGGCAGAGAAGGTTCATGAGGCAATCCGGAAACTGGACTACACCCCAAACGCCAGGGCGGTTAGCTTTGCCAGACAGTCAACCAAAAATATTGCCTTTTTAACTGCCATCACCCGGAATGAAGCATATAAAAATCCCCACATGTTTGACATCATGTGCGGTGTACATAATGAACTTGAGAAAGAAAATTATTCACTTATGTTAATTGACTCCTCCAGGGAAACTTATCCCGGAGAAACGGCAGAAAAAATTATCTCCCAGAAATCAGCCGACGGCATTGTGGTACACGGCTCCGCCATCAATGAATCTGTGGGTAATTATCTTGTAAAACGCCAATTTCCCCATATTATTATCGGACACCCCAATTTTTCCAGCCGGCTCTGCTGGATTGACACAAACCATGCCCTTGCCGGAGAATTTGCCGCAGAGCATATGATATCCTGCAATTATACGAATGTTGCATTTGTGGGAGGCAGAAAGTCTGACCTTATCTCTGTCCAGAGGGAACGTGGGTTTTTAGGACTTATGGGAAAATACGGCTATCGTGTGCCCCAATCCCATGTGATACATACGGATTCCTCTGTGGGGGAGGCTGCCGCCGCTGCCTTAACGCTGCTATCCAAAAAAAATCCCCCCAGAGCCATTGTCTGTGAAAACAGCCAAATTGCCCTGGGGGTTTCAAAAGGCATTGAAAAAACGGGGAAATCTGTCCCAAAAGATATTGCCTTCCTTACTTTTGACACCTATCCCTACTCCGGCGTGATTGAGCCTAAGCCTACGATTATTGATATAAATATGTACGATATGGGGGTACAGGCAGGACAGGTAATGCTGCGCAAATTGGAAAATCCTTCCCTGCAGGTTCAAAGCTACACTACCCTTCCGGTGCTTTTGCAGGGGGAGAGTACTGAAATGTGGGAATCCTCATGAGTAATTTTAAAGATGTATATTCAAATCCTATACGGCGATAAAGCCATTCCCTCACTCTTCATTTAAATACTGCATAATCCCCATGTGTATCGCCCAGGCCACCTGATCTTGGTATTCTTCTGTGCATAGTTTTTCCGCTTCTTCCCAATTAGAGAGGAATCCACATTCCACAATCACAGTGGGGGTGGGGGTTTTTTTCAACATATAGTAGCTGTCATTGGCTTTCTCCACCCTCTGTTTCCCTGGGTCAAGGCGGGCTATCATACTGCTCTGTATTTTTTTCGCCAAAGCCTCCCCCTCCGGTGACTGTTTATAATAAAACACCTGCGCTCCGTTTACATACTCTTCCGGATAACTGTTCTGATGGATGCTCACAGTAAACACCGGCATGGCTTCTGTGATAATATTACACCGGTTGCGCATATCTTCCACCTTCATATTTCTGGAACCGGGCTGATATAACCCTTCCGAAGTGGTTCTCGTCATCACCACTTCATAGCCCTGGCTCTCAAGGAGCACTTTCAGCTTTTGTGCAATAGAAAGGTTTATATCTTTTTCCAGGGCCTTGTTAATACCGATTTTCCCAGGGTCATCCCCTCCATGTCCGGCATCTATCACAATGCAGTTTTGGTTTATTGTTTTGGCATCTGCCCCTGTAAAAATGACAGCTTCCCTTCGGGTAAGAAGTGCCACAGAAAGCAATATGATAATAGCCATAATCAATTCTATTTTTTTCTTCAAATCCCTGCTCCACAGATTCTTTACTCTACCATATGAGATATCGGCATGTTCTCATACCTGAAATTTTTATAGATTCTGCCCCTGATTTATGCTAAAATATCAAATAAAAAGTTATGACAGGAATTTTCACGGATGCCTGTCTCAAAAAGGGAGAAGTTAAAAACCATGAACATTTTAGATATCTTACTGAAAGAATATGAACGCCGGGACTATGAAGACATTCTGGAAATAGCAGAAGCAATCTCCGCTAATCATGAAGATGTTATGAGACAATTAGAATGGGCCCTTACTCATCCAAAGGAATACTTTACAAAAAATGCACAGCGTTTCCATGAACGGGAGATTGATTATGAAAATGAAGAAGCAGAAGACGAGATTGATCTGGATGACCTTTTCTTCCTTGCAATGGTGGATGAGCTTCAGGAATACGGCTATCTCTATGAAGTAGACTGGAAATGCAGTTTAGAGGATTTTCTTTGGTCACTGGAGCAGCTTAAAAACTATACCATGATTTCCCATATTTTACCATCCTTAAACCTGGATGAAAATTTCAATGTAGATATGTGGATTGAAAAAATAAACGACGCCTTGGATGGAAAAGCCTACATCTGCTATGTTGACATAGACTCCGACAGCTTTCCCCTTATTATTGCGAGCCCTGAAACCTATCGCTTAATCGGCGAAAACGATTCCTGAAGGAAATCTGGTGTAAGCCTTCCTTTCCGGCTTGAAAAAGGCAGCCGGAAAGGAAATTTCTATTTAATTTTTGTCTCTGTCCTCCATAAAATCCCAGTAATTCCTCATGCTATACTCATAGTAAGCCGCAGCCGCCTTCTGCTTTAAAAGGGCCATGTCCGAAATCTGCTTTTTAAACATCTCCATAAAATTCCTTCTGTCATTTAACCCCATATCTCCTGTTTCCATGGGAAGAGAAGACAATCCGCCGTTTTTCTCCACGCCGGTATACGCTTCCAATGCCCGCATTTCCACCAAAGTAGCATTACTTGGATTAATATCGTTTATGTGAATCCTTTGTTCAAATTCCTCTCCGTTCTCATCCACCCCTTTGGCAACCATCACAGGATTTTCCTCCGTGGAATCCTCGGCCCACTTAATATAGAAAGAAAGTCCCGTACCATTTCCCCCAGAATACAGTGTATCCTCATCCTCCATAAACACTGTATACACTTTTGGACCGCTGCTAATCTTAGATTTTTCGGATGATTTCTCCGGCAGCCCCATGGGACGGTCCGGCAGCTTTACGCTTTTGGTAATTGTCCTGTCACCCATTTTAGAAGTTAGCACAAGTACCCTTGAACCGTCCGGGTTCTCGATAATATCTTCCCTTGTTTCGGTCTTCTCCTGGTCTTCCTCTTCCCCTTTCTTCTGTGCTTCCTCCGGCGTAACCTCTAATTTTTTCTCCCCATCCTCTTGTGGTTTTTGGGCCTGAAACCCCTGGAAATCCCCTTGTCCCTCTGGCTTTTGCCCTCTTCTATGTACACCTGCATATCCATAATTCTCATATCTATGATTCCCGATTCCCAAAACGCTCATTTTTTGTACCCTCCTGTCTGAAAATTAATGCACCTTATATAAATAATACGAGTTATGGCATGAAAAAGTTTCACCATAGAAAAATATTTCTCGCTGAATTTTCCCTTATGTGCTACAATGTATCAGACGCACAATCCTATGACGATTTCCAAAATTATGAGACAAATACGCAGGCAGGACAAAAGACATATGAAAATAGTAATTTGTGATGACAACATTGAGGACATGATAAAAATAGAAAAACTGTTAAATGAGTATACAAAGCTTTATCCAAACCTTGAAATCATAACAGAAAAATACTCTGACCCACTAAAGCTCTACAACCGGATACGTGAAAAAGACCTGGCGGATATCTACCTCTTAGATATGATTATGTCAGAAAAAACCGGCATTGACCTTGGCAGGCAGCTCTTAAAATCCGGCTCTGAAAGTATAATTATTTATATTACTTCCTCCACAGATTTTGCACTGGACGCCTATTCCCTCCACGCAGTGAGATATCTCTTAAAGCCCATTCGTGAAACAGATTTATTTGAAGCTTTAGACTACGCCCTCTCCTCGAGAGAGATAAAAAAGGGACCCGTTTATCTGATTAAAACTAAGGAAGGGCTGGTATCTGCCTCCCATTCTAAAATACAATACGTGGAAAATGTATCCCGTACTCTTGAGATACATCTGACAAGCGGCGAAATTATCAAAAGCATTTTTATCCGAAAGTCTTTTGACGAGGAGATTGAGGAACTTCTGTGTGATAAAAACTTCCTTCAGGTCCACAAATCCTTTGTGATTAACCTGAAATATGTGAAAAAACTGCTGCCTAACTCCGTGGTTATGGAAAGCGGCATAACTATCCCTGTGAGCAAAAAAAGAACTGCAGAAGTAAAAAAAGAATATCTTTTATTCTATTCAGAACAGTACAGATAGGAGAGACATGGACTTTTTTAAAAATACTTTTTATATGCTAAGCCATATTTTTTTAATGCTATTTATCTATTTTTTTGTAGTTCACCGTTATTCCAAGGGAAAAACAAAGGCAATCTGTTTTACTTCTTTTTTCTTACTTACAATTACGGATATTATAAAATTAAACCTTTTTCCGGACAGCGGCTTATGTTATGTACTTGTGACTCTTTTCCAGATATTTGTCACACAGTTTACAGGCATCTTCATCTCCCGGACAAGAGATACAAGAGCCCTTTTTATGACATTGAGCGCCTCCAACTATGTGATTGCCGGAAGTATTGCAACATGTATTTTTCATATATACACGAATCATGCTCTTTTGTCTTTGATCGGAGGCCTTTTTATCCATGCAGGAATTTTAATTTTCCTGTATTTCAGAATTCGGGACATCTGTCTGAAAGGATACGAGAGGAAGTTAATGAAAAGCTGGTGGGAGCTATGTCTCATTCCTGTTTTCTTTTATTGCGGATTTTCCTTTCTGTCTTTCTTTCCCCATTCACTGTATGAGCAGCCACAAAATATTCCCGGCACCATAATATTCATTATTACTATGTTCGTCTCCTACGTTGTGGTGCTTCGGTATCTGGAAAGTGAATCAAATAATGCTGGCATTTACTGGAAAAACTTAGTATTTGAGTCCCATATAAAAGGATTGGAAAACCAATACCATCTGGTAGAGCAGTGCGAGTTGAACTTAAAAATACTTCGCCACGATATGAGGCACTATTCCAGTATGATTGATTCTCTGCTGGCTCAAGGGGAATATGAACAAATTAAAAAAATCACAAAACATATCAGTGAAGTGGCAGATGACAACAAAGTGATAACCTACTGCAGCAATATCATTCTTAACTCTATTCTCTCGGAAATGACCAGAATTGCCCGTTCCTTCCAGGTTGATATCCGGGGTGATATTCTGCTGCCCAAAAAACTTCCTGTTAAGGACTATGAATTTGCCTCCGTAATCGCTAATCTGCTGGAGAATGCCATTACCCATGTAAAGGACCTAAAAGAAGATAAAAGATATGTAGATGTAAAAATCCACTGTGAAAAAGACCATTTATTGGTTGAAATAAAAAACCCCTGTGAAAAAGAAATACTATTTGACCCTGTTACCGGGCTGCCCAGGAGCAAAAAAGGAGGATATCACGGCCTGGGAATGCAGAGCGTTTCAGCCTTTTCCGACAAAATAGGTGGAAATATCGGCTGCTTTTGTGAAGGAGGAATATTTAAAATTCTGCTTTTTGCGAAATTTTAGTATCATATGCGAAAAAAAAGGACTTTGGTTATCTCAAAACCTTTTATAATTGTTATATATTAAAAAAAGGGGAAGCCATGCAAAAAATATTTATTAAATATACTTTTTTTATAATAACAGCAGCTGTATTTCTCATACTTGGCATTAACTTTCTATTTAGCCTGCACATGCTGGAAACTCAGCAGTTGGGCTCCTTTCACGCCAAAATGGAACAGATGATACATACCTTGGAACACAACCAGGAAGAGCTTTCTCTCTTAAAGGACAGTCTGGATGAAGATTACCTTACAAGGGCAAGAGCCGCCGCATATGTATTGGACAGACAGCCGGAAGTCTCCCTGGACGTATCGGAAATGCAGTATCTGGCAAATTTGCTTAATGTAGATGAATTACATGTCATTGATGAAAATGGAATTATCGTCTCTGCCTCCGTCTCCAAATATGTAGGCTTTGATATGGCAGAGCATGAACAGACCAAAGCCTTTCTTGCTCTTTTAGACAGCAGCGACGAGGATGCCTATTTCATTCAGGATGCCCAGCCCAATGCGGCGGAAGGGAAAATACGGCAGTATGTAGGTGTTTCCAGAAAAGCCGTAAAGGGAATTGTCCAGGTAGGCTTTACCCCTACCAGACAGTTAAGCGCACAGTCACGAAATACTTATGAATATATTTTTTCCAGATTTCCCACGGACATTGGAGAGGAACTCTTTGTGTTGGATGCAGCCACCGGAGAAATGTTAGGCCATTCAGACGGCCTTTCTAAAGATTTTTACGGGGATTGTTATAAACTTCATGACCTTTTGGACTGTACAAAGGGGGCATATAGAACAGGAAACGACACATCCATGTATGTGGTGAGCATGCCTTATGAAGAGGTCCTTTTGTGTGCTGCCCTCCCCAAACATACCCTTTACCGGAAATTGTGGGGAAATACCCTTGCCACCTTCTTCTATTTAATATTTATAGAAACTGCGGTTATCCTTCTTTTGAATTACCTGGTAAAACAAAAAGTAATCCAGGGCATACATGATATTATAAAGAACCTGTACGCCATTACAAAAGGTAATTTGGATACCACTGTAACTGTGGGAGGAAACCGGGAGTTTGAAGCGCTAAGCAATGGAATTAACACTATGGTAAAAAGCATTGTCAGCCTCTCTGACCGCATTTCTGCCATAATTGAAATCAGCGGTATTCCCCTGGCGGCATTTGAATATGAGAAAGGGGTTCAGCATGTTTTCGTGACATCAGGGCTTTCCAGGCTTTTAGAACTGCCGGACAAAGAGGCTTCCAGGCTTTACCAAAATGTTTCCCTTTTTGACCAATATATCAAAGATATTTTAAAACATCCCATAGATGGGGAAAAGGAAATATTTAAAATAGGAGATTCCAGATATATTCATATCCGCATGTCACAGTCCCAGGAGGGATATCTTGGTATTATAGCCGATGTGACAAAAGATGTAACAGAAAAGCAGCAGATGCACTATGAGAATACCCATGACCCACTTACAGGATTATACAAATTTGGACATTTTAAAGAATTAGCTAAAAAAATTTTACATCAAATGCCTGACGGAAAACTTTGCGCCCTTGTAATGATGGATTTAGACCATTTCAAATCTATAAACGATACATACGGCCATGACATGGGTGACGCATATCTCCAGAGATTTGCCCACGTATTAAAATCCATGCCCGAAGAACATATTCTCTCGGCCAGGCGTTCCGGTGATGAATTTTGTATGATGATTTATAACTGTGACCAGAAAGAACAAGTTGTTGCTTATTTAGATTCTTTCTATTCCACCCTAAAGGAGCACAGCATAAAACTTTCCGAGACAGAGTCCAAAATAATAAGCGCTTCCAGCGGATTCGCCTGGACCAATGATGCAAAAAGCAGCATTTCCCTGTTGCTGAGCCACGCAGATGAGGCTCTCTATGTTGTAAAAAAGAATACAAAAGGACGCTATGCGGAATATGAAATTGAGCAATAAAAACTTAATCCCTGCCTTTTGGCAGGGTATTTCTTTATGTTGGGGTTTCTTGACAAAAGCTCATTGCTGTTGTATTATTACAATCGTACAATCAAGAGAATGGAGGACATTATGAAACTGGAACTTAAAAATATTGAAAAAAGCTTTGGTGAAAAGGTAGTTTTAAAAGGCATCTCCTTTTTCGCCCACAGCGGGGAGGCTTTTGGCCTTTTGGGGCGTAATGGCGCCGGAAAGACCACCACAATACGTATTTTAATGGATGTGTTTCCCGCAGAAAATGGAAACGTCTTAATAGACGATGCTCCGATTAACTACAATAAGATAAAAATCGGTTATCTTCCGGAAGAACGGGGGCTTTATCCCAAAAAGAAAATTATTGACCAATTAGTGTATTTCGCCCAGCTCCACGGAATGAAATCCAAAGAGGCGGTAAAAGCTGCAGATTACTGGCTTGAAAGGCTGGACATGACACAGTACCGCAATAAGCGGCTGGACACTCTTTCCAAAGGAAACCAGCAGAAAATACAGTTAATTACCGCTCTTGCCCACAACCCGGAAATCGTAATTTTAGACGAGCCTTTCTCTGGTCTTGACCCTGTAAATGCCATGCTTTTAAAAGATGTGGTAAAAGAAGAGATTGCAAAGGGAAAAATTGTGCTTTTTTCCAGTCATCAAATGAGTTATATTGAAGAATTCTGCAGCAATATCGCCATTATCAATCAGGGGGAAATCGTTTTAAAAGGAAATCTCCACGACATTAAGCACAATTATACAAGGGATAAACTGATTCTCCGCTCAGACCGGGAAGATGACATATTATCTGACTTAACAGGCATAAGCAGCAGAACCGAGACAGGGGAAGTGCTGATTCAACTGGATTCCCCTGACAAAAAACAGGAAATGATGCAGTACCTTACCAATAAATACGACATAGATGAACTAAAAGTTTTTGAGCCTTCTTTAAATGACATTTTTGTGGAGTACACCGGAGGCGAAGAAAAAGGAGGGAAAAAGTAATGAATCAATTTGGAACCATACTTAAATTTGAACTTTTAAGTTATCTAAAAAATAAAATATTTTTGGGAATCACCATCTTTTTGATGGTACTCATTGCCGGGGTAATGTTTTTTCCCAGGGTTTCCGGTCTGATTATCGGCGGCAAAAACGATGCTTCCGCCCAGCAGGAACTTTCTGTACATGACGAGAACACCCCTGTCATGGCAGTTTACTCTGATACACCTCAACAGACGGAACTCCTATGTGAAGCTTTTACTTCCGCCTTCCCGGAATATAAGGTTGAGGCAGCAAAGGGAGAGATTGCCGATTTAAAGAAGCAGATTACCTCTGAGGAAGTGGAATGCGCCTTTGTCATGGAAAATCTCAATTCCTATACCTATTATGTGAATAATCTCAACATGTACGACAGAAACACAGCCATTGCAGATGAACTGCTCTTAAACCTTTACCGCATGGACGCTATGTCACAGGAAGGAGTCCCCGGGGAAAAAGCCGCTGAGATTCTCTCTCTCCAGATTAACCATGAAACGGAGAGCCTGGGAGTTGACCAGGCACAGAACTATTTTTACACTTATATCATGATTATGGTTTTATATATGGCAATCCTTCTATATGGGCAGATGGTTGCCACAAATGTTGCAACAGAAAAATCTTCCCGTGCTATGGAGCTTTTAATTACCAGTGCAAAACCGGCCAGTATGATGTTCGGCAAAGTGATTGCCTCCTGCGTGGCGGGAATTATCCAGCTTGTAGCTGTTTTTGGCTCTGCATACCTGTTTTACAACATGAATAAGTCTATGTGGGGAAATAATCCTATTATCACTTCCCTCTTTGACATGCCTCTTTACCTGTTGGCATATATGCTTATTTTCTTTGTACTTGGCTTTTTTGTATACGCATTCCTCTACGGCGCCATCGGCTCCATGGCATCCAAAGTGGAAGATATTAACACCTCAGTTATGCCTTTAACATTATTATTTATTGCAGCATTTTTTGCAGTGGTATTTTCCATGTCCTCCGGAAATGTGGATAATATGGTAATGAAAGTATGTTCTTATATACCATTTACTTCCCCTATGGCCATGTTTACCAGAATTGCCATGAGCACTGTACCTTTTTATGAAGTGGCACTATCTATTGCCATCCTGATTGTCTCTGTCTTTGGCATTGGAATCATTTCCGCAAAAATTTACCGGGTAGGGGTTTTGCTCTACGGAACAACACCGAAATTCCGTGCCATCATAAAAGCAGTGAGAAAAGCGTAAAGCTTTTCCCACTGCTTTTTTTCTTAATTCATATATTTAATCACTGTGTCCCAAAAGCTGCTATGTTCAAATCCAAGTTTCCAGAACGCCATGCCCGCCAGCCCGTTTTCCGAAGCTGCCTGAAGTCTTAACTCCATTGAGGCCAAATCTTCCAGCCATATTTTATAGGTATCATTTTCATTTAAATATTCCGCATAGTACTGTCCACAGTCTTCCAGCCACACCGGCTCCACACCGTTCGCCTCCACCATGCGCCATGCCTCCTGCATCCCCACTGCCTTAGAGCTTATATCATAAGGAACATAATCCTCGGATGCCGCCTCCACATCATCTGAAGCTGCCTTTGGTGTCTCTATCCAGACTCTTGTAAATAGAGGAGCCGCCAGGATAATCTGCTCCGCAGGAACCTCCTTTAAGGTATCTGCAATTCCCTGGGTTACAAATCCGATGGAGGCCACAGAACCCTCATCCCCTCCGGCATAATGCTCATCATAACCCATTATAATCACATAATCTGCAAAATTCCCCTGTTCTTTCCTATTATAAAACATACTATATTCCGTGGGCACATAATTGTCCACCGACAGGACAATGCCGTTGTTCTCACATTTTAAGGAAAGCTCTCTGATAAACTGAACATACCCATCCCCTGCATCTGTGCTAAGGGCCTCAAAGTCCACATTAATGCCGTCAAAATCAAACTGAATTGCCGCCGCTATCAACTGGTTTACCATATGTGTCCGTTTGGAGGTATAATTTAAAACCTCAGTGGAATCCACCTCATCATTTTCCAGGTTGCTCACCAGAGCCCAAACTTCCACTCCCTGATTGTGACAGTACTGCACATACTCTGAACTTGCAATGTTCACAAGATTTCCCTCATTATCATTTAAATAAAACCAGGTTGGGGAAATTACATTTAAGCCTTTCGTATTAGAAAGAACATCCGCCACAGTGCTGTTTGCCTCTTTTGTAGTAACCTGATGCCATGCCATATTTATCTTTTTGTCCTTTAAAATATGGGAAAAAGTTTCTGTCATAGGGGAATGCTCAAAGGTTTTTGTCTCTTCTTTCCCAAGTCGTTTCTTTTTGATATAACCAATTATGCCTTCTTTTGTTGCTACTTTATCCCAGTCCTCGCCCTGCTCTAAAACAGTAAGCTCCGTCTCCTTGGAAACTTCTGTTAAAATCGGACTCTTAATTCCTCCCCGGTAGCGTATCTGGGTATCTTTTTTCACGAGCACCCCGGTTTCATCCTCCCAGTTTGTCCTCACCACCACCCGGTTTGGCTCTTCAAAAAACTCATACTCCAAATCCGTGTATTTTTTCACATAATCCAAGGCAATGTAAGCTGTATTGGCGTCTGCGTAAACAATAGTATAATTTTCTGATTTCTTGTCCTTTGTAACAAAGTACTCTTTGCTGTCCGCCGCCGCAGATACCACGTCCTCCGGGGTAGTATATAGGAGTAGATTTTCATTGTAATCCCAATAAAACCGGCTGTTAAATACATCCCGAACCGTCTCATAACTTAAGTAAATCATACCTTCCCGAAACACTGCCTGCTGGGGGATAACCTCATGATTTAGAACAATAGCTGTCTGGCTCTCATCTGTAAGCCCGTAATATTCCCAAAGATCCTGTTGTTCCTTGGACGGCGTATATTTATCAATTAATTTCCCGATTACCAGCACAAGTATAATGACAATTATGACTGACACTGCCAAAATAATTGACTGCTTTATTCTTTTCGCATCCATTTAGACTGCATCCTCCTCTGTAACTCTGCAACTGCACAGAATCGTCTGCACTGTTACATAACTTTCCGCAAATATAGTATCAGTATATCATAACTAAATTTTTCCCGCCACAAAAAAAGAAAAAAACCGGGAATGCTTGGCTGCTTTCCCGGTTTCATCATCTTTTTTCTTTTTATGTATGACCCGAAACGACATCGAGGAACCCGATTCGGATTCTTTTATGTGTATGACATAATCCTGTTAATAGTTACAATTATATTCCCTTCGGGAATCAGTTATTTTTTACTCTGTCAAAATGAAGTTCCTTTAACACCCCCTGTTCATAAATGTAATCCCGCATATATGCCTCGCTCTCATTGACAAAAATGGCATCGGCTATGCGGCCGGAATTACTGAGGCTTCCTTCCATCCACAAAGTAATTCCTCTCTTTTCAATTTCCTGAAGTTCTACAAATAGCTGCATTTTTCTTTCATTTTCCATAGCTTGCTCCTATTTTCCAAAAGAAGGCAACTCTTATTTGTGAAAAACTACTTTTTTCTTTTGGTTAATTTCATACAAAATTTCTTCTTCACCGGGGCATTTACTCCCAGGAGCTGATTCATCATGGAAAAAGATTCACCTGATATTTGAAATGCATCCCAATTCCCTGTAATTTCCACAATATGAATTTGAAATGCTTTTTCTATTTGGTTTTTCTCCTTTGGGGAGGGGAGGATACTTGCAAACAGGGGCTTAACCTTCCCCCATTCCTCCTTCTCCAACTCCCGTAACAGCTTTTCCACAGCAAAATACTGCCAGACATTTAAATTTAGCAGAAATATCTTCCGGTCACATCTTAAAATCTCTTCCCGGAAAGAAAGGTACTTCTCCCCAAAATCAAAGATCATTATTTCATAATCTCTGTTTAATAAAATCGGAATATCTTCTTGTTTCACATCGGGATAAAAATGTACCCCCTTTACCGTGAAATACCCCGATTCTCCTGGTCTTTTCCAACGGGAAAGCTCTCCCTGGCCTCCTGCTTCAAAATATGCGCTTTTTACTAAAAGTCCAGATGCTGCGTAATTTGCCAGCGATATAGCCAAATGGGTTGTACCGATTCCTCTTATGCTTCCTGAAATGCCAACGGTTCTTGAATAAGTTTCTCTGATTATCACCACCTTCTCTCTGCAGCAGTTTCCCAAAAATTCTGTCTTTCTCCTTTGCCGCCGTAAAAGGATCTTTGTCCAAGGGAAAACAGTATACCGGCCTGCAAAATTCTTTTGCGTAGCGCCTTGCCTGCTTCCTGTCCCCGTAATTGGAGATAAATATCAGGTTCTTTTCATGGGAGAGGGACTTAAAACTGGTTTTTGCAGAATCTCTTTCCCATTCTCTGCTTCCTGCTACCAGTAAAAACAAATCCGCCTCCTCCTCGCCGGCTCTTTTTAGATTGTTTCCCCAATCGATGATTAAAACCCTGTCTTTCGGCATCGAAATTTCTACCCCTTCCCCATACAACGGCAGTCCCAGAAAATCTCCTCTGCGGTAAAGCCCGCCACACTCTGCAAATTTTTTTCCTGTTTTTACAGTTTTACGCATATCATTATTAGGGTTTTTTTCCTGATAAACCGCCGGAATATGATGGGAATTAAGATATTGTGTGAAAGAAACAGCAATATGGGTGACACCTGTGCCCTGTCTGCTGCCTGCAACTATGATTTTTCTTAAGAGATGCTTTTGATATACCGGATTTTTTTCTGATTGCATATCCTCTTTTGCCTTCCCCAAGGCTTTTTGAAACTCCTCTATGGAGGCATATCTCTGTTTTTCCATGGGATGTGTGGCTTTTTGAGAAATATACAAAAGACCTAAGGACTTTTCTTCCCCTGCCAAAACCAACCGGCCTAACAATTTGCCAAGACTGTAAATGTCTGTGCCCACATTAATTTCAGCAAGTTCTCTCTTTTCCGGGGCTGTATACTCCGGCGTCCCGTAATTTTGAAATCTGCCCTCCGTTTCATTTAGATAAGAAGCAATGCCAAAGTCAATTAACTTCACACCTTTTTTCCCGATAATTACATGTTCCGCTTTTAAATCCTGATAAATTACAGGAACCGGGGCTATGTGGTGAAGATAACTTAAAACTTCGCATATCTCCCATATTGTGTCATAAATAAAACTTTGGGTAAGAAACGATGACTGAAGCATAAGTGCTTCTAAAGATTCACCCTCCACATACTCCTCTATGATATAGTAAAAATCATCATCTTCCTCTATGTCATAAACAATGGGAATTCGTGGATGTTTCAGATGATTCAGAAGTTTTGCCTCCCGAATCTGCCAGGAACTGTCCGCTTCTTTTGAAATGCATTTTACTGCGCGGTACTCTCCTAACTGTTGATGTCTGACCAAAAATATTCTGCTTTGGTTTCCCCTGCCAATTTCAGAGAGAAACTGATAACGGTCAGACCAGATAAATTCTTGAATTTTATGCCGCTCCTTCCTACATTTCTCGGAAAAAGCATCTCTTGTTCTTTTTATAACATAATTATTTCCTGTTTACAACCACTTTTTCCCATTTTTTATAAAATTTATATATTTTTAATTGATATCTACACTTTACATCAGATACGCATTTGTTTATAATAAGCATATGATTGCTGCATATCTTATTCATGAAAAAAGATACATAAATAGCAATTATCCCATGTGCACTTTAAATGTAAAAATAGACAGGAAGTGAAAAAATGAAAATTGAAAAGATTAGCGATAATCAAATTCGCTGCACCTTGACACCAGAAGATTTGGCGGACCGCCATTTAAAATTGAGTGAACTTGCCTATGGTTCCGAAAAAGCTAAAATGCTGTTTCATGATATGATGCAGCAGGCAAACTATGAATTTGGTTTTGAAGCGGATGATATTCCATTAATGATTGAAGCTATCCCTGTGTCACCGGAATCTATTATTCTACTGGTCACTAAGGTGGAATATCCTGACGAACTGGACACTCGTTTTTCTAAGTTTTCCGATTCATCAGAAGAATATGACAGTTTATCTGAGGAGGAAGACGAAGTTTCAGGAGAAAGCGCAGACGACATTTTAGGTCTGTTCCGTGAAATGGCTAAACAGCAGCAGGAGCAGGAGTCCGACAAAAAAGAAGAACCTAAGGATTTTGTCCCCTTAAAAGACACCCTTACCGTTGAAAAAAAGGATGACTCAAAGGACGTTACAAAAGACTTAAGTGTTCCCGCCGATTTGACAAAGCTTTTTGTATTCTACAAACTGGAGGATATTACCAGGCTGGCCCGTGTCTTAGACGGTTTCTACAGCGGGGAGAATACGCTGTTTAAAGATGATAAAAAGCATTGCTATTATCTCGTAATTCATAAGAGCAACGCCACACCGGAGACATTTAATAAACTTTGTAATATTCTCTCAGAATATGCCCGCCAGAAAACTGTCACTGCCGCCACGGAGGCATATATGTACGAGCATCATCCGGTTATCTGCAAAGTCCGGGCTCTTCAGACTTTTGCACAGTTATAATACATGAAAAGGAATTTATCTTCCCACCCATAAAAAAGATACCTTACCTTTCCTAAAAGAAAGAATAAGGTATCTTTTTGCCGCTTTTTTATATTAATTGCGGCTTAATTTGCAGATACATCTTTTGCAAGGAAATCATTGATTTCTTTTACCAGTGCATCAGCCTCAATACCATGAACCATTGCAGCTTCCTCAATGGTCTCCATCTGGGATGAAGGGCATCCAAGGCAATGCATACCTATATTTAAAAGAATGGGTGCAATGTTCTCATCAATCTGGAGTAATTCTCCAATCATGGTGGATTTCGTTACCTGTGCCATCGTATATTCCTCCTTTTTCTTTAAAATTGTAACAGATCATATGAGCTGAACCGTTACTTAAAGTTACTTTTTCCGCAAACCAACGGTTCTATACAAAACCTGTTGAACTGCCTCCGCAAATATTATAATATGACTGTTTTCATTATGCAATCTTTTCCTTAAAATGTTCTTTGAAAAATACCTCCCAGGTACTTGTATTTACCCACTTTTTGTATTAGAATACTTTTAAGTCAGATTGGCTTAAATCTTGAAATACATAAGGAGGAATTGACCAATGGCATACGTAATTACTGATTCTTGCGTAAACTGTGGAACTTGTGAAGGAG
The DNA here is from genome assembly GCA_947174805.1 of uncultured Roseburia sp. Lineage (GTDB taxonomy): Bacteria > Bacillota > Clostridia > Lachnospirales > Lachnospiraceae > Roseburia_B. The sequence goes on along the minus strand of CAMWKH010000012.1, from coordinate 45,887 downwards.
AATGTCCAGTAGGCGCTATCTCTGCAGGAGACGGCAAATTCCAGATCGACGCTGGCGCATGTGTAGATTGCGGAACCTGTGCTGGTGCATGTCCTACAGGAGCAATCGAGCAGGGCTAATCCTTGCAGAGCCTTTCTAAGGTGTTTTTCACAGCTTTCATCGAAAGATGACCATGAAAAAGAAGTCATTTTACAATACTATTTTGTAAAATGACTTCTTTTTTGTGATATTTGCTGTAATTCTTACGTGGTTGCCTCCTTTTTGGCAAAGATTTTGTGGGACTCCTTTTTCTTTCCCACCTTTACCTTCTTGCTATGTAATTCACGGATGGCCGCATCAAGTTTACGATATCGCTCTTCCTCCTGCTCGTCTTGTTCCCGCATCAGGTAATTCATCTCTTTCAACACACGGTCACCAACATTTTCTCCCACTTCTCTTCCCAATGCCTGATTGTTTTCCGCAAGAGCATCTTTTACGATTCCTGTCATTAGAATCCGAAACTGGGCCATTTTATCTTCTGGGGAAAATGTTTTTTCCACCGGTTTTCTCACATTCACTGTCTCTGCCAGTTCACCGGAAGTAAGCCTTGCTGCCTCCTCTGGTTTCATGCCGGCATTTTGTATCACCATTTTAATTGCTTTTAACTGATACCCCTGTTCTTTTAAGTCTTTAATCTTTAGGAACTGCTGTATGTTTTCTTTTGTATAATAACGATGCCCCATCTCATTTCTGGGAATATTTAACTCTAACTCCTCTTCCCAGTAACGTAAGACATGTGCTTCCACATTTACCAAGCTGGCGGCATCTGAAATCATATAGCGTACCTTGTCCAATAAGTCTTCCTCCTTTTTTTGTTTAATCTTTATTATATGCTTTATTATAGTGGAATATGTAGCGCTGTGCAATCTTTTCCCATCGGGTGCTTTCGACATGGTACGTCCCCTTCCCCTCTTCATTTCTATATTTCTAAAGCGAAAAAAGCTGCCTTAGGCAGCTTTTATGGAATCTTTATCGAAAATCCCCGAAATGTTTTTCACTTTACTTTTCCATGTTGGCAAACTTTGTATATTGAGGAAGCCAAACCAGGTTTATGGTTCCGATAGGGCCGTTTCTCTGTTTTGCAATAATAATTTCCGCAATATTCTTTAAATCTGTATCCTTGTTATAATAATCATCACGGTAAATAAACATAACCACATCCGCATCCTGCTCGATTGCCCCGGACTCACGAAGGTCGGAGAGCATTGGACGGTGGTCAGGGCGCTGCTCTACCGCACGGCTAAGCTGTGACAAGGCGATTACCGGAACATTCAATTCCCTAGCCAGTCCTTTTAAAGAGCGGGATATCTCGGAAATCTCCTGCTGCCTGGACTCTGACCTTCCCCCTCCACTCATCAACTGCAGGTAATCAATAATAATAAGCTTTAAATCATGTTCCAGCTTAAATTTCCGGCATTTACTCCGAAGTTCCGATATTGAGATTCCCGGGGTGTCGTCTATAATAAGATGGGAATTGCCGATAACCCCTGCACCTTCGATTAATTTTTCCCAATCGGTGTCGGCCAAATTGCCGGAGCGGAGTATCTGGGCGTCCACCCTGGATTCCAGGGAAAAGAGACGGTTTACAAGCTGTTCTTTTGACATTTCCAGGCTGAAAACAGCTGTAGCCATGTCCTCGTGAAACGCCACATACTGGGCTATATTCAGTACAAAGGCAGTCTTACCCATAGAGGGACGGGCTGCCACCAAAATAAAATCCGAAGGCTGCAGGCCGGACATTTTATAGTCTAAATCCACAAAGCCTGTGGGAATGCCGGTTACGTTCCCCTGGGTTTTAGATGCCAGCTCAATTTTCTCCAGTGCGTTTAAGACAATCTCTTTTATGGGAACATAATCTCCCCCGCTGCGGTTTTGCAAAAGCCCAAAGACGTTTCTCTCCGTATCCGCCAAAATATCTTCAAGCTCTCCCGTATCCGCATAACACTGGTTTTCAATTTCCTCAGTTATCTTAATCAACCGCCTTAATACTGCCTTATCCTTTACAATCTGGGCGTAAGACTTCACATTGGCGGACGTAGGTATCGCTGTTAATAAATCACGGATAAACTCCAGGCTGCTCACCTCTGAGGGTACATTCATAGATCGCAGCTTATTCTGCAATGTGACCAAATCCACCGGCTGGCCCACATTGTACAACTCTACCATTGCCTGAAACAGCAGTCCGTACTGCTGGTGGTAAAAATCTTCCTGGGACAGCATTTCCATCACAGTGACAATGGCATCTTTATCCATAATCATGGAACCTATCACCGATTGCTCTGCTTCCAGGCTGTTTGGCATAATCCGTTTTATCAGTGCTTCTTCCATGAAATATTCCTCCCTATTCTGCGCTTACATGCACCCGCAGAATACCGGTCACCTTTGAGTGGAGACGGATTGGCACTTCATGCATTCCCAGGGAGCGGATTGGCTCCTCCAACTGCATTTTCTTCTTGTCCACATCTAAATCTAACTGCTTTTTTGCCGCCGCAGCGATTTCTTTTGTGGACACAGAGCCAAAAGTTTTATCTCCCTCCCCTGTCTTTATTTTTACCTCCACTTTTAAATCTTCCAATTTTTTTGCCAGGGCCGTGGCTGCTTCAAAATTCTCTTCCTCCACTTTCTGGGCATGTTTGTTCTGAAGTTTTAAATCATTGAGATTCTTATTGTTTGCCTCAACCGCCTGTTTCTTGGGAAACAGGACATTTCTGGCATATGCGTCACTGGCGTTTACCACTTCTCCCTTTTTTCCAAGGGATTTTACATCCTGCAATAAAATTACTTTCATCCTTCAATATCTCCTTCTTCTAACATTTTGTCCAGGACATCACAGACTGCCCGCTTTGCCTCATTTAAGGTATATCCTGAAAGCTGTGCTCCCGCTACATTCAGATGGCCTCCGCCTCCTAAACGTTCCATAATCAGCTGTACATTCACCTCGTCGATGGACCTGGAGCTGATATAAATTTTTTCCTGATATTCTGTCAAGACAAAAGACGCCTTGATTCCTACTATATTTAAAAGTTCGTCTGCCGCCTGGGCCCCTACAATGGTAGGGCTTTCCATTTTTCCTGGGCATACGGAAATCGCAAAAGAACCCCGGTAAACCTCTGCATGGCGGACAATCTCCGCCCTTGCCTTGTAGGCGTCCATATCGTTCCGAAGCATTTTCCGAACCCTTGTCACCTCTGCGCCGCACCTCCTCAAATACGCTGCGGCCTCAAAAGTCCTGACTCCTGTCTTTGTCATAAAGTTGTTTGTGTCAATTAAAATTCCTGCATAAATACAATCCGCTTCGCTGGGTTCCAACTTAATGTTTTCCGTAAAGTACTGTAAAACCTCTGCAATCATCTCGCAGGCGGAGGAGGCATAGGGCTCAATGTAGGACAAAACGGGATTCTGTATCACTTCGCTGCTCTGTCTGTGATGGTCGAATACCACCACTGCCAGCCCTTTATTTAAAAGCTGAGGACATTCGGTGTAATTTGGACGGTTGGTATCCACCACCATCACTAAAGTATTTTTATTTACGATCTCAAGTGCCCGTTCACTGTTGATAAACATATCCTCGGGATATCCCTTGTCCGGAGTAAAGCACTCTTTGATGGGACGAAGGGAGGATGTCACTGTATTCAACACAATCTGGGCTTTCTTCCCCAGTACTTTTGCAGCGCAGTAAATACCGATTGCCGCTCCAAATGCATCTGCGTCGCTGATGCTGTGTCCCATAATAATCACGTTTTCCCGGCTCTCCAATGTCTCCCTCAAAGCGTGGGCCTTTACCCTGGCTTTTACCCGGGTGCTCTTTTCCACTGTCTGGGACTTTCCTCCGTAATAGGAAATTTTGTCATACTCTTTTACAACCGCCTGGTCTCCCCCGCGGCCAAGGGCCAAATCAATGGCCATACGGGAAAACTCGTAATTGTTCTTATAACTGTCCCCGTTCATTCCCACGCCGATACTTAAGGTTACGGCCATTTCGTTGCCCACCTTTACGGTTTTCACATCCTCAAGAAGACTAAACTTATCCTCTTCCAGAAATTCCATATATTTATACTTAAAAACGATAAAATATTTGTCTTTTTCAATTTTACGAACCAAAGCGTCAATTTCATTAAAATATTTATTTACTTTTCTGTCAATCAATGCCACTAACAGAGAACGCTTTACATCTTCAATACTGTCCAAAGCCTCGTCATAATTGTCGATGTAGAGCAAAGCCGACACCAGCTTCTGTTCCCTGTTCTCCTGAATATAATGGCTTAACTCCGTCTCATCAAAGAGATAAAATGCAATCAGATAGGCACTGTCCTCCTTTTTTTCTGTCACTTCTATTATATTGCTCTGCTCCACCATATTTTCAAAATAAAGCCTGGTGGTTTCTGCCCGAAACACCTTATCCTCCCAGTGGATATAGAAATTGGCCTCCTGTTCCCCTTTTTGCAGCTCTTCCTTGGAAATACTGGGAAAAATACTAAAGATAGATTTATGATAACTTTTATCTTTCCCTGTAACATCAACAAATTTATTGTTCATCCACAAGATTTTTCCGTTTATATCCAAAAGTGCATAGGGGATTTCAAAATCATTTAACAATTTTTTCTGCACCGTGGAGTACTTCGTGGCAAAACTAATCATTTCTGCCACCAATACCGGCTGATTTCTCAAAAAAGAAGCGAACATACAAACCACATATACCACCAGGAAACCGGAAACCATAACGCCCGCTTCCTGGTTTACAAAGTAAATGGGAATATTTAAGATGACAAGCAAAATTGTTAAAAGCATAGGTAAAATCAGATAATTCCGAAGTCTACCTTTTAATTTTAAATTATGTTTCATAATTTCTCCCTTATATTATAAGTGCAGCACACGTTCCCTGATTTCCTGCGTCCTCCCCTGATTCCAGAACTGGGTTCCGATATAGCCGCAGGTGCGCCTGGCCACACTCATAGTGTTCTGGTCATGATTTTTACAGTTTGGACATTCCCAAATCAATTTTCCGCTTTCATCTGCCACGATCTGCATCTCCCCGTCGTAACCGCAAAGGCTGCAGTAATCGCTTTTCGTATTCAACTCCGCATACATAATATTTTGATAGATATGCTGCATAACCGTGAGCACTGCCGGAATATTATTTTTCATATCCGGAACTTCCACATAGCTGATAGCCCCGCCGGGAGAAAGGGGCTGGAACTGGCTCTCAAAATTTAACTTATGGAATGCGTCTATCTCCTCTGTCACATGGACATGGTAAGAATTTGTAATATAATTTTTATCTGTCACTCCCTCAATAATGCCGAAACGCATCTGAAGATTTTTTGCAAACTTGTAAGTTGTGGACTCCAGAGGTGTGCCGTACACGGAAAAATCCATATGCTCTTTCGCTTTCCAATTAGCACAGGCATCATTCAAGTGCTGCATAACCTCCAGGGCAAATGGTGTTGCCGCCGGGTCAGTATGGCTTTTGCCAGTCATATAGCGGACACATTCACACAGCCCTGCATAACCCAGAGAAATGGTTGAATATCCATTATACAAAAGTTTGTCAATGGTTTCCCCTTTTTTTAAACGTGCCAGAGCGCCGTTCTGCCAAAGTATCGGTGCAATGTCTGACTTTGTTCCTTTCAGTCTTAAATTTCTTGCCATCAGTGCCTTATAGCACAAATTTAACCGCTCGTCAAAAATTTTCCAGAACTCATCAAAATCACCCTGGGAAGAACATGCAACGTCCACCAGGTTAATGGTGCACACACCCTGATTAAATCTGCCGTAAAATTTGGGTTTTCCCTCCTCATCATGATAAACCGTAAGGAAAGAACGGCACCCCATACAGGTGTATACATTGCCTTCTTTTAACTCCCTCATAACTTTTGCAGAGATATAATCCGGCACCATCCGCAAAGCGGTACATTTTGCAGCCAGCTGTGTCACATCCCAATAGGGACTTTCTTTTGTGATATTGTCTTCATCCAGCACATAGATAAGCTTTGGAAAAGCCGGCGTAATATAGATGCCCTGCTCGTTTTTCACCCCTAAAATCCTCTGGTTTAAAAGAGCCCGGATTACCATGGCAAGATCTTCCCTGTCCTGTCCCTCCGGCGCCTCGTCCAGATACATAAAAACAGTGATAAAGGGAGCCTGTCCGTTTGTCGTCATAAGAGTAACCACCTGGTATTGAATCGTCTGGACACCTTTTTCTATGTCTTTTTCCACTCTCTCCTCTGCAACGCGGAAAATTTGTTCATCTTCTGCCTGAATCCCCGCCGCCTCAAATTCCTGCCTCACTTCTCTGCGGAATTTTGCCCTGGAAGACGCCACAAATTTGGATAAATGATAGGCGCTGATAGACTGTCCCCCGTACTGGCTGGAAGCCACCTGTGCAATAATCTGGGATGCCACGATACATGCCACGGAAAAGGAATTGGGCCTGTCAATTTTTGTCTCGCTGATAACAGTACCGTTCTGAAGCATATCATCTAAATTCACCAGACAGCAGTTGTGGATATGCTGGGCAAAATAATCTGCATCATGAAAATGTATCAACCCTTTTTCATGGGCTTCCCACACTTCCGGTGGAAGCAGGAAACGCTTTGTAATATCCTTGCTGACTTCCCCTGCCATATAGTCCCGCTGGGTAGACGCCAACAATGGATTTTTATTGGAATTCTCCTGCTTGATATCTTCATTTTGACTCTCAATAATTGTCATAATCTGCCTGTCCGTTGTGTTGGACTGGCGCACAAGCTGCCGCCTGTAACGGTATGTGATGTAAGCTCTTGCCACATGGAAAGCGCCTGCCTCCATGATTCTCTCCTCCACCTCATCCTGGATTTCCTCTACCCCCATAGCACGGATGGAATCCTGACACACCTGTTCCACCTTGTCTGCAATCTGCTGAATCTCTTCTGTAGTCAGACGGTGAGTGGTTTCCACTTCCTTGTTGGCTTTGTGGACCGCCGCTATAATTTTTGTGATGTCAAATATGACTTCCTCTCCGCTTCTCTTTATGATTTTCAATTCTACTGCCTCCCATATAAAAATGCCGTCGGCAAAATCTGCCCAATAACATAAAATTCGTTTACGTTTATTGTACCACGTACACTATGAAAATAGCAATATAAATAATAAAAAGAATCGACCATTTGTTCGATGGCCGATTCCTCATTTCATATTAGTCTGTCACGTAAGGCATCAATGCCACGTGGCGGGCTCTCTTAATTGCAACAGTGAGAGCTCTCTGATGTTTTGCACAGTTTCCTGTAATTCTTCTGGGAAGGATTTTACCTCTCTCAGAGACATATCTCTTTAATTTATTGGTATCTTTGTAATCAATCACATTATCTTTTCCGCAGAATACACAAACTTTTTTTCTTCTGTGCATGGGTCTTCTCTTAAAAGAACCGTTGTCTTTACCTTCTTTATTAAAAGCCATTGGTTTTACCTCCTGTCAAATATATGCCTGTACATCATCTGTACAATCTTCATTTAGTTGAATGGTAACTCTTCATCAATTCCATCCGGAATGTTCATGAAGCCGTCCCCTGCCGCTGCGGTGGGTGACGGTCTGTCAGCGGCCATAAAGCCTCCGCTGTTCTGCTCACTGGCTGTTTTGCTCTCTGCAAACTCCTGTTCCTCCACTACAACATCTGTCGTATACACTTTCTGTCCATCCTTATTTGTGTAGCTTCCAGTCTGGATTCTGCCGGTGATTGCAATCTTTATCCCTTTGCGCAAATATTTTTCTGCAAATTCTCCCTGACGTCCGAAAGCAACACATCCAATAAAATCTGCCGTACTTGTGTCGCCATCCCGGCGGAATCTCCTGTCCACTGCCAGTGTATATCTCGCAATGGCTGTGGACTGTTCTCCCTGGGAGTAACGGATTTCTGGGTCTCTTGTCAGACGTCCTATCAGAATTACCTTATTCATATATCTTCCTCTTTTCTATCTACGCCTCGTCTTTTTTAACGCATAAGAAACGAAGAACATTGTCCATAATACGAACATTCTGTTCAATCTGTGCCGGAACAGAAGGTTCTGCCTCAAACTGGATAAAATAGTAGAAGCCTTCTCTCATCTTCTGAACTTCATAGGCTAATCTCTTCTTGCCCCAGTCCTCAACTTCTGTTACAGTTCCCCCGAAGCGTGAGATATACTCTTTCGCTTTCTCAACTGTAGCAGTTCTGGCGTCATCTTCGATTTTTGCATTAACAACAAGTGCTAATTCATATTTGTTCATGCTGTTTGTACCTCCTTTTGGTCTCTGGCCCTCTCCTGCGGCAATTTTTTGCTGGTGCCTTACATTAGAAAGAGCAAGGAATTTGTAGTTTTCCACAAGTAAGTACTTTACCACAAATTCCTTGCCAAATCAAGCCTTTTTTCTGATTTCTTTTGCATTTTTTTCCACAAGCTTCCTGGAAACCATAATCTGATGCCCACAGCCCAGGCATTTTAGACGAAAATCCGCCCCTACCCGTAGAATTTCCCACTCACTGCTGCCACAGGGATGTTTTTTCTTTAATTTAACAATATCTCCTATTTCAAATTGCATATGTGTCCTTTCTTATTTTAATTATAATATAATCTGGGAAAATATCTCCCCGATACTCCCTTCTATTTTCAGGTTAGAACGGTTGTCCATTGGGGTAACGGATTTATTAATCAAAACCAGTTTATTTCCCCTGTAATAGTCGATAAGCCCTGCCGCTGGATAAACCGCCAGGGAAGTGCCGCCGATGATGAGCATATCCGCCCCTGCGATATAACGAATAGATTTTGTCATGGTTTCGTTGTCCAGCCCCTCTTCATAGAGTACCACATCTGGTTTGATTTCACCTTTACACTCATCACAAAGCGGAATATTTTTTGTATTTAATATGTAGTCCGCATCAAAGAGCTTTCCACAGCTCTGACAGTAGTTTCTGTGGACGCTTCCATGAAGTTCCAGTACTTCCCTGCTTCCAGCCGCCTGGTGCAGCCCGTCAATATTCTGGGTAATCACAGCCTTTAATTTGCCTGCTGCCTCAAGCTCCGCCAATTTTAAATGGGCTGTGTTTGGCTTTGCAGAGAGGCACAGCATTTTATCCCTGTAAAAACGATAAAACTCTTTGGTTTTCTGAAGGTAAAAACTGTGGCTTAAAATTGTTTCGGGAGGATAATCGTACTGCTGATGATACAGTCCGTCCACGCTGCGAAAATCCGGTATTCCACTCTCTGTGGACACCCCTGCCCCTCCAAAAAATACAATATTGTCAGATTCTTTCACCCACTGTAAAAATTGTTCCATATTATCCATAATTATTACCTCCTGTTTGTTATAAATTGGTAAAAATATTCATTTTTAGTTTCTCAGTTTGTTGACGGGGATTTTGCCTGAAAAATCTGATTCAGCATGATTACTGCCGCAATGGCCAGCACAAATTCCGCCACAAACTGGGCAAATGCCATTCCGTACAGAGGCACAATAAAATTTAAAAGGATAATTGCGGGAATCTCCAGCACAATTTTTCTCAATACTGCAAAAATTAATGCCCTTTTTCCGGAACCAATTGCCTGAAAAACTCCCACCGCCATAAAATCCATGCAGAGGAAAGGAAGCGCCAGCATCAACCCACGAAGAAATATGATTCCATGCTCTATAACCTTTTCATTGTCTATAAACAAATGAATTAACGTACCTGCCCCAAAAATCCCCGTCAAAACCACCACTGCCATAAATCCAAGCATAAGCTTTGTGACAAACAGCACAGAATCCTTCATGCGTTTCCGGTTGCCGCTGGCGTAATTGTAACTTACAAGGGGCATAATTCCCTGGGAGCCTCCCAAAGCAATCTGCATGGGCACCATCTGGATTTTCTGGGCAATCCCCATAGCTGCCACCGCATCGGAGCCATAGCCCGCAGTAAAATTATTTAAAATTGTCATGCCTGTCACATTCAGTAAGTTCTGAATGGATGCAGGTATTCCCACAGAACACACTCCCAGGACAAGGTCCCTGCGAAACACAAGCATTTTGGGATGAATGCATACTAAGGTGGATTTTCTCTTGTAAAAAATCAAAATCAGGAAATAGAGACATGCCCCACAGTTTGACAGAAATGTGGCAAGTCCCGCTCCTGCCGCCCCCAGGTTAAGTCCCCAGGGCATAATAAAGAAAGGGTCTAAAATTATATTTAAAAGACATCCGCTCATGGTTCCCACACTGGCATGGAGCGATGCCCCCTCAGCTCTCACCAAATATGCAAAGACTACATTTAATATGGAAGGAACAGCTCCAAAAAGCACTGTCCATCTCATATATGACCTTGTGGCGCCAAGGGTCGTCCCATCTGTCCCTAGAATTTTCAACAAGGGCATTTCAAAGGTAAAACACAGCAGTGAAAATAAGATGCCGCTGAAGAGAGCACAGTAAAATCCAAGTGCGGAACCCTGTTTTACCGTATCATAATCTTTTCTTCCCAATGCCCGGCTCATCACACTGGAACTTCCCACCCCAAAGAGGTTATTCACCGCATTGAAGGCCAGGAGCACCGGTGCTGCCAGTGTCACTGCCGCATTCTGAATCGGGTCATTTAACAATCCAACGAAATAGGTATCTGCTATATTATAAATTACCATTACCAGGGAACTTAAAATTGTAGGTATGGTAAGACTCGCCACGGCTTTTGGAATAGAGTAGTCTTCAAAAAGAGCTGTCTTTGTATTTTGTTCCATTTTTATCTTTCTCCCTTAAGCTTTTTATATATATGAAAAAAACATTACCCTATATCATAAGATTTCAGGTAATGTCACTAGTTGCGGGGACAGGATTTGAACCTGTGACCTTCGGGTTATGAGCCCGACGAGCTTCCAGACTGCTCCACCCCGCATCAATAATATTATTATATGCCTTTCTCCTACAAATGTCAAATTGACTTTTCAATCAAAATAGGTTATAGTACTGAAAATTATTTAAATTCAGATTCAAGGAGGAGCCATATGAGAAAATGTATGGAATCAGAAAAAGAAAATATTTACCGCTATATCGCTTTAGAACCGGAAATGAATCTCTTTTTTTATGGAGACATAGAAAATTTTGGTCTCTCTTCCAGCCAGGTTGAGGTTTATGCAAATGATAGCGGCCCTGGGACATACGATTCTCTGATTCTTAGATACTTTGACTTCTATATTATATACAGTCAATCCGAAAATTATGCATTGAATCCTGTATTAGATTTCTTTCAAAGCAGAAAAAACATTGACTCCATCAGCGGGAAAGTAGAGCTGCTAAAACCGCTGCTTCCTCATCTGCCCCAGTTTAAAATGACGGCAGATTACATGTGCCGATGCAGTTCTGTTTCCCCGGTCAATACATCTACGTTAAAAACAGAAAAACTTACCCCGGAAAATGCCCGGGATATTGTGGAACTTTATCTTAAAATTGAAGAATTTGCATGTAATTACCGCGGTAAAGAAGATAAAATGGCAGAACAAATCAGAGTAAGCCTGCAGGAGGGCGGGATTGCCTGGGGTATATTTGACAATGGCCGGTTAATTTCTGTGGGTTCCACCAGCGGTGCAAACTCCAAAAGCGCTATGATAATTGGAATTGCCACTCACCCGGATTACAGGAAGAAAGGATACGCCAGCACAATCCTGCAGAAACTCTGCCAGGAATCCTTTACACAGGGAAAAGAATTTTTATGCCTTTTCTACCATAACCCTGACGCCGGAAGAATTTACCACAAAATTGGATTTGAGGAAATCGGCCAGTATGCCACCTTAAGACCTTAGGATTATGGAAGTTTTGGGAATCTGCTCATATTTACTTGCATCCTCCATGTTTTGTGATAAGATATCTTTAGGAAAACGAAAAGGAGTATAAAAAATGGCAGAAGAAATTTTAGAAAAAAAAGAATCTATGGAAGATTTTAAAGAAGAATTGGAATCTTCTTTCCGAAAACTCTCCGAGGGAGATATCGTAACCGGGACAGTCATAGCACTGAATGAGGAGGAGGTAACCCTGGATTTAAAATATTTTGCCTCTGGAATTATTAAGGCAAAAGACATCAGCGATGACCCTGATTTTCACATTATGGGTTCCATTCAAATGGGTGATGTGTTAGAAGCCACCATTGTGCGCATGGACGACGGGGAAGGAAATCTTTTACTTTCCAGAAAAGAGGCAAATGAGATTCTTGCCTGGGAAAAATTAAACCGGTATATGGAAGATAATACCACCCTTAACGTGCGGGTAAAAGGCATTGTTCCCAGCGGGGTTATCGCCTATGTAGAGGGAATCCGGGGATTTATCCCTGCCTCCCATCTAAGTCTTAATTACGTGGAGGACTGCAATCCATGGCTGGGAAAAGATTTGGATGTCCGGGTTATCACCGTAGATGAAAGCGCAAAAAAACTTGTTCTCTCCGCAAAAGTCATTGCCCGGGAAAAAGAAGAAGAAGAGAGAAACCACAGAATTTCCATGCTGGTTCCCGGCTCCATTGTGGAGGGAACCGTAGAGAGCTTAATGCCCTACGGCGCATTTGTTAATCTCGGCAACGGGCTTTCCGGTCTTGTGCACATTTCACAGATTTGCCAGAAACGGATTAAAAAGCCGGGGGAAGTCTTGAGCGTAGGAGAAAAGGTAAAGGCTAAAATATTAAACACCAATGACAATAAAATCAGCCTCAGCATCCGGGCATTAGAAGATGAAATGGTGGATACCAAGGCAGATGAAGTATTAAATGTACAGGAGTATGTCTCTAATGAGGAGGCTTCCACCAGCTTGGGCTCACTCCTTGCGGGATTTAAATTCGACTAATTCCCTGTTTTCTTTCCGCTTCATAATATAAAGAGCGGAAAAAGCAGAAAAAGTTCCAATGAGAATTCCCCCTAAAACATCACTTGGATAGTGAATACCGATGTACAGGCGGGAAATACAAATGAAAATTGCAAGTATAAAGAGAGGGATGCCGGCTTGTTTCGGCATCTTTTTTAACACCACGATTCCCGCTGCCATAGAGCAGGTGGAATGTCCTGAGGGGAAGGACCAATCTGTGGCTTTTCTACCGATCAGCACAAGCCCTTCCACCACCTCATAGGGGCGTATTCTGGCCACAACATTTTTTAATGCAACATTGGTAATCAAAAATCCAATCAAAACCGCTGTGATTCCGGTCATTCCCACTTTGCGGTATTTTGGGGTACAGCACAACACTGCCAGAAGCACCAGCCAAAACCATCCCGCATTTCCCAGTTTTGTGATAAACATCATAATGGGAGTCAAAAAATCAAATCTTAAATGTTCCTGGATAAAAAGTAATATATTGCCGTCTAAGGCAAGTAATTGTTCCATAAAATCCTCCTGAATCATGACAATCAAAACCACTTATTAGATGTACAAGTATAGAATAAAACAAAAAGATTTGCAAGTTTTTTCATGGGCCCATAACTTCTATCATATATTATAATAAAAAATTCCGGAGCATTTATGGGTTTTTTCTACTTTATCTCAGAGTCAATAATTCCCCTTACAGTATTTCTCATTGTTTGTTACGGTCTGTTAAACCGCCAAAATATTTACCAGGATTTTTTGGAGGGTGCAAAGGATGGTTTTCATACCGTAATTGACATACTTCCAACTTTAATAGGGCTGATGACGGCGGTAGGGATTCTAAGAGCCTCCGGTTTTTTAGATTTTCTCTCTAAAATTTTAGGAAAATTTGCCGCTTTTATTCATTTTCCAGCGGAATTAGTTCCTATCTCTGTGGTTAAAATGTTTTCCTCCTCCGCTGCCAACGGCCTTTTGCTGGATTTGTACAAAACCCATGGGCCTGATTCTTTTCTTGGATTATGCGCATCCATTATGATGAGCTGTACAGAGACAATTTTTTATACAATGAGTATTTATTTTCTCCATGTGGGCATAAAAAAAACACGCTTTACACTTTTTGGAGCGTTATTTTCTACCATTTGCGGAATTGCGGCCAGTGTTTTCCTTGCAGGTTGTCTCACAAATTAAAAACCTCCACAAACTTCCTGTATATTTCAAAGCCTTATCTGAAAAAATGATGTTATAAGTGTGAGGAACTTTTTGCCAGAGAAAAGGCAAGAGATATAAATATCAGGAGGTTACAAATTTTCATGAAAAATCAGCTTATCCATGAGAGCAGCCCTTATCTTCTCTCCCATGCACACCAGGACATACAATGGTTTCCATGGTGCGAAGAAGCTTTTAAAAAAGCCAGACTGGAAAACAAACCAGTATTTTTAAGTATCGGATATTCCACCTGTCACTGGTGTCATGTTATGGCACGGGAAAGTTTTGAAGATGAAAAAATTGCACATTTTCTAAATGAGCATTTTATCTCTGTTAAGGTGGACCGGGAGGAGAGACCGGATTTGGATCATTTATATATGGAAGTCTGCCAGACTCTGACAGGAAGCGGCGGATGGCCTATGAGCATTTTTTTAACTCCGGACAAAAAGCCCTTTTTTGCAGGAACCTACTTTCCAAAAACCAGCGGAGGCGGCATGATAGGTTTTCTCCAGCTTCTCACCGCCATATCCAAAAAATGGAAGGAGGAACCGGAAGCCCTTATCACCTCCGCCGGAGAAATTACTGATTCCCTGTCACACTGGGAAAACACCGGGGAAAATACCAATGATACTATTACGATAGAAGAATCCCTTCTGGAAAAAGCTGCCTTGCAATTTTCACAGACCTTTGACAGAGAGTACGGAGGATTTGGCGGTGCTCCGAAATTTCCCACACCACATAACCTTCTTTTTCTATTGGACAACTATGTAAAAACCAAAAATGAAAACTCTCTTTTTATGGCGGAGGCTACCTTAAAAAATATGTACTGCGGAGGACTTTTTGACCATGTGGGATACGGATTCTGCCGTTACGCTACAGACCGTGCTTACCAGATTCCCCATTTTGAAAAAATGCTCTATGATAATGCCCTCTTAATAATGGCCTATGTAAAAGCTTATGAAGTGACAAAAGAAACTTTTTATCTTGAAGTGGCGCAAAAAACCGGGGACTTTATTCTCCGGGAGATGAGAAGCCCGGAAGGAGGATTTTATACTGCACTGGATGCGGACAGTGAAGGGGTGGAGGGCAGGTACTATGTATTTACTCCTTCCGAGGTTTTATCCGTCCTTGGAACAGAAACCGGAACTGCCTTTAACCAATGTTACGGAATCACCAAAAGAGGAAACTTTGAAGGCAAAAGTATCCCCCATCTCACCGGAAGCCAAAAGGATACAAAAGCCCTGGAAAAATATCTGCCAAAATTGCGGGAATATCGAAAAAACCGCAGCTCCCTCTCTTTGGATGATAAAATCTTAACTTCCTGGAACGGACTCATGTTGGGTGCCTTAATACAACTTGCCAGAGTATCAGGAGAGGAGCGGTATTTTTCTGCTGTACTAAAATGTGCAGATTTTCTTGCTAAAAATTTATGGGATACAGACCACCTTCTTGTAAGCTATCGCAAAGGCCGTCTTGGACTGCCCGGTTATCTGGATGATTACGCCTTTACCGCCTTTGGTATGCTGGAACTTTATCAGGCTACAAACAGTCCCCTTCATCTTAAATGGGCAGAGACTTTGTGCCAAAAGGCGATTTCCTATTTTGGGGACGAAAAAAGCGGAGGTTTCTTTTTGTCCGGCTCAAAAAATGAAACATTAATTTTCCGTACCAAAGAAACCTATGACGGTGCCATTCCCAGCGGTAATGCTGTCATGGCACACAATCTTGTGCGTCTCCTGCAGATAACAGGAAACAGAGAATGGGAGGATATCACCACAAAACAGCTAAATTTTTTAGGTAACTACGCGAAGGAGATGCCCATGTCCCACAGTTTTTACCTGCTGGCCCTCTCCGCCTATCTCTCTCCGAATCACATCCGTGTAGTATTGGGAAATGGTGCAGACAAAGCCTCTATTTTAAATAAGATTCCTTTGGATGCTATTGTCACGGTTCTGCAAAAACCCACAGAATCTTATAAACTCTTAAATAACCAAACTACTTACTATGTGTGTACAAACCATATGTGCCTTCCCCCGGTGAATAAACTGCCGGAAAAAAATAGTTCCGCTGTATAGATAAAGCAGCGGAACTACTATTATAACTTAAAACGAATGCTCCAAATTCCTGCAGATGAAATCCCAAGATTAAGTACCAAAATATCTATCCAGATAGATATATCTAAAAAATAGCTCAGGACAGAAAACACTACAAACAGAAGGGCAAAGATACCAAAACAAAAAACATGGTTTAAGGCAAATGCTTTTCTCCTTTCTGTCCCTGCATTTAAAGCTTCCTCATAAGTTGTCCCATTATACCAGTACACATATTCCGTTTTATAGATAACATAAGTTAAAAGTACAGTGCCAAAAGTACATAAATTATTTATAATTCTTACACAGACAGGGCTGCTTACCGGTAAAAATGCAGCTCCTATGCAGATTATGCAAAAACCTATGACACCCAAAACTAAACCCTTATACGTTCTCTTCAATTCCATGGCTTTCTCCCTTATCTACTGTTTTCCTGGTATACAATATACAAATTCCCACAATAAATACGATAGTTACCCCAAGTCCGCCCTCCAATCCAAAGGAGCCTCCGTTTATAATGTCTCTTCCCTCCACCATGGCGGTTTTAAAAACGCTGCAGTGAGTTTCCATGCCGCTGACGAAAACCCCATACACATTTCCCTGCACCAGATTCCAGACAGAATGAAAGGCCGCTATCCCCCAGATACTTCCTCTTTTTAAAAAATATACGGATGCAAATACACCAAACAAGACCAGGTTGATAAATGCAAGTATAGATATTCCGCTGTTAAAAAGGTGGAGTACTGCAAATGATAAGGAATTTGCTAAAATTCCTACAGCAATCGGATAACGCCTTGAAACAGACACCATAAAATATCCTCGGCAAAGTACCTCCTCCGACATTCCCTGAATCATATAACCAAGTAGAAACAGAAGAAATATTCCAAGGGAAAAATTCTGGGAAAAGCCGTTAAATTTCATACTTCCAGTAAGGACACAGATCAAAACTGCCACAGTGAACAATAAAAAACCAAACCCAAGACCCACAAAATATTCTTTAACCATATCTTTTTTTACAAATCCAAGAGATGTCATGCGCCGTTTCTGAATCAATTTGCAAAAAAGCAATGTGACAAGGATGATTCCCATTGTGGAGAACAGGGACAGAATCACAATAATATCTTCAGACATAATTTGATTTAACAATTCCGTATATTTATTCATATCCCCGGAAGCTGCAGCGGAAATTATTTCCGGATACTTTAATTGTATGAAAAACTCTACAGGAAATATTAGAATACCCTCTGTAATCATGCTCACCAGAAATACACCGATAAACGCTAAAATTTCCCACAAGATAAACATTCCTTTCTGGCTTTCCTTTGCCTGGCTTATAGCCGCAGGCACTTCAAATAAATTGTTCAATTTCTTTTCCTCCTCATGCTATGCAATATTTTATTCGTCAAGTTGAAAAACATAATGCATTTCTTATACCAGTTTATCCTACATAAAACCAAATTGCAACAGCACAAAAAGACTATAAATTGTTGTTAATAATCCCTAAATAATGAAAAGAAAAGTGACGATATAGATATAGAAGGAGTGTATCATATTCACGGCAAGGATGCCAAAAATTTATTTCAAAGGAGTGATAGTATGTCTAATATCTTTGGGTACGATTTATTCGGATCACAATCATCGTCATCATCAAATGGTCTCTTTGGTGTTAATCTTGTGGATTACGCCAGCATCAGAAACGGAAGCTATCGCAAATTAGTATCTGCTCATTACAAGAACTTAGATGAGGAGGAGGGTAGAACATCTTCTTCCAAATCCGGAGTAAAAGACAGTAAACAGACACTAAATTCTATTTCAGAAGCTGCTTCTAAACTGAAAGATTCAACTTCTGCTTTAATGTCAAATGGAAAAGATGCCTTATTCCAGACTAAGACAGATGAAAGCGGAAACCGTTATGTTGACTATGATTCAGACAAAATGTATAAGGCCATTAAAGAATTTGCAGATAATTACAATAGCATGGTTGATGCAGCGGCAAATTCTGAATCAACCAGTATTTTAAGATCTGCAAAGAGCATGGTTTCTTATACAAATGCAAACAAAAAAGCCCTTGAGGCAGTGGGCATTACCGTAGGATCCGACAACAAGCTTACCGTTGACGAGGATGATTTTAAAGCGGCAAGCAAGGCAAGGGTAGAATCCCTGTTTCACGGAGTGGGCAGCTACGCATATCAGATTAGCAGCAAAGCAGACAGTATCAAATTTACTGCAACAGATTTGATTAAAAAAGCTGACTACAATTCCAATGAAACCTACAAATCCAGTTTTAAGTCTATCTCCACATCAAAGGACAGCACAAAGACTTTAGGAAACATTGAGGAAGCATCAAAGGATGCAAAGAAATCTCTTGACGCATTGCGGGAGACAGGATACAAATCCGTATTTAATCAGGTAACTACCACGGATAAGAATGGCAACAAAGTTACAGGATATGACAAAGAAGCCATTTACAAAGCAGTCACTGAATTTATCAATGACTACAACACATTGTTGAAAAAGACAGAGGATTCCAACACTAAGAATATTACCCAGGCCAGAAAAACAATGACAAATTATGTACAGGCAAACAAGAGTGCACTTTCCGCAATGGGAATTACCATTGGCTCTGACAATAAACTTTCCATCAGCGAGAGCACTTTCAAAGATGCAGATATGTCAAAGGTAAAATCTCTGTTTCAGGGAAAAGGCAGTCTTGGAGAGCAGATGGAGCAGCAGATTTCAAAAATTACTTCCTATGCACAGTCTGAGGCGTCTAAGTCCAATACATATAACAACAATGGTTCTTACTCCTACAATTACAATTCCGGCGACTGGTACAATTCCATGTTCTAATTGATACTTCCAGATTCCGGTATGATCAAAAATTGCAGGATAACAAAGGGGTGTTCCTTTCCAGGGGCACCCTTTTTCTAACGGAGGTTTTATGAAAAAAAAATACCAAAGTCCCTTTCTCACCAGACAATATATGCTCTCAAAGGATTTTGAACTTTACTATTACAGTGACACTTCCATGAATCAAGTGTCAAAACATACCCACAATTATTTTGAATTTTATTTCTTTCTGGAAGGGGATGTAAGTATTGAAATCGAAGACCGTCTTTATCCTGTAAGGTACGGAGATCTTATCATGATTCCTCCTCACGTCATTCACCGCCCGATTATCCACAGCTTTCAAAAGCCCTACCAGAGGTTCGTATTTTGGATTAGCCAGGATTACTGCAGCTATTTAACAGGGCTGTCCAAGGATTACGCCTATGTCATGCAGCATATCATCCATAACAAAGAGTACGTCTTCCACAATGAAAAAATCGTCTTTCACAGCCTCCAGTCCAAGCTCATTAAGCTTATAGAGGAAATGCATTCGGAACGATTTGGAAAATCTGCCCAGATAACCCTCTGTGTCAACGACCTTGTTCTTCATTTAAACCGTCTGGTTTATGAACAGAAACATCCAAAAAAAGCTGCGGAAGAACTCTCATTATATCAGAATCTTTGCAGCTTTATTGAAGAACATATTGAGGAAGACTTGTCGTTAGAACGTCTATCCCTAGAGTTTTTTGTGAGCAAATATCACATTGCCCATGTATTTAAAGATAACTTAGGACTCTCCATCCATCAGTACATTACCAAAAAAAGGCTTCTGCTCTGTCGGGAGTCCATTGTCTCCGGCATGGGAATTACAGAGTCTTACCAGACCTTCGGCTTTGGAGACTATTCCAGTTTTTACCGGGCATTTAAAAAAGAATACGGAATTTCCCCAAAGGATTTTAAAAATATGCAGATGACGGCCTACCAGGACAAAAAGTAACCCTGTATTATACTCTCCTATTTCTATCCATCACTTTACAAAATATAACTGCCGCCACTGTGCTCACCACCGTAGCCATAATACCCGGCCCAATAACGGAGGTTGGATTTACACTTCCATACTGGCTTCTGTATGCAATGACATTCATCGGAATTAACTGTAAAGAAGAGATATTGATAATTAAAAAAATGCACATTTCATTACTAGCAACACCTTTTAAAGCGGAATTATTATTCTTGATATACCCTTTTTTATTAATATCCAGCTCTTTTTCCTTTCTAAGCTCCTCCAAACACTCCATCGCCTTAAGCCCCGCCGGCGTCGCCGCCCAGCCCAACCCAAAAATATTTGCTATCATATTAGTGGCGATATAAAGGTTTGCCGGATGTTCCGCCGGAATTCGTGGAAAAAGAAATTTCAGCAAAGGCATTAACTTTTTTGTGGCTCCCGAGATAATACCGGCCCGCTGTGCTATTCGCATCATCCCCACCCAAAAAGACATTACTCCCATCATGGTAATGCACAATGTAACAGCTTCTTTTGCGGAATTTATGGCCGCCTCGGTAACGGCAGGAAGATTGCCTGTAAAAGCGGCATATACCACTCCGATTAAAATCATAAATCCCCATAAATAATTCATAGGTGCAAATCTCCTTTTCCTTTTTCTATATAATATTTCCCATATTTGTCTCATATGCTATGATAAAAGTATCATCTCTCACTTTACTATAAAACAGAAAGGATGTATCATTTGAAACCAACAAAAAAAGTAAAATCAATTATTATAAGTATCCTCTGCCTGGCTCTCTCCCTTACACAGTTTTACGGATGCCAGACACCCATAAATACTCCTGCCCCTTCTGAGGAATCAAAAAGCTTTGAGTCCAGGGAAAATAATGAAAGCAGTAAATTTGACGACTATACCAGAGAACTTTTTATCCAGGAAGTTACCTCCAACACCATAAACCTCCATTATACCTTAAAAGACCCGGAGGCTTACGGCATCAAGGATTACAAAATCTCCCTGGGGAATCTGTCCAGGGAAGACATGGAAAACAGTGTTTCCCAGTTAGAAAATATGAAGGCCGTTTTAGATTCTTTTGATTCTGACGCTTTAAACGACAGACAGCGGCTGACTTTAGCAATATTAAAAGATTACTGCGATGGAGAACTGGGAATTTCCGACCTCACCTATTACAGTGAACCTCTCCGCCCCACTACAGGCGTGACTTCAGAGCTTCCTGTACTTTTGGCGGAATACTCCTTTTCCAATCAAAAAGATGTGACAGATTACCTTACCCTTCTGGGAAATATCCAGGAATACTTTGCAAGTATTTTAGACTTTGAAAAGCAAAAATCCAAGGAAGGTCTTTTTATGTCAGATACTGCGGTGAACACAATATTAGAATCCTGCCGCTCATTTACTATTGACCCGGAAAATAATTACCTTATTTCTACCTTTAACACAAGAATTGATAAGTTGGAAGATGTGCCGGAAGAGAAAAAAGAAACTTATAAAACCCAGAACCGCAATTTAATTTTACAGAAAGTAGTTCCTGCCTACCAATCTATGATAGACGAACTTTCCAAATTAAAAGGTTCCGGCAAAAATGAAAAAGGCCTCTGTCATTTTCCCAAAGGAAAAGAGTATTACGCTTATCTGGTGAAGAGTTACACGGGCTCAGACAGGAGTATAGAGGACCTTCAAAAGCTCACAGAAACCCAGAGAAATTCTGATATTATTAATATACAGCAGATTACAGCCAAAAATCCCTCCCTTCTTTTGATCTCCCAGGGAGCAGATATCACAGTGGAAAGCCCGGAATCTGCATTAAACCTCCTTCAGGAAAAAATGCTCTCGGATTTTCCTGCCGCCACAAATACATCATTTGAGGTAAATTATGTACATGAATCCCTCCAGGACGCACTTGCCCCTGCTTTCTATCTCACTGCACCCCTGGATGATTTGGACCACAATGTCATTTATATAAATAAGAAAAGCGGCTATCAGGGCGTGCAGCTTTTTACCACTCTAGCCCACGAGGGATATCCCGGCCACCTGTATCAGACCACAGGCTCCCATGCAGCCGGATTAGAGCCTGTGCGTTCCCTTTTAAATTATCCTGGTTTCGTCGAGGGATGGGCGACATACGTGGAAATGATTTCTTACAAATATATGGATTTAGAAGCGGAAATTTCTAACATACTAATGTACAATCAATCTGCACTGTTAAGCCTTTATGCCACGGTAGATATGGGGATTCACAATGACGGATGGTCCCTGGATGACGTAAAAAAGTTTTTTGAAGATTACGGCATAAAGGATGAGGAGACGATTCAAAGTATTTACGAGCTGATTGTACAGGAGCCCGCCCATTACCTGAAATATTATATTGGATATCTGGAGTTTTTGGAGTTGAAAAAAGATATGAAAGAGGCCTGGGGAAATAAATACACTGACTTGGAATTTCACAAAAGAATCGTGGAAGCGGGACCTATGCCCTTTTATATTTTAAGAGAATATTTATTACAATAACAAATCTAAACAGAGCACTCTATCTGTTAAATTGATAACAGATAGAGTGCTCTGCAGCATTTCCTAGTTTATCCCAAATGCACCGCCCCGGTATCTCTTATTTTCATAGAATACACATTCTCTTTTCCCACATATCCGGACATATACTCCACATACTCTTTCGTACATTCTTTTGGAATCACCCCTAAAATCACTCCTGCAAATCCACCCCCGTGGACTCTGCAGCATCCATCCTTTTTCTCATTTAAGAAAAGCTGGGTAAGGGCAAGACATAAAGTCACTTTCTGCTCCTTAAAATTTGCCAGGGAATAACAATTCTGCAAAAGCTCCCAGGAAGATTTTCCTGACTCTTCCACAATATTTAAAAGAATATCCCCCTTCTTATTATTTATAGCGGAAATAATTTTCTCAACTCTCCTATTTTCCTCATAAAAATGAATTGCGCGAAGGATTGCCCTGTCATTTTTTACATGTTTCTCTATCTGGGCCATATTATTTACAACCTCATCCAAAGTTCCTTCACATAAAAGGGAATGTCCGAGACATTTTGCCACAGCCTTCATTTCCTGGGGAACCTGGCTGTATTCGTCGCTTAAATCTGCATGGCCTTTACCTGTATTTACAATTACCATATCATATCCAAAGTCTTCAAAAGAAAAATCAATTTTTTCATAAACTTTTTCTGTGGAAAAATCCAGTGCGATTGCCCCGCCTGCTGCACAGGCAAGCTGATCCATAAGGCCGGAAGCTTTATTCCAATAATGGTTTTCCCCATACTGCCCTATTTTTGCACAGTCCAGGCAGCTCATCTTATTTTCATTAAAGAAATAATTCACCATGGCGCAAAACAGCATCTCAAAAGAGGCGGAGGAACTAACCCCTGCGGAGCTGATAACCTCTGTGGAGACATATGCCTGGAAGCCGGAAACCTGAAAGCCAAATTCCTGAATTGCTTTTACCATGCCTGCCACCAGGGAAAGAGTTCCCTGATTTTGTGGTGCATGGTCAACTTCTGTGATATCCACCACAATTTTATCCCGGTAACCCTCGCTTACAATCTCAATGATATTGGAATCATTTGGAAGCGCCGCCCCTATGGTATCCATATTAATACTTGCAGCTAAAATCTTGCCCCCGTTATGGTCGGTATGATTTCCGATAATCTCCGTTCTGCCCGGAGAAGAAAAGAATTCCGCCTCATCTTTTCCAAAGCATTTTTTAAAGTTTTCCCCTAAAGATTCAAATCTCTTGCCGCTTATCTCTGTTTCTCCGTATATCTTTTGCAATGTGTTTGTGTCTGGAAGTCTCATAATTTTTTCTCCTTTTCATATACTCTATATTTTATAGATTCAATATCTCATCAATTTTATTCCGCTCTTCACTGCTAAAAGCTGTATTATTAATCATTCCTACATTATCAATAATCTGAGACGCTTTAGACGCCCCAATCAATACACTGGTTATATCCCCATCCCGCAGAATCCATGCCAAAGCCATTTGGGCTAAGCTCTGTCCCCGCTCTTTTGCAATCTCATGTAACGCCTTTATTTTTTCCAGCGTATCTCTTTGAATGGCATCTTCTTTTAAAAATCTTCCGTCTGTGCGGATGCGGCTGTCTTCGGGAATGCCATTTAGATAACGGTCTGTCAAAAGCCCCTGGGCCAATGGACAAAATGTAATGATCCCAATCCCGTTTTCTCCGGCGTATTCCTTTAACCCGTCTTTTTCAATGTCTCTGACAAGCATGGAATATTTCCGCTGATTAATAATAAAGGGTGTTCCCATGTTTTGAAACAGCTCTGCAATGGCAATGGTCTGTTCCTTATTATAATTAGAAATTCCCACATACAAAGCTTTTCCGCTTCTTACAATGCCGTCTAAGGCTCGGGCCGTCTCTTCCAGCGGAGTATCAGGGTCCGGCCTGTGATGATAAAATATGTCCACATAATCCAATCCCATCCTCATTAAGCTCTGGTCAAGGCTAGCTACCAGATATTTTTTGCTTCCCCAATTTCCGTAAGGCCCCGGCCACATATCGTACCCCGCCTTTGTGGAAATAACCAATTCGTCTCTGTAACCCTGAAACGTGTTTTTTAAAATACGGCCAAAATTTTCTTCCGCTGCACCAGGCCCAGGGCCGTAATTATTTGCCAAATCAAAATGGGTTATCCCACAGTCAAATGCAGTGCGGCACATATCCGTCATCGTATCAAAGTTTCCGTTCGAGCCAAAATTATGCCACAGTCCCAATGAAACCGCTGGAAGCAAAAGTCCGCTGGCGCCGCAGCGCCTATACTGCATCTTATCATATCGTGTCCCCTTTGCAATATACATTTACCATCCTCCTTACTTTAAAACAAAAACCAAATCAACATGTTTTCTTACTTTTCTATAATGTAACATAAAATAACCTGGATAGCCTTGAACAAATTGAGAAGAATTAGTATTATCTTGAGATTTTATTTGAATTAGTGTAAAATATTACAAAATATAAGTACTATTTTGTGTTTCCACTTTTTAAAGGAGAAAAATATGCAGATTTTGACAGACCGGTTTCAAAAAGAAATGAAGGAGCACGGAAACTACTCCTTTCCTTTTTTGGTGAGCTATGAAAAACTTTCCGGGTATGAGACAGGCTCTTTCCTGTGGCACTGGCATCCAGAAATTGAAGTTACCTTCGTCACCCAGGGGGAAATGATTTATAAAGTCAATGACTCTGTGTTTCATATCAGAGAGGGGGAAGGGGTTTTTGGAAATTCCAACACTCTCCATGCAGGAGAAATGTTAGACAGAAAAGATTGCACCTACACATCCGTAACATTTGATCCAAAATTGATTTACGGCTATGAAAACAGTTTAATCTATCAAAAATATGTAAGGCCTATATTAAAAAATCATTCGATGCCTGCCATTCATTTTGATTTTTCAGAAGAATGGCACTTTATCGCCCTACAAGCGGTAAAAAATATCATAAATATTCACACTGAAAAAAATCTGGGTTATGAGCTTAACATTGCGGCGGAACTTCAAAAATTTTGGAAACAAATTTATCTGTTTCATGACACATATTCAAAGGATATGCCAGAGGATAAATGCAGCTTTGACAGAATCCGAAAAATCCTATCCTATATAGATAAGAATTATATGAGAAAACTTACATTAGGGGAAATTGCCGGACAAATTCACCTGTGTGAAAGCGAATGTTCCAGGCTCTTTAAAAAGCACATGCATATCTCCCTCTTTGAATTTATTCTCCAATACCGGATTGAGAAAAGTATTGATTACCTTTCAAATACAAACGATTCCATTGCAGAGATTGCAGAATCCGTAGGATTTAATGACTCTAACTATTACACAAAAGTATTCCGAAAATTCAAAGGATGCTCCCCCACAAAATACCGTCACAAAAGCCCCTGATACACATCCCTTTTGCTTATTCCCCTGTCCTTTGCCACAGCTTTCATGGCATCTTTTCTTGTCATGCCTTTTTTTTCATAGATTTCCATGTGTTCCTGCAGGCTCAAATCCTCCCACAGGGCCTGCTCCTGCTTTTTTATTTCCTCCCGGTCTTTTCCCTCTATAATTAATACAAATTCCCCCCGGGGTTCTTTTTCCTCATAGTAAGACAAAGCCTCCTGCAATGTCATGGGAAGTTTTTCCTCAAACTTCTTTGTAAGCTCCCGGCATATGGTTATATTCCGGTCACCTAAAACATCCGCCAACTCTTTTAAAGTTTTTTTCAGGTGATGGGGCGCCTCGTAGACAATCAATGTCCGGGTATCCTCCCTCATCTCCCTCAAAACCTCTTCCCGCTCTTTTTTATCCCTGGGAAGAAAAGCCTCAAAGGAAAATCTCCTGGTTTTCTGCCCCGACATGGTAAGGGCTGTGATACATGCCGCCGCACCGGGAAGGGAGGTGACCTCAATCCCTTTTGCATAACAAATCCGCACCAAATCCTCCCCCGGGTCAGAAATTCCCGGAGTTCCCGCATCTGTAATCAGAGCAATATTTTTCCCCTCCTCCATGAGAGAAACAAGCTGATAGGCTTTTTCTATTTTATTGTGCTCGTGGTAACTGGTCATAGGAGTTTTTATTTCAAAATGATTTAAAAGACGGATAGAATTTCTGGTATCCTCCGCTGCAATCAAATCCACTTCCTTTAATGTGCGAAGGACCCGAAGTGTAATATCCTCCAAATTTCCAATGGGAGTTGCACAAAGATACAATTTTCCTGCCATAATTTACCCTTTCATTTTATTAAAAGCGGAATAAGTGTACTATTTAATATCCATAAATATCGTAAATTTCATCTGTATAAACCCCAGGTTCCT
The DNA here is from genome assembly GCA_947174805.1 of uncultured Roseburia sp. GTDB lineage: Bacteria > Bacillota > Clostridia > Lachnospirales > Lachnospiraceae > Roseburia_B. The sequence continues at coordinate 19,045 of CAMWKH010000012.1, read as the reverse complement.
TATACACGATTAAAGGTTTTTCCACTGTCATTCTGGAATTGCCCTCCAAAAGCCCTTCAATCAAAACCATATTGGGCTCCTTGTCCACAAAGGGATACACCAGCTTCATCCGCTTTGGTTCAATTTTATAAGACACCATTTTACTCATGATTTCCGCTAAACGGAAGGGCCTGTGCACCATATAAAATCTGCCCCTGGGCTTTAAGAGCTTTGCGCTCTCCCTTAAAATATCATCCAGCGTACAAAGCGTTTCATGTCTGGCGATGGCTTTTGCCTCGCTGGCACAGGAGATTCCATGGTTTCCAATCATATAGGGCGGATTTGTAGTGATTACATGAAAAGAAGATGCCCCAAACAACTTAGAAGCATCTTTGATATCCCCAGTTACAATATCTATTTTTTCTTCCAGACTGTTGAGTGCCACACTGCGCCTTGCCATATCTGCACTTTCCTCCTGAATTTCAAGTCCGGTAAAATGCTCCCCCTTTGTCTTTGCCTCCAGAAGAATAGGAATAATCCCTGTGCCTGTACCTAAATCCAGTGTCCGCTCTCCAGATTTTACAGCGGCAAAACCAGACAAGAGTACCGCATCCATTCCAAAACAGAATTTTTCTGGATTTTGAATAATATAGTAACCGTTTCGATGTAATTCATCCAACCGCTCCATAGGTTTCAGATTATTTTCCATCGTCAATTTTTGATTTTCCTCCCTTGTCCTCCAAAGCCGCCAGCTCTTTTAATTCTTCTGGGGAGAGTTTTACATGTTTTTTTCTGGGTTTGAACTTTAATTCCTCCACAGGATATTCCCTGGCTTCTTTTTCATCCCCCACATCCACAATAACTTTTACAAGCTGGCGCAGCACATTCACATTCTGCACTTCACCTTTTAACCCTTCCGGGGTAGTAACATGGTCGCCTACAAAAGGAAGACGGCTGTTTAAGTATTCATAGGTTTCCTGCTCGTTTTTCAGGCAGCACATCAATCTGCCGCAGACACCGGAAATTTTAGTGGGATTCAGGGAAAGGTTCTGCTCCTTTGCCATTTTTATAGAGACAGGTACAAACTCAGAGAGATAGGTATGGCAGCACAGTGCCCTGCCGCAAATTCCCACGCCCCCTAAAATTTTTGTCTCATCTCTCACACCAATCTGCCGAAGCTCAATCCTTGTCCGGAATACAGAGGCCAAATCCTTTACCAGCTCCCGGAAATCAATTCTTCCGTCCGCCGTAAAGTAAAAGAGCAGCTTATTGTTGTCAAAGGTATATTCAGCATCCACCAGCTTCATATCCAGCCGATGTTTTGCAATTTTTTCCAGACAAATTGTAAAGGCTTCTTTTTCCTTTTCCTTATTTCGTTTTACCACCTTCTCGTCCGCCTCCGTGGCAACACGGATTACTGTCTTTAACGGCTGAACTACCGCCTCATCCTCCACCTCCTTGGGCGGGAGGATGACAGTGCCCATCTCCACTCCCCGGGCAGTTTCCACAATCACGTGGGTGCCGGTTTCCATTTCAAAATTTGCCGGGTTAAAATAATAAATCTTACCGGCATTGCGGAACCGGACTCCAACTACTTTTGTCATTCTAATTCTCCTTTATGGTCAATAATAATAGTTCTATCAAAAGTTCAAAATTAACGTTTGCCTTTAAACGCACTTTTGCTTTCTCCAAAGCCTTTAATATGTTTTCAATTCCCTCATAGGAACTGTGGGACGCCGCTTTTTTTATACTGTAGATTTCCTCCTGAAAAATCAAACGGTTTGCATCTGCAGTTGCTTTGTATAAAAGCACATCCCTATACCAGATCATCATTAAATCAAAATAATCTCTTATCTCCAATTTATACTCTGATATCTGTTTTACTGCCTGCATCATCTCATATAAATCTATATCATTTAACCTCTTTATGAGCTGCAGGGCGGAATTTTTCATCTCATTAAAATTGTCTGAGGAGGCAAGGGCCATAGCTTTACCCACATTTCCCTGGGCAAAGGCCACACAGATATCTGCCTGATAACTGGGAACCTGCTTTTCTTCCATAAGGTATTTGCGAATCATGGAGTCTGGAACCGCCTTTAGGTCCAGACGCACACACCTGGAAAGAATGGTGGGAAGAAAACTGTCCGCATTTGTGGAAAGCAAAAGTAAAACTGCGTAGGCGGGTGGCTCCTCCATGGTTTTTAAGAGAGCGTTCTGTGCCTGAATGTTCATTTTTTCCGCTTCATCCACGATGTATATCTTAAATTTACTGCTGTAGGGCTTTAAGACAATATCGTCATTTATCTGCTTGCGGATATCTTCCACCCCTATCGTATTGGGTTTTTCATGGGTGACATAAATGATATCCGGCTGGTTATGGCTCAAAGCCTGCTTGCAGGAATGGCATAGGTTACATGGAGTACTCCCCCCCTGCTCACACTGGAGGGCCATGGCAAAAGCCTCCGCCAGCATCATTTTTCCAGACTTCTCCTGGCCGTTTAAAATATAGGCATGGGTCACCTTTTCCATAGATATTGCATTTTTAAAGTATCCGATTATGTTCTCATGTCCAAGTATTTTTGAAAAGTCTCCCATACTCATACCTCCATTCTGGCTTTTTTATCTTATAATATTCTTTGTCATATTATTTTTAAGTAAAAATATCCAAGAGCAGACCCTTTATCTCTCCGATCTTACTTAAAATAGAGATGTGGTCCTTTTCTTCTTTCACCAATTCCCCAGCCAACTCATCTAATGTAACGTCTACAAGACGGATAATTCCGTACACACGGTGGCGTCCTTTTCTGTCCAGGAAGTTTTCCCTGGAAAATTTGTGAGAACGGTTTACCACCTCGTTCAAAAAATCCTTTACAAGGCCCCTGTATTTTTTCATATCCCGAATGTCCATATGCTGGGCAATCCGCTCCCCCTGGTTGGTAATCTCATCCAAAAGGATATTTAACCGTTCCTGAAGCTGGGCCTCCTCAATGGCGCTGGTGAGTGTAAACTTAAAAGCCCCATCAGCGGTATCGGTTTTTACCGCAGGTTCCACATTGGAAACCGGTGTCATTTCATTTACCTTTAACTCCATAACCTTACCTCCGGTTTTTTTAAGACATTGCAGGGCATATCTGACTCTTAATATATGCCCCAATCTCCTGGCAGGTATTTTCCAAAGTTTCATTATAAAAACGCTTTTTTATATTGGCATGTAAAAGCTTTTCCTCAGAAAAATCTTCCGTATCCGCCAAAAATCTTCTGCACAGTTCCGCATACTTTGGCTGATCCTGAAGTTTTTCCCGGTCTAAGGCCCGCTGCAGCCGTATCCCGTCCTCCACTTCCACATATATAGGAACCATAACCCCTTTTCCAAAGAATAAAAGCATTTTCTCATAGGCTTCCAAAGTTGCAATGATAATATAATTATTTTTTTCCAGGCAAATCTGACCATCGTCTGCGGTAAAATACTTCCATATTCCATGTACAGTGTCATAAGACCGAAGTTCGATAATCTTCCCTTCCTCCTCCATCCTTTTCTGCCTTGCTTCATCTACAAAGAAATATTCCCTTCCTTCTTCCTCCAGCCGGCGTCTCGGCCTGGTAGTATAGGGAATCACCCGGGATAAATGCAATTCTTCCTTTTTTAATAATAATTGATACAGCGTATCTTTTCCAGAGGAACTTTTACCCATAATACAAAAAATTTTACCCATTGTCTGTCCTTTAATTATATCCCTAAATGTCTATAACGTCTATCCTCTCATTAAATATATCGGCAATTCCCTGCACATTCAATCCAAGTTTTTTGCACTCTCTCATATTTTTTATAAAATCTTCTGTGACTAATTCTCCGGGGAGCAGAACTGGGATTCCCGGAGGATAAACAGAAATCATGGAACCGGAAATCCTGCCCGGTGCCTCATGAAAAGAAACCGTCTCCGTTCCCTTTTCCATGGCTTCCCACAACTCCATTTTCTTTTCCTTTGGTTTATATATTTGCCTGATTCTTTCCGAAATTCCATTTTTTTCTTCTGTAAGAGTTTTGTCAATCTCCTCCAGGGCTGACAGCAGCCGCAGAAAACCTTCTTTCTTATCCATAACACTTGTCATGGCAAGAACATAAAAACCTGCCTCCATCTCCATCTGCAAATGATACTTTTCCAAGAGAATACGGTAAAGCTCCCTCCCTGTGATATTTGCATTTTTTACGGAAATCACCAGTTTTGAAGGGTCTTTTGCAAAACATTCCCGGTTTGTAAAATCTTTCTCACCCAAAACTTTTATATAATGAAGCTTCATCGCCCTCTGATAAAAGTCTTCTAAATTACCATAAAAATTTAAGAATAAATTTGCCTTTTCACCTTCTATAAAGCGGATACATTTTTCCATACCCGCCATTAGAATGTACGAGGGAGAACTTGTCTCAAAGATTCCAAGATATTGCTGCACTTTTTTCTCTTCGAGAAACTGGGAATTGAGATGGAGAAGAGCTGTCTGTGTGAAGCTGGGGAGCTGTTTGTGTAGGCTTTGAATCACCGCATCCGCTCCAAAAGCAACAGCGCTTTTGGGAAATTTTTCTGAAAAACCAAAATGGGCTCCGTGAGCTTCATCCACAATCAAAGGAATTCCGTGTTTATGCACAATTTCTGTGATAGATGCAATGTCACTTACAATTCCCTCGTAAGTGGGACTTGTCACAACAACAGCCCGGATATCCAGATCTTCCCTCAATTTCTCCTCAACATCTTCCGGGGCTATCCCTCCCTGTATTCCCTGCCCAGTCACAGCAGGATACACATAAATTCCGGTAAGTCCATGTAAATACAGCGCATGATACACAGACTTGTGGGAATTTCTCGCCACAAGAATTTTATCCCCTCTGTTTGTTCCGGCAAAGACAGAGGCTAGAATGCCGCAGGTACTTCCGTTTACCAGATAGTAGGTTTTTTGGGAACCGTAGAGCTTGGCGGCCCGCATTTGGGCCTTTTGAAGAATTCCCTCCGAATGATGGAGATTATCAAACCCTTCTATCTCTGTTATGTCTATCTGATAGGGATTGGGGAAATCCATCACTGCTCGTTTATGTCCCGGCATATGAAAAGGATAAAAATCGCTTTCCCCGTACCACTTTAATTTTTCATCCAGCATTTCTTCCATATGTTTCCTCTCCGGCATTTCGGTAAAGTATCAAAAATACTATTTTATAAGAAACGGTTTAACTCCGGCATCCAGTCCCCAAAAAAAATAAAATCTTCCGCCACTGCATTCCAAATTGGCTCAAAAAAACTTACAAAACGCTCCATCACCTGCTCCCATGCAGGTTCTTTGCTATGGATAGAGCGCAGAAAAACCTTCCACTTTTTTTTCATAAAAGCGTAATCTTTATAAGTTTTCACCATGTTCATCCTAGTATTATCCTTTGGGATTCTGTTTGACTTACAGTACTCATCAATGTAATCCCGGACTTTCCTTCCGTCCACGCTCTCCCTGTCAAGAAGGTAATAAACATCATAGTAGGCTTTTACATTTTGAATCAGTTCCAGCTTTGTAACAATCTCCACATATTTTTCCGCCAAAATACTCTCTGGCTGAAAACAATAATAAGAAATTTCTTCCTCGGGAAATGCCACTAGGGAAAAAGTTTCTTTCTTGGGAATCAGCTGCTCATCCTGTAAATAGTGGAAAAAAATACTCACAGGGACACGCATATCCTCAATCTTCCCCGTACAATCAAATCTCACATATTTTGGAAAAGCTTTCATCTGGACCTCAAAATCCACTCGCCGGCTCCCTTGTCTTTCAAATACTTCCTCTTTTAAGTGCTGAGTGATATCCCTTAAAAGTTCTCCGGGAGTAATCTCCTCTAATTCTTTGGGTGGTTTCTGTATCACATAGTCAAAATCCAGATTCAGTTTCAAATTGCGCTCATAATGTTCTTTTGTAAGTATATTCCCATTTCTAAGCCAAAACTCACTGGAATATTCAGATTCACAAATCAGTTTCACCGCTTCCTCTAAGACGACAGCCCCTAAAAGTTTTGGAAAGGCAAGTCCCGTCTGCGCTGATATCTGTCGTAAAACAGCGGCAGTAATTATCTGCTCTTTTAGCATTACAGCCACACTCCTAACGTACTCTGAACTTTCTGCAGCACTTTTCTCTCTCTGGCAATCGTCAACAATTCTGCAATATCTTTTGAATTATCTGCGATATAGGACAGCAGAGCCCTCTTAAAAATATCCCTGTCCAGTTTTTCCTCAAATTTCAGACAGTCGCATATCATCCGCTGCTTATTATAAATCTTCATGGTTCCACCGGCAAAGGGAATCTCCGTCACGCCCAGTTTTAATACTTCCGGTTCTGTGTAATAAGGCTGAATCACAGGATAATCCATCTTAAACCTGGACTTCGAGGTATTTTTATCAATGGCAATATGCCACTGGTAAGGTTTCTGGTCAATATAGTGATGATAATAGAGGGCGCTGTTCAGGCACAAAATACCGTCGGGAAACAATCCCAGTATCAAATCTTCTTCGCTGCGTTCCCTGAAACCAAAAGAATAATAGCCGCTTTTTACCCGTTCTAAAGTTCCGTCCTTTACCCAGGACAAAATTCTGCGGTAATCCACACCCAGCTCCGTAATTTGGCTGGTTTTTATAATACCGCCATTCTCATCCATCTTCTTTTTTATCTCTGAAAGTAAAAAATCCGTCTTTTCCTCTCTCGACATTTTCTCCATATATTTTTCCGCTCCATATATTCCTCAGTGGTATTTTCTATATTATATTATTTTCTCTTTGTTCTTGTCAATATCTTCTGTCCCTACTTTCAAAAAAGGGTTCGATATTTTAATCGTAATGTCGTATAATATAGTATGAACATATGGAAATGTCTTTTTTATAACATTTCTTCAAATCAGACAAATAAAGGAGAATGTACCATGGATGAAGAATTTACAACACAAGAAAATGATTCCCTGAGAAAAAATCCTTCCCGGAAAACATGTGAATCTATTATCCGCAGAATCCTTTTAGCGGAAGTGGCCCAGCAGGGAGAAAACCGTCACTTTAAACATGCGGTGGATTTTATGGGATATTTTGAATCCCTTTACCCCACATCCCACAGTCTGACTAAACAGGTACAGCGGGCAATTAAATCCATGAATATGCCAAAAGATGAAAATGGCTATTTCATTGTAAACAAATCAATGGAACAGATTGAACAGGATTCTGCCCTGAAAAATTGTTTTGCCCAGGCCCATGTGAAAACCATGTCTTTAGAAACCTTCACTCCAATTTTTCTTGAGGCGGATAAAGAACTGTGCCCCTACTTGACAAAACTTATTACAGAATCTATAACCTTTCAGAATCTATTTGTCACCATCATAGAAACTTCCAATGGCTTAATACTCTACACAGAAAATCCAGAGGAATTGAAAAAATTGTGCCAGACATATTGTGAACCTTTAACTTATTAGAAAGTTTAACTTATTGTTTATATATTTAATACAATTTCCTCTATGTCTGTATAGATATAAAAAGACAAGATATAAGATTATATCTTGTCTTTTTATATGACTAATTACATATATTTTTATCTCTAAAAACGTTTTCTCCTTCTAAAAATCTTATTTTTCTTTATCTCCTTATAAGGAGTTTTCACTTTATGATGCATCATAAATTTTCTCTTAATCCGATAGAAATTATCCATTATTTTACGAATTATGAGAATTAAAATCACAATTATCCCGAAACCAACCAAAATAGTAAGTATCAATCCGGGAGTTATCTGAAACACTTTTTTTCCTTTAGAAGAAACCATACTTTCTGTCTCTTCCACCTGGTTGCTCTCTCCTGAAACATCTTCTCCTTCATGAAACTGAAACTGGTCAATCTTGGCGTCGGTGGCAACAATATCAGCACGACCCACAATTCTGTCAGAATAGGTATACTGTATGCTGCCCAGCACGTCTTTGTCAGCATAATCATATATAATCTGGGAATCCGCATCTTTAAACTCTGCTGTAACCGGAAGAATAATACTTCCATCCTCATCCAAGGACACAAAAGGCTGGCTGTTATTAAAATTTCCGCTTTTATTCTCCTCTTGGTTTCCATAAGTCTCTTCATTTTCGGAAACATTCATTTTTTTGAAATTGTCAAAACAGAAATCAAATAAAGCTCTTGTATCCTCATAATGACCGCTTCCCGGCGCATCCATTACCACACACACCAAAGTCATGCCGTCTTTTTCCGCATAAGTCACTAAAGTAGAATTTGCAGCTATAGTATAACCTGTCTTCCCCCCGAGGCAGTAGTCATATAAATGTTCTCTCGTCCTGTATGGATAAAGCATCTGATGATGGTTCTGCATAAATGTCTCCTCATCTTTATGCTTGTTCGTAAAGGGGATAGTATAAGTTTTTGTGCCGCAGATAATTCGGAATGTCTCATTGGAGTAAGCTTCCCTTGCAATCAATGCCATATCGTACACACTGGTATAATGCTGTTCGTCTGGAAGGCCGTTACAGTTATTAAAATGTGTATTTTCACATCCCAATGCGGCGCACCGCTCATTCATCATATCCACAAAAGACTGGACATCCCCGGACACATGTTCCGCCACAGCATAAGCACATTCGTTGGCGGAGGCAAGCATAACCGCATAGAGACATTGCTCCATGGTCATTTCTTCCCCAACATCACGGGCAATCCCCGAACCTTCTGTCTTATACACAGAATCCTTTGAAAACGTCACCACCTCGTCCATGGTACTGTTCTCCACCGCAAGGAGAGCGGTAAGTATTTTTGTTATACTGGCGGGATAATGGACGTCATGGATATTCTTCTCGTAGAGAATCAAACCTGTACTAAGCTCCATCACGATAGCTGCAGAGGACTGTACTTCCGGTCCCTGAGGCCAATACTGTATCTGAGAGCCCGGCGTATTTAAGGGAAAACTGCACACAACAACAAAAATGGCACTGATACAGCCAATCAGCCTTTTCTTTCTTCTTTTTGTATCTATCTTCAATGTACACCTCACAAATAGTCAAATTTACAGTATCAATACTTACAGTATAGACTTATTTCCCTACTGTATCAATCTTTTTTCTTTTAGAACTTTCCATTTCTTCTTATTTATTATAAAATGTTAGAGAAACAAAATTTTATACCTTATAAGGAGAAATTATGCGCTTAAGAAATATTAAAGGTGCCGACGAGGCAGTTGCAAACAGCATTTATTGTATACAAAACCCTGAGTCACAGAGAGGAAGCTGGAACGCTGTTTTTTCCAATTCCAATCCTATTTATGTGGAAATTGGTATGGGAAAAGGAAAATTTATCATGGAACTTGCGTCAAAAAATCCCTGTATCAACTATATCGGGGTGGAACGCTACACCAGTGTGCTCTTTAGGGCTCTGCAGAAAATGGAAACGGAAAATCTTCCTAATTTAAGATTTCTCTGTGTGGATGCAAAAAATCTCCCGGAAATTTTTTCTCCAGAGGAGATTGACAAAATTTACCTGAACTTTTCCGACCCCTGGCCAAAAGACAGGCATGCGAAAAGGCGGCTTACATCCAGAGTCTTCCTCTCCTGCTATGACTCTATTTTAAAACCGGAGGGTACTTTGGAGTTTAAAACGGACAATAAAGGGCTTTTTGACTTTTCCATGGTAGAAATTCCTGAAAACGGGTGGAAAATCAATGCCAGCACCAGGAATCTTCACATGGACAGTTCCATGAATCAGGATAATGTTATGACAGAATACGAAGAAAAATTTTCCTCCATGGGAAACCCTATATACAAATTGATTGCCTCGCGGTAACAAAACCAACACCCAGACATAAAATAAATTAAATCCTTGATTAACTGGAGTTTTTATGGGTAAATGTAATTGCTGTAAGCGACACAGCAGATGCTGTCACTTTTTTTACCGGCATCCTTGTTTTCAGAAAAAAATATGCTGCCTGCGCCGTTCCTTTTTGGAAGTCCGCCATATTTTAAACCTGCACTAATCTTTTAACAGATTCAAAAGTTCTTCCGGGGTTTCCGCAAAGACTGTTCCTCCCTGATTTATCAGAAACTGCTTTTCCCGAAATCCCCATAGAACACTGATACAAGGAATGTCAGCATTTTTTGCCGTCTGAATATCCACGTCGGAATCTCCCACATACACTACCTGGTCTTTTTCCACCTGAAGTTCTTTTAATATCTGAAATACCCCGTCGGGAGCCGGTTTTCTTCTCACGCCCTCTTTTTCCCCTGCGGCGAGCATATCCAGGTCCTTAAAATAATATAAATTAAGTTCTTTTACTGCAAAGTCCGCCTTGTTAGAAACCATTGCCAGCTTTATTCCCTCATCCTTAAGCTCCTTTAAAACTTTTAGGATTCCAGGGTAAGGCTTTGTCTTGTTTTTACAATTCTTCTTATAATCATCCTTAAAATATTGAAATATATTTTCAAACTCAGGATGCCCGCTTCCACCCTCCACTGCCCGAATCATCAAGTTGCGGATTCCGTTTCCCACAAAATTTCTCACTTCCTCCAGACTTCTCTCCCTGCATCCATATGCCGAAAGCGCTGCGTTTACACTGTCCTTTAAGTCCTCCAAAGTATCCAGTAATGTCCCGTCCAAATCAAATATAACCGCCTGATACCGATACATATTTTCCTCCTTCTTTACACACAAATTTTATATGTACGCTGTAAATCCCTGAAACAATGGCTTTGTTTCTATTCTTCATACAGGATAAAAAGAAAAAGCACCAACCCCACAGCCTTCCGCTGCAAAATCGGTACTTTATACTGCGCCACCAGGGGTTCGAACCCTGGACACCCTGATTAAGAGTCAGGTGCTCTGCCAGCTGAGCTAGTGGCGCATAACTGCTTGTCTTTTTCAACGACAAGGTATATTATATATTAGAATTCATAAAATTGCAATACTATTTTTAAAAAAAGTTTGCCATTTTTTTATAATTGAAAGGAGATTTTTATGAATATTTTACCAAGATTTTTAAATTATGTTTCCTACTGGACAACTTCTCAGGAATCTGCAGGGACGACCCCTTCCACCAGCCGGCAATTTGACCTTGCCAGGGTATTGGAACAGGAACTAATTTCCCTTGGGGTAAAAGATGTAGTGCTGGATGAATTTTGTTATGTCTATGGATATCTTCCTGCAACGGAAGGCTATCCTTCTAGGAAATCGATAGGTTTGATTTCCCATATGGATACGGCGCCGGATATGAGTGGAAAAGATGTAAAGCCCAATATCATAGAAAACTACGATGGAACAGATATCATCCTTCCAAATGGAAAAGTCTCTATCTTAGTCAGTGATTTTCCGCGATTAAAGTCATTAAAAGGAAAAACTTTAATTACTGCAGATGGAAATACACTTTTAGGCGCAGACGATAAAGCGGGAATTGCTGAAATTATCACTGCTGTTGAGGAAATTTTAAAACGCAATCTACCTCACCCTGATATGTATATAGCATTTACTCCTGATGAAGAAATCGGCGAGGGTTCTGACCATTTTGATTTAAACCGATTTCAGGCAGATTTTGCCTACACAGTAGACGGTGATTATGAAGGTGAGATTGCTTATGAAAATTTTAATGCCGCCTCAGCCGAATTTACTCTGAAAGGAAAAAATGTACATCCAGGAGAGGCAAAAAACATAATGGTAAACGCAGCTTCCATAGCCTGTGAAATTCAATCTCTTCTACCGGAACATGAAACCCCGGAGCACACGGAAGGCCGTGAAGGATTTTACCACCTGACCAATATTTCCGGTGATATAGGACAGGCAAAGCTGTCTTATATTGTAAGGGACCACAATGGAGATTTATTTCAGAAAAAACTTGATTATCTGGAAAAAGTGAAAGAATTTATTTCAGGAAAATACGGAAAAGATACGGTAACTCTTAGCATACAGGAAAGTTATCGGAATATGGTGGAAATTATAGATAACCATATGGAAATTATTCGACTTGCAGAGGAGGCAATTACCTCTGTGGGACTGACTCCTGTTTCCACTCCTGTGCGTGGAGGAACCGACGGGGCCAGAATAAGTTTTATGGGGATTCCCTGCCCCAATCTTGGAACAGGAGGTTACGGATTCCATGGCCCCATGGAACATATTGCACTGGAAAGTATGGAAACTGTAGTAGAAATAATCTGTCATATTGTATCCCATGTAAATTAAGAAAAAGGGGCTGTGAAAAAGCCTCTTCCCCCTATGTCTCCGGCCTGGCACAATACAAAAAATCAGAAAATCCTGCCCTGCCCCCTGTCTCTTTTGTGGCATAGAGAAACAGCCCAAACCGGCATCCTGCAAAATGGTCCAGCCCAAAATGCAGTTTCTGGGTGACGCCAATCTGCTTCCACCCGTTTCCGTGGTGATAAAAAAATTCCGCCTCATCCTTCATTTTAAAAAAGTCCGCCTTTACCCTCAGCCGGACAACATCCTGCCCTGCCCTCACCGATTCCCACTCTGTCTCCTGGAACCCCTCTCCCTGCCGTCCCAGTGGGGAATCCTCTTCCAATGACCTGCCCTTCATTACAATGTAACAGCCATCCTTTTTCCTTGTGACGGCAACCATGCCGTAACACCCCTGCAGGGCACAGATTCCGGCGTAATCCCCCTCCTTCAGCCCGGAGGCGTCAACCGTCACCTCTCCGGCACAGCCGGGATAAATCATTCTCTGGGTCAGCATGTTGTTTGCCTGCAGCAGGCTTTCACACAGCCTGCCTGTCTTCAGCCAGAGAATGCCACGCTCCGCATCCTGCTCCACCAATTGCATATCCGGTTCATGGTTAAACTGCCATACGCTTTTTAGCCCATAACAGCCGTACTGCTCCCTCTCCTGTTCCCTGGAAAGGCTCTCCTCTTTTCTGAAATCGTCGCTCTGCACCAGAGGCCGGCAGGAATGGTTTTTCCCCTGGGGCAGCTCAAACTGCCCTGGGACTTTCCCCCGGACTCCTAAAACCGGCATATGCCCTTCCCAGGCAGCCGGAACCAGCACAGGGATTCTCCCCACCGCCCCATAGTCCTGAAACAGCACGCCGTACCATTTCCCCTCCGGCGTATCTACAATCCCTCCCTGGGCCACCCCCTGGCCGCAGTACCCCCGGTCGTCATTCAAAACATCCCCGCCCTTAAATTCCCCATCAATGGAGTCAGCCGCAAAACATGCCTCTGTGCGCATCCATCTGTCCCTCAGGGAATGGATAAAAAACAGGTAATATCTTCCGTTGATTTTATAAAAATGCGTCCCCTCATACCCCAGCCCCGGATGCCCCTCATCCCAGACCGCCAGGCGGTGCAGCCCCCCTGCCAAAGGCGCCGTCAGGTCGCTGTTCAACTGGGTAATATAAATTTTCTTATTCCCGTAGGCAATATAGGCATTGTCCCCGTCAAACAGCAGGGAACTGTCGTGGTAAAACCCCTGAATCTCCTGCTTTTTCCAGGGCCCTGCTATCTGTTCCGATGTGTACAGATAGGTTTTGCCCGTGTCATTTGCAGAAAAGCACACATAAAACAAATTGTTGTGATACCGCAGGGATGCCGCCCACATTCCCTTTCCATATATGTTCCCCCCCTCCATCCTCTGTTCCGGGGTACTGTCCAGTCTATCGTATACAAAGGCGGCGTGCTCCCAGTTTACCAGGTCATAGGAGCGGAGTATCTCTCCCCCCGGCATAAAATGCACCATTGTGGTTATCATGTAATATGTGTCCCCCACCCGGATTACATCCGGGTCCGGGTAGTCCAGTTTCAACAGTGGGTTGATCCCGCTTTCTGATTTTTTCATCCCTTTTCCTCCTGTCCCACAAATCATTGACAAAGTAGATAGCTTTATTATAACAGTACTTTATATATATGTGAAGTTTTATTGTCAATCCACAGCAGTTTTGAAAAAATTTATTTTTAAATGCAACAGACCTGTAAAAGGAAATCGTTACGGAAGAACCGAAGAACTATATGAATGTGAAAGCTGTGAAGGCTGTCTGTATAAAACGGAATGCTGAAAATCGGCAAAAGGCAATCGCACCGTGAGAATAAACCGGGAGCTTACCTGTTTTCATGAGGAAGTCATTTCGAATCTGGAATCCATACATGGTGCACTGTTATGCATGAACAGAAGCATTCAATCCGAAGGAACTTTTGGCATCATCAAATGGGATCGTTCCTACAAAAGACTCTTTCGGAGAGGCAAAGAAAACGTTATTTTAGAGTTAACCCTGATTTCCTATGGTTATAATCTATATAAATACCATAACAAAAAGAAACGGAAATTAATGTCAGCATAACTATGTAGCCAACGGTTATCCTTTTGGAAGCCTGTTTTGCGACAGGCTTTGATAGAGACGCCCAAAAATATTTAAAGCAATCAAAATCATGAGAACAGCCATGATAGCCACCAACCGGTGCCATCATGGCTGTTCTTTATGAGACTTTTTTTACAGCCCCTTTCTTTTTAAACACTTGCCAGTAAAGCGGCAATTTCATCAGGAGTCATTACATGATTGGCATCATTGGAGGGAGCGGAAACAGTTGGCGCAGGTTCCGGCTCGGGTACAGGCTCCGGCTCAGGCAGCGGTGTCTCTCCAATTAATTTTGCAATTTCATCAGGGGTCATTACATGATTGGCATCATTTGATACAACTGGACTCTCCTCTACAGGCTCCGGCTCGTTATGTTCCTCCGGCATAGGGATACTTGCCAGCATTTTATCAATTTCTTCCATTGAGGGAATCTCCTCCGAAATATTAGATAAATCTATCTCCGGAACAAATTCTTCCTCATTGTTTTCATTTATAAGCTGTTCAATTTCTTCCGGGGTCATCTTAGGATTAATTTCACTCTCCACAGGCGTTATCTGATCCATCAAATCCGACAAATCTTCCTGAGATTTTTCCACCTCAAGAGATGCCATTTCAGGTTCTTCTTCCGCTGCCATCTGCTGCAGTTCCCGAACTTTTTCTTCCAAATCTCCCAGATCCCCGGCATCCATATTATCTGTGAGAGGTTCGACTCTGGGTTCCAGATTGTCTAATTCTTCTATCTCAGGCATCACCAGTTCTTCCGGCTCTTCTTTTAATTCCTCTATTTCAGGCATATCAAACTCTTCCGGTTCTTCCTTTAATTCCTCTATCTCAGGCATTACAATTTCTTCCGGTTCTTCCTTTAATTCCTCTATCTCAGGCATTACAATTTCTTCTTGTTCTTCCAGATTTTCTTCCTTCTGAATTTCTTCTTTTTGAATTTCAGGCTCTTCCTGTGAGATATGGGAAATAGATAATTCTTCCGGCTCCATCATCACATGGGGAGAAATATTGATAGAGCTGAGTTTTTCCTCCATCTCGCTGCTAATGGATTTTTCTATCTCATTTAACCTTAATATTACATCCAAATTTTTACTTTGCATTTCACTGCTGACAAATTCACTTACCTTATCCATGTTTTCTTTTACTGCATTTTGGATATCAGTAAATTTACCATTCATTTCCTCTAAATACCCTTTCAACTCTTCGTTTGAGTTGATCACTGCCGTGGAATGTTCTTTGCTCTTATTAATAGTAACTTTTGCAATAGACTTCTGAGCAGAAATCAAATCCTCCAGCGGAAGTCCTGATTCCCCTTTCAGAAGAAAAAGCATGTCAGCCAGTTCAGCAAAATTTTTCCTCATTAAAAGATAAGTTGCTTTCTCTGATTTGAATATACTTTCAAATTCTTTTTCCCTCTTATCCTCTCTCTCCTGCTCTTTTTCATCCTGCAAAATAAAAACAGAATTGGCAATGCGGTATACAAGAAATAAAGAAACTGCACCAATTAATAACAGGAAAATATAACTTTTTGGAAAATTAAGCATGAGATACACTTCTGCTAAAAACAGTAGCATCAAAATCATTATACATAGTATAATATGTAATTTCCTTTTCTCTTTATTTCCCTGTACTCCATTATCCTTAATCATATAATACTCCCTTGTACTTTATATTGTAACACCCTGTAAAGTGTTACTTCCTATATATTTATATTCATTGTAGCATACTGTACTTTGTTTTCAAATACAATTTCATGCCTACATATTAGAATAGTAAGAAAGAGTTTCCAAAAATTCTTCCGGAACTTCCAGACCGCTGTTTTCCCTTTTACGAATTCGCAGCTCCCACTCTTTTGCCTTTTCACTGAATTTTTTCTGCTGAGCCTGCATGGCTTGTTCAAATGCCACATTCGTCTTTAAAAAATCTCTCATGGATTTTTCAAAAGGACAATAGGTAGCCATAATTTGTCTGGAAACTTTATTTAATTTCAAGGCAGACTTAGATTCAAAATAAATCCAGGTTTCATAGTCTGATAAAAATATCTCTCTGCTATTATTTCTGGCTCTTTGTATCTGGCTCCTGATTTTTTCTCTTTTTTCCTCCGTGAGATCATGATTCTTCCTGTAATATTGAATATAATCCATATATTCTGAGGTAAGAGATTTATACTGGATATTATTCCAAGATGCCCCCTGCTCACATCTGCAGTACTCCCAGTGGAACCGTCCAAAAGCTTTTGTGACAGCTTTATCCAATTCACTTTCCATAAGAGCAGGAAAAATAAACCTGGCAGAGGAATCACGTCTTTTTCCTGTAATCTCCTGCCACATGGAAGATGTGGTTCCATAAACGGGACAAATTATCACATCAGGATAAACCTTCCTCATAATATATTCTTTTTCAATTTTCATCTCCTGGCTGCTGTAGAAAACTTCCCGGTAAAACACAGTGAAATCTTTCTTTTCCAGTTCAAGAATAGTCTCACATAATTGTCTTTTTGATACAAAAATACGGGATAAATCTCCATAAAACTGGTCCTTATACAAGACAGGGACATAAGTAGACAATTTTCCGTTTACAATTTTATTATTGCTGTTAAACATATTGTCAACTTCAAATTCCACTCTCTTTTCGCTATCCTGTAAAAACTGCCTTTCCTGTTCTCCGGTAATATCTCCAGTGCGTTTTGCCTCACGGAGATAATCCCTGAAATCCTGCTCAAAGGAATTTCTGGAAGTATCTTTTCTTCCTTCATAAATTTCCCTTAACCACTCCGGCATGGTATAAATGTGAAAGGGAAGATCTTCTTCTTTTTTATTTACTCTTTCACACAAAAATCCAAGTTGATCCCTGTCTAAGAGACGTTCATCCATATATCCGTAATTTAGAAAAAGCTTCACCGCCAAAGGTACAGATTTATTTTCCAGCCAGGGAAACAGACATTTTTTATAGAGGGTAAAAAAGTAACCTGTTATTTGCTTTTTCAGTTTCCTCACATCATCCTGGGTAGAAAGTTTGTCTGAAATCTGAACAAAGTCATCAAAGACCTTTTTTATTTCCTCCTGCTCTGCAGGCTCTGTCTTTGAGAAATCCAAAATCTGCTGCAGAGAACTGTCAAGCATTTCTACAGTTTCTTCCTCCAGATCGTCCTCCGGTTCCTCACTGCTTACAATGGAAGCATTCATAACAGAAGAAAGTTTATTTTCCAAAATTTCTGTCTCTTCAAATATTTTTTCCCCTGTCCACTTTTCAATTTCGTTTATGATAATTAAAATTTTTTCTTTTGTGTCATTGATATGAAGAATTTGTTCCATTTGAAGTTTTCCGTTTTTCTTCAATTCCTTTGCAAAACGGATTTCCTTTTCAAATAATCCACTGCCTTTTTCATTATAAAAAAGAAAGTAAATTTCTTTTATGTAACTTATGATTTCCATACAGGAATCCTGAAGTTCATGGACGATATAGGAAGCTTCTTCTGACTGGCTTAAAGTCATAATGCTGCTTCTGTTATAAAACTCCTTCTTTAACTCTAATGGAATTTTATTAAACTCTCTGTAATATGCAATCTTGTGTTCTTCTGTCTCCAATTCAAACATTTGTCTTGGATGATGTTTGAAAAATTCTTCCGGCACTTCCTCTTCCATACCTGATTTTACAGCAATCTCATAATGCTTTTCTAAAAAGAGATAAAGCTCAATAGCCCGGTTTAACAAATGTTCCTGTTCCTCTAAATAATTTACAAACTCCTTTGCAACAGAATCAATAATTATTCCCAAATACTCTCTGTTGCTGCTCATAAAATTCTGCAGCGATTCTGTATCACAAGCAGGAAATGCGTAAAAAATTGTATATTCATCCGTTGTGTAATCTCCAAGGTACTCATCTGCAAACACATCCGAGATGGCAATCATTTCCCCCGCTTTTGCAATTCGTTTTACACCATGATTTTCAACTCTAATACTCCCCTTAATAATCCAGCCGATAAAACTGACCCTGTCGCCCTTTTTAAACAGCAAAGTATCTTTTTCAATCTGATTTAAATTATTTGCTTCCAGAACAAATCCCATATTATATTCCACCCAAACTAATTTTATTATTCTTCTTTCTCTTTTAATTCTTTGATTGCAGCTAAGGTAATTTCATAATCCTTTTTCACCTGCTCTAAAATTTCATCTGCATTGTCCGCTTTTCCATGACGAAGAGCTTCCGCCATATCATGGCTGGATTGATAAAGAGTTAATAAATCCAGATTCTGGCAAAGGCCTTTTATGGTATGAGCGGCTCGAAAAGCCTCTTCAATATCATTTTCTTCCATTGATTTGCATAGCATTTCAAATGTAGAATCATCTAAAAATTTAAACACATATTTTTTGATACGGTCTTCTTTCATTAATCGTCCCATAATCGAGTCATAATTTCCCCCAACTCTTGCATAAAATTCTTTTAAATCCATAACTTTTCCTCCATGCATAATTCAGACTTTGTATTTCTCCAATCACAAAAAAACACAATATATTACTTTTATTATATCACTTTTTAATTATAATAACAAATCATTTTATTTGGGAAATCCATGAAACTATCTACTATGAAATAGACTTTTGATATGAAAAGAAAACGCCGAAAACTAACAATTAGTTTTCGGCGGAATTTTCGCGTCGCTAAGAGGATTTGAACCTCCGGCCTACCGCTTAGGAGGCGGTCGCTCTATCCAGCTGAGCTATAGCGACA
>CAMWKH010000011.1 GCA_947174805.1 uncultured Roseburia sp. | reverse complement strand
AAGCCTTCTTTTCCGCTTTCCATGTCTTTTTCATAAAGCCCGGCACTTCGTAACAATTCCATATCTGTCATATTGCCCCAAGGATGATCTTTAAATTTATTGACAGCCATCTGCCGGGCTTTGCCCACCAAATCCATACACAAATCTTTTTCTGCGGATTATTGAGCAGATTAATAAAATTTTGCTTCCTTTCAAAACTATTAAGTAAGCAATTCCTAACTCATTTTGTCATGCACAATATTTTTAAATATAATATAAACCGCTGCCCTGTCTGCCGCCCTTGTCTCTGTTATGGAACTGTTAATAGATAAAGTATATCCATTTCCCATTCTAAAGTCAAACTTTGGAATGTATAAAAATGACAAATCAGGCAGGGGAAATGTTTCCCCTGCCCGCCCTGCGGCTTCTTTACGATACCCCTATTTCACCGTCACTTACAAGTCGCCTTCACGCTATTATTTTAATAATAAATTGTTTTGTAGATTATGTTAACTGCAAAACCTCGGCTTCAAGCTTCTTTAATTCATCAAATGTCAATGCTGGAACGCAATCCGCAATTTCATCAAGTGACATTTTACCTTTCCTAATCAACTTTTCTGCCATTTTTTTTGCTTCCCTATGAGTGGCATTATCATCAATATCCTTTGCATAAGCCTTTAAAATCTGCTCGTCATCAAATAGTGTCATCATAATATCCACAACCTCCTGTTCCTTACTTTCAAGATACTCTTTCAGTACATTTCTGTCTTTGCAAATACGAATTGTTTCTGTTACTGCCTGCTTCGTTTTTCCATATAATTTTCTCTGTTCATTATATACTTTAGAGAAAATTATATACTGTCCGATAATATCTTTCTCATTTTCTTGATATAAGACTTTCACTTCCGCATCAATGGCAATCTTTGCCTCGTCAAAAAATTCCTTAGAAAGCGATATTGTGTCGGGAATATTTTTTCTTTCGCCTGTAAATATCATGTAAAGTTCAGGTATCGGCATATTCACTTTTTTGCTTCCGTACAGGTTTTGGTTTGTGCGCTTAAAATAATCGTGATACGTCTGTATCAGATACATCAATGCACGAATGATGATATTTAATGTCCACGTTGACTGGCTTTCAATCAGTATCATTAACCGATTTCCCACTGAAAATCCCAAGTCGTTATAGTCCGCATCAACCAATACATGCTTAATTGTGACATCTGCAATCTCTTCTTCCGTCACGTTACAATCCTCTGGGTGGAGTGCCTTGTATAGTTGAAGCAGATACTTTCTATCTTGGAACAGATTTGTAAATACGCTGTCTTTTATCTTACGCTTTGGCGTACCTTCCGTCACTCTACCACCTCGCTTCTGACAAATTAGCAAAAGATTAGAATATAAATTACTCCTGCTATGCTCCAATTATACAAAAAATCTTCCATATTTACAATAAAATTCACATTAAATTAATCCCCTATTTCACCGTCACTTTACAAGTCGCCTTTTTCCCGCTCTTCGTAATAACTGTGACAGTGGTTTTTCCTTTCTTTTTCGCTTTTATGCATCCATACGAATCCACAGACGCAACCTTTTTATCAGAACTTTTCCACTTCACGGTATCCGTTGAATTTGCAGGTTTCAGTGAAGCCTTTAAATAATAACTTTTTCCTTTTTTCAATGTAATGCTTTTCTTATTCAGCTTTACGGAAACAGACTTTTTGTTCCTGGACAGGACGGTAACTGTGCAGGATGCTTTTTTCCCACTTGAGGATGTGGCTGTTATTTTTGCCGTACCAGACTTTTTCCCTTTTATTCTGCCGTTTTTTACCGATACGACAGAGGGCTTTGAACTGCTCCAGGCAAGAGTGTCCGTTGTATCTGCCGGGAAGAGTTTCGCCGTTAATGTCTGGCTTTTTCCTTTTGCAAGGTAAATCTTTTTGGAGGAAGGCAGATTTTTGACGCTTAATTCTACCTTAAGTGCGGGGACGGCGGCTTCTTCGGTTTCTTTTTCCTCTGTGGTTGATTCCTGGTTTCCGGTTTCTGTGTCAGGTTTTTGAGGCGGTTTGGTGTTTTCTCCTGAATCCGGATGGTTTTCTTCGGTATTTTCAGGATTTTTGGGGGGCTCCTCATTTTCTTCCGGCTTGGGGTGAATTTCTTCTACGCCGCCAGGTTCCTGGGGCTTTTGTGTGTTCTCCTCGGAATCTGAACCTTCTTCTGTATTGTCTGGATTTTTATCCTCCGGTTTTTCTTCCTCTCCAACTATGCCATCCGTACAATGGATAACAGCTTTTAATATCGGCTCATTGCCTTCTTGCACTTCGACCATTCCCCACTGTTCCTTTGTACCTTGATAAAAAACATCTGTCAGTTTACGGCAAGATCCAAAAGCACTTGCCCCAATCCTTGTCACACTGGAAGGAATCGTAACTCTGACTAACCCGCTGCCGCTAAAGGATGAATCCCATATGACTGAAACTGATTCCGGTATCGTCACTTCTTCCAGGCTGCTGCACCCCCAAAATGCATTGCTTTTTATCTCTTCTAGGCTGTCTGGCAGCGTAATTCCTGTCAGTCCTTTACAATCTTCAAATGCGACAAACAATATTCTGGTTACCCCTTCCGGAATATTCACATGTCCTGTTTTTCCTCCCGGACACGCAAAAAGATATGTTTGATTTCTGCCATACAATATCCCATTGTCATCTAATGTATATTTTTTGTTGCCGTCTTCCAATATAATGGACTGCAAATTATCGCACCCGGAAAGGGACGTTTCGTGAATTTCCGTTACACTGGACGGAATGATAAGTTCTGTCAAACTGTCACAATTCCGAAATGCGCAAACCCCTATTTTTTCCAATCCTTTCGGCAGCTTAATTTTTTCCAAGTCTTTACAGCCTTCAAAAACATGTTCCTCTATGCTGGTCACCGGCCGTTTGTTAATTGTTTCCGGAACTTCAATTTCTTTCTCTCCCAGAAACTCGAATTTAATAATCGCCATAGTCCCATCACCTTTTACTTTATAAGTCAATCCATTTGGCAAAATACCTCTTCGTATTTCTTCAGAAGTATCTCCCTCTGTTTCCCCTGCCCAGACCTTTACTTCTGTTATCGGCTCTGCCATTGATGCAAAAAATACGCTCCACGCCAAGAGCAGTGCAAATATTTTTTTCTTCATCCTGCAATTCCCCTTTCCTATTTGATTTTTATCTTTACTTTTGCCTTTTTGTTTGTCCCGTCTGTGGACTGTGCCGTGATTGTTACGGTCTTTCCCTTCCCGGCTTTCTTCGCCTTTACTTTCCCTTTTTTATCTACCGTGGCGTATTTCTTATTTGAAGTGCTCCATTTTAGGGTTTTGTTGGCGTCTTTGCCGTCTGTGGTTACCTTGACTTTTAATTTCAAGGTTTTCCCGGCTTTCAGGGTCTTTTTCCCGTTGGTAATCTTCACTTTTTTCACCTGATGTTTCATCAGCTTTATTTTGTAGGAAGCTTTTACTCTGCTTCCGTCTGCGGCGGCTGCAGTGATGGTAACGGTTTTCCCCTTTCCGGCTTTTTTGGTGGTGACGACGCCTTTGCTGTTTACCGTCGCATAGCGTTTGCTGCTGGTTTTCCATTTCACTTTGGAATTTGACGCATTTTTCGGGAACACTGCCGCTTTTAGGGATATCTTTTTTCCGGCGGCAATTTTTTTGGAAATGCCGGAAATGGAAATCTTTTTTACTTTTATCTTTTGACTGTCTACTATATTCTGATTTTCCTTTTGCACTACATCTACCTTACATATCGCTTGAAAATCACCATCATCAGAAGCGGCGCATATATTGGCTGTACCTTCCTGCACCGCAATCACAGTTCCTTTCTTATCAACAGTAGCAATTGTCGTATCACTGCTGCTCCAGTCTATTTTTTGATTTGTCGCATTATTCGGAAATATGGAAGCTTTCAATTGAAATGATTCTCCTATACATACTGTTTTACTGGATACATCTAATGAGATTCCACTGGCATATATTTTTGAAACAAGATGATCCGAATATGTATCAAGATTAGCCGTAACCAGTTTTTTATCCTCTGTGGTTAATGTATACAGAGAATTATCAATATACGGCTGCTCCATTACAAAACCTTCATATGTTTTTCCTCCCTTCAAAGGCAAATCCAAAAATTGAATGGTACGCAGGCTTTCCATCTGATTTCCATATTCCTCTACGGTATATGTCATTGTCCCTGCATCATTTCCAACAAGTTTTATTTTGTAATCATCTCCCGTCAAATAGAAAATCTTTGTATCATTTTCCACGTTCATGGCAATATCAGAATAATTTTCATCAACAACATTGTTTACGATTGCCCCACATAATTCATTATCCATATCATAGACAAAAACATCCACTGGACATTCCACTTTTACCTTTTTTATATAACTTTTTGCCGGAGCAGAAAATATTGTGTACACACCGTTAGAAAATGAACCATATTTTGCGTCTATCATCTGCAAAATTGTTTTATCCACTATCAGACTTACTATTTCATTTGCATGATTTCCCCATGCCCCCTGATATGCTTCTTTTATCGAACTTTCTGCAACTTCCTGGACACATTTTATAAATTGATTCATTGATGCATAAGTTGCCACTGCCAATAATCCCTCTTTGGGAACTGTATTAGGAATTCCATCCTTCTCAATCACTTCATAATTTATATCTCCAAAAGAACCATATGCGGTTCCATTACTTTGCAATGTGCCTAATGATAATACAAATTTGAATGTTTTCTCTCCGTATACTGTTCGGATTTTTACCTGAGTAACTGCTTTTCCAGTTTTCCATATAAATCCTGCATTGGGATTTATGCCAAGCTTTCCCATAATCTTTTTATTAATTTCTTTATCATCTGTAAACACATTTGCATTATTTACTTCCGCCAGCCAGACATACAAATATTTCCTAATTTGCTGGATTTGGGAATTGTCCAGATAATAGGAAAAATCACTGCTTAACGTCAGCGTATATCCATTGCATAGTTTTTCCAATTCCTTTTGTGCTGTTAATATGCTCGTTTGCAGCTTCCTCTTGGCTTTCTTTTTTTCAGCTATCTGTCTCTGGTAATCAGCATTGATGATTGTCATATTCCCCCTGAATTCAATTTCTGTTCCATCAATTATTGCGATACCGGTTATTGGAAGCTCTGTCTTTGCAATAGCTGGCGGTACATAATCCTCCTCAAGAAATACATTATAATCAAAGCAAAGTGTCTCTCCTAAAGGTAAAAACTTGTTTACTTTCTCCTCTTTCTCCAATATACTTTTCTTATTGACAAGTCCACTTTTTCCAAAATTAATTCCATACTCCGGGATTGTAAGCTTAAATTTTTCAACTTGAATTCCTATTCCGTCTGGTTTTATCTTATTGTATGGTGGTTTCAGACTACAGCTGAAAATCACCTGCATATCATTTGAATTTTCTGCAAACATTCCATCTTTAAATCTATAGCCTGTACATCCGAAAAAATTTACTTTCGGCTTTATACAGTCCTCTAATTTTTCCATGTTTGTTATACACCCATAAGACATGGTATAAATTACTTTTTTACTCCCACTGTCTGCAAGAATGTCACCTGCAATATTCATGGTAAAATCATCTGATGCAGCATATTGTTGCCCATCAATAACCATCGTACATCCCAAAACATCCACACTTTCCAATGTCCCTGCAAGGTATTGGCTTTTCATATCAGGATACAATAATCGATACGATATTCCATGCTCCACTGCATATGTATGGGCATAGGAATTTTCAGAACAGTATATTGTTAAGTTATCACAATACAAAAACGCAAAAACATCTATATACTTCAAACTATCCGGCAATACAAGGCTTGTTAATTCTGTGCAATCCTCAAAAGCCATTGTTTCTATTGTTGTCACTCCGTCTGGAATATTCATTTTTATTATATTACTATGCGTTATGAATGCACCTATTCCAATTGTAGTTACGCCTTTTGGAATCTTTGTATTTTTGCAGCCGACAACTAATCGATTAGATTTCGTTTCTATTATCGCATTGCAGTTATCTCTGCTGTCATAAACAGGATTTCCTTCCTCCACTGTTATTTGATTCAACCCAATACAACCACCAAAACCGCTTACTTTTGTCACATTCTTTGAAATTCTCAGACTGGTTAAACCTTTACAGCCTGAAAATGCCAATCCTTCTATTTGCGTTACGCTTTCCGGAATCTTTGTGTTCTCACAGCCAACTATTAATTTGTTAGAATATGTTTCTATGATTGCATTACAATTATCTCTGCTATCATAATTAGCATTTCCTTGCTTTACTGTTATCTCACGCAACCCAGGACAATAAAATGTATCTTTTCCTATTTTTGTCACACTTTCCGGAATTACTAAACTTCTTAATCCCATGCACCCCTCAAAAGCATTCCGCTCAAGAATTTCTACGCCTTCTGAAATTATTAAATTATTTATTCCTTCACACCAAAGAAATGCTCCGTTACCGACACTTTTTACACTTCCCGGAATTAGTAAATCTGTTATCCCACTGCAATCTCTAAATGCTGCAGTTTCAATTCTTGTCACACTTTCTGGAATGTACAGACTGATTATGCTTTTACAATTGGAAAACGCAAACTCCCCAATGCTTGTCACTGTTCTCCCATTAATGTCACTTGGAATTCTTACCTCTGTTTCTCCTCCTGTATAACCCGTAATCTCTATCGTTCCATTATCAAGAATTTGATATTGGAAATCACCGTTTGACAATCCACTCTCTGCTTTATATAATTCTTCTTCCTGTAATTCTTGGGTAATTTTCGTATCTTCTTTTTCAAAGAAATCTGTATCTTGGATTTCTGTATTTTCCTCTGTTTCCGGTATGATTTCTGTTTCTTTATACACCTCACCAAAAACCTGAATGCCCCCACAATCCAAATTTACCAGAATGCAAAAAAACAAAACCAGTCGTAACCATTTTTTCATCGCCTCAACCTCCCAAGGTACATTTTATACCTCTAACACTACTTCTATGAATTTTCTGCTTTCCCTTACAGATTCAGAAAGAGCGCATCGAACATTTGCTGCTCTTTTCTTAATTTTTGGGCATTTTAAAAACAGAATAACTTATTGTACCAATCTCTTTTGTCTTGGTATTCTGATACTGGACAGTAAATACTGTCTCTGCAAACATACGGGTGTAATAATAATAACTCCAACTGTTATCATAGCTGTACTCATTGCTATATTCATTCTTATATGCATATTCGCCCAGCTTAACATTTGCATTATTCTTGATCTTTTTTTCCACCTGTTTCCCCTGGGCATCATAGGTCTGCATCGTAATGGATTTCAGTTTAAATCCTTTATTCATAGTCACTTTGAACTTGCCGGACGTTTTGCTCACTATAGAATAGGGATAGGTAGATTTTCCCGCAAAAACAGCCTTTTTTACAGGAGAATTATAAGCAGTTGCAGTTGTGGCTGTGACGTTTACTGTATGTTTGCTGACCACTTTATTTTTTTCATTGCACACGCTAAAAGTAACTTTGTATTTCCCCGCTTTTTTTGCATACATGCTAATCTCTGCATAATTGTTTGACGCATCCGCATGATAAATATTCCAATTCTGCCGTGTCTGTTTTACCAGAAGATTACTGCTGTTTGATTTCAGGTTCTTAATGGTGCGGCCTTCTTTAAAATATGTAATCTTTACAGGGGTGTTGTAAGTTTGTCCCACAATAACCAATACATTCTTAGCGGATACTTTTACTTTTGCAGCGGGTTCCATATTGGGAACTAAAAGTGCTGTAAACATAATACATATCGCAAGAACTATATTGGTTAATTTCTTCCATGCTTTCATCTCTTATCCTCCTTGTGTTTTTTAATTATTTGGCAGCCGGTAAAAAAAGCAGGATGCCGTCATGGTCTGCCCCGTATATTTATCTCTGTACGAAATTTCAAATCTTGTTTCCGCCAGAAGGTCTGCATACCATGTATCGTATTCTGGGTCCTGGCTCTGTTCGGATATCGACCTGTATTTTCCCAAAGTCACTTTTGCACCGTTTTTAATCTTCTTCCGTACCTCCTTGCCTGACTTCTTGTAGGTAACCATGGTAATGGATTTTAAAGAATATCCTTTATTCATGGACACCTTAAATGCACCGCTTCCGCTCTGTCCAATGGCAGTTTGACCATATGCTGAATTAGGGGGAAGAGATGTAAAACTTGTCTTACCCGCAAAAGTAACTTTCTTTACCCCGACTTCGTTGTTGGCATATACTTTGACCGAATGGGAACTTACCACATTCAGATTTTTGTCCACTACGTCAAAGGTAACCGTATAAGTTCCTTTCTTTTTTGCATGTAAACCAATTCTGGCATATCCCCAGGGATTATCTTTGTTATATGTTCGTTTGGATGAGGTTGCATCAATATTTGTCACACGGGAAATCAAATTTTTACTGGATGTTTTTACATTTTGAACCTTATAGTCCCCCTGTGAAAATTTGACTTCTATATTACTGTCATAAGCATAAAATTCTTTTAACCCAATGTGCACTTTCTGGGGCGTTGTTGCCGCCAATACCGAAGTATCTAAAACCAGAAGCATTGACAGGGCAACGCAGATTGCAGATATTATGCAGATGATTCTTTTTACAGCTTTTTTCATAAAGCTTCCCTCCTGTTCTGTGGTATTTTCGCATGCTTTTTGCTGCGTTTGTTCGATGCGCTCTTTCTGAATCTGTAAGTTCATTTCTCTTCCTTGCAAATTTATTTTATTTTCAGCCTTACGGAGGCTTTTTTATTGCTTCCGTCTGTGGCTGTGGCCGTAATTGTAACTGTTTTTCCTTTCCCCGCTTTCTTTATCTTCACCTTTCCTTTGGAATCCACCGAAGCGTATTTTTTATTGGAAGTGCTCCACTTTAATGCCGTATTGGCATTTTTTCCGTTTGTCTGGACTGTGGTTTTCAAAAGGATGCTTTTGCCCGCTTTTAAATTCTTTGGAGCCTTTTTTATCTTCACCTTCGTAACGGCATGTTTCATCAACTTTATTTTATAGGAAGCTTTTACTTTACTTCCGTCTATGGCCATTGCCTTAATGGTTACAGTTTTTCCTTTCCCCGCTTTTTTTGTGGTGACAACGCCCCTGCTGTTTACTGCTGCATAACGTTTGTTGTTGGTTTCCCATTTTATTTTTGGATTTGCTGCATTTTTCGGTGATACATCAGCTTTCAGGGAAATCTTTTTCCCGGCGGCTATTTTTTTTGAAATGCCGGAGATGGATATTTTTTTCACTTTTATTTCCTGTTGCCCCTGGTTATCATCTCCGCCGGTCTTCTGGCTAATGTCTGTAGGCGGCTGGCTGTCTCCTCCCTGTTCCTGGCTGGCGTCTGTGGGCGGCTGGCTGTCCCCTCCCGGTTTCTGGCCGTCTAAACCACCTCCTTCCCCGCTGGTTCCATCGTCCGTTGCATACCAAAGCCCGGAGGACAGATTTATGTGCAAAACCGGGACAACCCCATAGGTATCGTAAATCACAAAACTACCTTTTCTATCCACATACCCGTTGTGGACATAGGCAGAAGCATAGGCATTCTGGCCGGGGGAACGCAGCCGCCACTCGCAGCTTCCATCATCGCCCAGCCCTACCCCTCCGACGCAGGCGTAAAAATCGCTGCCCTCTACCCGGCGGCTGGCGGATTGTATGTCCCAATCTTCACAGAACCCATAGGACGGCGCTGCCGCTTCCCCGATAGAAAGCAAATATACTTTATCCCCTGTGTCGTTTCCGCCCTCTGTGCCATACTGGGGATTATCCCCGTTTGCCACCGTCCATGGAACTACCGCTTCCTGCTCCGACCTGCTGAAAGCTGTCCGGTAAAAGGTATCGTTCAGCCATCTTCTCAGGGAGCAGTTTTCCCATGTAATGGAATCCTGTTGTGCATGATAATTGTAAGCCCTGCCGTCCAGCCCCCTGTCCGCCATAAGAAACAAAGTAGATCCTTCCATCTGCAGCACTTTCCATTTGATACGCTCCCATTTAAAATAGTGGTAAGTAATATTCCCGGCGGAATCCTTTTTGCCGATTCTGCAGTATTTGATTCCATCCACCCAGGCATCCCCATTAGCGTCATAATTTGCCCCGGTAATGGCAGGAGTCAGTGCACTCCCGGTGACTTCCGTCTGGGGGTAGCTTCCAAAATATACATAACTCCATTCTGTGTAATCGGTGCCGTCGTCCTCTTTTGTACAATAATGTACCGGATTGGCAAGGGGGCCGGGCGTGGGCGGCTTTTTGTGGCTTTCCCCGCTTGCAGCAGACCAGCAGTCGGAAGACAGATTGATATGCAAAACCGGTACGACAGCGTCATATTCATTGTACATATAACCGTTTCTCTGAACGTACCCATTATCCTCGACAACCGCAGCGTCTTTTGTGTTCCCTCCTGGAGAACGCAGCAGCCACTGGCTATTCCCCTTATAGCCTTTATCGGGGCTTATCCATGCTCCCATAGCGTTGGCAAAGTCACTGGCCCCTACCCGGCGGCTGACGGAATATGTGCTGTAATCTTCGCAGAATCCGTAAGACGGGCTGGTAACTTCCTCCGTGGAAAGAAGGTATACTTTATCCAAAGTATCATTCCCGCCCTCAATGTTATATTCCGGATTGTCCTCCGTTACCACTGTCTGGGCAGCTACCGCCTCCTGTTCCTCTGCACTGAAAGCCGCACTGAAAAACGTGCTGTTCAGCCAGCTTCTGAGGGTACAGTTTTCCCATGTGACGGAAATCCATTCGTCATTGAAAAGCTTACAGTCCATGCCCTGGTCTGCCATGACAAATAAAGTGGAACCATCGTTCTGTAAAACTTTCCACTTTATGGGTTCCCACATAAAATAGCGGTATGTCCTTCCACCAAAATAATCATCTTTACAGGTATCGCTTTTGCTGATCCTCCGGTATTTCTTGCCCTCCACCCAGGCGTCCCCGATTGCGTCATAATCTGCCCCGGTGATGGCAGAAGTCAAATCGCCCCCGGTGACTTCCGTCTGGGGGTAGCTGCCGAAGTTGATATAACTCCAGTCGGTGTAGTCTGTGCCGTCATTCCCTTTCGTGCAGTGGTGGACGGGGTTGGCAGGCTGGCCTTCCCCTGCCAATATAGGAATTTCCTGCATGACAAACAGAATTACCATTGTCAGAATAAAGGACCGAAACTTACCTTCTAAATTATTTTTGCTTTTTCTCATTTTAACTCCATTCCTATTGTCAATATTTTCAGTGTGACAATCTGTATTTATTAACCTCAACTTCTTACTTAATCCATTATCTGCCGTACAATGCTATATACTTCAATACCTCTGTATTTTTTGCCGTTATATAACTACAGTAAGCATCTATTGCCGAATTTTGTGCAATTTCATTAGTATTGGCAATTAATTCTACCGTATTTTTGTATATTTGTGCCGATTTTTTATTACCTTCATTAATTGCATTATAAATTGCATACTGATTTTCTTTAATTTCATTCAAATGGCTAATCACATCATCTAATTTATTGATTATTGTGTTCAATCTCACTTCGTTTTCATAAATGTTATACGCACCTTCATGACTCTCCAAACTTTTGCATCTTCCTGATGAAAAATATTCATAAAAAGTTGCTACTGCTACAAAATTTCTATATTTTGGATATATCACATTTAAATTGTAAAGTTGTTGTAACGTTTCTTTAACTTTATTTCTTTCTCCGCTTAACACAGAAATCTCAGAATTAAGAATTTTCTTCTGTTGTATCCCATTTTGAACACGCAAATTGTCCTGCTTTGTCAATTCATTATATCTTTTCATTTTTTCTTCATACGCCAATTCTGGAGGATAATATCTTACAAATCCATCCATTTTTCCAAAACCTATCAACGTACCAGCAATACCAATAGCCAACCACAAAGCCACTAACACTTCATCTGGAATATCTAAGTTCATTTTTTTTACAACTATTAAAAATATAATCAAAAAGATAAAACCTGCAATGATTCCAATAACAAGGCCTGGAATTGCCCCAAAAAGTACTGCTCCTAAAATATCATCATTACGCACCCTGCCTCTTGGCTCATTATATGTTTTTGGCATAACATCAATATTTTGTTCCTGCGCTCTTAATCGTCCCATTAATCTGTCTAATGTGTAGATATTTTTTTCCAGTTCTAACGCTCTTTCTAAATATTTCCTTGTATCCATATTTTTTCTCCCTGCTGTTTATTTAATCTTCAACTTTATTACTGCCTTTTTTGCTGTCCCATCTGTGGATTGAGCCGTAATTTTCACATATTTTCCCTTTCCGGCTTTCTTTGTTCTAACTTTACCTTTCTTATCTACTGTGGCATATTTTGTATTAGAACTTGACCATGCAAGATTCTTATTGGCTTTCTTACCACTGGTTTTTATTACCGGCTTTAATTGCAGGGACCTTCCAGCTTTTATGGTTTTAGTAGATGCCTTAATTTTAATGTTTTTGACCGCATGCTTCATGATGGTAATTTTACAACTTGCTTTTTTCTCGCTCCCATCCTGGGCAACAGCAGTTATAGTCACTTTCTTTCCCGCTCCAGCTGACTTTAAATATACGTTCCCTTTTTGATCCACTGTGGCATATTTCTTATTGCTGGTAGACCACTTTAGCAATTTATTTGTCGCATTGTCCGGTAAAATTCTAGCCGTCAATTTTACTTTTCTTCCCGCCGCCAGCTTACTAGAAGGTGCAGATAATTTAATAGAAATCACATCTATTTTTTTCTCTTCAGTCCCCACATTTTCTGTTGAATTTTCCTCCGTAGCATCGGAAGAATTAATTTTCCCACATACACTGCATTTTTCAATAATTTTTCCGTCTTCCTGGGTTATTTTTTCATATGTATGCGGTATCATAGGAATTTCTTCCGTATAACTATCTTCACACTCTTGACATGAATACGTAAAAAGACCTTTTTCTATACAAGTTGGCTTCTTGGTTATCTCTTTTTCATAACTATGAATATGTTTCAGCATCGGTCCATATTTTATACCATTTTCTTTTGCATATTGTTCCGCATAAGAACCAGGATTACAACAAATTGTTACGTTAGGACTATCCCAAAAAATTTCAGAAACGGGACGGATATGTGTTACACTATCTGGTATCACCACATTCCGTAATTTTTCACAGTTAGAAAATATATGTATTCTATCAATGCTCGTCACCCCATCCGATATAAATACTGTAGTTAAATTCCTACATCTATAAAATGCATGGTTTTCAATTTCTTTTACTCCGTCTGGGATGACTACCGTAGTTAAATTATTACATTCAGAAAATGCACCGGCAGATATTGTCTCGGTTCCTTTAAAAATTACTATATTTTTTTTCGCTTTAGGGCATATTACAAATTTTCTCATATCTTTTGTATATACCCCTCCCTTGTAATTTTTATAAAAAGGATTTCCTTCCGCTATATCAATGCTATCCAAGCTGCTCACTTCCAAAGAATAAGTGCTTTCATCAGAAGAATCCCTCCCATTATAATTGAATTCTTCTAAAGATTGTGGTAACGAAATACTTACTAAATTTAAACATTCTGAGAATGCGTCCCCTATACTTACAATTCCTTCTGGTACCTCATATCTATTTATTATCATTGCCTGGGGAACCCATACAATTCTTTTCCTTTCCCAATTAAAGAGTATTCCATTTCTAGATTCTAAAATTTTATTTTCACTATTTACAACAATACTGGACAAACTTACACACCCATTGCTTTTTCCTATAACTGTAACACTTTCTGGAATAGTTAATGTCTGTATGCTACTACAATTTTGAAACGCATTATAAGCAATGATTTCTATTCCCTCCGACAAAATAATTTCTTTTATATTTGAGCATCCTCTAAAAGCATAATGTCCTATTTTTTTAACATTTCCAGGTATGCTAACACTTTCTAATCCCAGCATTTCATCAAACGCATATTCCTCAATTTCTGTCATACTATTTGAAATATGCATTCTTTGAAGTCTATTACAACTATAAAATGCACGCTTTCCTATCCTTTTTACAGTATCGGGAATATTTAAAAAAACGAGATTCGTGCATGTATAAAAAGCATAATCCTCTATTACTGTTAATCCTTCTGGAATAACAATTTTTGTCAATTTTTTACAATAGGCAAACGCTTCTCGTTTTACCTTCACTACTCCTGATGAAATTACATATTCTCCTGTCTTTCCATGTGGACAGAATAAAACTTCTTGTTTATCTTTCGTATACACGACACCATCTACAGAACAATATGTCTTATTATTATCAGACACATCTATTCTGGTCACATTTACACTATTTGAAAATGGACCTGGTTGACCCCTTGGTACTTCTAATCCCGCATTAACACTAGCTGGAATACTTACACTAATTAACTTATCACTATCATTAAATGCTTTATGCGTGATTCTCGTAACAAGTTTTCCTTCAACCTTTTCTAAAACATCCGCATTGACAACAGATGCATCACAATCACTTACCTCATAAGTATCACTGGTACTGACATAAGAATAAACAATACCATTTCTTACCTCTATCTCATCAGCCACACCATCATCTGTTCCATCTACAAAAGTACTAACTGTTCCTGCTGATTCACTTGCTTCCAGAACACTCTGTTCCACATCCTCTAAATTTACTTCTTCTGTATCTATATCCATCATTTCCATATCCAACTCTGAGGCAAATGCATTTTCCCTCAAACTTATTAACAGCATAATCACTGTCAAAATAGATATCACAACCCTTTTTACATTTTCTTTGCACATAATCATTCCTCCTGATTTATCTTTACAATTCCTTTTTCGGTAATTTTCACTTGTCATTCCTCTCTACCTACTTCACCCTAACCTTCTTCTTCCCCGAATACTCCCCATAATACTTCTTACCTCCCACTTTCTTATACGCCCGCACCTTATAATAATACGTCTTCTTCCTGCTCACCTTCTTGTCCGTAAAAGTTACCTTCCTCCAGGATTTCAACGTCCCGATCTTCTTATATTTCCCGTTCTTGGTTTTTGAGCGGTAAACCTCATACCCGCTGGCGCCACTGACTTTCTTCCACACAATCTGCACCCGTTTGGAGGACAAACTTTTTGCTTTTGATATCTTCACTTTTGCAAGGGCAACTTTCACAGTCTTTTTCGATGAGAAATCACTGTACAGCGTCCCCCCGCCATCGGCGTAATACCCCCGCACTTTGTAAGAATATGTCTTTCCCAAAGTTACATTTTTATCTGTGTAGGACTGCGTATTGCCGTTTGCGATTGTCTTTAATAATGTATATTTGCCGCCCTTTCCCACAGCCCGGTATATCTCATAACCGCTGGCATTGGAGACTCCTGACCAGGATAGTTTCACCTGCTGCTTTCCTGTCACACTTGCCGAAATCCACGGGGTGGAATCTGTAAAATTGTATGTAACTTTAAAATGGTATGGCACATCACTCCAATGCCAATCGCCATTGATTCTCACATAATAAGTACCTGCCGCCGCAAAATATGGTGAAGTCACTAAATCACTTTTCCCTGTACAGGATGCCACTTTTAACTCTTGAAAAGATGCGTCATATAATCGAACCTTCCATAAACTGTTGTCACTATTTACAACGTCATGTCCAAATGCAATGCTGATAAACCCCGGCCTTTGGACATCCAATTTGTAATAATCTTTGTCATTATCATCCTTGATACTTCCATTCACATATGTATCCATA
The DNA here is from genome assembly GCA_947174805.1 of uncultured Roseburia sp. GTDB lineage: Bacteria > Bacillota > Clostridia > Lachnospirales > Lachnospiraceae > Roseburia_B. Next base: position 61,783 of record CAMWKH010000011.1, on the reverse strand, counting down.
GAAATGAAATCTGAAGTTTCAAAATTTTCATTTAACTCTGTTTCCCAGTCGGATGCAGGCGTATAATTTACTTTCAGGTTATAGGCAGCATCTGACCAATAAGATTTTGTTACTCTGACATAATAGATTCCTGCCGGAACGCCTACCACCGCATATGACTGGTTAAGTGTTTTTCCATCGGCGTCTCTGCTGATTAATTCCTCATAACTTCCGTTAAATATTGTAATATTCCAGTAATTCCGGTCGGAATCCACATAAGTATGCCCAAAATCAAAATTTACATATCCTGCCTGAGAAATTTCAAATCTGTAAAAATCTTTATCACTATCTTCCCGGATGCTTCCATTTACGTTTGAATTGACAGCCAGTGCATTTGCCGTCTGAAAAGATTCATTCCGTTCCTTTTCCCATGCATTAGATGCTTCCGTATGAAAAATAAAATTGTAAGATGCTTCCGACCAATATACTTGCCAGGACCTAATCTCCATTATTCTGATATAATAGGTCCCCGCCGGAATCCCCAGTTTTCCATAGATTCTATTCAGTTTTTTCCCAGAAGCATTCCTGCTCATCAATTCTTCAAAATCCTGGTTATAGATTCTTATATTCCAAAAATCCCAATCACTATCTACATATTCATGGTTAAATTCAATATAAGCCATTCCATCCTGCGGCACTTCAAATTTATAAAAATCAAGATCATTACTTTCTTGAATACTTCCGCATACAGCAATATTTGTACCAAAAACATTTGCAGACTCAAAGGAATCATTTTTCTCTTTTTCCCAACTATTAGAAGCCACAAAATGGACAACAAAATTATAAGATATATCTGACCAGTAATAACCGGGATTTATTTTGATATAATACGTCCCCGCCGCAAGCCCCACAGAGTGATAGGTCGTAGTCAACTTTTTCCCATTAGAACTTCTATCTGTGATATATTCATAGGAACCATTATAGATACTGAAATTCCAAAAACTTGAATCACGGTCCACATACCCATGATTAAATTCCACATAAATATACCCCGCCCGGGGCAAAGTAAACTTATAATAATTCTCTGTACTGGACGTGGGCAGCGAACCATTTACCGTGGTATTTACCGAAATACCCCTTGCGTCTGCAAATCCGCTGGTATCCGCCCCCAGGGAAAACTCATCCTCTTCCAAATTTGCCCCCCAAGCTGAAATTTGTCCCTGCAAGGCCAAAATCAATCCACAGCACATGAAAATCTGTCCTATCCATTGCATTATTCTAATTTTCAAACTTTCTCCTCCTTCTTTCCCTTCATGCATAAAATTCTTAATATATGTCTATTATAATACTATTTTCTAGTATTTTTCAATATAAATATTCCGAATGCTAGTACTAATTTGGAAGAATCTGATAAAAACAATACAATAGAGGATATCTTGATTCAACTTTACAAGAAAATACATGAGGGATTTATATGACTTTTGGAGAAAATCTGCAAAATTTACTGGATGAACGGGAAATTACCCAAAAAGAATTTGCCTCCAGGCTGAATATTGCCAAAACAACAATGAACGGATATATAAAAAACAACCATCAGCCAAATATAGAAACTATAAAGGCTATGGCAACTACTTTAAATATATCTACTGATGAACTTCTGGGACATGAAATGCCCGATACTCTTTCGCACAAAGAACAGTTACTTATACAACGTCTGCGGCGGCTGACCGTCAAAGAACGCAATCTTATTTTCAACTTAGTTGCCCTGGCTGACAAACATTCCTCTCTTTAAACCATTCACTTCTTCACTACACCACTATTTCTTGAGTAATTATTTTTTCAGCAATATTGCTGCTTTTATACTAAAATAAGCAGCAACCATACAAAAAATAAATAAAGTCTATGTATTTCCAATCCCAAAATCAAACGTTGGTATGTATAAGTATAAAAAACTTGCATTTCCACGCATATTCTCTTTTTGAGGGATGTTCTTTTTTATAAAAACCTTTAAAATATAAGATATAAACATATTTTGGAGGTATATAAGATGAACCAAATTTTGACAGGAAAGTTCATTGCCCAAAAGCGAAAAGAAAAAAACTTAACCCAGGAACAGCTTGCGGAAAAAATCGGAGTTTCCAATAAAACGGTTTCAAAATGGGAAACAGGAAAATGTATGCCTGACTACTCTGTTATTGAATTGTTATGCAAAGAATTAAACACCACACTCCCAGAGCTGATGAATGGCGAAGAAGATGAAAAAAGTATACATACATATGACAATGAACAGATTGTTGAAATGCTAAAAGAAATACAGGATTTGAAAAGAAGCAAATCTTTATTCATTGGATTTGTTTTAATTATTATGGGCGTGGTTATGATTGTACTTTCACAAGTATTTAGAGACACAAGTATTCAAAATTTTCTTTCGGGTTTTTTGTTAGGGTTATCTATTGCGGAATTTTTGGCAGGTTTATTCTTTCTGGCCCGCTTTGTGGCACGAAAAGAATAAAAAATATTTGTTGCATTTCAAAATGATAGTGCTATAATATTAGACATGGAAGCATAGCTCAGCCGGGATGAGCGTTCGCCTCACACGCGAAAGGTCATGGGTTCGAGCCCCATTGCTTCCACCAGAAAGTCCTTACTCCAACCTTTACCAAAAAAATTTGATAAACGGTTGGGTATTGAAGATAGGAAGCTCGTGAGCAAATGCTCACGAGCTTCTGCGTTGTTTACAGAGTTATATTGCGCCACCTCGTCTTTCATCGGCTCTACCAGCATGGTAAACGGTTCGGCAAATTCCGCCGTTACTTTTCCATCAGAGCCAATTAGCAGACGTTTAAAAATTGCCTGGTTCATCATTTTCTTCATATTGTCATTAGCCATGCGGTAAGTCCTGCCGCAGTTCTCAATCAGGTCTATCGCATCGCCAAGCCTCTCTATGACTGTAGTAAAGGTATAATCATAGGCTTTTATCTGGTGGTCAATCGCAGCAAGCTGTTTCGCAATTTTCTGCTGCTCGCTCTTAAGTAGGTCGAGAGGGATAGCGTCATTATAATGCGCCTCCAATAACTTTTTACGCTGACGTTCCAGCTTATCTTTTTCCCTGCGCAGTCCATCCAATTCCGTAGCATATTTATCCTGTTCAGCTTCTATATTCTGCCTTAGCCATTTTTCCAGATAGTCAGCGATTTTGGGTGGAAAAGAATAGCTGTCATAAATCTGCTCCACCTGCCGCTCAACGTCCGCTATTAAGACTGCCCGTTGCTTACAGTCTGTACGTTTGTTATGCCGTCCGCCGCAAATGAAGTACGGATAGCGAACTCCGGTATGGGATTTTGTGTAGTTGATAAACATCCGTGACCCGCAGTTTTTGCAGAAAACGCTGCCTTTTAAAAAATGAGGGTGTTCACGAGTGCGTTCGCCATTGATGTGAGACAACAGAATATCCTGTACTTGCTGCCAGGTATCGGGATTCACAAGAGCCGGGTGTGTTCCATCATACTCTACTCCTTGGTATGACACAATGCCTTTGTAGTAAGGGTTTATCAATACGCTGTTCAGGGATTTTTTGTTAATAGGCTGTGACGGAATTCTGGGTGTGGCGCGGGTAGTTAAACCGCAGGCTGCCAGATGTTCCGCTAAATCCTGCACCGTCCAATTACCAGTGGCATATTCCTCAAACGCCAGCTTAATGAGCGGCGCACGCTCTTCGTCCAGTATTACGGTACGTTCCTCACGCCCCTTCTCGTCCATGCGTCGGATATTGAGATAGCCAAGCGGTGCGCGGCTGGGCGTGCCACCGCTCTTCACTTTCTCATTCAGCCCCTTTTTGACCTCATTTGCCAGGTTCTGTGAGTAAAATTCTGCGATGGAACTCATGATGCCGTGGAGCAGCATTCCTGCTGGAGTGTCATCAATGCTTTCCGAGGCGGATACCAGTTGAACTCCGCATTCACGCAAAGTGCGCATAATATCAACGTCATCACCGCGATTCCGAGCGAGACGGTCAACCTTATGTACAATTACGTAGTCTACCCTGTCAGCATTTTCCTTCACGTATTCCAGCATTTTCTGGAGTTCCGGGCGGTCAGCGGATTTAGCGGAAGTTCCCCGGTCAACAAACTCCTTACCGACCATTGCGCCCATGGAGAGCGCCTTTTTCTTGTTGGCTTCCCGCTGGGCTGGAATAGAAAAACCCTCATCAGCACCGCCGCCACGCTCTGCCTGCCCGCGCGTAGAGACACGGAGGTAGGACACGGCGAATTTGGGCGTCATAGCGTTTGCCAGTGATTCCATGGGGTTACTAGCTGCATAGTCCATAAAAACCTCTCCTTTCTGGGTATTTGTGCGATTATAGCGCTGTTTGCGCATCACATCAAGTCGTTTATGCCTTTGTTATCTGTTTGTTAATAATATCATTTTCTTAGAGAGTCTGCCCACTATGGGGCAGACTAATCTGTCTAGTAGCGTTTGTTTGCCACGTTTAAGGTACTGGTGTAAGAATTATAGTTTCTTCACCTGGTCTTCGCCATATACGATGCCAAGCCCAGAACCTGAGTCCCAGTCCACGAATACCGTTGCAGCATCGTCGACAAAGCGGACCGTGCCTCTGTCACCGGGTTTTAGGCGGGAGTACGGGTCCTCCATTTGGATAAGTTCTATCCGTGTGCCTTTAGGATACATTTTCCGTACCCGTTCCACTGTTTCTCGGCTGGGGAATCCGTTATTTGCCATAAGCGTCGCCTCCTTCATCTTCCTTTTGCGGTTCGGTCTCCGCAGTATCCGCTTCCTCCAGCGGCATCGTAAGCTCCTGCTCCGTTGAAGTCGCTGCTTCGGCTGGGTTTGGCGGAATTGTGGCCGCTGTGTTCCGCTCCGGCTTATGTCCAGATTTCCAGCTGGCATTGCCGCTAAGGTTGCGCAGCAGGATTTTCCGGGCGGTTTTATATTCATCGCCGATAAATCCCAGCCGGATGAGGAACAGGCGCATCGTAAACTTCTCATTTTCTATTGGTTTTTCTGTGGCCGTTACCCGTTTCTGTTCTTTTGCCATTTTGCAGATGGCGGTAACCAGATGGCTGTAAGCGTCAGCTTCTCCATCCAGCCCATGGAGTGTAAACCATGGGAAAGTGATTTTGCCGTTCTTTTCTACAATCGGTAAACTGTCAGCTTCAAGTGCTTTTTCCAGCACCGTCTTTTTGCTGGCCACGATTTTCCTGATGTTTTCCTTTGCCTCTGGGGTGAACCCGGTATCGGGAACCTCAATTGTCAGGATATCCGACGATTCGGCATTGATTGCCTCTGTACTGGCTGTATTTTCCGTTACTACCGTATCAGCTGTCGTCTCAATACTTGCTTCTACCTCGTCTGCCTCAAGTGGGGCTTCTGCTACAGCGGTAGAATTATCCGTTGCAGCGGTGTTTTCTGTCGTGGCTTCGGCTTCATCCACATCATTTACATTTTCCTCTAAGGTTTCATTATCAGCTTCATTACTAACGATTTCCGCCACAAAGCCACGTTCCTGCAAATCGCTGATAAGCACCGCCGCAAAGTCGGGATGGATATTACTGGTGTATGACAGCACGCCGTTCCGGTCTACGGTAAAATCCCCTACCGTATAGGCAAAACTTGGCGCGCCCTGGTAAACAGCAGGCTTGTCCAGTATCTGGCTAATTGCCTCTACTAAGGGTTTCCGGTCGCTACCGCTTAAGTTGTAATTGTATCGCATATTTTTGCTCCTTTCGTTTTATTACACACACATCTATCACTCTGTTCGCTTCACAAAGCAAGTCTTGTTTTTGTCCAAACAATATGGAGTAGTATGTGTTATTCCGCTGGAGCCTCGCCGGTAAAGAGATAATTAACATATTCTTTCCGGTGTTCTTCCAGATAAATTACTAACTCAAAATAATTTTCCCGGTTTGCAATCCACTGCACCATGTTCACATCCAGCATGTTGGTTTCTCCGCTCCTGCGGATGGCTTCAATTTGGGTCTTAACAGTCTCGGTCATAGCTGTCACCTCCTCCCTGATACTTTTGGGCGAGATATCCCTCCCATACCGAGTCCAGCACGCCTTGGCGCAGGATTTTGATGTCGAACCCAACAGATTCATATCCCTGCCGGATGGTCTCAAAGTAACTGCGTGATGGGGTGTCGTAAGGGTGTTTTGCTGCGTTCATAATATAAACCATGGCAGACATCCGCTTGCCGCTTACGGAGATTCTTAGCATTTCTTTCCGGTAAAAGCTGGGATAACCCTCATAGAGGTCAAGATTATGCTCATCGTTTGGCTGTAACCGCCAGACCAGCACCGGCACTTTGCCTCCTTCCTGTTTTTCTACGGTCGCTACTGTCGTGCCTTTACCCCGGAACATCAGCCGAAAGTTATGTAGATGGGTTTTACCGACAACTTCCGCAGTGGGGCAGCGTCTTGCCATCTGTTCAAGGTTGAGGTTGGAGCCGTAAGCGATATACAGGCGTTCGTTTTTCTTATTGCTCATTCTGACTTCCTCCGTTCTGTGTGTTTCTGGTACTCACATGGCTTCTGACATTTTCTCGTGAACCGTACCGCCAAGCAGCGTTGCCATCTAAGTGCTGGTATAGGTGTTCCCGGCAACTTTTGAACTCGTCACCAATAAATCCGATGCGGTTCAGCCACACACGCATTGCAAACTTCTCATTTTCCTCCTGGACTTTGCGGTAGCTGGCGCTTTTTTGTGTCAGTGCCTGATGGTTGAGTGCGAGCGCCAGCACGATATATGCTCGGATTTTCCCGGCATGGAGCGTGCTGTTGAAGCCTCTCAGCTCCACCGTATGGTTACCGTGGAAGAAACTGTGCAGGTTAAGAAAGTGATAGCGGCTCTGGTGATAATGACCGTTGCGGCTGCCTGAGTAATTCTCGTACCAGATTGATTCGATTTGCCTTAGCGTTTTTGGCTTCGCCTGGTTCATCCGTTCTACCAGATAGGCGTCCATTTTCTTACAATAGCGCATCCGCTCCGGCGCAATTTGTAGTGCTTTGTAAAGCAGGTCATTATGCGCGTAGATGATATTCACGAAATTGCGGATGCTCCGTGGCGTATGGCTGGCTCCGTCGAGATGGATGTGGATGCCGCAGGACTTATTCGCAAATCCCCCAGCTTTTCTCAGCCTTCTCGCGAGAGCCTGTATCATGTCAATATCCTTCCGATATGACAGAATCGGGCTGACCAGCTCCACGCTGTAGTTACTGCCAGCGGACACCGTCCTCCGTCCATCCTTTTTCTGACAGTTAATACTGCCGTCGTACATCAGTTTCCAGATACGCCCATCGGGTGTGGTGATTTTCTGGGTATCGTAATAATCCCCGGTAATCGTAGCAGTGCCGCCGAGATAATGTGCGACAGTTTCTGCTGCTTTTTCCCGGCTAATGCCGGTAAACTCGATCTCCAGACCGAACTGTTTGGTAAACATTTACCCTCCTTTCTTGCGGCTTGTGAGGCGTAGGAGGGGCGGCTATGATGCGCCCCAACCTGGCTGCGCATCATGCCGCAATGTTTACTTAATGTTTATATTGCTCTTATTTTTTATCCTCCTTCCTGCCCTGACGGCAGCTACTATACTTTGGCGAATTGATAGCGGCCACTGTCTTCTGGGCGTTATTTGTATAAGTAGGGGAATGCAAAATCGGCTCTATGTCATCGCATCCCCCTTTCTGTTTTCTGGAAAAGATATTGTTGCTTGGGGTTCTGTTAGAACTGCTGCTTCATTGACAGCTTCTTTTCTTTTTGCATTATCTAGTGCGATAGCAATCAAAACACGGCCCAATTTTTCTATATCTGGCTCTTCCCTAAACTCCGGCGTAACAGATACATTATGTGAGGACATTGGACGTCCACGTTTCTTTTTTGGTTTCATGTTGTCTCCTTTTCTGCTCCTGCCGCCTCCATAATAGCCGCGTGTGCGGTTTTCAGGCGAAGACCGAGGGCGTGTACGACATTGACGGTTACGGCGTTTCCGGCTTGTTTGTAGGCTTGAGTATCGGAATCTACGGAGAGGAACTTATCAATCTGTAGTTCAGAAAAACCTTGTAAGCGGAAACATTCCCGCGGAGTAAGACGACGGATACGCAGATTGGGTGTAACTACGCCTTGCGAACTGCCCGTATCAAGTGTGTGGGCGATATTCTTTCCCACCCGTCCCCGGCGGGTATTTTGGTCTGCAAAACTCAGGTCTATGGAGTCCCCCGGATGGGCAGCCTTACAGCCGGATTTGGTGGCTTCTTTTATCATCAGTATGCCGTGGCGGTCTTGGGAGGTGAGGGTAAACATCGGCTCATTTTCTGACTTGATGCGCCTGCCATTCTGCCGCACTTTTTTCCGCTCCGGGTTAAGCACGGCATGAGTCCCTGTTTTTTGTGTATCTTCTTCCACGGGAGTTTCGGAAACTGCATATAGTCCTGTCCTTCCGCCAATTCCGCCGGATTTGGCAAGTAGTGTCTTTCCAACCCCAGACGGATCATATACCCGCGAATCCTGCCGCCCGTCTATGAGGCACTTAAGAGTTTCCGGGTTTGTTCCTCGGAAAGGTAGTATCTTTCCGACACATCCGGAGTTAAGATATCCGACAATGTACACCCGGCGTCTGGACTGGGGAACGCCAAAATCTTTGCTGTTAAGCACCTGGAATTCGACACTGTACCCCAGGTCGCAAAGCGTATCGAGGATGGCCGCAAATGTCCGGCCTTGGTCATGCGATAGCAGTCCTGGGACGTTTTCAAGGAGAAGATACGGAGGCCGTCTTTCTCGAGCCAGTCTGGCAATCTCAAAGAAGATAGTACCTCTGGCATCGTCAAATCCTTTTCTCCTGCCAGCGACAGAAAATGCCTGGCAGGGGAATCCTCCACAGAGTAAATCGAATTCTGGCATGGTTTCTGGGTTGATTTCTCTTGCGTCTTCATAAAACACCTCGTTTTCTTTGATATTGTACGCCGCCCGGTATGCTTTTTCTGCGTATTTGTCAATCTCTGAGTGGCCGATGCAGGTAAACCCGCCGGCTCGCTCCAGCCCGGCGCGGAACCCGCCGATGCCGGAGAACATGTCAAAAAACCGGATATCCTGGTTTGTCATGGTAAACCTCCTTTAATTGATGAATGGCTGTTCATATTTCTTCAATATAAAATTACTTAACAAAGCATCTCTCGGTCGCCGCCCTCCAGAATCAGATGCTCCAACTCTTCGTCAGTAATTACGGCAAACAACTTTGCCTGTTTGTCGAAAGCCTCTCTTATGTATCGTTTAAGCCTTTCTTTCCGAGCGGTGCTCGGAACAATCCAGACTGTGAGTGGAAACATCCCGGATTCTTCCTGTTCTAAGCCGCTGCGGTAATAGGCATGGTATTTTTGGCATTTTTCTATAATTTTGGCGGGCGATTCGGTATCAAGATCAACTTCTATAAAAAAGCGGTCTTCATATTCCGCTGTTGCGGTCGCAGCATAGAGGTCAGGCTTGAGGGATAATGACACTCCGGCATTGCTGTATGTACGCCAGCATACTGGCTCTAATTGAATATCCGTAAGCTGCAGTTCGTATTTCCAGCAGATTTCCATGAGACGGATAGCGGTTTCTGCAACTGCCAGAGTATGGGCCAAGAAGTAGGGAGAAACCTCAAAATGCCTGCGGATAGGATATGGGCGCTGTTCGTTAAGCCGCAACAACCTTTCTCCGGCATGGGTGATATGCCAGATGAGGGAGCCCGACCCGGCGCGTACTCCGCCAATTCTCCGGGAAAGACTGTCAAGCAGTCCAAGCTCGCTTAGTTTTTTGAGGTTGCGGTTGGCTGCCCGAAGCCCGGCAGAAGAATTAGCGGCATCTGTAAATAATAACCGCTGTATCTGCCCGGTCATTAGATAGCGATATTTTTGTACCGCTACGAGCAGTTGTCGGTCGCGCTCCCCTAAACGCCTGTCAATCTCCAGCAAATGTCTCTTGGATACACGCCGGGGTGTTTGGCTGTCAGCAATAGGGGTGCCGCCTGCGACAGCGGAGTCCGTAGCGGGTACGCTAAAGGAATCTCGAACGTTAAATTGCGCAAAACCCTGTATTCCGGGTGTTTCCGCTTGTGTTTTCCTCTCCCCATTCGTCAGTCGGTTCGTCATGCCTTTTTCCTCCTTCCAATGTTCACGTCACCGGGATTTTCCGCGGAAGCACTGTTGACTGTGAACAGATTGAGATAATCTTTTTCTATTTGTTCTGCCGGGATGCCGTAGGCTGTCTGGCTCATCGCTTTAAGCTCCGTTGCTTCTCTTAGAGCTGGTGGCGGCGGTAAGGTCTTGCCTTGCACCCAGCCAGTGCTGCGGCCATTGGTTTGAATGGATGCATAAATCTGGTAGCGGGGCAGCACCATAAAATCCTCAGCTGTAAGTTCCGGCGCCATTGCCGCCATATCCTTTGCATCCCGGCTGTTCAAACCGAAGACGATTTTATTACGGGCGTTGGCATCTATGCCGGAGCGGATGTTAAGCGGTAGCTGATCGCGGTACTGATGCGCTAGCGTCAAGCCAACGCCCAAGCCTCTCGCCTGCGCTAAAGCGTCAGAAATATCTCCTGGCAGACTGAGGTAATCCTGAAGCTCGTCTATGTAGATAGAAGCAATATGTCGCTTTTCTGCCGGAATACCCGCCCGCGATAGCGCCAGCGTCCAAGTCAAGCCGACAATCAGACTGCCGATAAGCCTACTGGTCTCCCCGCCAGTAATTCCTTTATTGAGAGGAACTAATACAATCCGACGTTTATAAAATAAATCCGTCAGCGAGAACTTTGGCTTTGCCTGCCCGAGTATATTCCGAAGTCCTGGTCGTAAAGTCAGTTGGCGGAGCTTGTTCAGCACTGGAGAAATCTGCGTCCGTTTCTCCGTATCGCGCAATGCCTCAAACTGATCCCAGAAAGGCTTGAGTGCCATGCGGTCTTTTATATTGGCGGTAATTTTCCGGCGGAAATTCTCGTCCGTCAACAGTGGCAACAGCCATAAAAGCGTGGCATTTTCTGCTTCCACTAGTGTAAGTAAAGAAGCCGTCAACACATCCTGCGTGTAAATTCCCCAGCTGTCGCTGAATATCTCTTTGAGAACCGAGAGGATAGCATCGGCGATCAGTGACGGGTTGCCATAATCTTTGAACGCCAGCGGGTTAAACCCACAGGGGCAAGAGTCTGACGGGTCGATAATTACGACATCCCCCACACGTTCTTCTGGAATACGCATAAGTATATCTGTCACCAAATCCGCCTTAGGATCAAGAACTAACACGCTCCTTCCAGCCTTAATATCCGCCAAAATCAGATGAAGCATAGCGGTACTTTTTCCGCTGCCGGTCGGACCGATCAGATGGCAATGCTCCAAACTATCCCTCGGAGAAATACTCAATTTCTTCGGATTTATGGTGTCCATACTGATAGCAAAAATGCGGTCAGCCTTTTGGTTGGTCGGGTTTCTGTACCAGCTTGGTGGTAGTGTGAGTTTTGGATGTAGTCCCGGCATTCCGGGCAGTTCTTCCTCCCCAGCCGGCAACAGCAAGAAGTTAGCCAGTTCTTTGACTGATAGTATTAGGGGAAAATGCCAAGGCACGTGCGCCGTGTTAAGGTCAGCCGGTTTTACATTTTCTGTCCGTATCCTTACTCCGGCAGATTCCAACACTTTGAACGCACTCATAATGCTGTTTAGCCGGATGAATGCTCCATCACCAGATATACCGATGCGGATTGCTGCTTGGAATGTATGCTGTTCCGCTTTTTCTCGAACAGTTTTGCGGCTTTCTGCTGAGGCTTTTTGGGCATCTCCTAGCAAAATCTGTAGCCATGTGGCGTTCGGATCGACTAGGTTGGCTGGCACCGGGGAAGGAGCGTAGCCCCTCCCCAGCACAATCTGTACTACAGTCTCCGTACCACCTTTATTTTCCGTAAGTGCTGCTAGTCCTGCTCGGACTACGGCCTGAGTGATATCAGTCTTGAGCGAGAGCGTCGGGTGGCTAATTCTAAGCTGCCGGGCAGTAGTAACTGGTGTGCGTTCGGCCTCGTCCATAGCATGGAACTGGATATCGCCATGGGCTTTTACCGCTTCTTCTACGTTTCTGATATACCTCGCAGCTACTCCGAGCAAGTAACTTATCTGTCCGCTTTTACTCCGTACCTCCCAAACCACTGCGCCCCGCGGCGATGTGGCAGCAAGATGCGCCAGCATTTCCCAGACAGCTTCAATCTTGTAAGGTCGGCTCCAGATAATTTTTTTCCAATTAATATCTTCGATTTGGTGTTTACCCAAGATTACCCACTCCTTTCGGTATTTTTTATACTTCCTCCTACCATTCTCCCAAATCTTTATCATGCTTGTGCCTCCAGATACGGAAACCGATTATGGCGATAGCGACGATGATTGCAATGGCGAGCAGCACTGGCCAGATTTCCAGAATCCATCCGACTGCGGTTTTGATGAGAAAAGCGGCAAGCGCCAGCATGAAGGCGGCTTCCAAAATCTGGGTGATTAGGTTCTTTGGATACACTTAGCATTACGCCTCCTTTCCAAGTGCTTTGGCACTGTATTTTGGCACAGGGTAGTCTCCCGGCATGATAATGTCTGACCCGCCTGGCGCTTCGTAGCCCCAGCAATCAAAATCAGGTTCCCGATGTCGAGCAAATAATTCTAGGTATGGTCCATATGACATACGTCTAATAAGAGGATATTGCTCCTCTGGCTTCTGGCTATGTCGTTGCTGAGGGCAGAATATCCAGTTGGGCTGACCGTGGAATTTGACCGGTGCTTTGCCACGTGTCGCGAACAGACATGTTTCCGAGGCATTCCGAAAGTAGTTTCCTAGTAATAATCTGGGCTTTATCCAATAAAGCGGGCTGCGGAATGTAAAGCCCCAAGCCTTAATGACATCCAAACCCTCCTGTAACAGAGCATTGGGAATCCAAAGGTAAAGGTGACTGTTCTCTTCCGCCAAATCTGGTACTGGCATTGCCATAATGCGATCTAGCGGCATGAGCTCGTAGTGGCTCTCTGCGGAACGGTTGCTGTTCCTGCCGCGCTGCGATGGAACTCCCCATGGCGGATCGGCCAAAATTGTCCGATATTTCTTTGAAGAGTGATTTTTGATTTCTGAATAGGGGATAACTGTTTCCATTAAATTTCCTTTCTTTTGCTTGGTGTGGCTTTGACGGTATTTAAGCGCAAAACCACACCGAATAATAATTGTTATGCCTAAAACTTTTGCAGCGATGCGACACTATCTAACAGAGGTAAAGTGTCAATTAAGGTGTAGCAAATAACGCTGTTGTAATATTGTCAAGAATATGTTGACAACGGCTCAATCCTCCTCATACCCATCATCGTATTCCTCTGCCTGCGAACGGCAAGCCTCCCGAAGTAAATCCTCCTGCGCTTTAAGTCTCGCCGCATCCAGTTCCAGTTGTTTACGCATCAATTTCTCAAAATCGTCGCTTTCTTCTACTCGTTTCTTAAGTTCACAGTAGTCAAAAAACCATTCAGATATGGCTACGCATACAATACTGCCTAATACAATTACAATGATGATGTCAATGATTTCCAACATGCCCCATCACCACCTTTCTATTGTCTTTGCGGCATTATCAGCATAAGCTGCGAGAATTTTGTGGTAATACGGTTTTCCGAGCGGAGCAACGTGCGACAGCCGGTCAACCGACATGGCCAGGCTGGCCGTATCGTTGATGGCTGAGTTAGCCAAAATTGCTCTACATCTGTTTTCGCTGGCTGTGAGCAGTGCATTCTCCTGCAGCAGCTTCAATGAGCGCGGGGCGAACATCATATTGCGTTTGGTGGGGATGGTATCGACCACATCTCCGCTCAAGGCTTCAACAACTGATTCTACATTTGGACACTTCATAATAGGTTCCTCCTTGTGATATATTTTTGTAAAGAGAACTGTTATTTTCTCCTTACATTTGGAAGTCAGCAAAGGGACGCGGGAATTAACTTTTGGATAGAAATTTTTTAGAAAAGTTTTTGAAAGACATAAGTGCAATAGAAAAAATAGAATTGCAGGCATCAAAAAAGGACGCTGCAAGAACGTCCTTTTAATAAAAATATTTATATTATTCAGTGAAACTATCAGTACCCCAATTATATGGGTCGCTAATTACAAAACTTCCATTTTCGATTAGAAAACCAAATATACACTTACACTTTCCATTCCCTGTAGAACGACTAAAAAGTAGCACCGGTGACGTCCGTTTTTCCGAACACCGTATTGCTCGTACATCCATAATACCACTGTCAGGGTCAAGATCCCAATAATCAGTCACCTTAAAGTTTTGTATTTCGGGAGAGAAGGCATAATCTAATAGCTCACAAATATCACCTACATATTCTTTGTATTCATCAGTCGTGTATACTACATGCGATTTAGTAAGCCATTTTTTCATACACCTTTTTTCTATGTCTTCTTGCTCATTCATCGCGAGATCTGTAGCATCAACAAATTTCTGAAAGCCCGGAATAAAATCGGCAAAATAGTCGGAGTCTCCTTGAGAAAAAGCTACAAGCATCCCTTGGGCTACCATGTCTCCGAATATTGGGTTTTCAAATATTCTGTTTATAACAAGATCTTTCATCTCATAAGCGTCATACTCGCCGGAGTCGTTATAAACGGCTATTGAAGAAAACGCTTCATTTGCTAATTTTTCCATGTCATCTCCATTAACCGCATGGGATGGATCGCCCAGAACTCTTAAATCTGGCTCTGAGTCCTCGGTTGATGCTGGCTGCTTTGAGGGAAAAAATGGAACAGTTGCAATGCCTCCTATACATAGACAAATTACTAAAACGATAATCGCTAAACGTTTTTTGCTATGTCTGTCCGGTTCGGTTTTCTCGCTGTTAATCTCGTCATCGCTGTCTCCGTCATCATTATCAACCTCGTCGTCGCCGTTATCCTCCTCATTATCGTAAACATCGTTGTTACTAATATCGCCATCTACAATGCTTAGCGGAGCGATAGATCTTGATTCGGCAATGAATGCCTCTGATTCTTGACTATGAGTTAATTCAACAGATTCTTCGGCGCACTGCTCGTCTTTTTGTTTATCACTATCGTCAAATTCTTCTGTTTCCTTTCCTAAAACAGCGTTTTTGCTTGGGATACTTATATTTGAATCAGGGGATGTAGATATTGAAGCTATCGTATTACCGTCGCAGCTCTTGTCTGTTTCTTGGTCCTTTTGTTCTCCAGACTCACTAAGCTCTGCTATCACCGCATCATCACTGGGGCCATCCTCCGCAGGAGACTGAACTGGGCTTGAGTCTTCGTCCTGTTCTACAGGAAGTGGAAAGTTCTCCCTTGTATAACACGGCTTTGGTATTACTAATTGCCGCTTGGTTTCTTTATTGGGCAGCTTAATTTTTTCGATGAATTTTTCCGAGCCCTTTTCAAAGCATTCTTTGCAGTTTTTATTTTTAGATAAATAGTCGGCTAGGTTTTCACGGCACCTTCCATCTGTGGTAGAAAGAACAGCTTTTGCTTTAACGTATCTCTCCTCCACCGTTGAAAGATTATGGCGAATTTCTTGCTCATAGGATATCTCTATATATTCGCTATAGGCAAGATACTCTTTTTGGCGAAGAGGCGCTGAATAGTGGATGTCGTCGTCTTTGACATGATAATAACCATCCATTAACCCCATAGTTAACAGATAAGAGTCTCTTTTCTTAGCATCTTCCTTGCTAATTTCATCCGGTTCGTTCTCGCTATCAAAAACACAATATATAATAGCTTGAATCAACAGCGCCTCAAGTGATATAGCATCTAACTCACTATCCAGTCCTAACAATTTCCGTGCTTCTGGCAGCAACTCTTCAAATGGGTTTAAGTGTTTGTTTTTTGGTTCTCGCAATTGAGACAACAGATCTTCGATAGTTAATATTTTATCCAAAAGAATCCACCCCTTTCTCATTTTCCATCTTAATTATACGGTAAACTATAGCAGATCGCAATAAAAAAGCCACGACCAGAGTCGCAGCTTTTATTTTTCTGGTTTTTAATACTCTGTAATGTGGCAGACATGTCCGGGGATGCAATTGCTTCCGTACTCGTTTTCAGAAAACCTCATTTTCCGTACTTTCCGTTTTCCCAAAAACTCAATGATCTCAGTCTTAATCCCGTCTTTCCTATTATGAGTTATTTTACCAACATAGTGTCGCGGAGGCAATCCATCCGCATAGTCCACCTCAAGCTCTACCTCAAGACAATCACGCTCCACAAAGAAAAACGATACACCTGATGCGAAAATATAGCTATATTTGTCTTCCGAACGAGCTAACGCCTCCGTTGGATGCTCATTGGCATAAAAAGCCGAAAATCCTCCACTTGCGGTAAACTGTACTCCGACCAACCGCCAACCGGGCAGCTCGCCACGTACCATACGCAGGGTATCCTCACGGGATATCTCAATTTCATCATCGCCAACTGCATCTAAACATAGTTCCTCAAAACTTTTTCCTCCAGTGCTTAAGAATCTCATTTTGATGGGTGGATTGATAAATGATTCCGGAACTGTGGTTGTTAGATACTCCGTATCTGCATTCGTAATATTTACGGAGCAGTCTGCGTCAGTCAAGTAACGGTCGTACATGATTCTTGCCATATGTCTATACCCTCCTATTATGTGATAGTTGATTATTGCGCCATTACCCGTCCTTTCAAAAAGCACAGGCAAATTCCGCAATAATCCAAGGGCATAAACAGAGTATTTAAGGTTAATGTACATATAAGTTAGTATATGCTAACTTATTGCAATTAGTATAGCACACATGTTCTTTTTTGTCAATATGGCTTACGTTTTTGCTAGCCTATAATACTCCTGCTTAGGGCTTTATAACGTCATTTTACATGAAAATCTCTCATGACGAGCAATTGACGGTGAATTGACAGTCAGTATGCCTGTCAATTACAGAAATGCTGTTGTGAGTGATATATTCTACTTACAAGTAACAAATCAACCATAAAAACGAATGGAGGTAATCATCATGAAACATTCAACAGCAACAGAACTTCGCAATGCCATGGGTAAACTGGTCGCTAAGTGGTATCCAGAGAAAGGGGTGATAGAGATTGTAGTTAAAGGATGCCGCTATGAGATTGCCGTGCCTCCGGGTACGCCAATCAAGTGTCAGTCCAGCATACCGCTTACTAAGTAGGCAATAGTAGCAATCAAAACTTAACATCACCGTGAGACCGCAGCCTTAAGGCTCTAAGAGACGGCAGTACGGCAACATCAATCAACTATTGGTGTTCCGCGCTGCCGTCTTTTATTTCTGTATTTCCCAAAGACGCTCCGGCGGGACACCGCCAACAGAAAGGAGCAGGAATATGAGATTCCCATACGGAAAGAATAGAAGAATTATGGAGAAAGAGTACAGCGAAATGGCAGTTATTTGCCGCAAAGAAAACGAGTCTGAAGAGATGATTGAGCAGATGCATGATTTGCTATTGCACCAACTTAATCGTGACCGGGCGTATATTACCCACACTCAGCCCTACGAATGCTACAATTCTTCGGACAAAAGCAAGAGCGGCGCTCAAACACAAAATAGAAAACGACTAGAAGATGAGGGCAGTGACATCATTGATGAAGGGCGGTCACCGCTGTTGAAAAAGTTCTCAGCACAGCTCAGCGTAACACAGGGAGAGATCTGGGAATGGGGGCGCATGGACTGGATCGAGGATTTAGATACCGTTGAGATTATTGTGTGGGTTAGAGAGCAGTCTGAGAAAGATATCGAACTTCTGACTTTGCTTAGCGTAGATGGGTTGAAGCAAAAAGAAGTGGCAGAGATGTGGGGTGTATCCGACGCTGCTATCTCCAAGCGGATGAAAAAAATCCGTGAAAGTTTAGCAGAAGTTTTGCCAGAGTGGTTAAGAACGAGTTATGGAATCTGACTACCAGATGAGGGGGCTCGCTCCCTCAATAAAAAATCAAGGAGGAACAACAATATGGTGAACAGAAACAAAAAAGGCTTTAAGAAACTGGGGAAAATGTATTTGCCATCTCTTGAAAAAGTGAAAAGCACCGTCACTCCCGGTCTAAGGATTATGTTTGATGATGATAACATTCTGACCTTAATCGACCGAGAACATTTTGGCCGAGAGTTCTCTGTAGAAAACGGCGGTCTCTACACGCTAAGACTCGGAGCGTTTCGTGAGATGGAAAAAGGGGCAATGGAAGAATCCGCATTATTCTTTACCATTCCCACTAAGGCAGACTACGAGCAAAGGATTACGGCGTCATTTGAACTCCCCGGTGCATCAGCAAGGTTTCTGGACGAACTTGTCCTAACGGCGTCAAAGCCCTTCGTCGTAGAGCTTGTTATCGGCAGCCCTATGCTTGAAAGCTATAAAAATCCATGGGGAATACCGCTGAAATATGACAGCATACGAACCAACAAAGATGTGACGGTAATTGCGCGAACTGGAATACGGAAAGATGTGCCAAATCAGTATAAAGTTTATTTTGACACACTGAGTATTCAGGTAAGGATTTTGTTTGTCAAATAAGCTACATAGCTATCAGAGTGCCACTGCATATGTTTTATTGCTGTGGCACTCTTCTCGTATTTTTAAGTGTGCGCGATAGAGTCTATAATACGCAGAATGCGGATAATTCTTCTCAGAGTAACACCTATAAAACTTTTTTACCATTGGCTTTTGTCCGTAGCGGGTATGTTCGTCTGAATTACGGCTACGCGCAATACGTTGGCGGGAGCGGTGGTCTCTGGTCACGTGCCGCGAACTCGTCTTACTACGCCTACAGCCTCTACTTCTATACTACCGGTACCAATCCGTCTTACGACAACACTCGTTACTTTGGTCTCCCCCTCCGCTGCCTCTACCCAGGTAGTGCCTAATGGAGGAAAGGAAGAATAAAACACCGTAAAAAGCAGGAACAATAGCGAACTATCATACCGCCAATGCTCCTGCTAAGATTATTTCTGTTTTCTGTTACTCCATCCGCTTCAGACTTGCTCCTGCAATTTCTATATTGTCATCATCTATGATATTGACAGTCTGACTTAGGCTTTCCCCTAAAACACTTGTGATGTCCAGAATGTACCTATCATCTTCTTTATAAAATGCATATGTATCATTCGGACTGTAGAAGTTACATTTATTTCCATCAAATATCACAATCGCTCCCGGTTGTGCCTGTCCGAATCCGCTATCGCCAACGCTTTTCCATTTGTCTGTAATATCATAAGAATCAGGAACTATGTAGGACGTATCCTCTGAGGTTTCGTCTATACTTATAATATAATTTCAATCGCCGGAATCTAATTTTATTATAAGGTCATCTTGTGCGGGGTAGCCACAGTGGATTTTATAATCATTTAAACTCTCATCGCCGTCTGGATTATCAGGTGTAAAAACGTTGGAACACACCAGCATGAATGGAACCGGTCCCCATGAATTTCGGCTCATTTTAGCAGATACAAGGGATTCCATCGTAACATTCCAAAGGTTAAGGTATTTGTGGTTACTCGAATATTCTATATACCCTTCTACATAATGCCCGTGATGATAGATGTCCCAGGCATCTAACGTGCAGAGAAAAGCCCTTGGGTTACTCTCTGTAAAACCGAACCCATCTGTAACATTACGAAACGATATTGTTCCAAAAGCAACTGCGGCATTTTCGTTAGTAAACCCATCATTAGAAAGCTCATGAAAGTTACTTATGTCCGGCAAATCTTCTTTGCCACCTATGCTCTCCCATATATTCTGAAGTGTTTCAGGGTCTGAAGCGCGAATCCAATTTGTAGTGGATATCGTATATTCTGCTTTATAACCATTTCCAGCATCTGATATCCCCGTGCAGATATTTTCTAGTTCATAAGCCACAGCTACTTCTGTTTCTTGCATTTCGTCTAACAATGCGTCATCCGTATCTTCTGGGTCTGCATTCTCATATTCTAAATCACCTTCCGAATTTTCTAACTCTGTTTCTTCATATTCCGAAGCATCTTCCCATGTATCCACATTATCTACTGCGGCGGGACTGCTATCTGCAGAACTGCCGCATCCACTAAGTAGGACACTGAACAATAATGCTGCTATCAAAATTTTGTTTTTCATGCTCTCCTCCTGTAGTTTTCTAAAGCCTAGCAGCAATCGCATTCATGCGCTTTCTGCTGGAGGCCAGTTTAATCCGCCCATGGTAATATGTACCAGAATATCCTGCTGACAGTCCTTCGCCAATAGCTACTAACTCTATATCGCACCCATTAGCTGTCTCAGCGACATACACCTGAACTGCCCATACATCCCTGGAAAGACCTCGCTCTTCACCAGACAGCAAAATTGCTAAATCCTCAGAAGAACCGAACTTGCCGAATGGGTCATCTTCAATTTTATCCACATTGGCTCTCATCTCGTTCGCTATCTGCCGGAGCAAATTGGCAACTTCCTGTACATCCCTGTTTGTATGAAGTGTCCGATTCTCGGTTTTCTGGTTTACCTTACCAGATGTTAAATACGCTATAATTGCAAGTAAAACTATAATCAATAAAAATAAAATCATTGTTATTTTTCCTCCATAAATGTATGATTTAGTTAATTTTGAATAAAAGAATAATTCCTCTGCATTTCCTTAAATTTTGCAGGAATTAACCAGTTGCCATCCGTATCAATTGCACCCCATAGCCCTTCATATTGAACAAATGCGTAGCTGCCATCGGCAGAAAAGCCCGTGCTAAGATCGTAGACAAAATCTATTGCAACACTTCCATCAGGGTATACAAATCCGTACTTTCCCCATGTAGAATCCTCGGCATATGAAAGTGCCAATAAAATGTCTTTATATCCACTCCATTGCCGATTCTCAAAGGACAGTGGCGCATCAACTTTTGCTAAACTATTTCCGGACATATCAATATATACCCTACTTTCTTCTACCAGCCCTATCCCGTTGTAGGGAGACGCAGCGCTCGAATTACCGCCTTGATATTGAGGCGGTATCACCCATTTGCCGTCTATATCAATGTAACCATATAAACCGCTGGCATGGTCCGTAGCAACTGCATATGTACCACTATCTGACTTTACAAATCCCCATGTCATATCATAATAAGTGTCATCTTTGGGCAATACTTTTTCTCCATTTTTATTAATATAGGCGTAGCCGAACCCCAATTGTGGATATGAGTCATCCACTGCAACCTTGACGCAGCATAATCCCTCTACCCATCTGGCAGAAGATTCTCCATCATTTGGAGTGTATTGTGCTGGAGTATAAATAGACTCTTCTAAAATATAATTTCCGTCTGTGTCGATGAGAGAATACCCACCTTCACCATCCAGATCGAGTACAAAAGCGACTCCATCAGAGAAAGAGTACACCATATCATAGATTGGCTGAATTACAAAATTTCCAGAACGGTCAATATATCCCCAAGCTCCCCATGATTTAACGGCAGCCAAATCATCACAAAATTCATTAGCTTCTTCAAATCCACCAGAAATGGCAATTTCTCCAGATGTATCAATATATATGTAGCCATATCCCTCGGATACAATAGCAAGTCCATCTACAAAAGGACGTGCCTCTGTGAATCTGGGTTCAATTTGGTATGCGCCTGTCGGGTCAACGTAACCATATAGACCGCTATCCTTATCTTGTGCAGCCGCTAATTCGTCAGATGTAAATTCGCCCACATCGGAAAAAGTCGGTTGGAGAACATAATCTCCGGATGTATCAATCAACCCCCATAGCTTTTGCGTGTTACTATTATCCTGCACAAAAGCAACTCCAAATGAGAACGGGCTGTATTTGTCCTCGATATTGTAAAATTGGGGATCAATAACATAATCCCCGGTTTGGTCTATAAAACCATATAACCCGTTTTCATCTTGTACCCAAAAAGGCTCATCACGGAAGCATTTTTCAAAAGCGGTCGTTTTAGGTTTGTCTTCTGGCTTGGTGCTTTCCTGAGATATGTCTCCAACTTCTGATTGGGTGTTTTCTTCCTCAGCATCCTCATTGAAAAATTCTTTACTCGTATTATTTTTCGCGCAAGCGCATAATGACAATGTCAACAATACCGTCAACAACGCCGTAAATCCTTTTCTCAATTTTCTTCTCCTCCTTTTCGTAGTCGGTTCATATAAAATACGCCAATTATTTTGACGTAGCATAAGCCTCCTCCCTGCTTTTATTGAACCCTGTCTTAACAACAAAAAATCACGGTCTCCAAACCGCTAAAAAATAAGATGTAACACAATAGTGAGTATGTTACATCTTGCTCGCCCAACATCCGCTATTTTTGCTATAAATCAGTCGTTATTTTTATAGGATTTGCAAATTTTCTTTATTTTAGTATGAACATCCTCTTGAATATAGCCTGATTTGATGTTAAAATTGTATCAATATCACTAATATGTTACAAAAGCCCCCTTGTCCGGGGATACGCTATAATCAGCCGTATCTTACGACAAGGGGGCTTTATCAATTATGGCAGCAACAGAACCGATTAGAGACAAGAAACAGTTAAAGGAACTCGCTGATTATTTTTTACGCAAAGGACAGCTTCGTAACTATATACTGGTTGTTATGGGAACATATACCGTGCTTCGTATCAGCGACTTACTCCGGCTAAAGTGGTCGGATGTATATGATGAGGAAAGGCAGGAGTTCCGTGACCATATTACTGTAGTAGAAAAGAAAACTAAGAAAGAGCGCACGATTGCCCTGAATCCGCAACTACTTGGCGCGCTCCGGCAGTATTACGCTCATCGCCGGGGAGAATATGTATTTGCCAATAACCGCAAAGAGCCAAAAGCTATCAGCCGAGTGCAGGCGTGGCGGATAATCCATGCGGCAGTGGCAGAGCTTGGGATTGCCGGGAAGATTGCCTGCCATTCTTTAAGGAAGACCTGGGGGTATCATACCGTGAAAGATAATAAAGTGGCATTGGCCGTAGTTGTAGACATTTATAATCACAGTAGTTATGAGATTACGAAGCGTTACCTTGGAATTACACAAGATGAACGGGATGAAGCATATCTGGGGATGAAGCTGTTCTGAGATGTTAATTGAATGAAATTTTTCCAATTAGGAGGGCGTGAAAATAAGTGCGCTCTGTTTTGTAATGGAAAAATATATCCGGTATCTATCTTCTTTCCTCCATTAGGCACTACCTGGGTAGAGGCAGCGGAGGGGGAAACCGTTGTAACGATTGCTACTGTACGACGGATAGACATCTATAGGATTCATGTACAGGTTGTAGGCGTAGGTAGATGAGACTGCCGTACGCGACCACCCGTAGCCGAGACTGCCAGTATACCCAACATTACCCATGCCGAGACGGACGTCATCGCTGCGGACAAAAGCTAATGGTAACTGGACTATGGTGGTGGCGCCAGTAGTACTGATTATATTGGAGTATTCATCTCCCTTGTCAATTTTCGCTAGACCATGACTGCTATTTTTGGTGGTTCATGGTATGGACGCTCACACTATCTTGTCATATGATGTCGTCCTGTAAAGGAGGCACACAAAATGAATGAGAAAGATTTTATGGAACTGCTTATAACAGAACGGATGGGGATGCACTGCGAGAAGTTTAAGGAGGACTATCCACCCACGCCGAAGCAACTGGAACAGTCAGAAAAATCCAGTATTGCTCATGACAAAGTATTCTCGGTACTGGATGCTGAACACCGCAAACTACTGGAGTTTTGTGAGGATGTAGAAATTGAGGGCTCTTCACGAGAAAACAAGTATTATTACAGGGCGGGAATTAAAGATGGGGTGAACCTTGACCGTTTGGTAAAGCAGATGAAAAGCACTGATTAGTTATTTTCATATATTGGCAGTGGCTATTTCCATAAGCGGCAATATAATCTGTGTTAGAATTGAATCGTGGATAGTTTTGTCCATGGAAACTACTGCCAGCTATTGAGGTCAGGCTCCGGCTGATAGAGGTTTTCTAGTTCAAAGATCGTGGAGTTTCTCTTTCTATTATTTCATAGGAAAACATGGAAGACTGGGATTTAGCTACAGCTATGGCTGCGGCTAAAAATAGCAAACTTCTTCACCTGCGCTTGTTCTGGCTTTTGTCCGTAGCGATGCTATCAATGTTAACGATGGTAAGATGTGGAATCTGGGCAACTGGGGTAACGGCTGGTCGCGTATGGCTTTATCATCTACCAATGCCTACAACCTTGCGTTTAATCCTACGGAGGTCTACCCGTCAAACAACAACCGTTGGAACGGTCTCCCCCTCCGCTGAGTGGTCCGGTTCGGTGCCGATCTTAGAGAAAAGCCCCTGCTAACTGTAGCGGGGGCTATGATTTCATAAGTGTTACTGGGGCGAGAGATAATACGCAGTTTGCGGATAGTTCGTATATTTTACTTAGCGCAATTTATATCCCTTGTGGGTAATTTATTCTTGTTTATAATCCCACCTACTTCTAATTTTCACGCCATGGCTTCTTAAGCAATTAAGAATAGTTTGTGGATTTACGCCAAACTGTTTCGCAATTTTTTCAGCAGTAATTTCATTTTTATACATTGCAATTACCTCATCCGCATCTAGCCTGGCTTGTACTTTGCTCCTAGTGACGTTCACACCTTGCCTCCTTAACATATTTGCTATAGTGGTTTTACAGACTCCGAACATTTCTCCTATTTTACGGGTACTCTTTCCGGCTTGATATAAGGAAACTATTTCTTGTAATTCATCCTCGTTAAACTCTCTGTGAGTTTGAGTTAAATGTTTTACTGCCAATTCTCCATATTCATCAACTTGTTTGTTGCCAGCCGTGATGTTTTCTGATAAAATATGTTCAGGCGGACAATCAGGAAGCTGAGATTTGAATTTCAGTATGGTTTGATATTTTTTGGAGTCAAGCCCTGATAATTCCACTTATAAAAAGTCCATGGGCAAATGACCATGGGCTTTTTTGCTGCCTGCAGCAAAGACAGCCGACTGCTTTTGGCGAAGTGCATACGAAGAGCATACACACCGCCGGAACTGGACAAAGGAAATCAAAACAACAAACATTAACATTTTAAGGAACATGCGTTAACCAATATAAAGTTTCATCCGATATAGATTTAAACATAGTAAAGGGGGACTGACCATATGGAAAAAGAAACTACTCCCAGCCAAAGCGAATGGCTGATTATGGAAGTATTCTGGGCAAATGATACGCCTTCTATGACTGCAAAGGAAGTCATAAGCAAAATAAAGGATAAGTCAGATATGTCGCCCAGGATGGTGCGTGTCCTGCTAAACCGTTTATGGCAGAAGGGCGTTTTAAGCTATACCGTAGATGAACATGATTTAAGGGTTTACCACTATTCTGTGCAAAAATCAAAAGAGGAATGTCAAAAGGAAAAGAGCAGGAAGTTTGTAGACAGCTATTTTGAGGGCAGCAGGAAAAACGCAATGGCGGCATTGCTGCAAAGTGCAGATTTAACGGAGGAGCAATTCCGGGAATTAGAAGAAATTTTGGAGCAATGCAGGGAAAAGGAGCATCAGAATCATGACGGTACAGGAATTTTGGGATAGTGGAATTGGCCTGTTAAATGTTTGCGCCCTCTATTATGTCATACAGCTTTTAAGGTGTGTGCTGCTTTCTTTTCCGGTATGTGCCATTGTTTTTACTTTGCGAAAAACGGTGCTGAAAAACAGGGTGTTTTTAAAAGGCGCAGTATGGAGTTTATTTATACCTGTTCTCTTTATGGGAAGATTGCATTTTTTTTATGAAAACAATACAGGTGTAAAACTGTTTACCTCCTGGACGGTGACCTGCAGGAACCATATATGGATATGCTGGTTGTATGTATGGGGTGTGTCCGCATATGCCGCCCTGCTGTTTTACAGAAGGCGAAAACTGAAAAAATCCCTTGCAGGCATGGAAAAAAGAAAGGTATGGGATACAGTTATCTATGTTACAAAAATGCCTGTGACCCCCTCCACCATGGGAGTGTTCCGGCATAAAATCGTCATTCCGGAAATCATATTAAAAGAATACAGCAGGGAAGAATTACAGACCATCCTGCGCCATGAAAAAACACATATCCGCCTGGGGCATTTACTGTTTTACCTTTTGTGGGATATACTAAGGACTTTGTTGTGGCTTAACCCGTTTCTTACCATCGGCACAAAATATTTCCGGGAGGACATGGAAGAAATCTGCGACTTCGTAACCATTCAACGGAGTGGGTGGAAAGCATACGAATACGGCCGTCTCTTACTGAAAAGTATGCGGATTTTACAGGCAGAAAATGAAAATTTCAATATGTATGCCGCTTTTGCAGGGGATAAAGCGTACAAAAGCCTCCGGCAGCGGGTGACAAAGATTGCAGGATATAGACCATATAAACGGGTTTGGGCAGCACTTGCGCTGACTTTTGCTATGGTGTGTGTAACAGCGGCAGTTTTAAAGATACATAATATTTCCTATGGCCGATACACGGAAGATGAAAGAATCCTGGTATACGGCTGTGATAACGGCGGCGTTACCTTTTTTGATGACAGCAGCGCCTTGCAGGAGATGATTTCCTATGACAACAACTATGTTTATGTAGATAAAAACGCCTTTGAAAATTTTTTATGGGAAAACCATGCAGAAGGGCAAATCTATATTGTTTTTGGAGGATTTGTGAAACTTCCCGGCTTTGCAGGCGGGGGATATTCCTGCCTTTATGAAAGAAATTCGGAGGATAAGAAAATCCGGCTTTTTTATGGAAACCAGGAGCATAAAAATATAACCAATTTGTTTAAATATTTGTAAGGAGAACACAAAAACTTATGTTTTAAAATATTATAGAACTGTTAAAAATTACTTGCGACAAGGAGGAAAATCATATGGCAATTACAGGCGTGGGCCGTTACAGCAGTGTTTATGAAAACACCTATGGGGCAGCAAGGGAATATACCCAGAGGCTGAAAGATGTGGAATCTGCTATGAAATGGGCTGATAATTATCACAAATCCGCAGGGTCTACTGTAATTGTCAGGCATGACTATATTGACGAAAACGGCAATCTATCTCATTTTGCCATTTCTGTGAGAAAAGATGCATTAAATGAAAAACTCCGCAAAGAAGCACAGGAAAATGCCGAAAAGCAGATTGAAAAATCCCGTGAAAATGCCCGTAAGAAAACAGAGCAGCTTTCGGAGCAGTTAGAAGAAAAAGCAGAAGAAACTAAGGATAAAGGGGAGACCCTGCTCACCGAAAAAATCGGGGCTGCAAAGGACGGCAAAATTTTTCTTGATAATGAAGATATGCAGACAATCATTGCGGCTGCAAAGAAAGAAAATCAAGGGAAAGCAGACAATAAAAAGCCGGTTTCCCCAGGAACGAATTTTGATATGCAAATATAGTTTAAAGCTATGCCCCAACGGAACTTCCATGGGGCATAACTTTATTGCTAATTGTTTTAGTTTTTTGCTAATTTTTCAAGAAATTTCTCCGGCGAAAAAACAGGAAGTGCTGCAGCTCTGTAGTCTTTTACATTTCTGGTCACAATACAATCAGCGCCAATTCGGATGGCTGTCTGTACCATAATGGCATCCTCATAATCCTTCATGGAAGAACCAATGGCAAGCTGGCAGTCTGTGGAAAAGGTATCCTTCACATCAAACAATGAAATTTTGCAAAACGTCCACAATGACGCAGGTATCAATCAGTGCTTTCATACATTTTCTGCCCTTTCCCCACGGGATTCCTCCAGTGTGATATCTGCAGGAATCACCCCCAGAAGAGATTTTGCCATTTCAACCCGGTCTGCATTGGGATTGGATAATTTTGCAACAACTTTTCCGTTTTGCGTGATAAAAATATCCTCACTCTCTGCAAGCTGCAGATACTTACCAAGGTTCAATTTTAGTTCGGCAGCTGTAATTGACATACAAAACGCCCCTTCCATAAATTTTTTGCTTTTCCTTATTATATTTAGATTATAGGAAAATATCAACAATTTTCAATATAAATACGGCCTCTTTTTTTATACAAAGGGATTCTCCGTAGGATACATCATGTCCTTCGGCCTGTTAAAATCAATCTCCTCCACAGATACCCCGATATATTTAAACACTTCAAACAGAGTTTTTCCAAAGTGCCCAAAAGCCACGGCCCCGTGGTGGGGATAATTCTTTTCAATCAACACATGGCGGTAAAACCTTCCCATCTGGGGAATGGCAAACACGCCGATTGCCCCAAAGGAGCGGGTTGCCACAGGCAGAACTTCTCCCTGGGCGATATAGGCCCGGATTTTGGCATCTGCGGTGCTCTGGAGACGGTAGAAAGTGATATCCCCCGGCGCAATATCCCCCTCTAAAGTTCCCTGGGTTACTTCCTGGGGAAGGGTTCTTGCCATAATAAGCTGATACTTCATCTCACAGAAAGAGAGCTTGCTGGAAGCTGTGTTTCCACAGTGGAATCCCATAAAGGTATCTTTTAAGGTATAATCATGTTTCCCCTTGATCTCCGCATCATACATATCCGCCGGGACAGAATTGTTGATATCCAAAAGGGTTACGGCATCCTGGCTTACCACTGTTCCGATAAATTCGCTTAATGCGCCGTAAATATCAACTTCACAGGAGACGGGGATTCCCATTTTAGTCAGGCGGCTGTTCACATAACAGGGCACAAAGCCGAACTGGGTCTGGAAAGCCGGCCAGCATTTTCCCGCAATGGCCACAAACTCCCTGCTTCCCTTGTGTCCCTCTACCCAGTCTAAAAGAGTAATCTCATACTGAGCCAGTTTGCTTAAAATCTCAGGCTTTTTATTTCCTGCCCCAAGTTCCTTTTCCATATCCGCCACAACACCTGGAATCCTCTCATCTCCGGCATGGTTGTTAAAGCTTTCAAATAAATCCAGCTCAGAGTTTTCCTCAATTTCCACACCCAGATTGTAAAGCTGCTTGATGGGGGCGTTGCAGGCCAGGAAATTCTGGGGGCGAGGGCCGAAGGATATGATTTTTAAACTGTTTAATCCGATAACGGCCCTTGCGATGGGGGCAAATTCAGAAATCATTTCTGCGCATTCCTGTGCCGTTCCCACGGGATACTCCGGTATGTAGGCTTTTAAGTTTCTCAGTTTTAAATTGTAGCTTGCGTTTAAAACGCCGCAGTAGGCATCCCCCCTGCCCTGTACCAGGTTATCCCCGGTTTCCTCCGCCGCAGCAATGACCATGGCAGGCCCGTCAAATTCTTTGACCAAAAGAGTCTCCTCCGTCTCCGGGCCAAAGTTCCCCAGGTATACCACCAGGGCATTACAGCCTGCTTTTTTTACATCTGCCAGGGCATTTTTCATGTGAAGCTCATTTTCCACACACACAGGACATTCATAAATCTCCCCGTACTTGTCCTGATAAGCCTTCACCACGGCTTTTCTCCTGTTCTCCGAAAGGCTCATGGGAAAACAGTCACGGCTGACTGCTACGATTCCGATTTTTTCTTTTGGCATGTTGTTCATTTTTTAATCCTCCCATAGTTTTTGAAATACCGGTTTTAATGCAGGATAAATTTCCTTAAACTTATCATATTGCTTTTTGTACTTTTCCACAAGTGTTTCTTCCGGTTTTATCACTTCTTTTACTTTGCAAATCCTTTTTGCCGCCTCTTCCACTGTGTCATATTCACCGCATGCCACAGCCGCTAACATGGCAGCTCCCATAGAGGGGCCTTCCTCGTTTTCCGGCACTTCCAAAGTCAGGTTTAAGACATTTGCCAGAATTTTTTTCCACAGGGGGCTTTTGGCTCCTCCGCCGCAGATTTTGGAAGAGGAAACTTGGATTCCAAGTTTTTTTGCTATCTCAAGAGAATCCTTTAAGGCAAACGCCACCCCCTCCAAAACGGCCTGGGTCATCTCCTCCCGCTTGGTATCCATGGTGATTCCGGTAAAAGTCCCTCTGGCCAATGGGTCATTGTGGGGGGAACGCTCCCCCATTAAATAGGGCAGGAAATACACATGGTTTTCCCCCAGGTTTTTTATGTTTTCCTGCTCCCTTCCGTACTCTTTTGTGCCGATAATCTCATCCATCCACCACATATTGCAGGAGGCGGCGGAGAGCATACAGCCCATGAGATGGTAGTTTCCGTCCGCATGGGCAAAGGCATGAAGAGCGTTGTTTTCATCCATGCAAAAGCTGTCCGAAGAGATAAACAGCGTGCCGCTGGTGCCAAGGGACACATTTAAAGCTCCCTTCCCCACTGTGCCGGTGCCAACGGCCGCCGCCCCATTGTCTCCGGCCCCCGCTGCAATTTTTACTTCCGGGGAAAGCCCAAGTTCCCCGGCAATTTCCGGTTTTAAGGTTCCCACCTCCTGATAGCTTTCGTAAACCTTCGGCAGCCACTCCTCTCTGATGCTTAAAATCTCACACATTTCCTTTGACCATGTCCTGTTTTTCACATCAAAATACAAGGTTCCGGAAGCATCGGATACGTCTGTGGCAAAAACACCGCTGAGCCTGTAGCAAAGATAGTCTTTGGGCAGCATAATTTTACGAATCCGGGCAAAATTTTCCGGCTCGTTTTTTTTCATCCACAAAACTTTTGGGGCGGTAAATCCGGTAAAAGATATATTTCCTGTATATTCCGCCAGTTTTTTCTGCCCGATTTCTATGTTTAAATAGTCACATTCCTCCGTTGTCCTGCTGTCGTTCCACAAAATAGCGGGACGGATTACCTCATCCTTTTCATCTAAAGCCACAAGGCCGTGCATCTGGCCCCCAAAACTAATCCCCGCCACTTTTGACTTGTCACACTCCGATAACAGTTCCTTTAATCCCTCCATGGTTTGGGAAAACCAGTCCGAAGGGTTTTGCTCCGACCAGGCGGGCTTTGGGAAAAACAAGGGGTATTCCCGGTTTGTGATTTTCCGTATGTTTCCTGTTTCGTCCATCAGCAGAAGTTTTACCGCTGATGTGCCTAAATCGATTCCGATGTAATACATTTTGACCTCCTTTACCTTCTCCTGCATCATTTAATGCAGCCTGATATCTAACAATGAACTGCCCACTGTGTAAGGGCCTGTACCCTCTACGTTTATTTCCACCCTTTTTTCTTCCCCGGGATTTAAGTATACTTTTTCAAAGCCCTTCAATTCTTTCACCACATCTGCCCCATCCTGTAATAGCTGATATACCTGAACCGTCTCGCTGCCCGGCATTTTTCCTGTATTTTTCACATAACAGCTTACCATCCCGGGTTTCACAGACATTTTCCGGTAGGCAAAGGAGGTATAGCTTAATCCATGCCCAAAGGAGAATAAAGGTTCCATATGATATTTTTCATGGTAGCGGTAGCCCACGTATTTTCCCTCTTTATAGGCCACGGTTTTTCCCCCGGGAAATTCCCCCAAGGCGTGGGCGGAACAGTCCAGATGGTTTTTATAAAAGGTCTCCGGGAGTTTTCCGGAAGGGTTTACGTCTCCAAATAATACGTCGGCAAGGGCATTCCCCCCCTCCATCCCGGCATAGTAACTCCACACCAGAGTGGGGGACTTTTTCTCCCAGGCTGTCATATCCACGGAGCTTCCTGCTATCATCACCACAATCATATCCGGCCGGATTTTAAGCAACTGGGTAATCAATTCATCCTGCCCATAGGGAAGGGTCATATCTGCCCGGTCATTTCCCTCAGTGTCATGGTCATGGTTTAATCCCCCGACAAAAATTACTTTATCGTAACTCTTGTCTCCTGCCAGTTTTAACGCCTCTTCTTTTAAAGCTTTCCGCTTTTCTAAAAGTACCGCCTCCTGGGAAGTTTCCCCATTTTTCCCAGTAAAGCCTCCCCCATTTTGCAAGCTGGTCTCCTGCCAGTTCTGCCCCGATTCCTCTTCTTTTTCTTCCCGGCAGTAACCAAAAGCATAATCTACTTTTACATTGCCCCCCAGATGGGTTTTGATTCCCATAAGAGGTGAGATTTCGTAAAGTGCTTTGATTTCCGCACTTCCCCCGCCGTTTGAGTGGATGCACTGGGCATTTTCCCCTATTATAAGAACTTTCTTTAATCCTTCCTTTTTAAGGGGAAGGGCTTGGTCATTATTCTTTAAAAGGACAATAGATTCCCTTGCCACGTGAAGGGCTGCCTTTCTGTGCCCCGGGGTGTTGTAAACACCGGTTTTCCGTCTGCCGTCAAACATATGTAGTTTTTTCATTAAATGAAGAATCCGAAGAACTTTCTCATCAATAACGCTCTCCTCAATTTCCCCGGATTCCACCTTCTCTTTCAAAGGTTCTGCCATACAGTAATTGTCAAAATCATAGGTGACTGACATTTCGATATCAAGCTGGGAATTGGCGGCTTTTTTTGTATCATGGACGCCTCCCCAGTCTGAGATTACCACACCGTCATACTGCCACTCTTCCCGCAAAATCTTATTTAAGAGAAAATCGCTCTCGCAGCAGTGTTCCCCGTACAGACGGTTGTAAGCCCCCATTATGGTGTAGCTTCCAGCCTTTTTCACGGCGTCATAAAAGGCGGGGAGATAAATTTCCCGAAGGGCCTTTTCCTCAATCTCCACTTCCACATTTAACCGCTCCGTCTCCTGGTTGTTTGCGGCAAAATGCTTGACGCAGGCCGCCACGTCAAAGGACTGCACCCCCTGTATATAGGGAACTGCCATCTCCTTTGTGAGATAAGGGTCTTCACTGAAATATTCAAAATTCCTGCCGCAGAGGGGACTTCTCTTTATATTGACCCCGGGGGCAAGGATAATGTCTTTTCCCCTTCCCCTGGCCTCCTCCCCCAAAACACTTCCTGTGTCACAGGCAAGTTTCCTGTTCCATGTGGCTGCCAGGGCGCTGTTGCAGGGAAGATATGTGACATAATCATCTGTAAGTCCTATGGGTTTCCAGTTGGCCGGTTCAAACTCGTTTCTCACCCCCATAGGGCCGTCGGACATAATAAGGGGCGGTATATTCAGGCGTTTCACCCCTGCGGTGGCAAATAGCTCCGCCCCGTGTATCATGCCGATTTTTTCCTCTAAGGTAAGCTTCTCCAATATCTCTTTTGGCTCCATTTTTTCCTCCTCCCAGAAAAGTTTTCAATTATGCCAAATGGCAGACAATCTCTGCCTTTGTATTTTCCACTGTGACAATGCTGTCATTACCCTGTACCGTAAGTTTTCCTCCCGTAACTGCTTTCAGGCTGACACCTACAAAGCGCAGGGTGTAAGGATGGTCCGCCTGTGTCTTGCAGACTAAGGTATTTTTCTCAAAATCTTTTACAATGGTAAGCATCAGCACAGATTTTCCCCCCTCAAGCACAACGGTGGATGCCCTGTCTGTTACCTGGTAAACCCGAAGCTCCAGCCCCTCACTGTAGGAATCTGCGGCGCGGGTGATATTTGTGTTGGTGGGGATAATGCTGTTTTCCCGCACCATAAGCGGAATGGACTGATAGCCATGGTGCTCTTCCCTCCACACATTTCCAGTGACTTTCTCCCCGGTAAAATAATTTGTCCAGGTTCCTTTGGGAAGATAGTAGGATGCCTGGCCCTTATCGTTAAAGATGGGGGCTACCAACAGGTTGTCTCCTAGCATGTACTGTCTGTCCAGATAAGCGCAGATGGGGTCTCTCTCGTACTCTAAGACCATGCTGCGCATCATGGGAATCCCGGTTTTTGCTGTGGCTGCTGCGCTGCTGTAAAGGTAAGGCAGAAGGGACAGCTTTAACTTGGTAAAGAACCTCACCACATCCACCGCCTCATCATCATAGGCCCAGGGCACCCGGTAAGAATTGCTTCCGTGGAACCTGCTGTGGGTGGACAAAAGCCCGAATGCCGCCCAGCGCTTGTACACATCCGCCGTGGATGTGGCCTCAAATCCCCCGATATCATGGCTCCAGTAACCGAAGCCGGACATGGTGAGGGACAGGCCTCCTCTTATGCTCTCCGACATTGCCTCATAATTTGACCAGCAGTCCCCGCCCCAGTGTACCGGAAATTTCTGTCCCCCTGCGGTGGCGGAACGTGCAAAAAGCACAGCCTCCCCTTTTCCTCTTTTTCTCTCCAAAAGCTCATATACGGTTTTATTGTAAAGATAAGTATAGTAATTGTGCATTTTCATGGGGTCGTAACCGTCGAAATACACCACGTCCTCCACAGGAATCCTCTCCCCGAAATCGGTTTTAAAGCAGTCCACACCCATATCCAAAAGAACTTCCAGCTTCTCCTGGAACCATTTACAGGCATCGGGGTTAGTAAAGTCCACAAGGGCCATGCCGGGCTGCCACATATCCCACTGCCACACATCCCCGTTTGTCCTTTTTACAAAATAGCCCTTTTCCATTCCTTCTGCAAAAATATCCGACTCCTGGCCAATGTAGGAGTTAATCCACACGCAGACTTTTAATCCTTTGTCTTTGATGCGCTTTAACATACCCTTTGGGTCGGGGAATACCCGGCTGTCCCACACAAAATCGCTCCAGTGGAACTCCTTCATCCAGAAACAGTCAAAGTGGAATACCTGTAGGGGAATCCCCCGCTCCTCCATGCCGTCAATAAAACTCATCACCGTCTCTTCGTCATAGTTTGTGGTGAAGGAGGTGGAAAGCCAAAGCCCAAAGGTCCACTGGGGAGGCAGGGAGGGTTTTCCTGTCAAATCCGTGTAGCGCATTAAGACTTCTTTCATGGAAGGCCCGTTAATCAGGAAATAGTCAAGGCTCTCCCCGGGAACGGAAAACTCCGCCTTTGAGACATGCTCTGTGCCTATCTCAAAAGATACCTTCTCCGGGTGGTTTACAAACACGCCGTAACCTTTATTGGTAATATAAAAGGGAACGTTTTTATAGGACTGGTAGGTGCTTGTACCTCCGTCCTCGTTCCAGATATCCACGCTCTGGCCGTTTTTGGCAAAGGCAGTAAAACGCTCTCCCATGCCGTAAACCATCTCCCCCACTGACAGGGAAAGTTCCTGGCGCATATAGGCATTCCCGCCCTTATCGTAGGCAAACCCCTTCCAGTCTGTTTTCATATAACCCAAGTCTCTGCCGCTGCTCTTTGTAATCACTTCCCCGTCCCGAAGATATGTCATACTAAATGTATCTTTTGTAATGACAAGGGAAAGACTCCCGCTTCTTACACAGATTTCCTCATCATTTTCCGTCACATCCAAAATTTCCTCCCCCAGGGAAAGTTCAAATTCCGGCCCGGGATTTTTTACCCCAGCGTGATGGCAGGTACGTACCCGAAGCACTTCCGGTGCAGGGGAAGTAATCTCCAGTGTAAGGTTAATCCCCCCCAATGTGTCCCCCCTGTGGGAAATCCGGGCCGTTGGGGCAAGAATTGTCACTTTTTTGTCCTCTTTTTTCACAAAATACACCTGCTGTGGCGCAAAGCACTCACACCCTTCTCTCTGCAGCCAACATCCGTTTCCAAAAATCATTGTAATACCTCCATAGTCTCTTAATCTTATATGACTATTATAGGCTGTCAGATGCATTTTTTCTACTATAAATATTAAAGATGAAACACCGGGAAAATTAGAGAAAGAGGAACATATGATGACACTGATCAAGGACAACCTACAAAAGCTTTGGCCGATAATTTATAATCAGTTCCCCAGTCCGGACAAAAGGGGCCGTTCTCTATGACCCGGTCTATTTCTGTTAAAATCTCCTTTTCTTTTCTTGGAATCATGTATTCTCACTTTCTCATTTGGAATAATGTCAATGTTTTAACTGTATCAAGGCCACTCCTTTTGCCTCCAGGGAAACCTCCGCCCCCGGCCCATACTCCCTGCCGGAGAGAAGGTCCGTACCCCCCTGCTTTAAGGTCACGGAGCCCACGCTCTCCCCGTGGTTTAATAGAAACAGAAAACTGCCCTTTTCATTTTCCCTGACAGTGGCTTCTATGCAGGTTTCAAACTCTCCTGTGACCACAGGTTCCACGCCCTGCTCTTTTAAAATCCGGTCAAAAAATTTATTGTAAAAAGTCTCACTGGAACGGGCAGCCACATAATACGCCTTCCCTTTGCCAAATCCATGCACTGTCACCGCCGGCATCCCCGCATAAAAATCATTGTCATACTCTCCCAGGCTTTCCGCTCCCTCCAAATGGAGAAGGTCACAGAGGATTTCTGCGGGATATGTTTCATGTTCATAGTGGAAAGTATGCCATGTTTTTTCCGGTGGAATGGCATCGGATTCCTCCACCCAGATTCCAAGAATATCCCGAAGCCGCCCGGGATAACCCCCGGTAATCACTAAATCGTGGTCCTCCACATAGCCGCTGAAATAAGTAGTCACAAATGTGCCCCCGTCTTTCACGAAGCTGCGGATTTTTTCGTCAAATCCATCTTTGCACATATAGAGCATGGGGGCAACCAAAATCTTGTAATCCGAAAGACTGTCCTCCACTCCAATCATATCCACAGGGATATGCATTTTCAAAAGGGTGCGGTAATACTGATACACTTCTCCAAAATAGTCCATGGCGTCACTTGGCCCTGCGGAAAGACTTGTCGCCCACCAGTTGTCCCAGTCAAAGACAATGGCCGCCTTTGCAGGCGTTCTCCCACCCAGGGTTTTATCCCCCAAATCTTTTAACTCTTTCCCTAATGCAGAAATCTCCCGAAATACTCTGGTATGTTCCGTTCCCACATGGTCAATGACTGCCCCGTGATACTTTTCACAGGCACCGATACTTCTTCTCATCTGGAAAAACATCACCGTGTCCCCTCCGTGGGCCATAGCCTGGTAGCTTAAAAGCCGCATCACGCCGGGGCGCTTTAAGGCGCAATAGGCATGCCAGTTGCTCACACTTGGAGTCTGCTCCATTAAGGCAAAGGGTTTCCCCTGTTTTACGCCCCGCATCACATCATGGTACATGGCGTTATGGCTGTATTCCGCCCCGAATATAGGGTAGCTGTCCCAGGAGACAAAATCCATTTCTTTCCCCCACTTCTGATAGTCCAGAGGCTGGTAGCATCCCATAAGATTTGTGGTGACAGGAATCTGTGGGGTGTGTTTTTTCACCGCATCCCGCTCCAATTTAAAACACTCTAAAATACTGTCGGAGTTAAACCGCTTATAATCCAGGGAAATTCCCTGAAAATTTGTTTTCTGCACCCCGTTCCAGGAAAACTCCTCGGAACGCATATCCGGCAGTACCACATCCTCCCAGTCGTAAAACGTATGCCCCCAGAAACTGGTATTCCACACACGGTTTAACTCCTCTATGGTGCCGTATTTTTTCCGAAGCCACACCCGAAACGCCTTCTCACAGTTTTCACAGTAGCACTCCCCGCCGTACTCGTTTGAAATGTGCCAGGATACAATATTGTCATAGTCCTTATAACGCTGTGAAAGCCTTTCCGCCAATGCCACGGAATATTTCCGGTAAGTGGGGCTGTTGGGACAGGAATTGTGGCGTGCTCCGAACTTCCGCTTAATTCCCATATTGTCCGTCCTTAAAATGTCCGGGTACTTTCTGGCCATCCACGCCGGGTGGGCGCCTGTTGAGGTGGCAAGGCAGACGTTAAGACCGTTTTTCTTTACAAGCCCCATAATCTTGTCAAGCTTAGAAAAATCATAGGTGATTTCATCCCTCTGCAACGCTGCCCAGCTAAACACATTTAGCGTTACCACATCAATGCCTGCCAGTGAAAAGAGCCGCATATCCTCCTCCCAGATTTCTTCCGGCCACTGCTCCGGATTGTAATCCCCGCCGTACAAAACTTTTTTCACTTTTTCATTTTCAATCATTTTCGCCTCTCCTTTCAAAAATCTGTTATCTCTATTGTAAAGTATCCCCGGAGATTTTTCTACCTTAAAGATTCCAGATGAAACATGGAGAGAATTAGAGAAATATTAAGCAAATATCAATAGAGTTATCACCAAGGCGTAGAAAAGTTTTTCTTCAAAGGAATTTTTAATCAAATTTGCAAAAAATTTAGAACTTAGGGCAAAAAAAGAGCTGGGAACCTGTTTTTTAGATTCCCAACCCATTGTTAGTTTTTAGTTTCCCGGCTCTATAACTTTGCCTATGCACTTCTATCAGCTTTCAGTTGTTTGACTTCCTCAAATCTTTCCCCTGTTCCTAAAAAGCACCTCTCGATTGAATAGAGCGGCAGCCCTTTTCCCATTACGTCATTCTCTGCGATAAAGATTACCCACGTTTCCGGCAGTTTGTCGAAGTCCTCGCCTTTCCTCAAAAGATTTGCGTCCATCATGCTGCTGTTATATCTTGCTCTTTTTCTCCCGGCTCCTTTATCGGAGCGCTGTACCTCCACATTCAGTTTTGCCCCCATACTGTCCGTAGCCAGGATATCAAACCTTACCGAACGGTTCAGCAAGTTCTCCACAAATACCTGTGTGCGGACGTCCAGCACCTTTAAATCCGGCTTTTCCAGTACAATCTGCAATACCAGTTCTATGCTTGCCGTATCTCCATACTACCATAAACCTCCTGATTTTACAAGCCGGGAGCCAGTGCCTATGTTATTGATTTGTTCCTTGGCTATTCAGTTATAGTGCAATCCTCCATATTCTATAATCTTTCATATGCTATTCTTGGTGAGCCATCCGCAACATAAATTATGCCACATTCTTGAAAATTGTTTTTAAGGATAAGATGCTGCATTATTTTATTTTCACTATGTGTATCAATGCGCAAATGTTTTGTTTTCTCAGTGCAAAACCTTAACACCATATCGAAAATGCCATGTATCGTACCATCCCCGGCCACACGGTGTAAAGTGCCATATTCCGTATCTGACAGCCAATGGCCTTGCGTTATTTTTTCATAAGTAGGTTCTTTTCCAACAATAAAAGCAAAAACGGCGCATATTGCATCCTTGTTTTTTACTACATATAAATTTCCTGAATTTATATCTTCTTCAAGGATTTCTTTTGCCGGATAATGATTTTTCCATTGTTCGGCATTTCCGG
The DNA here is from genome assembly GCA_947174805.1 of uncultured Roseburia sp. GTDB lineage: Bacteria > Bacillota > Clostridia > Lachnospirales > Lachnospiraceae > Roseburia_B. Next base: position 22,885 of record CAMWKH010000011.1, on the reverse strand, counting down.
TTTTCTTCATAAAATCACGTGCAATTTTATATATTTGTAATATCTCAAGGATATCATTTGTCTTTGCCTGTGTAATATACATTTCCTAACCTCCATAAATGCCACAAATCTGTAATGCGTAACAGCTGTTTTATAAAATAGCCTTTAATTTCTCTGTTTCCTCTTGGATTACTTTTTTATCAATTCTCTGAAACAATATTAGAATCTCTGGAAGCAGATATCCACTTGTAACATGTTGTCTTTCCCACTTATTACTTATATTCAACCATTTCAAAACCTTTTCCGAAGAAAATGGTAAAAAAGGAGAGAGCAAAACTGCTAGATTTGCTATCATCTGGACACATTGATAAAGTGTATTATCACAAGCAGTTTTATCCGTATTTCGTGTAATCCAGGGTTGTTCTGTATCAAAATACTTGTTTGCATTTCTTACAAACTCAAAAATCTCATTCATTGCATCTTTAAAACATCCACTTTCAATAAGTTTTCCCACCCCAATATAAAGGCAGTCTATTTGATGGTCTAAATCTATGTTATTGATTCCTTGGGGAACAACTCCATCACAATATTTCTCAATAAATGCCAATGTTCGGTTCACAAAATTTCCGTATGCTCCAAGCAGCTCGCCGTTATGACTATGCACATATTCTCTCCAGGAAAAATCCGCATCCTTTTTCTCAGGTCCATTTGCAATAAAAAAATATCGAATAGAGTCGGCTTCAAAATTATCTAATAAATCTTTTACCCATATTGCATAATTTTGACTGGTAGATATTTTCCTGCCCTCCAAAGTTAAATATTCACTGGACACAATTTGGTCTGGCAAATGCCATCCATCTCCATTTCCCAGCAAAAGTGCCGGTAATATAATAGTATGAAATGGAATATTATCTTTTCCATGTACATAATAATGCTTGGCATCTTCCCCCCATAACTCAAAAAAAGCATTGACATCTTCTCCGGCAGCCACTCTGCTTGCTGACAGATAACCTAATACATTTTCTGCCCAAATATAGATTGTTTTGTTTTCATACCCTTCCTTAGGTACGTTAATTCCCCATTGTAAATCTCTAGTTAATGCCCGGTCTCTTAATCCATCGTTAATATATCGATTTGTAAATGCAGTAGCATTTTTTCGCCACTCAGGATGGTTTTCAACCAGCGCTTCTAACTCTGACTGCAGCTTTGAAACAGCAATGTATAAGTGGGTAGAGTTTTTAAAACCAATCCTCTTTCCACATACAGCACATTTAGGTTCTATAAGCGTTTCAGGTTCTAAAACTGTACCACAAGAATCACATTGATCACCTCTGGTATCACTTCCGCATTTAGGGCATTTTCCTAATACAAAACGGTCTGCCAGGAAAGTCTTACACCTTTCACAATATGCCTGGGGAACTTCTTTTTCGTACACATATGGGCTTTCATACAATTTCCTGTGAAACTCCCTCACAAAATCTTTATGCTCATTTGCAGATGTTTTAATATAGGCGTCATAACTAAATCCTAAATGCTCAAAGCACTCCACAAACTCTCTATGATAAAAGTCGCTGACCTCTTGCGGTGTCCTGTTTTCTTGTTTTGCTCTGATGGCCACAGGAGTACCATGGCAATCACTTCCCGAAACAAAATACACCTTATCTCCGATTGCTCTATGATATCTTGCCAATACATCTCCCGGTAATAATCCTGCAATATGTCCTATATGCAAGGAACCATTTGCATATGGCCATGCACCTCCAATTAAAATTTGTCTCATTTTACATACCTCATTTCTTCTTAAATTTACAGTGATAACTTTGTTTCTTATGTGGGTTACGACATATTTTTCTGTACTAAAAAAGCCCTCCTCTCTGAAAAATTTCTTTTTCAGGGACGAGAGCATCCGCTTCGTGTTACCACCCTAAATTCACTTATATCTCACGATACAAGCCTTATCAACTACGGACGAGAAATGATTCATCGATAGTCTATCACTATAACGGGTGCACCCGTCGCAGCCTTGGCATAACAGCTTCGGTACGCAGCTCCGAGACCATTTTCAGTAGTTCCTTTTGCGCCTGTTCTCACCTAATCAGGTTCTCTGTAACATATCTAACTACTTACTCTTCTCTTCATCGCCTTTGATATATACATTTTTTATCCTACAACAGATTTATCTATGTGTCAACAATTATTTTTCAAATCATTCATCCCGCCAAATTTCCGAATATACTGCAAAAATGATGTGATGATACAATAGAAAATTATCTTTCTAATTTGACAAGATATTCTGTTGTATCTTCTTCAAACTTTTTCTCACCTGTCAGATGAAAACCATGCCTTTGATAAAATGAAATTGCCCTTATATTTTTTTCTAATGCCCATAAATGCTTGGCATGAAGTTCTTTCACCGCATATTCGATGAGTTCATTGCCAATTCCTTTACTTTGAAAACATGCATCCACATACAATTTACAAATCTCTGTTTCATTCATTTGAAGAAAACCCTTTATTAATCCATCATCAAATACATAGATGTTTCTTCGTATTTCATCCCTTTTCAAATAATTATCCACTAGGGAAACAACTTGTAACTCACCAAAAGAAAACTCCTCGTCTTTAAATATGGGAAAATAATTTATTCTGTTATTGAATACATATATTTCAGCTACTCTCGATAAATCATTTATTATGGCTTTTCTAATTTTCATATTGTTACTACTCCTCCGCAGCCTTCTCCCGCAACTTTCAAGTACTCTTTCCCTTATCGTTTCCCCTGTATGATATCTTCCTAATAGGCATTACATTCTATGATAAAGGAAACAAAATCACGAAAAATATTTATCTAATATTTTTGCTAACATCTTTGGATTTTCTTCATTTACAACATGACCGGTGTCTTCCATAATTACTTTTTTGGCATTTTCCATATGTTCCGATAAAAAGTAGGCTGATTTTAAATTTGCACTGTCCTTTTTTCCGCAGATAATCAGTGTTTGACATTTTATGTCCTGCACGCTATTGCCAAAATCCAAATTTTTCATAGAATTTCCCAAAAGAAACGTATCCTTTTTGTCAAATGCCATAGTTTTAAAAACTGATTTTGGTAAAAATCTGAAAATAATATTTTGGATACCAAACATTACTCTCGGCACTTTGTGGGGTGTACCGATTAAAACTAATGATTTTACCTTGTCAGGAAAGTCCAATGCATAATTTAACGCCAAGATTCCGCCCAAGGAAATTCCGCATAAATGAATTTGCCCGTCTGTGTTATTACAATATTCTGTAAATGATGCATATAAATTGGCATAGGATGCTTCTTTTCCATTAAGAATGGACGATAAATTGGGACACAGTATATCTTCCTTGTGTTTCATATATGAGATTGTTTCGTTCCAACTGGTTTCTGTATGGCCGGAACCATGTACAAAAATTTTTTTCATTTCATCCTCCTGTAAAATGATTCAAGGACTATGTTTCCATAATCTTTGAATCCAGCATCACCCCAGCAACGCTGACACTTTCTAAACGCCCGCTTACTGGCGGACTATCCCTGATTCCCTAAGAAAAAATATTTAGAAACTTTTCAAATAAACCGCTGAACCATTTTCCAAGTTTTGAAAAAAATCCGCCGATATCCCCGCCGTTTTTAAAGCTGTCATAGATGGACTGAGCGGCATTTAACAGACTGTCGACATCCAAATCCAACTCGCTGATTTTAAGCATTAATTCAACGATCTGGTTTGTCTCCTCCTCTGTAAGAACTACGTTAAACTTCTCGCAGCCCTCTGCGATGGCTTCCCGGATTTCTCCCTCGTCGCTCATATCATGCTCCACAACTGCCTGTTTTACATAGGCAAACAGAGCTTCTACCTCATCGGAATCCGCCCCGTTGGCGCTCTCTATATTTCCGGTGAGCACCAGCTCGTGAAGGGCAGTGTCAATGCTCTCCTCGTCAATCTCGTCTCCTGTCATCTCTCTATAGGCTTTAAAGATTCCCACAAGGGCTGCTGTCCCTGAAATAGCCGTAGGCGCCGCCACAATAATATCTGCATCCTTTATGCCCGCCGTGGCCAAAGCGTTTTTGTACATACCCACGGTACAGTAAGAGATATTGTTGGTGGAGATTTGAATGCCGTTTCCGTCTTTCCGCTCCACAATCACAATAGAAGATAAAGACCGGGTGCCGATTTTGCTCTTGTCAATATAGGAATCCAGATACTGATGCTCCTCTGCATTGTTGACATACAAAACATCATATTCATCTAATTTGCCTGAATCAATTCCCATCAGTGCCAGTACAATGGCTCTCTGCTCCGGGGAAAGGTCTGCCCCAAGAGCCAGATAGGGCTTATCATTTTTCTTAATCTCTACATTGTCGTCATTTTTATCCTGCTCTACTGTCACCGTACCGGAGATATCCGGCTTTTCTATAGTGACGGTGCCGGAAAGGTTTTTATCCTGAGAGGACTGTTCCGTATCCTTTGGCTCTGTCCCATTCCCTGCATCTGGCTGATTGCTTTCCGGTGAAGATGCCCCCTCCCCCGGCTGGCTCTCATTTCCTGTGCCCTGGGGTTTCTGCTCCTCCTGGGGTTTTTCTTCCCCCTGGGCGTTTGTCCCCTGGCCTGCTGTGCCGCCGGCGTTCTGGTCAGAGCCATCGCTCTGGTTCTCCCCGGAAGCTGCCTCCTGTGGATTTTCTCCCTGGCCTGCCCCCGGCGCCAAAGTCTCCTGGGCATCCTCATCCTCAAATACCTCGGCCCCCTGCAAGGGAACTGCAGAAGTAAAGAGGATACAAGATGAGAGAAGGGCACAGAACATGCGCTTCCACTGTTTTCTTACATTTTTCATAATAGAAACCTCCTTTGCGCAAACCTGCTTTTATATCCGCATGTTTACCATTTGTCCTTATCATAGAACGCCTTCATTTTTACATAAAAAACGAAGGATGTCAAAGGAATATGAAAAAATTAAGATAAATTTCATTTTTACTTCATTTTCTTATATATGGGCCTCCATCCAGGAAAGTAAATTATGGTATACCACTTTTCTGTCCGTCTCGTTTAAAATCTCATGACGGTCATTTTGATATAATTTCCATTTCACGTCTTTGATTCCTGCATCTTTGTACTGTCGGTACACTCTTTTCACCCCAACGCCAAAATTTCCCACCGGGTCCTGATCCCCAGATGCCAGAAAAATAGGGAGGTCTTTCGGTATCCGGGCAATATTTTCCAACTGGTTGTCATAATGCACCGCCTCCATTAACCCATAGTAACCGTTGATGGTAAACCGAAAGACGCACTTTTCATCCCTGAAATAGTTTTCCACAATTTCCAAATCCTTTGTCAGCCAGCTCTTTTCCGGTTTTCTCCCGCTGGAATCAAATTCCCGGTAAGGTCCCGTAAGAGAGAGAAAACGGACAAAAGGACTGCGGAAATGCCAGCCAAAAACAGCGGCAAGCCCCCGGCAGACAAACATACCTGTTTTCATCGTGAAATCCGGCATGCTCCCGGTTCCCACCAGCAGAACCCCGGAGAGATTTTCCCCGTGGAGTGTAATATATTTCCGAAGCATATAAGAGCCCATACTGTGGCCCAGCATAAAATATGGTTTCTCCGGATTTTCCCTTTGTATTTTTTCCCGGAGGGTATGCATATCCTCCACCAACACGTCACTTGGGTGCTCTTTGCAGAAAAAACCAAGCTCTTTTTCTGAGGATACGGAATCTCCGTGGCCCAAGTGGTCATGTCCCACCACAAGAAACCCTCTTTTTGTAAGATAACCGGCAAAATCCTTGTATCTTAAAATGTACTCCTGCATGCCGTGGGTAATCTGAAGCACTTTATCCCATGTTTTGTCCTCTGGCATAAATTTTATGCCGTGGATATCTGTCTTCCCGTCCCGGGATAAAAAGGTAAACTCCTCCTGTATCATGGTATCCTCCTTTGGCTTTACTTCTCTGCTTTACTGCAGACTTTTGAAACCTGCTCCATAAGAAGGGATTTTGCCTGTCTGTTCTCCGCTGTGTAGGAGACCAACTCCTCCAGCTTGTCTAAAATATCCCCGTAACTCTCACAGGCTTCCCGCACTCCGTCCGCCACCCGCTTCGTATCATTCCGCTGGTCTTTTAACAACTGTGCCAAAACAGCTTCATCCTGCACATCCAGTTTTAAGGCGGCAATGTCATCCTGCCACTCCGCTGTGCTTTCTAATTTTTTTAACAGCCCGTTTACAATCACCATGCGCAGCTCTTTTTCCCTGCTGCTAAACTCCTGAAATTCATTGATCTGGTCAGATAAGGCCTCTAGCATCTGGGTATATTTCTCCGACAACTGACGTACCTCCTCGGCTGCCTGTAAAAATTCCTTTCCTGCGCCTCCTAGTTTTCCCGCCTCCACCGCAGCGTTTAGGGCGAGGACTGTCATGCGGCCTGCCGTCTCCTGCATTTTTACAATATGGGCCCGGTTGTCCCCAAACTGTTTCTCCCAGTTTGCGCCGCCCTTTTCCTCCAGCTCATTGAGCTGGCCGCATCTGGTCTTTATATCATCTGTAAATCCGGCAACTTTCTTTACCTTATCCAGGCAGTTTTTTAAGGACATTTCCCCGTCCCTTGTCTTAAGGCCGGAGGCTGATACCTTTTCCATTCGGGAATAAGCCGCCGCCGCTTTATCATTTAAATGCCCCCAGATAACACTGCGCTCCTGCAGGGAATCCGTCAGCTCCTCAATCCCTTTCTCAATCTGGCTGTTCCCAGTCTCCAAGGTAAGAAATGCTTTCTCAGAGACAGCCTTCATCTCATTTACCTGACTTTTCAAGCTGTCATATTCATTTTGCAGTTCCTGGGCTTTCTCTAAACTCTCTTTGGTCTTTTTTGTACTAAACATATGATTCTCCTATTTCCGCAATAATCTTTTTCTTCTATTTTTACGGGTTTAACAAAGTTACCATACATTATAAACGATTCTCTTTTTTTTAGCAATAATTTGAGATGACAATCTGAATCTCCTCCCTGCCCATATAACTGTTTATCTCAGGATAATAGATAATAGAGATTTCGTTTTTCTCCTGTAAAAACATTTCAAATTCTTCCACATCCCCAAAATAAACTGCATCGTAGGTATAGCCATAGGTATCCCCCAGCGTAAGCTTCATGACATTTTTGTTTTTCCCCACAACTCTTCTTTCTCTGACTTTTATATTTTTATCCGCAAACACAGGTTTGGGATTGCCCTTGCCAAAGGGCTCCAAAAGCTCCATCTCATCCACCAGCTCTTTTGTTACATAGGATAAAGGCATGGGCACATCTATATGTATCACAGGAATAAAATCTTCCTCTGAAAGGCTGCAGCATATGTTGATATCCTTACGGAAACTTTCCACATCTTCCCTCTCCATACTGAATCCTGCCGCCATGGGATGCCCGCCGAATTTTATAAAATACTTTCTGCACTTACAGAGTTCCTCATACATAGAGTAGGCTTCAATAGACCTCCCGGAGCCTTTTACCCCCTCCTCGGAATCCGTCACTACAAACACCGGTCTATGGTAAATTTCCCGGATACGGCCGGCTACAATCCCCGCCAGGCTCTCATGGAGGTCTTTTAAGTAAACTACCATCACTTTATCCCGGTCCCATCCCTGTTTTAAAATCTCTTCCCTGGCATGTTCCACTCCCTCTAAAGTCATAGCTTTCCGCTCTTCGTTAAGCCCGTCTAATTCTATGGCAAGGGGAACGGCCTCCTCTCTTGACCGGGCCAGCATTAATTTTAAGGAGCGCACGGCGGTATGAAGCCTGCCGCTGGCATTGATACAGGGGCCTAAGACAAACCCCAGATGGTAAGCCCCAAGCCTTTCCGGCACGATATTTTTCTGCCCCATAAGTGCGGAAAGCCCGGGATGTTTCGTATGGCGCATCTTTTCTATCCCATATTTTACAATAATCCTGTTTTCATCCGCCAAATCCATTACATCCCCCACCGTGGCAAATGCTGCGTGTTCCAGAAATTCCAGGCAGGCATCAAAAGGCAGCCCCTCCGCTTCATAGAGAGCCTGAATCACTTTCCATGCCACCACTGCGCCGCAGATACCGGAAAAGGGGTATCTGCACTCCTGCTGCTTGGGATTTACAATGGCGTCGGCCTGGCTTCTTAAATACCTTCTCTCCCCATTTTCATCCACATAGGGAATGTCGTGATGGTCTGTCACAAGAACTGTCATTCCAAGGCTTTTGGCGTAAGCCACAGCCTCTAATGCGGCAATGCCGTTGTCACAGGTTAAAATCGTATCCGCCCCTTTTTCCCTTGCACGGTCAATGAGATTTTCATTAATTCCGTATCCGTCCTTCATCCTGTCGGGAATGGCGGCGCTTGCCATGCCCCCCACCCGGCTAATGCCCGTTAAAAGGACATAGGCGGACATAATGCCGTCTATGTCGTAATCCCCTATCACATGGATAAGTTTCCCACTGTGAATTTTTTCCTGCAGAATATCAATGATAAGGTCCATATCCTTCATAAGATGGGGGGAGTGAAGTTCCCCTAAGGTCCCCCCCAGGTATTTTTGAATCTCCTTATCCTCCGTTAAGCCCCGGTTTACAAGGATTCTCGCCAAAACCTGATCTACGCCAAAGCGTCTGCCGATCTCTTTAAAATCTGCCTTTTTATTTCTTACCAGCCATTTTTCTTTTTGTGTATTCATAGTTAATTCCTGCGCAATCATTATTAGTATTCAAACTACTATTTCCTGTTGTTGGCAAAATATAAATAAAATTCATGAAACGAACCGAGATGAGATGTTACTGTTATCCGTTTTACCATCTCATTGAAGTATTCCTTTGTTGCCACATTCCTTGGATTCTTTTTACTATATCTGATTTTTTGATACCTGCACATTTCATGCAGATAATGAAAATGGTACGATGCAATAGTCTCATTAACACCTTCTGGCACTTCCATGTTTTCAGGATCGTCTCTGCTTACATTATAATGTTCATAATATTTAAAAAACTCTTCTTTACTTTTTGGACATTTCAAAGGATACATTTTTCTGTTTCCCAAAAGCCATGTTTCAAAGCAGTGGTTACACACAAATACTTTATAGGAAAAACTCTTCTTCAACCCTTTTTGAACAACATATTTTTCTATAATATTTTCCACTTGTTCTTTTCTATATGACAAATCATACTGTTCTGAATCCAATAGGATAACCAATTCATCAATTACTCCTGGGTTATCCGCAATCGTATCAATTGTTTGATACAATACCCGTGTGATAAGCTGTGTTACTCCTTGTCCACTTTGCATAACATAGCAATCTGCCGTTACCCCTTTTATATCAGGAACTCTGGTATTATGAAATCCCATATAGCTTAACCAAGCTGGCAGTACTTTTATAAACGACTTTTCATCTTCCAGTAAAAAATAGTAATTCATTATATCTTCCCCTCATACTCCCAACGATTAAGCAGGTTAAAATAAGCATCATGCTGACTATGAGAAATGCCATATTGTTCAGAACTGACATTCCTTACAATATTTGTTTGTCTCTCAATAATTTTCCACTTGTCATGAGAAATTTGATTAATTATTTTGGGATGATGGCTAGTAATCACAAACTGTAGATCATTTCTCTCATTCAACAATAATTCTGCCAAAATATCTATACAATTCACTCCCAGGCCATTTTCAAATTCATCTATTAAAACCAGAGAATTTGAAGACATAGTAATTAACTCCACAATGTAATATATTGCTTTTAGCATTCCGTTTGAAATTTCCCGCTGCATCAATATCTTTCCATAAACCTCAATAGCTACCCAGACAACATCTCTTTCTGAATCTTCCACTATGGAAATATCATTGATTTCCATAAATAACTCTTTTACATAAGAAAAAATTTGTAAGTAAATTTCTTGATAATACTCTTTTACAATATACAGTTTTAAAGGAATCGGCAGATGGCTAAATTTTTCAAAATCTGGAAGTCCTGATTTAGTAATACTTTCTCTGATCTTCGCTTTAAATCTTTGAAAACTATCTCTGTCAATTGCCCCCAATACATCCATATCAATTTCAATAGGATATAATTTTAATATTTCCCCAATAATGGGTTTCACAAAATCTTCTTCCTCATATTGAATTAATAGACTCTCATCTCTTTTTGGTGCCGGTACTTTTTGATAGCCAGTAATTTCGGCATGACTACTATCACGATAAAAAAGTTTTTTTCCATTTTCAATTAATTCTTCATAAACAAAAATATAATACCTTTCTTTTGCTTCTATGATATCTTCTTCCGCTTCCATAATCTTGTATTTCCATTGGTATTCATTCTCATCAATATTAAAACACAAATTAACTGCGTAAGGATTTAAACGAATGCTCTTATTAACAGCTAACTTCAACGAATATTCAATGGCATTAAGAATCTGTGTTTTTCCCACTCCTGATAAACCAACAAGCAATGTTACATCCTCATTAAAGGTTACCCTTTCAATTTTTAAGCCTGTGCTCAAATTGGTAAACTCGATCCAATTTAATCTCACTATGCTCACCTCTTTTTCCTCCGCTAATTCTGCATTACTATAAAACTATGCACAAAAGCAGAAAATATTCACTTAATGGTACTTCACATTTAATATACCATATCTCGCTGAACATTCCAACTATATTCCTTTTCCCATTAATTGCACCCTATGCAAAACCCCTTATCCTATCTGCCTCCCCTTTGCTATAAAATCCTCCCCATCCAGGATTTTTTCTTAAAGAGTACCAGAGAAATCCCAAGCCTTATGCATTCCTCCATGGACAAAAGAAAATATACATACCAGACTGGCATTTTAAAAACAAATGCCCCCAAAAATCCCAGGGGAACCCCAAAAAGCCACGTTCCCGCCATATCTATAAACATAACATACTTTGTCTTTCCTCCGCTTCTTATGATTCCTCCTCCCAGAATCATATTTAAAACCTTCACGGGACATACCAGCGCAAAACTCACAAGAATATACTTTGTCATCTCCTGTAACTGCGGCTTCACATGGTAAAGTTTCACATAAAAACTGCTCACCCCCAAAAGGAGCAGGGATAAAAAAACAGCCCCCATGATGCCGTATCCCATTATCTTTTTTGACTCCCGGTATGCCTTTTCATACTCCCCCGCCCCTAAGGATTTCCCTGTAAGAATCCCCACAGCCTGGGACAATCCGCTCAAAGCCCCAATCATTAAAGTCTGCACCGGTATAGTCATGGTCATAGCCGCACATTCCTCTGTTCCCATATTTCCATAAATCACAGTATAGATATTTTCTCCCAGGCTCCACATGAATTCACACACCAGAATAGGGCCAAGAATCTTTCCATATTGTTTTTTGTACTCCAAGGGACAGGATAACCATTTTGCTACAGGGTATTTGACTTTTCCAAACCCCTGCGTACTTGTCCTTCGACGGAGGTTTCCATAAAAAAGCAGAAGAATTCCGCACATTGCAATCTGGGCAAGCACCGTTGCCAATGCCGCTCCTTTTACTCCCATGGAGGGGAAAAACCATTTTCCAAAAATAAACAGATAATTAAAACCCGTATTGCATGCTAAAGCTGCCATCCCTGCATATAGAGGCAATGCGGCATGTTCCATACAGCGGAGCATTACCGTTACAATAGAGCTTACCGCCATTGGCAGGAAAGACAAGGCCAAAATCCTTATGTAATCCACCGCCAAGTTCCGGGCCGTCTCATCTTTTGTATAAACCGCCATAATCCTCTCCGGAAATACCGTGCACAAAAAAATGAAAACCAGGGCCAGTCCCACAGAAACAGCCATGTTCACGTAAAAACTTCTGGCTGTGGAATTTTCGTCTTTACTCCCCATATACTGGGCAATCATAATGCCTGCTGCCGATGCGATTGCGGCAAGTACCACAGAGTAAATAGAAACAAACTTTCCCCCCAGGCCGATTCCTGCAATGCTGTAACTGCCAAGCTGTCCAATCATCACCTGGTCCACCACGCTGAAAGAAAACTGAAGCAGAGACTGGAGAGTGACAGGCAGGGCAATTTGAAACACTGTCCTGGCAAAAGATTCTTTCTTCATATTCTCTCTCCCTCATTCAAATTTTTCACACTGTCTCGCTCCACAAGGAAAACAGGAAGCTTCACAGTAAAGCGGTGCTCCGTGCCCTTTTTTAAGTTTTGAAGAATGGAAATGGCATATCCCGCCCTCATTTCTGCATCCTGTCTCACAGTGGTAAGTGCTGGACTGCTATAGCGGCAAAGCACATTATCATCAAAGCCCACCACAGAAATATCCTCAGGGACGTTGTAACCTTTATCTTTTAAAAAATGTATCAATTCAACAGCATAAAAATCGGAAACAGCAAAAACAGCCGTGTACTCTAAAATTTCACTTAAATTTTCCATATAAAAAATTTTTCTTTTCTCCAGCTGCATTGGTATCTCCATAAATCCCACAGCCTCAGGCTTTAGAGCCTTTCTGCATCCTTCCATACGTTCCAAATCCATACAGATACAATTATCCGAAATGCAGAGAACATTCTTATGTCCCATATGACTTAAGTATTGACCAACCTGATATCCCCCGTCCTGATTGTCTATGGTGAGATTGCAGATTTTTTCCGTTTCTTCAAAATAACCGTCATATACCACAAAAGGAATATGCATATTTTCCCGCAGCTTTTTGCAGTCCTGCTCACAAAAACCCATAAGAACCAGCCCCTCCATATTCCACATAGATGCAAAACGGACAATATCCTCCCACTGGGATGTAACTTTTACCATCATAAAATATCCTGCCCTGTCAATTTCTCTGGACAACGCATTTATGGCGGAAGAGATAAAACCATCCTCCAGAACATGCCCCTCGTATTTTTCGTGGTCATTGACCACGATTCCTATCATTTTAGAATCGTTCTGCGCCAGCAGAATTTCTGCCCTGCTGGGGATATAAGCCCTTTTTTCTAAAAGTTCCTGCACCCGCTTTACCGTTTCATCGGAAACTTTCTTTGTCTTTCCATGTATCACATTTGACACGGTTGCCGTGCTAAGGCCCAGTTCCTGTGCAATATCACATATTCTAATCCTATCATTTTCCACTGCCCTTCATCTCCTTAACCTTTATGATGGATTGCTTATAAGTATAATCAAAGGACTTCCTTTTTTCAAAGGTTAAACCCATAACCCCAAACAAAAATAGGCTGGAATTTTTGTCTATTTTGTACAATTCCAAGAAAAAAACTGCCGCCTGGCAGTTTTTCACGCCAAAGCAGCAGTTTGAAAAATACAAACTTTCTATGGATATAGCTCTGCTATCCTTGTCACGCCTACATATATCTCTGAAATTTTATACCATGTGGGGTAATCCACCACTCCTGTCACCGGCAGTCCAAAAACAGACTGAAACTCTTCCACCGCCGCCTCTGTCCTAGGACCGAAAACTCCGTCCGCCGCAATGGTAGGAATCGCAGGATATGCCCGGGAAATTCTTGCAAGCTGGGCCTGCATCTGCCTCACCTTTTCCCCCCTGGAGCCCACCTGCAGATTTTCCCTGGGCCAGGATGCAGGGATACCGGCAATCTCGTCTGCCTCATTTACATACATACTGCTGCCGTAATAATAGCGCAGGATTTCTATGAAACTGTAACCCTGGTCCCCCAGATATTTGGAACCCCACTGGGTCATCCTGGTTGTAAATGCGTATAATATTTTAATATCCACAGAGGAAATACCGATTAAAAAAATAGTACGTTTTAAAGCAATTATTCTCTCTGCTCCTAGGTTTTGCAAATTTTACTTCTTCCACGAATAATCAGGTGTCACCGTTTCCACTCCTATGGCATCACAAATTGGTTTAAAATCCTTTTTATTACTGGTACAGACTGCCATCTTTTGTCCAGCTTCTAATGCTTCTATTGAGATTATTGTGTCACCCAATGTCATACAATTTCTTCCTCGAAATTCTTTTTCATTCTTCTTAGCACTACATAGTATCTCTTTTATTTTTTTATCAACTTCATTTGCATTCAAAATCTGAACAAGTGCCTGTTCACACTCTCTCCAGAAAGAACAAATATCACAAATTTCTTTTTCCTTTGTACATTGAATTGGATGCAAAATAGGTATCCCATCCTCATACTCAATCTTCCTATCAGCACGGGCACATTTGGTTGTATTTAACATTTCTTCAATACCATAATAAAATTCATCCTGTATCAAATCAACGTACAAAGAAAATGTATCATCTATTTCATCTATGTTCCTGTCACACAATTCTAAAATATTAAAATAGATTTTTGCCACCCTTGATTGACTTCTTCCAAAAATGCGCTCATTTATTCTTTTTCCCGTTTCTGCTACATTTTTATCAAGTAAAAATAATCCATATAATGTCACAAAATCATTAACAAGATTTGAATAATATTCACCTAACACATATGTAGAACAAAAAAGATCGTTCCCCTTTAAAACATCCTCAATTGCTTTTTTTCTCTCCTTTGAACCTGTAATTCGGTCAATTTGCATTGTTGTATCTAATAGTATATTCATGTCTACTCCCAAGCTGGCATTGTTATCATCTGCTGCGCTAAAAGTTCCCTATTTAACTGAAGCATATCTTTTTTTGGGATTTGATCAAATAGTAATAACAAGAATCCCTTTTTTAATAGTAAAATCTGCTCCTCCGAAAAAACAAATTCTGTGACATTGATCCGAATTACATTCCTTAATAAAGTGCAAATCTTTCTTCGGACATTATTGGAATTAATATAGTCTGTTTTTTTAATATTTTCTATCTTACCAACTATCACAGCAGCATACTGGATTTGCAATTTTATGTCTTGTGTTTCGCTCCAATCTGCTAAAATTTCTAATGTACGATCTATTATTTTTTTACAGTCCTGTATATCGTTTTTGTTTACAAGGTTATTTTCTCTTTTTCCTTTTGTCCTCCTTTGCCTCTCATCTACGATCAGAGATGTCTGATAAATTGATTTTTCCCTTGATTCCCTGTCTTTCTCTATTGCCGCAACCCTTTCACTTAATTTATCCATTTCATCACTGAATGTATCCATCTTTAGTAATACCATGTTATCCATAAACTTTTTTGAAATTTCACCGCTTAAATCATATGCGCCGGATTGAATTGATGCCATTCTAATACTCATCCATTTTTCTCCTTATTGTCTCTAAATGATGAATCAGCAAATCTAAATCACCTTTATCACAAAGAAAAGAAACTTCGCCTTTTATCTCTTCATTTTTCAAAAAGTTTAAAGAAGGTTCATTCATATTTCTCAGCTTTTTTTTAGAAGAAAGACTTATTATTGCACACTCTGCCTTCTCTCCATCCAATAACTTTGCTGTATATATATCATACCCGAATTCAGATAATTTAGCATTAACGGTTTCTTTTTTCAAATTATATCTTACCGCCAATTTGCCTATATCAAAAGCATCTTTGACAAGTTCATTTTTATTACGGATACTTGTAACCATCTCTTGCAATTTCTCTTTTGATATATCATGATCTATATCTGACACCGCATCCTTTATATCGCTTTCTTCTATTTTTTCTCCTTCCAATAAACCAAGTAGTAAATATAAAATTTCCTCCTGAATAACATTTAACACATCCTCTTGTAGCGTTTCCTCTACTGCTTCATCAATAAATATGTCTAAATTTTTTATACAGCCTACCATCCAATAAGCCTGATTCTGTGATATTAAACTCTTTAAAATTTTTACAGATTTTTCAATAAGTTTTTTTTAAGTATATTTCAATACTCTTTTCATGCAAAATCAATATGGAAAAATTTCTCCTTACAGAAAAATATCCTTCACTCCTGCAAACACCTAGACTCTTCAATTTTCACGTGAGCTTGGTGGTATTCCATTTTATCCGTACCATTTCTACTAATTCTGCCCTTGCCTCATCATCCAGCTGATAAAAGGAAGTAAGGAGTTTGTGTACATCCGGAATACTTTCTTCTCCGAACAAATGCAGTAACGGATAAAAATAATTTATCACATAGCTTTTTACAGCATTTGAATCCAGATTCTGTTTCCACTTACAGGATAGTTCCTGAATTGTATTCAAATCTAACCCATTGGAACAAATCTCGTTTATATCTACTCCCAATGCACTGGCCAACGGCAGTGCATACTCAATCCGGATATTGGAATCCTTCTGAATAATCGAATACAGTGTGGTTGCCGGAATCCCTGTAGCCTTTGCAATCCTCCGCACATTTGTTCCCTTACTTTTCACATACTCTTTCAGTTTCTTCCCATCACCCACGCTGTTACCCCCACTGCATTAACGTCTCCTGCGGTTATTATGTATATACGCTAACTCCATATTCTCCCATTCACCATCTCTCCACATCAAATCCCGGTTTCTCTCTTTGTCAAAAAAAGGTGCTAAAAACTTGGATAACCTTACATATAACTCCTCAAATTCCGGTTTGTTTGTTACCTTCTCGATTTTATCATATGCCTGAGCTATCTCTTTTTTACCATTGTAAAAATGCAAAAAATCTCCTGGTATCCTCTGTGTCCTTTCCCAAATCTCATAAATATCCTCTGTTTGAAATTCCGAAATATATGACATAACATATATATCCAATAAATCTTTTGTCCGTCTATAAATATGTTCATCCGAAACAGCATGTAGCTTATCAGACAACATCTTTGTTAAACTTGCCCCTGTAATTGTCACCCTATTCACATAAGAAATATATGGAACAGAATAAACATTTTTTCGTACACTTAAATCTATTCGTGCAACCTTTTTTTGATATTCATCTATTATTTTAAACCCTGCTGACCGTTTCTCACCATAATCCCTAACTACCTGAATGTCCAACGAATTATCCACTTGCTTAACAGCTTGACGCAATGCTTTTTCTATCTGTTCCATTGTTGGCGAATCGCCAGTCCAATCCCCATCAATATCTTTTGTTTTTCTCTCTACTGTTGAAGGATTGCTTTTTTGTGTTACCAAATTTAATACCATAGCCCCTTTAAAAACAATCGGCACGTCAGCTTTTGCCAGTTCCTCCATAACTCTATACAAAAGTTCCATCAATTCCATGTATTTCCCCCCTCCTATTCATCATAGTATTCTACAGCCCATACACTGTACTTCTTAAATTTCTCCTTCAAATGTTTTGGTATATTTAAACCCGAAAAAGATTCCCCATTTTCAAAATAGTAGTTTGATAAACTTTCTACAATCACTTGCTCTTCCCCATCTTTTTCCAACAAATCAATAATCGTCTGATTTACTGTTGTGCAGAGCAAATCATCTTTTTTTATATATTCTTTGCTCTCTAAAGACGGTATCAGGAATTGTTTCGTACACTCAATCTTCTGTTCGGCCAGGACAAATATCTTTGCTTCGGGGCTGTCCCCATCATTAGTCAGCCCAAGGAAATCTGCTGCTGTATCATAGGCCAGAATGCATTCTTTTCCTTTTAATAAGTTTATTAAATAGTCATTATATGTATACACTTTCATCTCTTCACCTTAAAATCCCTTGTATTACATAGTTAAAGCTTCGACTTCATTTCCAAATTATAGCATGCTTTCCCACGGTATTTGAATAGCGTTTTTTGTAGTGTTTTCTATACTTTTTATTGCGAAAAACAGCGTAAAAACATTATTTTTATGTAGCGTATTTTTATTTGCTTGATTTCTTGGCACCGTTTTGGCACCAAAATAATTTTTCCTTAGACAACATATTTTACATGGTGCTAGCACCATGTATAAATAACATTAACAAGGAAAATATCAATTCGTTGTCCTCCACCACTCAAATCACCAAAAATGCACTTGATGTACTGTACATTATACTCATTTTACCCATATACGGTTCTTTTTGGGTTTTCCATGTCCAAAATAAACAATTCTTTCTCCCAACTCACTAATTTTTCTTGCACTTTCTAACATTTGCTCATAGTTATGATAAAGCATGGAAACCGTTGGATAAAACATATTCATCAAAGCATCTCCTACAAGTATTCCTTCTTTACCAAAATCAATTCCAATTGAACCATTGGTATGTCCCGGTAAACCTATAATTTTTGCACTTATTCCAAAATTCTCTAATGTATCTCCATCTTGTAAGTATATTTTAGGTGTAAATACTGGTATCTTATCATGATAAAATGATTTTTCAGAAAAAAATAACACCAATTTTCCCGCTAGTGTTTTTGCATATAGCGTCTGTAGCATATTATTTTTAATCAGTTCTTCATCTGCCTTACAAATGGCGATAGGAATATTCAGTTCTTTGGAAATAAAAGCTGCATTTTGACAATGATCCATATGCGTGTGCGTTAAAATAATTAACCTAATATTCACTTTGTGGCAAGCTAATAAAACCTTGTCCCGATATTTTGGTCTTGCTGTATCCACAAGAACCGCATTCCCTTTTTCCTCAATAATATAGCAATTTCCATTACCACACTTTATACGCTGTACTTTTACCATCTCTTTGCTCCATATATAATAATTTATATTTCACATTCTTCTATCAACCAATAACATTAACATTTTGATTATACCACTTCCTGCTTCCATTTACCATAAAAATATAGGGCATAGCAACCGCCACGCCCCACATTTCTTATCGCTCCAACGCTCTCTCTATCTTCTGTTTCTGCCCTTTCAAATCGTTCTGTTTCTCATACAGACTATTGCGCTCTTTGCAGAGTTCTTTCATGCGCTCCAACTGCGCCCGCACTCCCTCCCGACAATCCGGCTCTATCTTCTTATATTCCCCGGTCAGATTACGGATTGTATTATTGTTTTCTTTTATCTGTTCCGACAAACATACCCAGTCTATCAGATTTTGCACTTCCTTATCTGTTTCGTAAAGGTCTGTTTCTGCCACGAATGACAAACTCATACTAAATTCTTTTTCTACCCGCCAAAACCTTTTTTATCCCAAGGCATATGGCTGCAATCAGAAACGGCACAAACTCCATAAATCCCCAGAAGGAAATCTTTCCCTTCCTCTCTTCTTCCTGTGTACTATCTTCTTCCCGTTGCTTTGTCTTATATACCAAAAGTTCTGTCTTAGTATCCTCATGATGCCTGATTATGATATCCCCTTTTTCATACTCTATGCCCCAGGCCAAAACTTCCCCTTCTGGCCCATCCATTTCTAAGACAGCCTCCTCTATATGGTACGTCCCTGCCTTCATAAGCACGGATGTATCTGCATCCCCCTCCTTTAATATCACTTCATACGTCTCCTTTGTGGGGTTTTCTAAGTCCGTCTCCCCCGAAAGGGTCAGTTTCACCCTTCCAGGGAAGTGGGACGAGTTCTGATAGGAAATAGCCAGGCAGTTTTCATACTGGGTGATGAAATGGCCCTCTATGGAAACATGTAGTTTTTCCCCTCCTTCTATGCCGTTTAATCCCACGGCAAAGCTTTCCACGTTAAGACGGGATATGTAATTATAATTATAAAAACCGTCATACTGGGTAAAGCTGTTATCCAGGCGGTACGTCCCCGGGGGCAGGGACAGGGCATAGCTTTTCTCTTCCACATCCTTTAGTTTTGCCTCATAAAATGCCCCTTCCGCTTCATTGTAAAAATAAAGGGTCAAGTCTTTAAAGTCTTTTTCCCCTTCCGGCAGGGATACAGTAATCCCTGCCTTACTACATGCCCCTCCAAAACGGCTGTCACGCTCTTCTTCTGTTATGATAATAACCTCCCCAGTGTCTGCTCGGGCAGTCATGGGAAGATATACCATAATAAAACATACAACAATTAGAAAAAAAAATTTCTTTTTTCCCTTTCTCTGATACATTCGGTTCTCCTTTTTAAGATACATAATCAAGACTCAATGTCAAACATAATATATCACGGTTACATATATCTTTTAGCGATATCTAGTACGTTCTGTCGCAGGCTCCAGTTTTGATAATTAATCAGATTACCAAAATGATACGAATCTACACTGACGGAAAATCGATCTACGGAAACATATAAAAGAGTATCTGTCACAGTGACATCTGGACGTATAATCGAAAAATCCAACCACTCCTTAAGGTTATCATTTTTATCTACCACATATCTATAATTCGTGGCTGTAAGCAAGTAACCTTCACTATTTTCTACATAAACATGTCCTTTGATTTTACTATTTTTTAGATCAAATCCAAGCTGAATAAGATGTCTGTATAATGTGGTGTTTTTCCTTATTATCATGTGATACAACGGAAAACCATTGAAACTGTAGATTAAATACCACGGGATATTATAAATCGTTGCATCAATATAATTATACGCTCGCATGATTACATAGTTTTCTGCGAGAGTTTCAGCCATTTTAAGCGTTATATAAATACCTGTTTCTTCTTGCAACAAATAAATAGCTTTATCATAATGCTCTTTAACAATCTTAAATAATTCCTGTCTTTGCGGTTCTTCTGTCTCAGAAACATATTCTTTTATATAATTAGCTCTTTTTTTGTGATATGGGCAATGCTGAAACTTGTATTCATCATACTGAACTACATTAGGAATATTAATTCCTTTCGCATGTCTTGCATGAGGGGCAACATCGATTTTCTTGTAAATACCAAGAATAGCGACGGGATTATTACATCGCGGGCATAACGCTAAATGTTTTGTCTCCCCACTAACCACCTGGATATAGCCTGGATTATTCCCAACCCGCTCTTCATATTTTGTTTTAAAATCCTCCTCTGCAAAGGATAAAACCGGTTCGTAGTTAGTAGTAAATTTAATCTCTTTCATGATATTGCCTCCTGTGTTCGACTTCATTCTGCTTCCTTGAATTCTACCATAAGGATATCATTTCCGTAAAGTGTAGCCATCTGCAGCCACCATTTATCGCCGATGTCAGGAATTTCCCCCATCTTTTCAAGCAGTCTCAAACATGTCAGCAAGTCTTTAAATCCAACAAAAAAAACATTGCAGCCTTGTTGCATCTGAAAATAATATTGGTCTCTTTCGGGAATAAAGCCACCCTCTGACTTAAAAGTTTCATCATCTTGTATTGCTGCCCCTGTAAGCATAGCTGCTTTATTACTATCTAACCATTTCTTCATGTTATAAGCTCCTTTTCATTTTATATTAAATGGTTTCATACAGATTAGAAAAACTATATTCTTAATTTTTTGCCACATTTAGGACAATAGTTACATTTTAAAATATAATCAGCACTATCATCTCCATAGAAGGTCAAATAATTAGAACCCTGCATAAAAACTTCGGCTTTATTATTTGAACCTGGTGATGTGAACTTACATTCTTCCTGCGTAATGATCACAGTCTCACCAGTGTCTGCCCAGGCACTGGTGAAAGATGCAGCATGACAAGCATCCCTGCGGTTAGAGAAAATATTTCTTTTTTAACTGTGATCTCTGGTATATACGGTTCATTCATGCATCCTTTCTGCTGCTATTAAAAATCAATTACCACTCCCATCCATTTTCACAAAACACATGCTGCCCGATTACCTGTATCTCATCCGGGCTGTTTTTTGCCCGGATTTTGGCCATCTGGACCTCATAGCCTCCCTCGCAGGTTTCAGGATTACAATAGTACCTTTTTGTCCCGATAGGGTTGCTGGTCTGCCCGGTTGTGACCGCCACGCACACCCTGTAACACTGATCTGCACTTAACTGCCCTGCGGACATCCCGGAGTATTCCGCCAGATATCTCTGCGCAGAGCCGTTATCCCAGCAGCTAAACTGTCCCGGTGCCAGGCAGGCCCCCTTTGCGCCGCTTAAGCTTCCCCCGGCACGGTTCCATATGACAAAACCCACGGCTATCTGCCCCTCTTCTGGCTCGCCTACGGCCTCTGCTTTTAAGGTAGCCGCCATGTACACAAGGTTTTCATCCACCCCCTCCGGCATAGTGATATCCCCCAGGGGTGTATAGCCGCTGCCTCCGCTGTAGGCCATGTTTTCATACTTTTTTAATAATTCAAGCATCCCTTTGGCCTTTTTGGAAAGTAATGACGGGTGCTCCGAAAGCCACTGGCTTATGGTAAGGTTATAAACCATAAGCTTTTTATAAATGCGGGTTTCCATGATGGGTGTGTTGGTTTCCGGGTCTATGCCTGTCACCACAAGATAGGAAACCTGGGTTTCTTTATAGTAATTCATCTGGGAAAAGATTTCCTTTAACAGGCTTTTTTCTTTCGCTGTGTCTGCAAAAAGGTACGGCGGGTAAGGTTCGTTTTTCTTCTGGTAAAGCCCGTCATAGTCCTCCCTGGTGCAGAGGATGGAAAAATACACTGCAAGGACGCTGTTTTTGTTGTACCTGTAGCCGTTGGCATAGACAACAGTGTTATTTTTATCTGCCGCTTTGAAATTCCTCACCTGTGTATCAAAGGCATCATAGTGCTCCTTTAAGGCATTGTCAATAAAATCCCCCTGGGCCTTTAGTTCCTCATTCCTCGAAAATCCCCCATTGAAATAAAGCTCCGGGGTGGAGACTGAGGTGGTAAACAACGACATTAAAAAAAGGAAAATCATAAGGAAGGGAAGAAGCAGGAGGATGAGCGGGAACAGCACCGAAAGAACCCCGGAAAAGGCGTATGCCAGGATGTTTAATATCTGCTTCCCTGCATATTTAAAAGCCCCCGATGCAAAGGCTGTAAAAAAAACCATGGGGTTACGATGCATGTCCTCTTCGTAGCTTCCTGCCGCAGCGCCTAAGGTTTTTGAAAGATGGAGGACTGCTGATTTTTTAAAAGCCTCTTTCATCCTTTCCCTCGCCGCATCCCGCCTCCCCTTGTATGCATCCTTCCTTTGGCGTTTCCCCTCTAATTTCAATTCTTTTAAGTACTGATCTCTTGCAGAAGGGCTTCATTCTCTATACAGCGCAGACTTTTGGAACGTTT
>CAMWKH010000010.1 GCA_947174805.1 uncultured Roseburia sp. | reverse complement strand
CTTCTTCCCTTTATTTTTGCCAACTATAATTTTACACTAACTTTACTCCGTTCCGGCTATCCAGACCGTCAAGGGAAGAGTAGTATTTATTTGCTTGCTTTTTAATATCTGCGAGAATGGCAGGCAAAGAAGCAACTTCTATCGGATTATCCGGTTTCTTTCCTAGAGAGCTGGCAAGCCAGTCCATTTTCAATTATTCAATGAAGCATTAATATCTTCCAGCGTATCAATTAATAGATTCACATTTTCAATAAACAGACTGCCCCGTTCTTGCATAAGGAAATCCTTTCTGTCGCGCTTCTGTACATACACGACAGTTACAACATACCCTTGGCGTGCTGACACAGCCTCCGTATTCTTTCTTGACAGTAGTGTGATGGATAAAGTCCCTGCGTCCGTCATGTCCACTCATAATAACACCTATTATCATAACTACAACTTACATCTACCGATTTATATGCACAGACATATCAGACCTACCTGCGTAACTGTGCATCCAATCGAAACACAATTACTTCTAAGTACGTCTGTAATACATGTACATATGGTTCATTGTAAAATGTAAGTTCTGCATTTCCATGTTCTCCTAAACTTTTTTAACAACCTGCCATAATTCTATTTATATGTCAAGAAATATTTTTAAGAAGAGAAAGGCAAAGTGAAAAGGGGGACATTATCTTTCCCCTCTGTATTTGTTCTTTGAAATAAGTTTCGCTTGTCTGTTTGTATTTACTCTCCCATAACAGCGGTCATAATAATACTTTCCAGACGTTTTGGCTGGATTATGTCTACATTGTTCTATCCTTAGCTAAAATAATTCATATTACCGCTATACCGTTTTACGGAAAGGTGTAAAGTGGGTAAAAGTTTAGCAGGAGTGATTGACAGAAAAATAACCTTGATTTATAATTTGAATTATGCATAATTAAAGTTATATATATTATAAATTATAAATGGAGGTGCAAATATGCCGGCAATTGCGAAAGTCACAAAAGAATTGATTATAGACGCAGCTTTTGAAATTGCAAAAGAAATGGGAGCAGAAAACATAACTGCCCGGACAGTTTCGCAAAAACTCGGCTGTTCAACGCAGCCCGTTTTATATCATTTTAAAAGGATTGAAGATGTCCGAATTGCAGCACATAAAAAAGCAAGCGAATTTCATATTAACTATTTAACAAATTTAAGCGGCAAATACGAACGCCCTATGTTAGAAGTGGGTATGAGACATATTCAATTTGCCGTAGAAGAAAAAAATCTTTTTTGCTTTTTATTTCATTCAAACTATTATACAGACGTTTCCCTTTCTGATTGGTTTACAGGGGAAATTTTTGATTCTTTATTTGTTATTTTAAAAAGACAAGCAAAGGTAGACCAGCTAGAGGCATATAGCATATTTTCTCAAATTTTTTTAGTAACACATGGAATAGCCAGCCTGCTTGCTAATAATGCAATGGTTTATGATGAATCATATTGTAAAAAGACATTGTCTAATGCCTATTTTGGAATCATGTATCTGATAAAAGAAAAAGGCTTATTATGAAAAAACAACACAAATATTTTTCAGTAAGGAAGCAAATCGGAGGTACAAATATGAAAAAGCTTTTTAAACGGGATTTTACACTTGTTGTTATCGGTCAGATAATCTCGCTTTTTGGCAACGCAATACTGCGCTTTGCTTTGCCCCTTTACCTGCTTCGGGAGACGGACTCCTCGTCTCTTTTCGGCGCGGTTACAGCCTGCTCATTTATCCCAATGGTGATTTTTTCGCTCTTTGGGGGAGTTATTGCCGACAGAAAAAACAAACGGAATATTATGGTGGCACTTGATTTTACAACAGCGGCGGTGATTTTGATATTCAGCTTTGCTCTGGGAAAAGTTTCCCTTGTTCCTCTCATGATAGCTGAACTGATGATACTGTACGGCATTTCGGGAATTTATCAGCCTGCCGTTCAAGCAAGCATACCGCTTATTGCGGAAAAACAATTTCTTATGCAGGGCAACGCAGTGATAAATATGGTAAGTACCCTTGCAGGACTGCTGGGACCGATAATAGGCGGCGTTTTGTTCGGCGCGTTCGGGATAATGCCCATTCTTTTTATAAGCGTTGGCTGCTTTGTTTTTTCGGCAGTTATGGAAATTTTCATACATATCCCCTTTGAAAAAAATACCGACGGCAAAAGCATTTTGGGTTCAGTGGGTTCCGATTTGTCGGACAGCTTTAAATTTATTAAAAACGAAAAGCCGATTTTTCTTTCGGTACTGGGGATACTTGCGCTGTTTAATCTTATTTTGTCGGCAATGATGCTTGTAGGTATTCCCGTAATTGTGGTGCAGATTTTGGGAATGTCCGATACCGCTATCGGGATAACCCAGGGCGCAATGGGTCTGGGAGGACTTACAGGAGGAATTATCGCAGGCGCAGCGGCAAAAAAAATCCGTCTTAAAAACGGATATGTATTTTTAATAATATGCTCGCTTGCGGCGCTTTTCATGGGAATTTCACTTTTTGAAGCAGTACCGAAAAACATCGGATATTTCATGATAACCGCCATAAGCTTCGGCGTGATGTGCGCGTCCACAATGTTCAGCGTGTCCATGCTGACAGCGGTGCAGCAGCAAACTCCGCCTAACCTTCTGGGCAAAATAATGGCTGTGATTATTGCCGTGTTAAACTGCTCCCAGCCTGTTGGACAGGCGGTTTACGGAGTGTTGTTTGATGTTTTTGCTCACAAGCCGTATTTGGTAATGATAGGCGCAGCCATTTTGGCTATGGCAGTTTCTCTGTACTCCAAAAAGGTTTTTGCGGTTCTTGAAAAGGAATCCGCTGTAAAATATTAGTAACGCCGAACTGTTACAGTATATCATGGGACACACCAATATCACAATGACGCTGAACTATTACGCACACGCAACATTCCCTTCCGCAAAGCCTGAAATGGTAATGCCTTAATGTATTGCTTTTGCAGGACAGGATTTTTTACATGCCCCGCATCGGATGCACTCTAGGTCATTGGCATTTTCTAATGGATTTACCTGCATCTTGCAAACTTTTGCACATGTTCTGCAGTGTGTGCATTTGTCCCTGTCTACCCGGTAACGGAATACGGAGACGGGATTAAATACAGAATAAATTGCCCCCAGAGGGCAGATGTATTTGCAGAAAGGCCGGTAGATGATAATGGATAAAAAAATTGTTACAGCCAGCAGGAGATTTTTCCATGCATACAGCCAGCCGATGGCGCTGTGCATAGATTTATTCAGCAAAACCATGGGTATTCCTCCTTCCAGCGTTCCGGCAGGGCAGATGAATTTACAGAAATAGGGTGCGCCCTGCCCTAAAATGTCCACCAGGAACATGGGAAGAAGTATGACAAATAGGACTAAAACGATATATTTTAGTTTTCGAAGAAGTTTATCTCCACGGAAGGTTGTAATCTTTTTGGGGAAGGGGATTTTATGTAATAAATCCTGAATCAGTCCAAAAGGGCAGAGCCAGCCGCAGACGAAACGGCCCATGACAGCGCCTGCAAACATTAAAAAACCTGCCACATAGAAAACAAATTTAAAATTCCAGCTGCCGATTACCGCCTGTATTGCCCCAATGGGACAGGCACCGATGGCCCCCGGGCAGGAATAACAGTTTAAGCCGGGGACACAAAGGTTTTTTAAGCTTCCCCTATAAATTTTTCCCTGAATAAATCCTGCAAGGTAACTGTTTGTGAATAAGGCCCACAAGGTCTGTATTTTATGTCTCTTCCATTCATTTGCACTATTTTTCTTATCCAATTCCAATACACTCCAGACAGATATTAATCGCTTTTTCTAACACCACTGACATCTCCCCCCGGGAAATCCCAAAACCAATCATAAGAAGGCCGAGAACCGCCAGACAGATTCCCATGCGGGGAGTGTGGGGCGGGCGGTTCATTGGGCCGCCTCTTTCAGGGTTGTGGAAACAATTTCCTTCCACTCTTCAAGAGGGTGGCTGCCCACATAAGTTTCGCCTACAATGTTTCCTTCTTTATCCACAAAGAATGTCTCCGGAACGGCGTTAATTTGTGAAAGCTTCCCATTCAAATAGTTTGCATCAGGTATTAAAAAGGGATAGGATGCCCCTGTTTTTTCAGCCAGAAGTTTGGCTTTTTCAACAGTTTCCTCATATATTCCACCGTTGCCGTCAATGGCGTCTAAAACAATGCCCACCACATTTACGCCCTCATTTTCCATTTCATTTTTCAGCTTTTCCAAGTCAGGAATCTCATTGACACATGGGGTGCACCATGTGGTAAACACATTGACCAGTGTGAGATTGTAATCAGAAAACATTTCCTGAGTATAGGACTCCCCTGTAATATCCTGCACAGAAAATTCGCCGATGTTTTCCGTGATTATGGCTTCCTGTCCGCTGCCGGATAATTCTTCTGCAGCAGAAGAATTATCAGTTAATGCTTTGTCTGATGAGGACAAGTTCTTATCAGAAGCGCATCCGCCTAATATGATGAGGCAGCATAATCCTGGCAAAAGCAGGATTCTCAAATCTTTCCTGTGATGTTTCAACTTTCTGCGTTGTATTGAACGCATTCCACTCACCTCTTTCTTTTAAATGTATCTTTAGTATACTCAAAGACTGCTCCTAATACAAGAAATTAACTTATAAAATATTTCTTGACTTTTCTGTACAAAGAAGGCATTATTGTTTGTGACTATAATGGTATTTTGGGTCACAGAAAGAAGGGAGAAAATGGCAAAAAGTTTTACAGAGCGGGAAAAAGAAAATATTAAAAGAAATTTGCAGGAAGTCTGTAAGAAAAGCTGGACACAGTACGGCTGTAAAAAAACCAGTGTGGATGAGCTTTGTAAACAGGCAGGCATATCAAAGGGGGCATTTTATCTTTTCTTTGAATCAAAGGAAGCTCTCTTTTGTGAGGTATTGTGTTCCGTGCAAGAACAAATCTGCAATGCGGCTTTGGAGGTAATTGAAAAACACAAAGATAAGCATGGTGTTGCAGAAGCCTTAAAACTCATTTATCGGGAATATGATAAAAACAATTTTTTGTACGATTCGGACAGCACGGACTTTACAATTTTCATGAACAAGTTATCAGAGGAACAGGCAAAAAAAATCCAGGAATGCAATCAAATGAGCCAAGAGATCTTTTTCAGCCAGCCATATTTAAAATTCAAGGTTGATGGGGATATGGCGATGTCAGTTCTTTACTCTTTAATTATGACTATCAAAAACAAAAATATCCTTCCTTACAATCACATGGAAACCTTTGATTTTATGGTTGACCATCTGATTGACAGTTTGTACGAATAGAAGGAGTTAGCAGGATGAAAGCAGTTTAAAAGATGAAAAATGAATGGAGGTATAAAATGAAAACAGAGATTATAAAGAAAAATAATACAGAGGTTGCAGTTGTGTTCAGCGATGAACGGTTGATTACAGATGTCCAGTCTGCTTTAGACTTGATTATGACTGTAAAATTTGAAACGGGATGTACGAATATTGCCGTAAACAAGGAGGCTGTTGTAGAAGATTTCTTTGTCTTGCGGACTTGTCTGGCAGGAGAAATATTGCAGAAATTCATTAACTATGGTGTGAGATTAGCTATATACGGCGATTTTACAGAATATACAAGTAAGCCTTTGAAGGATTTTATGTATGAGAGCAATCAAGGAAAGGATATTTACTTTCAGCCTACGGTTTCTCTTGCTGTTGATAAGCTTTCCGGATGTACCAAAAACAAAAAAAGAGACGGCTGCGAATCCTAATCTGCAGGCAGATTACAAAAAGGCTACCGCCAATTACATATTGTAGTCGGCGGTAGTACTGTAGCTTTTTCTTGTGGATTAATCGTAAATATAATCTTTATCCATTTCCAGTATCTTCCCTGTTTTTGCGTGGATTTCCACATCATATTCATAGTCGCCTTTTATGATTTCCACTTCATATACAGGCACGCCGTCATCCATATCAAATTCCACTTTAACCACATGGCCGCCGCCTACTTTTTTTAGGGCGATTTCTTTTGCTTTTGCAGCGCCGATGTACTGATTTTTGTTGTTGGATTTTGTGGTAAGCTCCCACTCATATTCTAAAAGTTTGCCGGTGCGGGCATGAAATTCCAGTTCATATTTCTTGCTTCCCTTTTTCATTTTAACTTTATAGATATCGATGCCGTCACTGCGTTTTTTTACAAGGCTTGTAATGCTTCCGCCGGATACCTCTTTTTTTGCCAGCTTTTTGCATTTGCTTTTGCTTATAATTTTTCCTTTGCCCTTGGTGATATACCAGGACTCTATTTCCCATTTGTAGGCAATCAGTTTGGCGTCGGAGGCACGGTAAGTGAGCTCGTATTCCTTTTTGCCTTTCACCAGTTTGACTTCGTAGACGAGTTCGCCTTTTTCATAATCCCTGTCTACCTCTGTAACGGTTGCGCCTTTTACTTTTTCTTTTGCCAGCCTTTTTGCCTGGTAAGAAGAGGTAATCTCTTTTGCAGATACCAAGGTGGGAAAACAAAGAACATTTGCAAATACAAAGCATACCAGGAAAACCATTGTAAGAATTCTGTTACTTTTTTTCATGATAAAAATCCTCCTTTATTTTTACTTTTCTTTTGTCAGTCATCCAGTTCTGTGTCAAATTCTAAAATTTCACCGGTGGAAGCGTCTATTTCGTATTCGTATTCCATGCCGTCTTTGTAAAATTCGATTTCGTATGTCATGCTGCCCCGGTCTTTTTCAAATTTGGCTTTGGAAAAAACCACATCATCAAGGGAAAATCCTGCATGGCCTGCGGCAATGGATTTTGCCTTATCCACCCCGATGTCAGAGCCGTTGCTGCCGGAATTTCCTGAGGAATGATGGATGTCATGCCACTCTTTGTCCTGACTGCGTATAGCCCCGGTGGAAGCGTTAATTTCGTATTCAAATTCGCAGTTTGCTGTAAAAAATTTAATCTCATACACTGGTACGCCGTCCTCATAGTCAAGTTCTGCCTTTGTATATGTGACGTCCGAAGAGGACACGCCGGCGTCTGATAGGGCAGTTTCCTTAGCGGAATCAAGACTAATCTGGCTGCTGCTATCCTGGGGGGAGCCGGGGAGAATTTGGCTCTTTTGGTCTCCCATTGAATCTGTAATGGCGGGGGGGTTACTGGGCTTAGAACTTTGAGGTTCTTTTGCAGAGGTACTTGCCCCTACGAAAATTCCGAACCCGAAAAGTGTCAGTGCCGCCGTAAAAGACAGAACAGAGATAAGCGCTTTTTTCGGTGTAGAAAAAATTGATTTTAACTTAATCAATAAAAAGTTTTCCTCCTTTCCCAGATCTCATTTTTAATAGTATATGAAAAAAGTATTAGAGAATTATTAGAGGAATAAGTTTATGATAAATGTGCTGCCCTTTCCTGGGGCGCTCTCCACCTTTATATTTCCTCCATGAAATTGGACAATCTGGTATACCATGGAGAGACCAAGTCCTGTGCCGCTGCCGGAATGGGAATTGTCTCCCTGATAAAATCGTTGGAAAATTTTTAACTGCTCTTCCCTGGCAATTCCGATTCCGTCGTCTGATACGGACAGCTCTATCGTATCCCCCCGGCGCTTCAGGGAGACGAAAATATGTCCGTTTTCTTTCCCGTAACGGTAGGCGTTGCTAATGAGGTTTGCCAAGAGACGGGACAATAGCTGGCGGCTGCCTGTATAGAGTATGTCCTTCTCAGCCATACACTGAAGAACAATATTTTTTTCTTTTATCAGGGCCATATCAAAACAGAGTGATTCCACAAGATCTGTCATGTCTATAGATTCTTTCCGATAAGATTCCGCTCTCATTTCCAGACGGATAAAGTCCAGCATATCATTAATCAGTTTGGACATTTTTTTTGCCTGGCGAAGGATGGTGTGAAGGGCGGATTCATATTCTTCCCCGGTTCTAGGTTTTTCCAGAGAAAATTCACATTGGGCAGTGATAACCGATACGGGGGTGCGGAGTTCATGGGATGCGTCGGAGGTAAACTGCCGTTCTTTTTCAAAGGCCTGTTCCAGCCGTTCAAACATCTGGTTGAAGCTGTGGGCAAGCTGGTGCAGTTCATCGTTTCCCGGAGCAAGATTTATCCGCTGTTTTAAATCGTCCCCTGTTCCGATTTTGGCGGCGGAGTCTGAAATGTCCTGGATGGGTTTCAGCATTTTTTTTGTGAGGATGTAACCGCCTATGGCGGAAATCAGGACGAGAAGGGGAAGTATTTGGAGGGACAGCCTTGTAACCTGGAGAATGTGTTTTAGGCCCTGCTCTTCCGACACCACCCCCCGAAGCCAAAGCCCCTCCAATCCTTTGGCGGTAAGTTTCCTGTCATAGACATAATAGAGAATGCCTTTGTCTTTCACCCGTTGGATTTTGGAGTCTGCAAATGGGAGGCTGGCTGTATTTTTGGACACAGGGTTTTCTCCGTAGAGCAGTTCCGTATTTGTGTTGTAAAGGCCGGTGTATACTTCATTGACCTGGTCTAGAAAATCGTCGTCGATTTCCAGATATCCGTTGCGGTACACGCTGAAATAATCGGTTTCATTGTACAGGTCAATATTATCTATGTTGGTATAAAATTCCACTTCATCCACGTTGTGCTCTACCGTCTCCACCAGATTGTCCCGTATGTTTTTCTGCAGGCCCTGATGTTCCAGATAACGCACCAAAAGGTAACTGGACAAAAACATGACAAGGAGGGCAGCGGTAAACCAGAGGGTTATTTTAAAACGTATGGGCAGCTGTCTCATATGTCTTTGGCCTCCCGCAGCACATAACCTTTTCCCCGGATGGTGTGTATCAGCTTTTTCTCATGTCCGGTATCGATTTTTTTCCTGAGATAACTGATATACACATCCACCACATTCGTGCCCCCCTCATAGTCAAAGTTCCAGATATGGTTTTCTATCTTTTCCCTGGAAAGCACGATGCCCTTGTTGTACATTAAGTATTGAAGCAGTTCATATTCTTTTGCAGATAAGGAAATTTCTCTGTCCCCCCGCCGTACAGCGTGGGAGGCGGTATCTAAGATTAAATCTGCTGCGGAAAGAACATTGTCTGTATGGTGGAAAGAAGAGCGCATCATGGCCCGCAGCCGTGCAGAGAGTTCCTCGAAGGAAAAAGGCTTCACCAGATAGTCGTTGGCCCCGCTGTCCAAACCTTTTACCCGGTCAGATATGCTGTCTT
Source organism: uncultured Roseburia sp. (assembly GCA_947174805.1). Taxonomy (GTDB): domain Bacteria; phylum Bacillota; class Clostridia; order Lachnospirales; family Lachnospiraceae; genus Roseburia_B. The sequence goes on along the minus strand of CAMWKH010000010.1, from coordinate 68,805 downwards.
TTGCCGTTAAAAATAGTACAGGTGTGGTTTTTCCGGCGTTTCTAAGGCTTTTTAAAACTTCAAACCCATCTGCTTTTGGCATCATAATATCCAGGATTACCGCATCATATTCCGTGTAAGATAAAATATCTATAGCCTCTCTGCCGTCAAAGCAGCTGTCCACGCTGTAACCGTCTGAAACCAGTTTTTGTGAGATAATATGGTTTAAATCCGCTTCGTCTTCCGCAAGCAAAATACGCATAAAGGAACCTCCCAAAAGAAAATTTTCTGTCCCTTTCTTACTGAATACCGGACAGCTTAACTTTTAGTATACCATATTAAAATGAGAAGGTTATTAGAAAATAATGTTATGTTTTACATTTTTCTTGGTTTTTTGGACATATTTTTATTGAAAAGAGTGAGGGTGTACTTTATACTTCTAATAGTAATGTATGGGAATATTTTTTACGGGGGATACAGATGGAAAAATTGAAAAAATACGTACAGAAAGCCTGCGGGCTGTTTGAACTGATTATGGCGGTGATTGTGTTATTAGGAATTGTCATTGCCATTATCAGTATGGTAAAAGATGTGGATTTAACCCAGAGTTTGTTTCAGGATACGGCTAATTTCAAGGAATTTCTGGTGAATGTATTTGCCATAGTGATTGGAATTGAATTTCTTGAGATGCTCTGCCGTCCCAACCCGGATAATGTAATTCAGGTGTTGGTGTTCTTGATTGCAAGACATATGATTGTGGGGGAAACCAGCCCCTATGAGGATTTTGTTTCTGTAATCAGCGTTGCAATTTTGCTTTTGCTTTCCAGGTATCTGCACATGGGAAAAAAGGGGGAACGGAAAGATGGAGAGAGAGAAGCGTAAAGCGGTTCTTTATGACAAGGATATCCGCGGCCCTCTCTTTGATTTTCTGGAGGAGCGCTGCGGTAAAATCAGGATAATTGAAGAGAAAACCATGGGCCGCTCCAGGGCGGATGTTTTGATGGTGACGCCGGAATTGATTGTGGGGATTGAGATTAAAAGTGATGCGGATACATATGCAAGGCTGAGCCGTCAGGTTAAGGATTACGATTTATATTTCGACTGTAATTATGTGGTGGCAGGATCCACCCATGCGGCCCACGTCCATGAGCATGTGCCCCCCTGGTGGGGGATTATTTCTGTGGAACTGTGGGAGGATAAAATTGATTTTTATGTTCTGCGGGAGGCAAAGAAAAATCCCAAAGTAGTGCCGGAGAAAAAAATTTCCATACTTTGGAGGCCGGAACTGTCCCATATCCAGCAGCTCAACGGCATGGCAAAGTATCGGGATAAGAGCAAAAAATATGTCCAGCAAAAAATTTTGGAAAAAGTGCCGGGAGAAATTTTACAGAGGCAGATGTGCCAGGAATTGTTTGAGCGGGATTATACTTTAATTGAGGATACCATTCGGCAATATCGTAAAAAATAGTAAAAAGGATAAAGGACTGTTAGAATTATGAATGTACAAATTATTTTAAGTCAGATGCTCATGTTGTTTGCCATGATGCTTATCGGATATTTTTTGTGGAAGAAGCAGTGGCTGGATGAACCTGCAAACCAGAAGCTGTCGAAAATTGTGGTAAATATTTTTAATCCCATGCTGGTGGTTTACGGTGTGCTGGGAAAAAGTTCCGGAAAGGATATGGGGCTGGTAGTTCAAAATCTCTTTCTCATGCTGCTGTTCTATTTACTGCTCATTGTTTTTGGCATCCTTTTTGTGTGGATTCTCCGCCCTAAAAAATCCGAGGGGTATGTGTATTGGATGATGACCATATTCCCAAATGTAGGGTTTATGGGAATTCCTGTCATCAGCAGTATTTTCGGGATGGAGTCCGTGATTTATATTGCCTTTTATATGCTGGGATACAATCTTTTATTGTATACCCTTGGCATTGTCCTGGCAAGAAAAGCGGCGGCAGACAGGGAAGGCCGTCAAATGCAGGAAATAAAACAGGGCGGACAGTGGAAGCGCATTTTTAATGTGGGGGTGCTGGCAAGTATTACGGCAATTTTGATTTTTATGTTCCAGATTTCCGTCCCAGCCCCGGTGGTGACTTTTTTTGATTATATGGGCAACGCTACCATTCCCCTCTCCATGATTCTCATTGGGGTGAGTATTGCAAAGGCGGATATGAAAAATATATTTACAAATGTGAAGATGTATTTTTACACGGGAATCCGTATGATTCTATTTCCCATTCTGGTGATTTCCCTGATGAAAGGGATGTCTTTTGACCCTGTGGTATTTGGGGTGTTTGCCCTTGAGCTTGCCATGCCTGTGGGCAGTATTATTACATTGATTGCAAAAGAAAATGGCGCTGACGAAACCTGCAGTACCAACGGGATTGTGTTAAGCACTCTGGTTTCCATCCTCACCATTCCTATTGTATGTATGTTTTTGTAACCAATATGTGCACAGTTTTTCGTTCCGTCAAACTGTGGTGTTGATGCCGTTGATGGCGGCGTGTTCGTTTTCTTCCAGAGGGATAACCAAACACTTTTTGCCGTCAATGAGCTGGGATTTTATCTGGGAAGCTTTTTCCGGTTTTACCCGCAGGATAACGTCATAGGTTTTTGCCCCGCCGGTGGGAGCTTCCTCTTCTTCTCCTGTGTCGATGGGGGTTAAAACTTTTGTGTCCTCCAATTCCTGTTCCAAAACCTGGACTTTTTGCCTCAGTTCTTTTTCCGCCCTCTGCCTGCTTCCTGTCTCGGCGGCTTTTTCGTCTAAAAGTTGATGAAGTTCCGGTATTTCATCCTGAAATTCTTTTGTAAAAGATTCTTCGATGACAGAAGCGGCTTCTTTTGGAATGCTGCTCTCCTCCATAATCTCTCCGATAGTCTCAGGGGTGAGAAACACGGGTTCCTTGTCTTCTTCTGCCTGGTTTTGGGACATGGCTTTTAAGCCTTCCTGAATATCGTAAAAACCTTCTAAAGAGGCGTCCTCATCTCCGCCAAAGGCGTTTTTCACAAGTGCCTCAAATGCCTGTTTTTTTTCTGCGGCAGTCCGTTTGGAGGTACAGCCGAATACCCCCTCCACAAATTCGCTGTGGGGCTCTTTGGGATTTTTGTGATAGCACAAAACCGAGTGGATATCGGTGCTTCTTTCAGTAAAAGCAGGAAAGACAAAACCGGTTTCCGGCAGGCATACAATCCAGTCTCTGATTCTTGGGCCGATGCGGTTCTCATCCTCCCGGTATCCCAGGCCGGGTTTGCTTAAAACCACCGGGCACACGGCGCAGAGGAGATATTCGTATACTTCTTCGGACTCGTCCAGTTTTCCGTTATCAGTGGTCTTTGTCATCACGTCATAGGCGTCGTGGAATATGAGGATAAGGTAATTTCCCGCATAATCATAGTTGTCAATAATAAGGTCGTAAAGACGTTCCAGCAGGTCATCATTTTTCAGGGCAGTGCTCTTTAAGGCCATGAAAAACTGCTGCCTTCCCCCGGGGGCTTCCTCTTCCCCTGGAAACTCAAACTCCAACAGATGATTCCCCAGAGTGCCGGAGAGTGTCTTTTTGGCAATTTCAAGATATTTGTAAAATTCTTCGTCTTCTAAGTTTAAAAAAGTTTCCCCAAAGGACACTACTTTATTATGGCTGCTGTCCACATAGCATCCGCACATACGGGTAAAGGTGCAGTCGTCTTTTTTCAGTCTGCGTTTCAGTTCTAAAACATCTTTTTTATCCATAAACATTACCTCAATCTTTTTAATAACAAACAGTATAATCCAAAAGTACGTTCGATGCAAGAAATATTCTTTGAATATTTTACCGAAAAAGCAAAAAATAAGCATAGTTTAGATTATTTCTGGAAAAACTGTTAAGGAGATACAAAAACTTAATGTATAACAAGGAGATTTTTATATGAAAAGAAAAGCAATTACATTATTTTTAACCATGGCGGTTGCCATATCAGGGGTGGGCTGCGGCAGAGGAAACGATAATAAAAATAATACGGGAATTGTGGACAATACGGAAAACAAAGGCGCAGGAAATTTGGGAACGGAGTCTGTGATGGAGAATACGGAGTCAGGAACGGAAAATGACTTCAACCAGCTTCAGCTGGGCAATGCGTTAGAGCTCCCGGAAGGTTTTGAGGGAACAGAGGGGGAGACGGATGCCCACGGAGATTTGGAAAAGGTTATTGCAAAACATTTGAATATCGGAGAGGAAAATTATAAAAGTATCCGTTACTATTACAATTATGTGGATTTAAATGGAGACAGCAAAAATGAAATTCTTGCCATGGTAATGGGGGAGAGTTTAAATGATCAGGGAGGCAACCGTTTATTGTGGATTGACGCTTCCGGGGATAATCTTTCTTCTGATTCCATTCTCCAGGAATTTCAGGGAGTCAGCGCTCCGGTGTATATAAGCAACCATATGACGGAAGGTTACAGAGATTTGATTTTGTGCAACAATATCGGAATTAACAACGACACTGCCCCCGGAGCAGCGGGAACGGAAAACGGAACTGAAAACGGGACAAACACCACGGCGGGAACGAATAACGGAACTGAAAACGGGACAAACACCACGGCGGGAACAGATAACGGAACAAATAATGGAGCGGGAACAGACAATGGAACTGTAAACGGCACAGCGAACAACAGCGGATATGTTTTGCTGGTGTGGAACGGAAGCAAATATCAGGAGATGAATGAGGGAACTGTGTTAAATGACCTTACGGGCTATGAGGGCAATGCCGTAATCACAAATGATTTGGAAAGGGATTACAGGGAAGATACCTATCACTTTCTTGGTGAAGCTATGAATCTCTAAAACAGGTATTGTATATCATACTGGAAAAGCTTATAATAAAGCACAGGTTTTAAGAACGGGCAGGGCATGTCATGGGACAGACCTGCCCGTAAATTATGTTAGGAGGATTTTATGAAAACAGTTCTTACCATTGCGGGGAGTGACAGCAGCGGCGGGGCAGGGATTCAGGCGGATATCAAGACGATTACCATGCACGGGCTTTACGCCATGAGCGCCATCACCGCCCTTACGGCGCAAAATACTACCGGCGTCTATGGGGTTTTAGATTCCACGGAGGAATTTTTAGCCAGCCAGCTTGACTGTATTTTTACAGATATTTATCCTGATGCAGTAAAAATCGGCATGGTTTCCCATGCGGGGCTGATTCATACCATAGCGGTAAAATTAAAAGAGTACAAGGCAAAACATGTGGTTTTAGACCCTGTGATGGTGTCCACCAGCGGCTTTAAACTCTTAAAAGAAGAGGCGGCGGAGGCTCTTATGAAAGAGTTGATGCCCATAGCGGATGTGATTACTCCCAATATCCCTGAGGCGGAAGTCTTAAGCGGTATGGATTTGGAGGAGGCTTCGGACATGGAAAAGGCTGCGGCAAAGATTGCAGAGAGTTACGGTGGCGCCGTTTTAATCAAAGGTGGGCACGGAACTAACACAGCCAATGACCTTTTATTTGCAGGAGGCAGGGCGGTATGGTTCTGCGGGGAGCGCATTGAAAATAGTAATACCCACGGGACAGGCTGTACCTTATCCTCCGCCATTGCCAGCAATCTTGCAAAAGGAGAAACCTTGGAGGACGCAGTGAGACATGCCAAGGAGTATCTCACAGGGGCATTGCTGGCAGGGCTTGACCTGGGGAAAGGGGCAGGGCCCTTAGAGCATAATTATATGTTAAACAGGGGACAGAGATTATGAGTGCAAATGTGAAAAAAATAACTCTCACAGGAATATTCATTGCAATATCTGTTATGGGCTCATTGTTTTCTTTCCCGGTGCTTGGTTCAAAATGTGCACCCGCCCAGCATTTCATGAATATTATGGGAGCCGTGTTTTTAGGGCCGGGGTATGCCCTGGCGGCTGCTTTTCTCTCAAGCCTTATCAGAAACATGCTGGGACTGGGGACGCTTTTGGCTTTTCCGGGAAGTATGTGCGGGGCATTTCTGGCAGGGGTGTTTTACCGTGTGGGAAAGAAATTGCCTTTTGCATATGCAGGGGAGGTTTTTGGAACAGCCGTAGTGGGAGGTTTCCTCGCCTACCCCATAGCAAAGCTTATTCTGGGAAATGACCAGGCGGCAGTTTTTACTTTTGTGACGCCCTTTCTTATCAGTACCTGCGGAGGAACCCTTCTTGCAGTGGTCTTGGTGGGAGCCATGAAAAAAAGCGGCGTCATTGACAGACTTTTACAAGAGATTACATAGAGGAATCAGAATGAGAGAAATGTGTTTAAAAAAGGCAGGGGAACTTTTGGAATCTGTCAGAAGAAAAAAGCCATTGATTCACTGTATTACAAATGTGGTGACGGTAAATGACTGCGCCAATATTTTGCTGGCGGCAGGGGCAAGGCCTACCATGGCCCATCACCCATTCGAGGCGGCAGAGATTACGGCGGGATGTGATGCGCTGGTGTGTAATTTTGGCGCTACAGAGGATTATGAAGCTATGTTTCTTGCGGCAAAGGAGGCGGCGCATCTTTCCCATCCCATTATTTTAGACCCGGTGGGGGCAGGGGGATCCACATTCCGCAGGGAAAAAATAAGAGAGTTGATGGAGCAGGTTTCTGTAACCCTTATCAGGGGCAATGCCTCGGAGATGCTGGCATTGTTCCGCAATGAAAAAACAGTTGTGGGGGTGGATGCAAGGAAAACTGACGGGGAAGACACCCAGGGGCTTATGGAGCAGGCAAAGATATTTGCCAAAGAGAAGAACTGTATCTGTGTGATATCCGGTGAAAGGGATATTATCACAGACGGAAACAGGGGGATTTATGTAGAAAACGGAAGTCCTTTTATGTCAAAAATTACAGGTTCCGGCTGCATGTCCACAGCCCTTTTGGGCGCATTTTTGTCAGTGGAGCAATCTATTTTTGCCGGGGCGGCTGTGCCTTTTGTCATGGGAATTGCCGGGGAGATGGCCCAGGGAAAATGTGAAAAAATCCATGGGGGAATTATGACTTTTAAGAATTGCATGATGGACGCCCTCTCTCTAATGAGCGAGAATGAAATTTTAAAATACGGAAAAGGAGAATATTTGATATAAGAAAATCCCGTAGTAAAAAAAATATTGCCAAATGATTCATTTCATACTAAAATAATACTGGCGTGTAAAATGTGTGTTTGTAGAAAAGGAGAATATAGTATTATGAGTTACGTTGATGAAGTGTTAGAGCGTGTAAAAGCAAAAAATGCATCTGAACCGGAATTTCTTCAGGCGGTGGAGGAAGTTTTGGATTCCCTGCGGCCGGTGATTGATGCAAATGAGGAATTATACCGAAGAGAAGCTCTGTTAGAGCGCTTGACTGAGCCGGACAGACAGTTTAAATTCCGTGTGCCCTGGGTGGATGACAAGGGACAGGTTCAGGTAAATACAGGATACAGAGTACAGTTTAATAACGCCATCGGGCCTTACAAGGGAGGTCTTCGTTTACATCCTTCCGTAAATTTGGGAATCATTAAATTCTTAGGATTTGAGCAGATATTTAAAAACAGCCTGACAAGCCTTCCCATCGGCGGCGGCAAAGGCGGTTCTGATTTTGACCCCAAGGGAAAATCCGACAGGGAAGTTATGGCATTCTGCCAGAGCTTTATGACAGAGCTTTGCAAATATATCGGGGCAGATGTGGATGTTCCCGCCGGAGATATCGGTACAGGTGCAAGGGAAATCGGATATATGTTCGGACAGTATAAGAGAATCCGGGGCATGTACGAGGGTGTGCTCACAGGAAAAGGCCTGACATACGGCGGTTCTTTAGTCCGCACAGAGGCAACTGGATACGGGCTGTTATACATTACAGAGGAACTTATGAAATGCCATGGGGAATCTATGGAAGGAAAGACGGTATGTATTTCCGGTTCTGGAAATGTGGCAATTTACGCTACACAGAAAGCGCAGCAGTTAGGTGCAAAGGTAGTAACCGTTTCTGATTCCACCGGATGGGTATACGACCCGGAAGGAATCGACGTTGCACTGTTAAAAGAGGTAAAAGAAGTTAAACGTGCCCGCCTTACAGAGTATGCGGCTGCCCGTAAGAGTGCAGAGTACCATGAGGGCCGGGGGGTATGGCAGGTGAAATGTGATATTGCACTGCCCTGCGCAACACAGAATGAGCTTTTCATTGAAGATGCAAAACAGCTTGTGGCAAACGGCTGTAAGGCAGTGTGTGAAGGTGCAAATATGCCTACCACCATTGATGCAACCAAGTACTTACAGGAGAACGGCGTGTGGTTCATCGGCGGAAAGGCTGCAAATGCCGGCGGCGTTGCAACTTCTGCATTAGAGATGTCCCAGAACAGCGAGAGACTGAGCTGGTCCTTCGAGGAAGTGGATGCAAAACTCAAAGATATTATGGTTAATATTTACCACAATATAGATGATGCTGCAAAACGTTACGGCCATGAAGGGGATTATGTAATGGGCGCTAATATTGCAGGCTTTGAGAAGGTTGCAACGGCAATGATTGCTCAGGGCGTGTGCTAATAGAAGGTTTAAGTGAATAAATGACATGGAGAAGTCCTGTAAACCTGGTGTTTATGGGGCTTTTCTTTTAAATATGCTGTTGCGGTAACAAAATGGCATATGTCCCTAGCAAAAAAAGAAATGGAGATCCATATGATTTTAAGTGCAAGCCGCAGAACTGACATTCCCAATTACTATTCCGATTGGTTTATAAACCGAATAAAAGAAGGGTTTTTATATGTGAGAAATCCCATGAATCCCCGCCAGGTGGGCAGGATAAATCTATCCCCCAAGGTGGTGGACTGTATTGTTTTCTGGACGAAAAATCCAAAGCCCATGATAAATCGTCTTCCAGAACTTTCCCAATATAAATACTATTTTCAATTTACTTTGACAGGATACGGAAAAGATATGGAATGCAATCTTCCCCACAAAAAAGATACGATGATTCCCATTTTTCAGGAATTGTCACGGCGGATAGGGAAGGAGAAAGTTATCTGGCGGTACGACCCTATTATATTTACTAAAAGATATACGCCGGAATATCATTTAAAGGCCTTTTTTCAGATTGCAGACGCCCTCTGCGGCTATACAAAAAAGTGTGTCATTAGTTTTGTGGATATCTACGAAAAAAACAGAAGAAATCTAAGGGAATTGGGCGCATATGAGCTGGGGGAGCCGGAAGTGATACAGTTTGCCGGGAGGATGAGCAAAATAGCCGCAGACAGGGGAATGACAGTGGGAAGCTGCGCAGAAAATATAGAGTTATCTCCATGGGGCATTGAGCATAATTGCTGTATAGATAAAGGGTTGATTGAGGAAATCACAGGGTATCAAATAAGGGCGGGGAAGGATAAAAACCAAAGGAATGCCTGCGGATGTATAGAAAGTGTAGAAATCGGGGCGTACAATACCTGCAAAAACGGCTGCAGGTATTGTTATGCAAATTACAGCCAGGAAAGCGTTAGGAAAAACTGCGGCATGTATGATGTGAATTCTCCGCTGCTTTGTGGAAGGATAACGCAGGAGGATATGGTTTATGAGAGAAAGGTGAAATCTCTTGGGGTGGATAGATAAGCTTTATGCTGTGAAATCTTTCAGATACACCTCCATCGACCGGTTCATCTCCCTGGAAAAATCAGATTCATATTTTCTCTCACAAAAGTTTTTCATCCATGTGTCATAATCTTTTATACCGGTCATGCCGGAAAACATAGAGCGGATCTCCCCGCCGGTTTTGCCTTGGTAACGGTTCTCACAGACCATATGGGAGAGGTTAAAACGTTCCGGTTTTTTCCTCTCTATCTGCTGTTTTACAGGGTATCCAAAGACAAGCATACAGGCGGGAAAAACATAAGCCGGAAGTTCCAATAATTCTTTTATTGTCTCTGCGTTTTCCATGATATCGCCGATATAGCAGGAACCGATTCCAAGGCTTTCCGCCGCTGTCACGGCATTTTGGGCTGCGATCAGGGCGTCTTCCACTGCAAGCAGCAGGTCTCCTTTTCCGGGTTTCCTGGGGGAAAGTCCGGCTTCCCTGTAGAAAGTAAGCCATTTGTGACAGTCGGCGCAAAAGATAAGAACCATTTTTGCCTGTGCGATAAATGGCTGATGGTCGCACAGATCCGCCAGTTTTTCTTTTTTCTCCTGGTCTGTAATGTCAAGTATTGTATAGAGGAGCTGGCACCCGGCGGAGGGAGCCTGAAGCGCTGCGTTTAAGATAACCTCTTTGTTTTCTTTGGAGATTTCTTCCTGGGTATAGACACGGACGGATTTTCTTTCGTAAAGAGATTTTAGGATTTCATTCATTTTATAATTCCTTTCTGGGTTTATTATGATTCTTATTTTAACATGCAATATTTTGTTTTTCCACCCTTAGAGATACCTTGAAACGGCATCTGAAAGCAGCAGACTCAGGGATGAGTTTTATTGAGTAAATCACTCTATGAATTTTTTCTTGGTTGTGCTACTGTTAAGTTGTACTTATCCGTTGGAGGAGATGTTATATGACAAGGAAAGAACAAAAGGAAGCCAGAAAATTACAAATTATTCAGGCCACACTAGACTTATTTGTAGAACGTGGATATTATGGAACGAAGACAAGCCAAATATCCCGGCAGGCTGGGATAAGCGAGGGGCTGCTGTTCCATTATTTTCCTACAAAGGAGATTCTTTTGGAGGAACTGGTAAATATTGGTCTGGAGGGTATGCGTATGCCGATGCAGATTAAAGCAGAGAACGGTCTGGATTTTTTTTATCAATTCACCAAAGTCTTGTTATCAGAAGTGAAAAAAAGTCCTTTCATTGCTAAAATGTTTGTATTTATGGGGCATGTAGTTTGGGCTGAGGATATACCTGAGAAGCTTCGTAAGCTGGCAGCTTCTGTAGATATAATTGGATACAGCCAGCGTTGGGTGGAAGTGGGGCAGAAAGACGGAAGCATTCGGGATGGAAATGTAATGTCACTCTCAAATATGTACTGGTGTGCAATACATGGAGTTATGGAACAGTATGCTCTTCGCCCCGAAATTCCACTGCCGGAACCGGAGTGGATGGTAGATATGCTTCGGAATGGCAAAAATGGTTCTGATTGAATGCCTTGGAAGAACTGAAATACTGGAGGGAAAATAATGAGGGAAAACAAAAAGAAAATTGTAATCGTAGGCGGCGGTATCGCCGGGCTGGCAGCAGGCATTTACGGAAAAATGGCGGATTATGACGTGGAAATTTATGAGAAAAATCCTATTCCTGGGGGTCAGTGTATGGGGTGGAATCGGAAAGGCTGCCATATTGATAACTGTATTCACTGGCTTACCGGGACAAAAAAAGGTACGTCTCTCCGTAAAGTATGGGAGACAGTGGGAGCATTAGAAGAAGATACAAAATTTGCGCAATGTGAAAGTTTTTATACGAGCGTTGCCGGGGATGTCCAGATAACACTATGGAAGGATTTGGAGAGGACAAAGTCAGAACTTCTCAGCTTGTCACCGGAAGATGAAGTGGAAATAAAGAAATTTATAGAACACGTGAAGTACGCAGCGGAATGTGAAATGCCAGCTGAAAAACCTATGGATGCTATGGGAATTATTGATTATATCCATATGGGCGCTTCCATGGCAAATATGCCGAAAGTGATGAAGGAATATGGCGCTATTGATTTGCTGGATATGGCTGGGCGGTTCAAACATCCTGCCTTAAAAGCCCTGTTTACAGATTATTTGCCAAGTGGATATGTTGCAAGTTCCTTTCTCGTATCCTATGCCAGTATTATCTCTGGCAACGGCGAAATACCCATGGGCGGTTCTTTGGCGATGGTGGAACGTATGGTGAAACGTTTTCAGCAGCTGGGCGGGAAACTATACTGCAATGCGCCGGTTATGCGGATTCTCATAAAAGACGGGAAAGCAACGGGAATCGAAAAGGCAGATAAAGAAAGGGTATTGGCGGATTATGTCATTTCATCCGTGGATACTATGGAAATGTTTCGTAATTTAATAGGGAAAAAATACATGGATGCAAAATGGATGTCCTGTTATTCAGATAGTGAAAAATACCCTCTTTTTAGTTCCGTTCAGGCTGCATTTGCGGTGGATCAGGGTGCATACGACGGGAAAGGGACGATTTTCTTTGACTGCCTTCCTTTTGAAACAGGGGGGAAAAAAGTGGAGAGAATGTCAGTGAAAAGCTATGAATATGAACCAACATTTGCTCCAAGGGGAAAAATAGTGCTTCAAGTAAACGTTCAGCAGTTTGATAAGGAATATTTATACTGGAAGGGGCTAACAAGGGAGGAATATGAATGCCGGAAAAAGGAGGCTGTAAAGGCGATAGAAGAACGGCTGCTAACCCAGTTTCCCAAACTTCAGGGACATCTTGAATTTCTTGATTGTTGGACGCCCGTCACTTATGAACGGTACTGTAACGCCTATCATGGAGCATATATGGGATTCATAACGAAGAAAGGGGTAAAGTCTTTTCGTGTGAAAGGGACAATAAAAGGAGTGAAAAACCTATATATTGCCAGTCAGTGGATTATGGCGCCCGGCGGCCTTCCTGTGGCGGTAACGGCAGGAAAATTTGCTGTGTGGCGGATTGCCCGGAAGGATAAAAGGAAAATAAAGGATTGATTTCACACGAACTGCCGAAAGTTTTAGTATCACTTGTTCCATCTCGCAGAGGGATATTGTATAATATAGCCAGCAGGAAGATGCATTATAAAATATTTTCAAGGGATTCACTTTTGACAGGAGGAGACTTAAGTATGATACAGGATATTGCACCCCACAGGTATACAGTTGCATATCAAAGTGTAAAGGCGGATGAGACGGGCTGCCTGTTAATTTATAAGGACGGAGGCATTTTGTGCCGGGAAGATGAAGGGCAGATTGTCTATCCTCTTATCGGGGAGGTGCTGGAGAAATATCCGGATGTTTTAAACAAAGTGAGATATCTTTTTGAGATAGACGGCAGATGTTATTTTGATCTGCCAAAAAAAGAGATTGAGCCCTTTGGAAGCTTTACATATCTGCCGAAAGAAGAACTTCGCCGGATACGTCCCATGTGGAAGGCATTTGCGGGAATTACGGGATATCAAATGCAGGAATGGTATGAGAATGCCAGGTTCTGCGGCAGATGCGGAAAGGAGATGAAGCATCACCCCGGGGAGAGGGCCATGGTGTGTCCCTTCTGCGGTCATGTGTCTTATCCCCAGATTTGCCCCAGTGTAATTGTAGCCATCACAGATAAAGATAAAATTCTTTTAACGAAGTATGCCAGCGGCCACAGCAGTTTTAAACGGTATGCCCTGGTGGCGGGGTACAGCGAAATCGGGGAGAGCCTGGAAGATACTGTCCGCAGGGAAGTGATGGAGGAAGTGGGCCTTTACGTAAAGAATATACGGTATTATAAAAGTCAGCCATGGTCTTTTAGCGGGGCCCTTTTAGTTGGGTTTGTCTGTGAGGTGGAGGGCAGCAGCAAGATTTCCATGGATGAGGAGGAGTTATCGGCGGCAGAGTGGTTTGACAGGGACAACATGCCCAAAGACCGTTCCCAGGCAGATATCAGCCTGACCGGGGAGATGATGCAGGCATTTGAGGACGGGGTGTTGTAAAAAAGTATTTGAGTTTCTTCCCATATAGGGTTATACTATTAAGAGTGACTTAAAAAATATGGAAAGGAAACAGCAATGGCAAAGGAGAATGCAGTACAGGAAAAGTCGGCGGTGAGAGAAGTGTTGAGCTGGTTGATTACAATTCTGCTGGCAGTTTTGGCAGCCTTGGTTATAAAAAATTTTATAATCATAAATGCAAATATTCCATCGGGCTCCATGGAGAATACGATTATGGAGGGGGACCGGATATTTGGTTTCCGCCTGGCTTATCATGATAAGGCCCCTAAACGGGGAGATATTGTGATATTTAAGTATCCGGACGATGAAGAGGAAAACTATATCAAGCGTGTCATCGGACTTCCAGGAGAGACAATTCTTATCAGGGATGCAAAAGTTTACATTAACGGCTCTCCTGTCCCATTAGAAGAGGATTATCTGAAAGAGGAGTGGACTGTTGCCACAGGCCCATATACCTTCCAGGTGCCGGAAAACAGCTACCTGGTTTTGGGGGATAACAGAAATAATTCCCAGGATGCAAGATATTGGGATAATACCTACGTCAGTGAAGATAAGATACTGGGAAAAGCGATTTTCCGCTATTATCCCGTAGCCACTGCAGGTTCGTTATATTAATGGGAGTATTTGTTATATGATAACTATTTTGGCAAGATTTTTTGTACATGAAGAAGATTCCCCCGCAGAGGTCAGGGAAACCTACGGGATGCTCTGTGGATTGGTGGGAATCTTTTTGAATATTGTTTTATTTGCAGGAAAACTTTTTGCAGGGAGAATGTGCCATTCCATTGCAATTACGGCAGACGCCTTCAATAACCTTTCCGATGCAGGTTCCTCAGCGGTTACCCTGGTGGGATTTCGGCTGGCAGGGCAAAAGCCAGACACGGAGCATCCCTTCGGCCATGGGCGCATTGAGTATGTGTCGGGGTTGATTGTGTCTGCGGCCATTCTCATTATGGCAGTGGAGCTTATCCGGGATTCCGTGGGAAAAATTATAAATCCCCATGCCACAGAGTTTTCCATGGTGTCCGCAGGGATTCTCCTGGCGTCTATAGGCGTTAAACTTTATATGTCCTACTATAATAGAAAAGTGGGGGATAAATTTGACTCTGCGGCCATGCGTGCCACGGCAACGGACAGTCTCAGCGACATGGCAGCCACCACGGTAGTGCTGATTGCCATGCTGATTGGACATTATACAGGGATTTACATAGACGGATGGTGCGGAGTTTTGGTGGGAGGATTTATATTTTTTGCAGGGGTTTGTGCGGCGAGGGATACCCTAAATCCTCTCTTAGGGCAGCCGCCGGAGGAAGATTTTGTAAAAAAGATATCTTCACTTGTGACAGGCCATGAGGGGATTATGGGAATTCATGATCTGGTGGTGCATGATTACGGCCCCGGCAGACAGATGATTTCCCTTCATGCGGAGGTTCCGGCGGATGCAGATATTTTGGAAATTCATGATTTGATAGACAGGATTGAACTGGAGCTTAAGGAAAAGCTTTTTTGCGAAACTGTGATACATATGGACCCCATTGTCACAAAAGATGAGGCCACAGGGAAAACAAGGGAGAAGGTGATGGAGATCGTGAGGGGGATAGGGGAAGAGCTTTCTATTCACGATTTCCGCATGGTTCCCGGGCCCAGCCATACAAACCTTATCTTTGATGTGGTCATCCCCTTTGGTTTCCAGTTGGAGGATGAGGATGTGACAAAGGAGATACAGAGGAGAATTTCAAGGGAGATTGGGGAGAATTATTTTGCTGTAATGCAGGTGGATAAAATGTTTGTGAAATAAGGAATAAAAAAGCGTGCAGCGTTAAACTGCACGTTTTTTATTATAAATTGTCTTCTGATTCTGTCTCACTGGTTTCTGTTTCTGTGTCTTCAGATATTTCTGTCTCCGTATTTTCTGCAAAAGGATCTTCAAATACATATTCATTGGAGCTTCGGAACACGGTGTTGCTGGAGCCCATCTGATTTACCACAACGGTATCCTGGTCCGCTAAACTGTCCAGGGAAACCCGAAGTCTGGAACTGTTTACAAACACAGTATCCACTTTTTCTCCGTTGACAAAAACTTTGCTCCACCGGGTAAAGTTCTTACCGATAATGGTGGCATAATCACCTGTGGCGGAGGGCCAGATATCTGCAATTCCTGTTTCTGATACACCCATCACAAGGTCTGTGGCGGGATACATGTCTGTCCCCTTGTATGCATAGCGGTTTCCGTAAAGCAGGTCATATTGTAAATGATTCAGACCTGTCAAATATGCCTCTGTATCTGTAATGTTTTTATCTAAACCGCTCTGTTCGTAAGTAAAGATGGTTCCCTCATGGATACCCATATCGTTTGTCACGTTAGCCAATAGCTCATAGGCTGCCAAATCCGCATCCTCTTTTGCCAGGCCGAAGTTATTCCAGGTAGCATATTTGGTCTTAAATGTATTTCCCGTGGCCATATTGGACTCGTTAAGCCCCAGGCTGGGAAGATGGTCGCCAAAGAATACCACAATGGTATCTTCAGTTCTTTCAGCCAGAGTGTCCGTGAGGTTTTTAATAAATTTATCCACCTCGTGAATCATATTCACATAATATTCCCACTGGTTGTTGGCAGCCTCGTCTGCAGCCCCGGAGACTTTGATTTCCGGTTCTGAAAGCACTTTGTCTGTGGGGTAGTCCCCATGTCCCTGTACAGTGATGGTGTAAACAAAATCCGGCTGGCCTGGTGTGGCATCCATTGCTTTTGTTGTCTCGCTGATTAAGATATCGTCTGTGGGCCAGCTTCCGAGAGGTGTGTACTCCTGGATATTCATTAATTCTTTGCTGGTAAAACTGTCAAATCCCATCATGGAAAAAGCGTTGGCCCGGCTGTAGAAGTTACCGCCGTTATTGTGGACCACATGGGTGCCGTAGCCAAGTTTGGAGAGATTGGAGGCAATGCTCTCACAATCGGTCTGTTTCAAAATGGTCTTATAAGGATATTCCCCTGTGCCGAAATACTGCATACTCATTCCGGTTAAAATTTCAAATTCCGTATTGGCGGTACCTGCCCCCACTACTGGCACAGTAAGATGGCCTGTGGTATAGTCTTCCGTTAGTTTCCGGAAATTGGGAACAGGGTCTTTTGAAAACTCCAGGAAATTCACTTCTGTCGGGTCTATAAAGGACTCTAACAATACAACTACTATATTAGGTTTATCTGTATTTGCAGTAGCTTCCTGTTTGGAACTGTTTTGTGCCTCTGCAACAGATTCCTGGGAGTAATCCTCCGGCTTGCTCATGCCCCTGTCAACCACGCTGGTGGAGAAACCGTAGACAAAACCGTAATTTTCATATCCCTGGGCAATATTGGCAAAATAGGAAGCCAATACGTTTGTGTTCTGTGCAGCCTCCGTGGTGACGGGAAGTAAAAGGAAAGGAACAGCCACCAGGGCAGGCGTTGCAAATTTTCTTCTGGGACCCTGAAATTTGGGCCCTTTAATAAAGAGAAAAACACAAAATGCTAAAAACATTCCCACAATCACCACAACAAGAGTCGCCTCTGCGGCGGTGAAATAATTTGTATTCTGCATGGACAGTAAATCGGAAATACATTTTAAATCCGTATATCCAAAAGGAGTTACCCTGTTGGAGAGGATGCATCCGTTTATCGTTCCAAGAAACAGCCAGAATCCGCTAATCATAAGGCGCCCCAGCAGCCTTCTCCGCATTAAATACACCAGGGATAGGGATGCAAATATAATGAAGGAATTGTAGACAAAGGCCCAGGTGTGCATGGACAGGAATGAAAATGCAGACCCGATGGAATGTCTTGAAATAACTTCAATAATAAATATAAGCATCATAGAAAGCAGTGCATGAAATACAAGTGAATATTTATTCCCAAAGGCAATGAGCCGGGAGCCTGCACTTGTGCGGCCTTTTGGCTGCTGCAAGGGCTGTGCATCCCTCTGCCTGGGGTTTAAAAATTTAATTCGGCGATTCATAGTAAATCCTCCTTAAATCAAGTTTGTCTCTTTTCCTACAAAAGAATAAAACGAAAACAACAAAAAATCAATGGAAAACTTCTATAAAAATTTCTTAAGAAAAATTGAAAAAACACTCAATATGAATAAAATATGAACGAAATATTACAAACAGAACCCATTTTTGCACAAAGTTTCCACTTACACCCCTGGGAGGCCCTTATTGTAATCTTGAAGGATTTCTTAAATTTCCTTAATTTTAGAAAAAGGTAATTGACAAGAGAAGATATTTGTTTTACTGTATTAACGTCATGGTACAAATGGAAACCTATTGAAACAGAGAGGGAGAGATAGTGGAGACATTAATCGAAGTAAAAAATTTAATGAAGATTTACAATCCAGGTGAGAACGAAGTACGGGCTTTAAACGATGTGTCACTGACTATTATGCGGGGGGAATTTGTGGCGATTATCGGCCAGTCCGGCTCCGGAAAATCTACTTTTATGAATATGCTGGGATGCCTGGATGTGCCTACTTCCGGCAGTTACTATTTAAACGGAAAAGATGTGGCAGGGCTTTCCGACGATGAACTTTCGGATATCCGAAATAAAGAAATCGGCTTTATCTTTCAGGGATTTAACTTGATTCCAAACCTTACCGCACTGGAAAATGTGGAGCTGCCTTTAATTTACAGGAATGTTCCTGCGGCAAAACGCCATGAATTATCCGTGGCTTCCTTAACCAGGGTGGGATTGGAGCACAGAATGGACCACAAGCCCTCGGAGATGTCCGGAGGACAGCAGCAGCGTGTGGCTATTGCAAGGGCTTTGGCGGCGGCGCCCCCTGTAATTTTGGCGGATGAGCCCACAGGAAATCTGGATTCTGCTTCCAGCAAGGAAATTATGCAGATTTTAAGGGAGCTTTACCAGGAGGGAAGAACAGTTATCTTAATTACCCATGACAATAAGATTGCGGCCAGCGCCAAACGGGTGATTCGGGTAATAGACGGAAGAATCGTCTCCGATACAAATTACGGGGACGGGAAGAGCATAGAAGAAATTGCAAAACAAATTGAAGAAGAGGGAGATAAGGAGCAGGCTTATGTTTAAGAAGAAAGAAAATGGCACTGCCATTGTGGCAGAGAGAAGACCCAGAAAAAAAGTGAAACCCTGGAAAGTGGCGGCAATCCTTGTGGTTGTCCTGCTTATAGGGTATTTTGTGGTTGGTTCCATGACAGGGGGATCCGGGGAAATGTTCCCCGCCGTTGCCACATCGGAGGTGGTAAAAGGGGATATCACAGCAACCCTGGACACCAGCGGAACCATCGTCAGTGAGGAGACAAGAGTATATGCGTCCCCGGTAAACGCCCAGGTGGGGGAAGTTCCCGTGGAAGTGGGGCAGAACGTAAAAAAGGGGGAATATCTTTTAACCTATGACACTGCCTCCTTGCAGAAGAGTTACGATATCGCGGCGCTGCAGGCAAAGGCTGAGGAGGCTACAGGCAACGACAGCCTGGCAAAGAGCAGTGAGAGCGCAACGGATTTGGCCACAAGCAGCAGCGATATACATACTTTAGAGGATCAGATTAACGCTGTAAACGCCGAGATTTCTTCCCTGCAGTCCCAGGCTGCAGACAGCGAGAAATCCTCTAATACCAACGCCTCCAGGCAGGCAAGGGCACAAGAACTTAAGGCTTCTATTGAAGGGATAGATGCCCAGATTTCGGCCTTAGAGCAAAAGATTTTGGAGCAGGAGCGGGCAGATGCCATGAGCACCGAGGAAGGGATTACAAAGAATACTTCCGATAAAGACAGAAAGAAAATAGAGGAACTGAAGCAGGAAAAGAAAGAATTAGAAAAAGAACTGAAAAAAGTGGAAAAGAAAATCAAAGACTCCGCTGACATTGCGAATCACATGGTAAATATCCAGTCGGAACTCACCAAGAAAAATAACCAGCTTGCAGATTTACAGAGTAAGCTTGGGGAGGCACAGTCCAAAAAGGCCGGGGCAGAGGCAGGGATTTTAACCGATGCGGCAAAGGCAAATATCAGTTACTCCAGGCAGGCAAGTAAACTGACGTTAGAGCAGACGGCGGATGACCTTACCACCGCCCAGGCAGGTGTGACGGCGGATTTTGACGGGATTGTGACGGAGGTGCAGGTGTCCCCGGGAACTATAGCGGCGGAGGGAAATCCTTTAATCACCCTGGCAAGCTCCCAGAATATGTGTGTGGAGATTCCCGTGTCAAAATATAACCTGGAAAATATAAGGCTGGACCAGGATGCCGTGATTACTTTCCAGGAGAAAGAGTACCAGGGAAAAGTAAACTATATCAGCAAGATTGCCCAGAAAGGCGAGACCGGCGGAGCCATGGTGACCATAAAAGTTGGGATATTAAACCCCGATGACGCATTGGTTCTGGGGTTGGACGCAAAGGTGAGCATCCAGCTTGGAACCCAGACAGATACCTTGATTGTGCCCATCGCCTCTGTGAATGCGGACACCCAGGGGGATTTTGCCTTCGTGGTGGAAAACGGCGTTGTGGTAAAGAAATATGTTACGCCGGGAATGGCCTCCAAGGAGGAGATTGAAATAAAAAATGGTTTAAATGCCGGGGAAAAGGTAATTACTTCCGTGGATTCTTCTATTATGGAGGGGATGAAAGTCACGGAGAGCCTGCCGGAGGACACAGGGAGCATCATGTCCACGGAAGAATAGGAGGCAAGGAATGTCACAGTTTTTGGAATATTTGAAAATGGCGGTTTCCAACATAAAAGCCAATAAAGTTAGGTCTTTTCTCACTATGCTGGGCATTATTATCGGAATCGCCTCCGTGATTCTGATTATGTCACTGGGAAACGGTATGCAGGCGGTTATCTCCGGTGAGTTGGAGGGAATTGCATCCGGGCAGATAGCCCTTTACACTTACGATTCCACCGGCACTTACTACATTACCAATGACGATATTGATGCCATTGTGGAGGAAGTGGACGGCATCATGGCAGTAAACGTGTACCAGGGGTTTGAGGGGAGCACCGTCACAAGAAAAGGGGAGTTTTCCGTAAACGGCAGCGGCCAGATGGCCTCCTACCAGTATTTTTCCAACACAGGTTTGTTAAAAGGAAGATATTTTAATGAGAAAGAATACCTGGCGGGAACCCCGGTGTGCCTGATTGGGGAGGCGGACGCCATTCGTCTGTTCGGCTCCACAGATGTTATCGGCATGACAATCGATATGACGCCGAATTGGGGAAATTCCGTTTCTTTTACCATTGTAGGGGTGGAGAAAGAGCCGGAAAACTCCATGTTTGGAGGCGGATATGACAATACGCCGGTATCCCTGTATTTCCCCATGACGGTTTTAACTCAGATTTACGGATGGGAGATGGATGATTATTACCAGATTTACCTTTTGGCGGAAAAGGGCGCAGATACCGCCTCCATCACCTCCCAGGTGGTATCTCTCCTGGAACGGAGACACCAATGTTTCGGAGAAAATATTTATCAGTATGAGAGTTTTAACGACATTATGAGCAACATTAATACGGTGATTAATGCCGTGACGATGATTATTTCACTGGTTGCGGCAATCTCCTTAATCGTAGGGGGCATCGGGGTGATGAATATTATGCTGGTGTCCGTGACGGAGCGCACCAGGGAGATTGGTATCCGAAAGGCATTGGGGGCAAAGACCAAATCGATTATGATGCAGTTTTTGTCAGAGTCGGCTATTATCACCATGATTGGCGGGCTTATCGGAATCCTTTTGGGAATCGGGGGTGCAGGCCTGGTGGCAAAAATCATTGCCATGGCAAGTCCTGAGTTTGCTTCCTTCCGCCCGTCGGTGGATATTGCCACCGTGCTTTTAACCACCATGTTTTCCTCTGCAATCGGCTTGTTTTTTGGAATTTATCCCGCAAAGAAGGCCGCAAAATTAAGCCCTATCGAGGCTTTAAGGAGAAATTAAAGGTACAGGGAAAATGTATCCTTGTTTTTCTATTCAGCCTGGACTATAATGTGACATATCAGTATTTTGGTATGTCACATTTTTTTTATCCGCATATATTAAAGGGAAAAGAGTTGGAGCACAAAACAAGATGTATCAGGAGCCTTTTTTGCGGATATCAGAGGAATTTGGAGGCAAGATGCCTTTTTATCTTACCTATCCCATGTCAAATGTGTACCTGACGGAAAAAGAGTATGAGAAAGACATGGAGCGTATGAAGGAGCTTTATCCAAAGCGTATGAAGGAGCTGCTTGCATATGTGGAGGAAGAATGTGACAAAATGGAATATGAGGGAAGTATGATGTTTGACGAATATCCGGACAGAGTCCTTCTCTATAAAACGGCAAATGATATTTATGACAATGCCATGTCCCTCACACAGGCGGAGAGGTCGAAAAAAGGAAGGGACAGAGATCTGCTTGATGTGATACAGGTGCTATTATATGATGAAATGTACCGCAGGCGGGGCAGGCGCAGGCGCTGCTGCAGAAAATGGTGGTGATAAAAAATTTGTCCGGTATTTTTTGGCGGGAGTAAAAACTCCCTCCTGCCGGATGATATACGAAAGGCGGTTTTTGGATGAAAAAAGGAATGATTAAATTACTGGTTTTAGCAGGTGTCTTTTTGCTAGGCGTTATTGTCTTTGGAGAGCTTACCAATCATTCCAACGAGGATTTGACAACGGAGATGGCAGATGCCACACTTCCGGTGGTCTCCTTTTTTATGGGGGGGGAAGGGGAAAGCCAGGAGGTAAACGAGCTTCGGGGTTATACAAATGAAATGCAGCCTGTGTATATGCGGGATGCCATTACCACGGTCTCTTCTGACAGGAGGCTGCCCCTGCAGGTTCAGACTTACGATAAAAAAATAGATGAGATTTCTTTTGAAATCAGGAGCCTGGATGCCAGCCGCCTGATTGCGGATTCCAGGGTGGAGGATTATGAGGAGAAAAAGGGAAGGATTAAGGCCGAACTCACCATTCAAAACCTGCTGGAGGAAAACCAGGAATATCTTTTTATTATAAAATTAAAAAGCGGCGGCCAAACCATTTGCTATTATACCCGGATTATGGAGGAAACCGTCTGCCATACAAAAGAGTGTGTGGATTTTGCCATGTCTTTCCACGAAAAGACATTTGACCCGGACAAGGCCAGGGAGCTGGCCACATATTTGGAACCAAATGCGTCCGGGGATAATTCCACACTCCACAAGGTGGACATCCATTCCAGCTTGAAACAGGTGGCCTGGGCGGACTTTAAGGGGGAGCGCTTAACCACTCCTGTCCCGTCGGTAAAAGAGGCAAATGATTCCTATACGGTGGTGATTCTTGACTACCTGGTGGCATCTATAGGAATAAATGGGGAGATGGAATACTATAATGTAGAGGAGTATTACAGAATCCGCTATACCAGCGACAGAATGTATCTCTTAAATTATGAGAGGACTATGAATCAGATTTTCCGGGCGGAAAATGAGTCTTTTTACAATAATTATATCCAGCTGGGCATCCGGGACAGTGAGGTGGAGTTTGCCAGCAATGAAAAAGGAAATATCGTAAGTTTTGTCCAGGAGGGGGAATTGTGGAGTTACAACGAGAGCAGCAATCAGCTCTCCCAGGTATTCAGCTTCATTGGAAATGAGGGGATTGACAAGCGGGAAAACTACGGGGAGCATGATATAAAAATTATTAATATCGACGAGACCGGCAGCGTAAATTTTGTGGTCTACGGTTATATGAACTGTGGTTCCCACGAGGGACAGGTGGGCATCTGCGTGTACCATTATGACAGCATCGCCAACACCACAGAGGAGGAATTGTTTATCCCTTCCACATCATCCTATCAGGTGATGCGGGCGGATTTGGGACAGCTTATGTATGAGAATGCCCAGGGAATTTTCTTTATTATGCTCAGCGGGACCGTTTACCGCATCGACCTCTCCACCATGGAGGTAAAAGAATATATCACCGGGCTTTCCCAGGGGGATTATGCTATTTCTGAGTCCCACAAATATTTTGCCTGGACGGAAAAGGACAGCCAAGGGATGGGATCAGAGATTCACCTTATAGATCTTGACACAGGGGAGAGAAAGGAGATTTCCACAGGGGGAGACAGTTATTTAAAAGCTCTGGGATTTATGCAGGAAGATTTTGTCTACGGCATTGCAAGGAAAGAGGATGTGCTTAAGGACCTTACGGGAAACATTACCTTTCCCATGTACAAGGTGTGTATTATGGATTCCTCCACGGCAGAACAGTTAAAAGAATATGAAAAGCCCGGCTACTACGTTTCTGATATTGAGATTTGGGATTATATTATGTACTTAAACAGAATCCAGTTTAACGGGATGGCATATGTGGAGGCAAGCCAGGACACGATTATGAACCGGGAGGGGGACAGCGCCACCATCGTGGATATCCACTCCACAGTGACGGAGGTGAAACAGACGCAGATTCAGCTTTCCATGGTGGATATGGTGAAGGAGGCATCCCCAAAAATTCTTACCCCAAAAGAAGTGGTGTTTGAAAATAACAGGGAGATTGGGCTTAAGAGTGAGGAGGTAAAAGACAATTATTATGCATATGCCAGAGGGGATGTGCTGACGGTAACAGATAATTTAAAATCTGCAGTATCTACTGCCAATGAGAAAATGGGTGTGGTGATAGGAGAACAGCAGCAGTATATCTGGAAACGGGCCAGAAAGTCCCAGCAGGAGGCGTTGGAAATTTCTGTGGGCACAGAGGATGCGGGAGGAAGCTCTATTGCACAATGTGTCAGCGCCATGTTGGAGAGGGAATCTGTAAATATAGAAGTTGCCGCTTTAATCGGTCAGGGGAAGACGCCCAAAGAGATTTTGGAGACAACCATGGAAGGCGTCACAGCCCTGGACCTTACCGGGTGCAGCCTGGAAGAAGTGCTTTATTATATCAGCCTGGGGAATCCGGTGTTTGCCATGAAAAGCGATACCGATGCTGTGCTGGTGGCAGGATATGATTCCCTGAATGTTATTTTATATCATCCCCTGGATTCCAGTATGGAGAAAATGGGCATGGAGGATGCGGGGGAAATGTTTGAAAACGCCGGAAATGTATTTTTAGGATATTTGAAATAAGGACGCAGGAGAGGGAAGAGAATGGAAAGATTTGCAGAAATAATCAGTAAAGTGGACGATTTTGTCTGGGGGCCGGTGATGCTGGTGCTTTTGGTGGGAACCGGAGTTTTTCTCACATTCCGGCTGGGGTTTGCCTCCTTTAGAAATCTGGGCTATGCATTAAGGCTGACCTTAAGCAAAGAATCCAGGAAAAAGGGAAAAGGGACAGGAGATATCTCGCCTTTTTCCGCTCTCACCACGGCGCTGGCAGCTACGATAGGGACAGGCAATATTGTAGGGGTGGCAACGGCTATGGTTTCCGGGGGCCCTGGGGCTTTGGTGTGGATGTGGCTTTCCGCCGCATTCGGCATGACATCAAAATTCAGCGAGTGTATGCTGGCCATTAAATACAGGGAAGTAAACGAAAAAGGGGAGATGTCCGGCGGCCCTATGTACACCATGAAAAAAGCCTTCAAAAACAAAAGGGCCGGGGAAGTTTTAGGATGGCTTTTTGCTCTCTTTGCAGTGGTGGCGTCTTTTGGAATCGGCAATCTGACCCAGGCAAATTCCATCTCCGACGCCCTCTCCAGCACATTTAAAATACCCACTTGGATAAGCGGAGCCGCACTCACGGTTCTGGCTCTGGCAATCATCGTTGGGGGAATCAAAAGTATTTCAAAAGTGTCCTCCGTGGTGGTTCCGGTTATGGCAATTTTTTATGTCATCTGCGGTCTCGTTGTAATTTTGGGGAACATTAAAAATGTGCCGGAAGGCCTGGCTATGATATTTAGAATGGCTTTTTCTCTGGAGGCGGCAGGAGGCGGTCTCTGCGGCACCGTGACGGCAGCCATGATGAACAGCATGCGGTTTGGAGTGGCCAGGGGAGTGTTTTCCAATGAGGCGGGGATGGGTTCCGCAGCCATCACTGCAGCGGCGGCTGTCACAGACAACCCGGTGCGCCAGGGATACATTAATATGACAGGTACTTTCTGGGATACCATTGTGGTCTGTTCTATTACGGGAATCTGTATCGCTGCTTCCGGGGTGCTGGGGAGCACAACGCCACAGGTACAGGGAAAGTATGCCTATTCGGAAAATCAGGCGGTAATTGTAGCAAAAGATTCCTACGGGATGGATGCGGGGGGAAATTATGAAATTCTTTTTGATGATGACAGCATGTCTTTGACGAAAGAAGGGGATGCGCTGGTTTTGTATCCCATGGATGAGAAGGAAAACTGCAGGACGGAACGGACTTTAGGTACACTGACAGGAGCCTGGACAGATGAGGCCGGAAACCATTACATTTTCCGGGAGGACGGTACATATGAAATGCGGGTTTTGGTGAAAGGGGCGGCCCTTACCATTCTGGCCTTTGAAAGTGTTTTGGGCACCGCCGGGGGATGGTTAATCTGTATCGGAATTTCCCTTTTTGCCTTTTCCACGATTTTAGGATGGGAGTACCACGGGGAGAAAGCTTTTGAATATCTTTTAGGCACCCATAAATTTAATATGGTTTACCGCATTTTCTTTTCCCTGATAGCTTATGTGGGAGCCACCACCGCCCTGGATGTGGTGTGGAATTTTTCCGATATTGCCAACGCCCTTATGGCGGTTCCAAACTTAATCTGCCTTTTAGCCTTAAGTGGGGAAATTGCCAAAGATGTAAAAGAATTTCAGGCTGTAATCCGCCAAGAGCGGATGAAATAGCTAAAATATGCATAATTTTTATATTGATTATAGAAATACTTCGTGGGAAATTACTAATTTTCTGAAAAGCGTATTGTAAAATTTTTCGATTTGGGGTATATTAAAAACTGTACTTTAGGAGGAAAGAAATCATGAGCAAAAAGGAAGTTGTAGTATCAAACGTTTCAAAGGAACATGATAATCCGATTGCGGAACTGGTCCAGGTTGCATGTCAGTTTGACAGTAATATCACTTTGGAAAGTGATAACCGAAGGATTAATGCAAAGAGCATTATGGGAATCATGGCTTTCAATCCATCCAAGGGCATGACCGTGAATATTATTACGGATGGTAACGATGAACAAGAGGCATTAGTAGCGATGGAAAAATTCTTAGTATGTGAGTAAGAGCTGGGTGAAAGGGAGGTAAATATTATGTCTAAGAAACCAGAAGTAAAATCATCTGTTGCAAAAGCGGCGGAGGCGATGGCCAACGAAGTAAAAGCGTTTGCAGCAGCGAAAGAGCCTGAAGTTAAAGAAGAACCTAAGAAAGAAGTTGTTAAAGAAATCGTAGAAGGAGCGGCAGAAGTAAAAGGGGCAGCGGCAAAAGCAGGAAAAAAAGCAGCAGCTAAAGTTAAGAAGACAGCCGTAAAAGCAGTAAAAGAAAAAGTTCAGCCTAAAGTAATTTTAGAATTCTATGAGCACAATGCAGATTTGAATGCAGTGGTAGACAGAGTCAAAAGTATCTATGTGGCAGACGGACATCGTGAGTCTTCTATCAAGTCCATGCAGGTCTATATTAAACCGGAAGAAAATTCAGCATACTACGTAATTAACGACAAAATAAATGGCCGGATCGATTTGTTCTAATACCTGTTACATGTAATGGAACCACCCGTAGGGTATAAAATAAAATCCCCAAGAGGGTACAGAGCTTAAAAGTGCAAAAAAAGAGAGGTTTCAGTTTTTGAAACCTCTCTTTTTTTATCTTTTTTTCTGCTCTTCCTTGTATGCGTCTACCAGCCGGTGGATTCTCTCATATGGGTCTAAGAGATCGCTGATAGATAAATCGTGGTTTAAAGTGTCAATAATATAAGCGATATATTTGCTCATATCACAATCGATGTAATAGGGTTTTTTCAACAGTTCTTCGGACTGATAGGTGAGGTTGGTGGTAACTACACGGTGGATAATGCCCTCCTCGTATGCCTGGTCAAATTTTTCCAAACCGTCAGTGAAGAGACCGAAGGTGGAAATTACAAACACACGGTTGGCCTTTCGTTTTTTAAGTTCCGTGGCAACGTCTATCATGCTGTCCCCGGAGGAAATCATGTCGTCGATAATCAGCACGTCCTTCCCCTCCACAGAGGAGCCCAAAAATTCGTGGGCAACAATGGGGTTTCTGCCCTCAATCATAATGCTGAAATCCCTTCTCTTATAAAACATTCCCATGTCAAGTCCCAGCACGTTGGACAGGTAGATGGCCCGGTTGGTACCTCCCTCGTCGGGGCTGATGACCATCATGTGGTCATTGTCGATAATCAGGTCTTTCTCCTCTTTTAAAATGCCTTTCACAAATTGATAGGCGGGCTGTACCGTGTCAAATCCTTTCAGGGGAATGGCATTTTGTACCCTGGGGTCGTGGGCGTCAAAAGTGATAATATTGTCCACTCCCATATTGGTAAGCTCCTGCAGGGCTAAGGCGCAGTCTAAGGACTCCCTTGCGGTTCTCTTGTGCTGCCTGCCCTCATATAAATACGGGATAATAACTGTTATTCTTCTGGCTTTTCCTCCTACTGCTGCGATAATACGCTTTAAATCAGAGAAATGGTCATCCGGGGACATGTGGTTTGTCATTCCGCAGAGAGAATAGGTTAAGTGGTGATTGGTGACGTCAACCATAAGGTATAAGTCATAACCTCTGACAGATTCCTTGATGACTGCCTTGGCCTCCCCGCTTCCAAATCTGGGACATGATGCATCCATAAGATAGCTGTCCCGCTTATAACCTATAAATGCAGAGTCAGAAGCGTGTTCATGTTCCCGTTTTTCCCTCCAGCCTACCAGATACTGGTCCACTTTTCGGCCCATCTCTTTGCAGCTTTCCAAAGGAATCAGCCCAAGGGTTCCGCTGGGCAGGGTATTTAACAGTCTTTCATCGTTTGCCATGATAAATCCTCCATAATGTAGTGCAGTGGCTTTTAAGATAGGATAAAAACCACATAAATATATATTTATTCTAAACAGGGCCTACCGGATTTTTTTCTGAATCCGTATGTCGTCCCCGAATAGTTTCAGCATAATATAATTGCTGGAGATGCGGGAGAAGGTTCTCTCGGAATATGTCTGGGCCATCTGCTTTATGGGCAGGTTCGTGGAAACGATAGTTGACTTTTTCCGGAGAATACGCTCGTTGATACATAAAAATAACTGTGAGATTGTAAAGGAGTTGGGCATCTCCGTACCCAAATCGTCAATAATCAGCAGATCGCAGTCAAAAATATTCTGGTGCGCCGCAATGATATCGGAATCTCTGTCACTTCGGAAAGTATTCTTTTCCAATATATCAAATAACTGGAAGGCTGTAAAATAGATAACGGAATGTCCCGTATCCAACAGCTCTTTTGCCACACAGTTGGAGAGGAAGGTTTTTCCCACTCCGGTATCCCCGTAGAGAAAAAGATTGGAAAAAATTTTATCAAATTCCCGGATAAACCTGCGGCATTCCTCCACTGCCTTTTTCATAGTCTCCAGGGAAGTAAGCCCTGTGGCCGGGTTTATCTCAATTTCGGAATAGTATTTGTAGGAGAATGTCTGAAAATTCTCATCTTTTAAAATACTTTTTATATTTGACTGGGTGTACACAAGGTCGATGGCCCGCTGCCTGAAACAGTGGCAGCGCTGTCCGCCTATGTACCCGCTGTCCTTACAGTCCGGACAGTCGTAATCAGGAATAAAATAATCCTCCGTGTAACCCATTTCTTTAAGGATTAAGAGCCTTTTTTCCCTATATCCGTGAATTTCTTCATGGAGAGAGTTAAGAGCCTCCTCTTGGCCGTTTAAAAGCTTTCTGGCCTGTGCCACGGAACAGGAAGATACAGCGTCGTCAATCTCCTTTAACCGGGGATTTTTTTCATAGACTTCTTTTTTGCGGCTTTCTGCAAGGCGCTGGTTTCTAATCTGTTTGGCGTGATACTCACGGAGAATCTCGTCATATTGGGAATTGCTTAAAGGCATGTCTTATCTCCTGGCTCAGCTTGTGGTATTTAAAAGCTGCTGCTCTAATTTATCGTAGTTATACGTCCGCTGGGGAAAATTGTGAAAACGGCTGCTCTGGGCGTTTTCCGCCGCTTGTTTAGCTTTTGCAGAGGTTTTCCCCTTGTGGGCTGTATCTAATTTTACAACATCCTCAAGATTATGTACATGGTTTTTATGCCAATTTGTCAAAATTGTATCCGCATACTCAAAACTTGCCTTTCCAGTGGCGGAAATGGTGCGCCGGCAGGCCTCTTTTATGATGTCCATAGAAAAAGCATATTCTTTTGCCCACTTTTCCGCAAAAGCCGTCTCGTTTGCAATAAGATTGCGGCCGCTTATGCCAAAGGCGTTCATCACTCCGTAGACACACTGGGAATACAGGGTGTGGGCCGCTCTGGCCTCCGATACGGTAGAAATGCCTTTCTCTGTCCAGGAGAGGGCGATCTTTTCCATATAGCGCAGGCTGGTGTGGCCGTTGCTGATGCAGGTTTCAATGAGATACTCTATTAATTCCGGGGAAAATTTTAGCCCGTCGTACCAGTAGAGTATGGTGCGGATATCCGTGGTGTTTAAGGTGCGCCCCAGATAATTTTCCGTGATAAAGAGTATTTCCTGGACAGCTTCATTGTCCTGGAACTGCTCTACCTGCTCTAAGGTGTAGGCATCCTTTTGGTTAAAAGGAGTTTCCTCAGGAGCTGCCGTTTGGTCTCCGGTTTCTCCCTGCGCCTTCTCTTTTGCCTGTCCCTTTTCCAAATGGAAGGCCTCCTGCTGACAGGGGTTTATAAGAAGAATGTCTGTCAGATTCTTTTTGCTGTCAAAATCCAGGCGGATTAGATTCTGCTTTTCCCAGTAGGAAAGAGCTCTTAAAACATCTTTTTCTGTATATTCAAATGTGTCCAGAAGATGCTGGATGGAGAAGGTCTGTTCCTCCCCTTCCATATGGCGGAGAAGATACAGATATATTTTTATGTATTCTCCGTTGGCATTTGTCATATATTTATCTATGAAGATGTTTGGAACGCTGGTAAAGGACGGGAGTCCGTTACTGCTCAGTTTAATGTTTGCCATAGGATTACCTCTTTCCCTGATGGATGCCGGAATTTTGTCTGCCATCCGTTATGTTCCAGATTATAACATGCGTTTTTCAAATTGAAAAGGGGTGATTTTTTAAAAAATACCAGTAAAATCAAGGGTTTGAGCAATTGTGGATAAGTGGATAAAAATCGGACAAGGAGAGGGAGAACGTGACAGGGAGGGAAAAAGGGAAATAAAAAAATCCACATTTCAAATGTTTATAAAAGAACATTTAAAATGTGGATAATGTGGATAACTCAGTGTATAAGTATGTGTTCTCCAACTTTTACTACATCTCCCGCCCCCATGGTTATCAACAAGTCGTGGTTTACACAATTTTTTTGCAAAAAATTTTCAATTTGGGAAAAATCGGGAAAATAATAGGTTTCTTTTCCCATGTTTTTTAGTCTGGCCTCAATGTCCCCTGAACTAACCCCCAGGGAATCTGTTTCCCGGGCGGCATAGATATCTGCCAGCACCACCACATCCGCCAGGGAGAGGGCATCTGCAAAGTCATCTAAAAAAGCTTTTGTCCTGGAGTAGGTATGGGGCTGAAATACGCAGATAATCCTTTTGTGGGGATAATTTGCGGCAGCTTCTAACGTTGCTTTGATTTCTGTTGGATGATGTGCGTAGTCGTCGATTAAGACGGCGCCGCAGGGGAGCTTTCCTTTATATTGAAATCTTCGGTCCGTTCCCAAAAAGCCGGAGAGGCCCAGGGCGATATGTTCGGATGATACTCCAAGGGCCAGGGAGAGACATGCTGCCGCCACAGAGTTTGACACATTGTGGAGTCCCGGCACTTTCAGGTGTATGGAGGCGACAGATCTATTTCCTTCCATTAAAGTGTAGGAAGCGCAGCCCATATCGTCAAAGGCGATATCCTTAGGATAGTAGTCAAAAGACGAGGACATGCCGTAGGTAAGGGTTTTGGCAGGAAGCCCGGAGACAATTTCCTGGTAATTTTCAATTTCTCCGTTGATAAATATAGTGCCGCCTTCCCCGGTGTTTGCCGCAAATTTCCGGAAGGAAGCCCGAATGTCCGCCAAATCCTTAAAGAAATCAAGATGTTCCGCCTCTATGTTTAATATGAGGCAGTACTTAGGATAAAAATTTAAAAAACTGTTGGTGTATTCGCATGCCTCCGTGAGAAAAATGTCAGAGCTGCCTACACGGATGTTTCCGTTTATGGACTTTAACATTCCGCCCACAGAGATGGTAGGGTCAGTGTCTGCAGACAAAAGAATCTGGCTCAGCATGGAGGTGGTGGTAGTTTTGCCGTGGGTGCCTGCAACGGCGATGGAGTTTTCGTAGTGGGACATAATCTGTCCCAAAAGCTGGGCACGGCTTAACATGGGCAGACCTTTTGCCCTGGCTGCAGCAAATTCAGGGTTGTCTTCATGGATGGCGGCAGTATATACCACTGCGTCCAAGTCATCTGTGATATTGTCCGGGGACTGAGGATAGGAAATGTGAACGCCCTCCCCGGCAAGTCCAAGGGTAATCTCCGATTCCCTGGCATCAGAGCCTGAGATTTGAAAGCCTTCTTTTAAGAGTACCCGGGCAAGGCCGCTCATGCTGATACCGCCGATTCCGATAAAGTGAAGATGAATAGGTTTTTTAAAATTAATTTGATACATAGTTATCCGTCCATTCTAAAATAATATAAGAGTATTTCCATATAGTATTATAACCAAGAATTTCTGTTTTGCAAATTACTATTGCCAATTTTTTGATAATCAGGGGCCATCTGGTTTTTCTGGCGGTTTCCCGGAACGGGATTTTGTTATCTTTGCTGAAATTAAAGAGACAAAACATGTGAATTTTAACAAAAATTGGTTAAAACAGATAAATAATTTGTTAAAAGTGTTGTACTAAAAGAACAGGTTATGCTATAATTTCTATATCTAAAATACAGATTTGGCGAGAGGTGAGCGACATGATTAGAAAAGAAATGATTGCCATGCTTTTGGCAGGCGGCCAGGGAAGCCGGCTGGGTGTTCTGACGGCGAAGGTAGCCAAGCCGGCAGTGGCATTTGGCGGTAAGTACCGCATTATTGATTTTCCCCTGAGCAACTGTATCAATTCCGGGATAGACACTGTGGGTGTTTTGACCCAGTATCAGCCCCTTAGGCTGAACTCCCATATTGGAATTGGTATTCCCTGGGATTTAGACAGAAATAACGGCGGCGTTACAGTTTTACCGCCATATGAGAAAAGCGATAACAGCGAATGGTATACAGGAACTGCCAATGCAATTTTCCAGAATTTAAGTTATATGGAGAGTTATAATCCGGAGTATGTTCTGATTCTCTCCGGTGACCATATCTATAAAATGGATTATGAAGTGATGTTAGATTTCCACAAAGAGCACAATGCGGATGTCACCATCGCAGCTATGCCGGTGCCCATTGAGGAGGCGAGCCGTTTTGGCATTGTCATAACAGATGAAGAAAAGCAGATTACAGAGTTTGAGGAGAAGCCGGAACATCCCCGGAGCAATCTTGCATCCATGGGTATTTACATTTTTACCTGGAAAGTGTTAAGGGAAGCCTTAATCGCCATGAAAGACCAGGGCAACTGTGATTTCGGCAAGCATATTATCCCATACTGCCATGAGAAACAACAGAGGCTCTTTGCCTACGAGTATAACAGCTACTGGAAGGATGTAGGAACCCTTGGCTCCTACTGGGAGGCAAACATGGAGCTGGTGGATTTGATTCCCGAGTTCAACCTTTATGAAGAGTACTGGAAAGTCTACACCAAGAGCGACAATGTTGAGCCCCAGTATCTCTCCTCTGACGCTATCGTAGAAAAGAGTATTATCGGCGAAGGGACAGAGATATACGGTGAGGTCCGCAATTCTGTCTTAGGCGCAGGGGTTGTGGTTGGAAAGGGAACTGTAATCAGAGATTCCATTATTATGCAGGATACCAAAATTGGAGAGAACTGCGGCATTTATAAAGCGATTATCGCAGAGGACTGCAGCATTGGAGACAATGTGGAAATCGGAATCGGTGATGAAGCACAGAGTAAGTTAAATGACAAGATATATGCATTTGGGCTGGCAACCATCGGGGAAAATTCCTGCATTCCGTCGAATGTAAAGATTGGCAAAAATACAGCGATTTCCGGCGTGACAGACAAATCAGACTATCCAGACGGTGTTCTTGCCGGAGGAGAATACATTATTAAGGCAGGTGACAGTAAATGAAGGCATTAGGAATTATTCTCGCAGGTGGTAACAATAAGGGGATGCATGAGCTTACAGCCCGCAGGGCGGCTGCGGCTATGCCCGTGGGAGGCAACTACAGGTGCATCGATTTTGCACTGAGCAATATGAGCAATTCCCACATACAGACGGTGGCGGTTTTGACCCAGTTCAATGCAAGAAGCTTAAATGAACATTTAAGTTCCTCCAAATGGTGGGATTTCGGAAGAAAACAGGGAGGGCTTTACATTTTTACCCCAATGCTTACCTCAGAGAGCAGCGACTGGTTTCGCGGTACGGCGGATGCCATGTACCAGAACCTTGACTTCTTGAAGAGGCGCCATGAGCCCTATGTTATCATCAGCAACGGGGATTGTGTTTATAAGGTGGATTACAATGCGATTCTCGACTACCATATTGAGAAAAAAGCGGATATCACCGTAATCTGCAAAGATATGCCGGCGAATGTGGATGTGAGCCGCTACGGTGTGGTAAAGATGAATGAGGACGCCAGGATTGTGGAGTTTGAGGAGAAACCTTTGGTGGCTTCCTCCAACACGATATCCACAGGTATCTATATTATCCGCAGGAGGCAGCTCATTGAGATGCTGGAGAGATGTGCGGAGGAGGAACGCCATGATTTTGTTACGGATGTGCTGATTCGTTACAAAAACCTGAAAAGGATTTACGCTTACAAAATGGATACCTACTGGAGCAATATTTCCACCGTGGATTCTTATTATCAGACAAACATGGACTTCTTAAAACCTGAGGTGCGCAAGTATTTCTTCCGGGATGAGCCGAAGATTTGCACAAAGGTAGACGACCTGCCGCCGGCAAAATACAATGCAGGTTCTGATGTGCGAAACAGCCTGGTAGCCAGCGGATGTATTGTAAACAGCAAAGTGGAGAATTCTATTTTGTTTAAAAAGGCATTTGTGGGCAAGAACTGCGTGATTAAGAATTCTATTATCTTAAACGACGTGTATATCGGGGATAACACCCATATCGAGAATTGTATTGTGGAGAGCCGCAACACTTTAAGGGCAAATACTTACTATTGCGGAGACAAAGGCATTAAAGTTGTGCGTGAGGACAATGCAAGATATGTAATGTAAGAAATAAGCTACAAGAGGACAAAGGGGGGACAGCGTATATGCAGATTACAGACGTTAGGATTCGCAAAGTAGAAAAAGAAGGTAAAATGAAAGCGGTAGTGTCTATCACCATTGATGAAGAATTTGTGGTACATGATATCAAAGTAATTGAGGGGGAAAAGGGATTATTTATTGCTATGCCCAGCCGCAAAGCTGCTGATGGAGAGTACAGGGACATTGCACATCCTATCAATTCTAACACCAGGGACAAAATTCAAAGTTTGATTTTGGAGAAGTATCAGGCCGAGATTCTTACCATGGAAGAATAACAAATCCGTTGTCTGTGATAGACAAAATCTGAAAATTACGTTAAAATAGTTAGCACGTAAAACGTGCTAACTATTTCTTTGTGTGAAAAACCTGGAGGTAAAAAATGTATGTAATAGCGGGATTGGGAAATCCTACGAAACAGTATGATAAAACCAGGCATAATGTAGGCTTTGATGTCATGGATGCTCTGGGGGAAAAATATAATATAAGGATAAAAGAGAAGAAACACAAGGCCCTTTGCGGAAAAGGCATCATTGCAGGGGAACAGGTTTTGCTGGTAAAGCCGCAGACCTTTATGAATTTAAGCGGTGAGAGCATAGGCGAAATTTTAAGGTTTTACAAATTGACTCCCCAGGAAAATTTGATTGTAGTTTTTGATGATATCAGCCTGCCTCCCGGGACGATTAGAATCCGGGGAAAAGGCAGTGCCGGAGGACATAATGGCATCAAAAGCATCATAAATTGCTGCGGCAGCAGCGATTTTGCCCGGATTAAAGTAGGAGTGGGAGAAAAGCCGGAAGGATGGGATTTGGCGGACTATGTGCTGGGACGCTTTTCCAAAGAGGAGCGGGCATATGTAGAGGACGCTGTCAATGATGCCTGCCAGGCAGCGGAATATATGATAAAAGGTGAGATAGGCAAAGCAATGAATACCTTTAATGCGAGGAAACGGGAATAATATGAGAGCATTTTTGGAACCACTTGACAGGTTAAATGAAATTGAAAAATTAAATGTATATTTAAAAAAAGAAAAAGGAATCCAGATGATATCAGGGTGTATTGACTCCCAAAAGCCTCATCTGATTTACGGCATTGGAAGAGAGTTTCCCTATAAAATTATAGTTACTTTTAACGAACAGCGGGCCAGGGAAATCTATGAAGAATATCTGTTTTTTGAACGCCAGGCGGTGTACTATCCGGCAAAAGACATACTCTTTTATCAGTCGGATTTGAGGGGGAACGTACTGACCAGGGAGAGGATTCTTGCCTTAAAGCGCATTGCGGAGGGGGGCAGGGTGACACTGATTACCACTTACGATGCCCTGATGAACAAAATGCCAAATCCGGGACAGTTTATCCAGGCGGTAAAAACCTTCCATGTGGGAGACGAGATAGATCTCTCTTCTTTTCGGGAGCGGCTTGTGGAAATGGGATATGAGCCGGCTTTTCAGGTGGAAAGCGCCGGGCAGTTTGCCATCCGGGGAGGGATTATCGATATTTTTCCCCTGACAGAGGAAAATCCTTACCGTATAGAGCTGTGGGATGAGGAGATTGATTCACTGCGTATTTTCGATGTGGAGAGCCAGCGCTCCATAGAGAATCTGGAAAGTATGGAACTCTATCCGGCCACGGAACTGATTCTCACCAAAAAGGAGAAAGAGGACGGAGTAAGGCGTCTGAAAGAGGATGGGGAGAAGCTGTATGAGAGTTACCGAAGGGAGATGAAAACGGAGGAGGCTTACCGGGTGAAATCCGCTGTGGATGAGCTTGAAGAGAGCGCATTGCAGGGGGGGATGGCAGGACTTGACTCATATCTTCCTTATTTTTCACGGGAGAGGGTCTCCCTTTTGGACTACCTGAAAATGGAAGATACCCTGGTGGTATTGGACGAAGCCCCCCGCTGTTTTGAGCGGGGATATATGACAGAGCAGGAGTTTTCCGAGAGTATGAAACACCGCCTGGAAAAAGGGTATATCCTTCCGGGGCAGATGGAGGCCCTTTATACCTGCCTGGAAGTTGCCGCCCAGATAGAAAAGAGAAGCGTTGCTGCGCTAAATTCCCTGGAGCAGAAAATAAAAGAGGTGACGGTCCGTAACCGCTTTTTTCTTCAGGCCAGAACAATTAATGCCTACAACAACAGCTTTGAACTTCTGGTTAAGGATTTAAAGCAGTACAAAAAAAAGGGTTACGGGGTGATTCTTCTATCCGGTTCCAGAACCAGGGCTAAACGCCTGGCGGAGGATTTAATGGGGGAAGGTCTCAACTGTTTTTATTCCGAAGATTATGACCACACCGTGAAACCTGGGGAAATAATGACCTTATATGGAAAAGTAAAAAGAGGATATGAATATCCTCTCCTCAGTTTCGCGGTGATTTCCGAGAGTGATATTTTCGGAGCGGAAAAAAAGAAAAAGAAGAAGAGGCGTCTCTATGAGGGGGAGAAGATTGCCAGTTTTACAGAGCTTTCCGTTGGGGATTATGTAGTGCATGAAAATCACGGTCTGGGGATTTACCGGGGAATTGAAAAGCTGGAAGTGGACAAAACCGTAAAAGATTATATTAAAATTGAATATGATAAAGGGGGAAATCTCTATATTTTGGCGACTCAGCTTGACATGATACAAAAATATGCAGGCGGGGATGCCAAAAAGCCCAAATTAAATCGTCTGGGAGGCCAGGAGTGGCACAAGACGAAGACGAGGGTCAGAGGGGCGGTGGAAGAGATTGCCAAAGATTTGGTGGAACTCTACGCCAAAAGGCAGGAGAACAACGGCTATGTCTACGGGCCGGATACGGTATGGCAGCGGGAGTTTGAGGAGATGTTCCCCTTTGAGGAGACGGTGGACCAGGAAGCTGCCATTGAAGCCACAAAGCGGGACATGGAGAGCAGAAAAATCATGGACCGGCTGATTTGCGGGGATGTGGGCTACGGCAAGACGGAGATTGCCATCCGGGCGGCTTTTAAGGCGGTGCAGGAGGGAAAACAGGTGGTTTATCTTGTGCCAACCACTATTTTGGCTCAGCAGCACTACAATACTTTTGCCCAGAGGATGAAGGATTTTCCTGTGGAGGTAAATCTTCTGTGCCGTTTTAACACGCCGGGGGAGCAGAAAAAAACCATTGCAGATTTAAAACGGGGGATGGTGGATATCGTGATTGGCACCCACAGGGTGCTGTCCAAGGATGTGCTGTTTAAGGATTTAGGGCTTTTGATTATCGATGAGGAGCAGAGGTTTGGCGTGGCCCACAAAGAAAAAATCAAAAAGATGAAAGAAAATGTGGATGTGCTTACTTTGACGGCAACGCCTATCCCCAGAACCCTTCACATGAGCCTTATTGGAATCCGGGATATGAGTGTGTTGGAGGAGCCCCCCATGGACCGTCTGCCAATTCAGACCTATGTGATGGAATACAATGAGGAGATGGTGCGGGAGGCCATTGCCAGGGAACTTGCCAGGGGAGGACAGGTTTATTATGTCTTTAACCGCATTAACCAAATCGAGGATGTGGCATCGAAGGTTGCCTCCTTAGTGCCAGAGGCATCGGTGCAGTTTGCCCACGGCCAGATGAAGGAGAAGGAACTGGAGGATATCATGTACCAGTTTATCAATGGAGATATTGATGTTCTCATAAGTACCACAATAATTGAAACAGGATTAGATATTTCCAACGTAAATACCATTATCATTGCCGATGCAGATAACATGGGGCTTTCCCAGCTCTATCAGCTTCGGGGGCGGGTGGGGAGAAGCAACCGTACCGCCTATGCATTTTTAATGTACAAAAGGGATAAAATGCTAAAAGAAGTGGCGGAAAAGCGTTTGGCGGCAATCAAGGAATACACGGAACTTGGCAGCGGATTTAAAATTGCCATGCGGGATTTGGAAATCCGGGGAGCCGGAAATCTTTTAGGGATCAGCCAGCACGGCCATATGGAAGCTGTGGGCTATGACCTGTACTGTAAAATGTTAAACGAGGCGGTAAAACAGGCAAGGGGAACAAAAGTGGAAGAGAGTTTTGAGACTTCCATTGACTTGGATATCGACGCTTTCATTCCTCCTTCCTATATCCGGGATGAAGCCCAGAAATTGGATGTGTACAAACGGATTGCAGGAATTGAGAATGAGGAAGAGAAAGAGGAGATGCTGGAGGAGTTAATCGACAGGTTTGGAGATTTGCCAAAGCCTGTGGAGAATCTTTTGATGATTGCGGAATATAAGGCAAAAGCCCATAGGGCCTATTTTACAGAGGTGGCCCAGAAGGGGGAGGAAATCCGGTTTACTCTTTTTGAGAGGGCCAAGGTTGACCCGGCAAAAATCCCTGAATTTGTGAATTTATATCAGGGGAAAATGAAGTTTATCCCGGATAAAAAACTGCCTCTTTTTATCTATCATTTAAAAATGAATTCCCGGCAGAAAGAGGGGCCTGTGGAAGTGGTGGAGCAGGTGCTGAATGACAGCCGCATGTTAAAGGAACAGCCCAAGGATGAGAAGAATTTGTGAAAGGTCTTGCGGCATACAAAAAAAAGCACTATAATAGACAAGTGACGGCAAAATTATTATATTGAAGTATGTGACAAAAGCCACAGGCGGGATGTTGCAGAAATATTGCAGGAGGAACCTATGAAAAATAAGAAAAGGGCAGCAAAGATTTTTGCGGCTGCTGCCATATCAGGAATAGCCCTTAGCGGATGTGGAAATACCATTGATTCAGATGCGGTGTTTGCTACATTGGACGATACTGTTATCACCATGGGAGTAGCCAATTTCAGTGCAAAGTACCAGCAGGCAAACTACGATTCTTTTTATACATCTTATTTCGGGGAGGATATGTGGGAAAAAGACCTTTACGGAAACGGCAATACTTTAGCTCAGGACGTAAAGAATGATGTGGCGGAGAATCTGGAAAATATGTATCTCTTAAAAGCCCACATGGAAGATTACAAAGTGGAACTTTCCACGGAGGAAGAGGAGGCCATTGAGAAGGCAGCGGATACCTTTCTTTCTGATAATTCCCAGGAAGCCCTTAAACAGGTTGGAGGGGAGAACAGGGAGGATGTCCTTGAGGTTTTAAGGCTTTATACGATTCAGAGCAAAATGAGGAAAAGTATAGAGGAGAGCGCTGATGTGGAGGTGACAGAGGAGGAGGCTGCCCAGAGAAGTTTCAGCTATGTAGTCATCAGTACCACCGGCCGCTATGACGAGGAATCTAATTTAATCGAATATACAGAGGAAGAAAAGGCAGATTTAAGGAAAGATGCGGTGAATATTGCAGAGGCCGAAGATTTTGAGAAGGCAGTCACCGACGCAGGTTATTCCGTGAGCAAAGAGTCTTACGGTTCAGCGGAGGATTCGGATTCTTCTATGAGTAAGGAAGTGCTGGAAGCCGCAGATAATTTAAAGGAAGGAGATATCTCCGGGGTGGTGGAGACAGATAACGGCTACTATGTGCTGCGCTTAGACAGTGAGAATGATGCAAAAGCCACCGCCGAGAAGAAGGAAGAACTTTTGTCCCAGAAAAAGAGCGATTATTACGAAGACGTTTTATCCGGATGGCGGGATGAGGCGAAGTGGGAGATAAACGAAAAAGAGTGGGAAAAAGTTACATTTAAAGACAGATTTACAGCGAAGGCAGACCCGGCGGATACCCAGGCGCCGGCTGAGGAAGAAGGGTTAAGCGCTACGGAGGGCGTGGAGTTAAAATAAACAGTGTGCTGCAATGAGAATCCTCTTGTTGCAGCATTTTTAAGCACTATTGCATGGGAACAGGAGGACATTGTGAAAAATCTTTTGATATATCTTAAGGATTATAAAAAAGAATGTGTTTTGGCGCCTTTGTTTAAAATGTTGGAAGCTATATTTGAACTTTTCGTGCCCCTTGTGATGGCAAGCGTTATCGATGTGGGAATTGCAGAGGGGGACACTTCCTATATTATAAAAATGTGCCTGATTTTAATACTTTTAGGTATTGTGGGCCTTATCAGCGCAGTGACGGCACAGTATTTTTCTGCTAAGGCGGCAGCAGGGTTTGGGACGGCTGTACGCCACGGGCTCTTCGCCCATATCCAGCGGCTGTCTTTTACCAATCAGGACAAGCTGGGAGACGCCACATTAATCACCAGAATGACCAGTGACGTCAATCAGGCCCAGTCCGGTGTCAATATGGTGCTGCGTCTGTTTCTGCGCTCCCCCTTTATCGTATTTGGGGCGATGGTTATGGCCTTTACCATTGACGTGACTGCGGCGCTTACATTTGTGGTGATTATCCCCCTTTTATCCTTGGTGGTATTTGGGGTGATGGCGGTGAGCATCCCTCTCTATAAAAAAGTTCAGGGAAAACTGGATTCCGTTACCCAAAGCGCCAGGGAAAATCTCACTGGGGTCAGGGTAATCCGGGCTTTTCACTTAGAGCAGCAGGAACTGGAAGCTTTTGGGGAGAAGAATCAGGAGCTCACCAGGATGCAGATGTTTGTGGGAAAAATATCCGGCCTTTTAAATCCTGTCACCTATGTGATGATAAACGCCGCCACGGCATATCTGATTTATCAGGGGGCCCTGCGGGTGGATTCGGGTATTCTCACCCAGGGGGAAGTGGTTGCCCTGGTAAATTATATGGGACAGATTCTTGTGGAATTAATAAAACTGGCAAACCTTATTGTAACCGTGACAAAGGCCATCGCCTGCGGCAACCGTATCCAGACGATTTTTGAAGTTCCTGAGGGAGAACAGGGAAAACTTCAGAGGAGAGAGGAGGAGAACGGTGAAGAGGGGATGGTAGTATTTTCCCATGTGGGACTTACCTATCAGGATGCTTCAGAGGAATCTTTAACAGATATCAGCTTTTGTGCCAGGCGGGGGGAGACCATAGGCGTTATTGGGGGGACAGGCTCGGGAAAGACTTCTCTTGTGCATTTAATCCCCGGTTTTTATCCCTACACCAAAGGTTCCATCCGCATAGCAGGAAAAGAACTCTCTTCCTATGAACCTGGGGAGCTTAGAAAGAAAGTTGGAATTGTGATGCAAAAAGCGGTGTTGTTTAAAGGGACGATCCGGGAAAACCTCTCCTGGGGCAGGGAGAATGCCACGGACCAGGAGATGCGGGAGGCTTTAGAGACAGCCCAGGCATTGGAGATTGTGGAGAAAAAAGAAGGGCTTGACACCGTTGTCTCCCAGGGCGGCAAAAATTTTTCCGGAGGCCAGAGACAGCGTCTTACCATTGCAAGGGCTCTGGTGAGAAAGCCGGAGATTTTGATTTTGGACGACAGCGCTTCTGCGCTGGACTACGCTACAGACGCAGCCCTTCGGAAAGCCATAGCCGGATTACAAGAAAAACCTACGGTGTTCATTGTGTCCCAGAGAGCGTCTTCCATCCAGTATGCAGATAAAATCCTGGTGCTTGAAGACGGGGAACTGGCGGGGGCAGGGACTCACAGCGAGCTCCTTGACACCTGCCAGGTGTACCAGGAAATTTATTATTCCCAGTTTCCTGAAAATCAGCAGAAAGGGGGGAAGGACAATGGCTAAAACGAAATCCCAGTGGGGGACGGTAAAAAAGCTTCTGCGGTACATCCGCAAATATACGGCATTGATTTTGGCGTCCTTGGTTTTTGCCGCCGTGTCCGCCGTTTTAACCCTCTATGTGCCCATCCTTACAGGGAGGGCCATCGACTTTATTGTGGGAAAGGGGCAGGTGGATTTCTCCGGCGTTTTCAATGTGATAAAGACAATACTTATCGTCGTTCTTGTCACTGCGGCGGCACAGTGGCTGATGAACGTGTGCAATAACCGTATCACGTATCAGATTGTCCGGGATATGCGCAGGGATGCATTTGCTAAAATTGAGATTCTGCCTCTAAAATATCTGGATGGCCGGTCTTACGGGGAGTTAGTGAGCCGGGTTATCGCCGATGCGGACCAGGTGGCAGAGGGGCTTTTGATGGGATTCACCCAGTTTTTTACCGGGATTATCACCATTTTCGGTACACTTTGTTTTATGCTGAACATCCAGTACAAGATTGCCCTGGTGGTAATTTGTATCACCCCTCTGTCCCTTTTTGTGGCAAGTTTTATAGCAAAAAGGACATATGTGATGTTTAAGCGCCAATCCGAGACCAGGGGGGAACAGACAGCGCTGATTGAGGAGATGATTGCAAACCAGAAAGTGGTCCAGGCATTCGGACAGGAGGAGAAAGTACTTGGCCGCTTTGATGAGATAAACGAAAGGCTGCGGAAATATTCCCTGGAGGCCACATTTTTCTCATCCATGACAAATCCCAGCACCCGCTTTGTGAACAGCCTTGTGTACACAGGGGTGGGCATTTTCGGGGCAGTGGCTGCGGTGATGGGGCAAATCAGTGTAG
Source organism: uncultured Roseburia sp. (assembly GCA_947174805.1). Classification (GTDB taxonomy): domain Bacteria; phylum Bacillota; class Clostridia; order Lachnospirales; family Lachnospiraceae; genus Roseburia_B. Next base: position 25,410 of record CAMWKH010000010.1, on the reverse strand, counting down.
GGCAGCTTGCCAGCTTTTTAAGTTATGCAAACCAGTATACCAAGCCCTTTAATGAGATTTCCGGCGTGGTGACAGAGCTTCAAAATGCCATCGCCTGTGCGGGAAGGATTTTGGAACTCATAGAGGAAGAGCCCCAGCCAAAGGATGATGACGCCAAGAGCCTCACGGATGTGAAGGGAAATGTGGCCCTCTCCCATGTGGATTTCTCCTATACAAAGGGACAGAATCTTATTGTGGACTTCAACCTGGATGTGCATCCGGGGCAGAGGGTGGCCATTGTGGGCCCCACAGGCTGCGGAAAAACCACGCTGATTAATCTTTTGATGCGGTTTTACGATGTGGACGGAGGGGCAATCAAAGTAGAAGGTGAGGATATCAGGGATATCACCAGAAAGAGTTTAAGGTCCTCCTACGGCATGGTCCTCCAGGAGACCTGGCTCAGAGAGGGGACGATTTTAGACAATATACGCATGGGGAAGGACGCTTCCAGGGAGGATGTCATTCAGGCGGCAAAAGCATCCCATGCCCACAGTTTTATTAAAAGGCTCCCCCAAGGCTATGACACGTGGATTACTGAGGATGGAGGCGGCCTTTCCCAAGGGCAAAAACAGCTTTTATGCATTGCCAGGGTTATGTTAGCACTGCCTTCCATGCTGATTTTGGATGAGGCAACATCCTCCATAGACACCAGGACAGAGATAAAAATTCAGAAAGCCTTTGCCAAAATGATGGAGGGGCGCACCAGCTTTATTGTGGCTCACCGTCTCTCTACGATTAAAGAGGCGGATGTGATTCTTGTAATGAAAGACGGCCATATTTTAGAGCAGGGAAATCATGAAAAACTACTTGCGGAAAACGGATTTTATGCCACACTTTACAACAGCCAGTTTGTGGCTGCCAAGGAGGCGGAATAGGGGATACTATGAAAAAAAGACAAAAGATAGAAGTGGGATGTGTGGGAACTTTGGGGGCGTTGTTTTTATTTGCCGCCTGTACCCAGAATATATCTTTAGGCCGGCCTTACTATGAAATTTATGTGGAGGGAGAAAAAATCGGGTGTCTCCCAAAGTCTGTGGATGTGGACAATTTGATTACCCAGGCAAAGCGCAGGGCCATGCGGGATACAAAAGGTTATATCTATCTCACCGCTCAGGCGTCTTATCAAATGAAGAATAAACTTTTCGAGCCCATGCTTTCCAGGGAGGAAGTGGAAATTCAGGCGGCGGAAAAGTTAAAAGAAAATAAAATAAATGACAAAATTTCTGCTTACACCGTTACCACAGAGGATTACTCCGCAAATTTCGCCAGTGAGGAGGAGGCCAAGACCTTTCTGGAGGAGGTAAAAAACCATACAGATGGAGGCAGTGATTTTTCTGTGCGTTTCAGGAAGCCCGCAGGGTATGAGGGGGCTTTTATGGCGGATATACAAAAGGAGACGGAGGAGTTATACGGAAATGACCTTTTTGCAGGGATAAACGCCCAGCTGCTAGACATGGAAAAAGAAGTGTTTGATGAAAAAAACTACCAGGAAAAAACAGGTATTCTAGCCATGGATTTTGCAGATACTGTTTTTGGATATGAAAATGTAGTGGGCAAAGAGGAACTGGCGGATACCGCTGCCCAGGTGAAAGAGGTAACAAAAGAAAAGGAAACGAATACAATATATGTAGTAGAGGCAGGAGATTGTTTATCTATCATTGCAGAAAAATTTGAGACTTCCGTAGATTCCATAATGAGCCTCAACGAACTCTCCGGGGAGGATGCACCGGTTTATACGGACCAGGAGTTGATTGTGGCAGTGCCCAGGCCGGACATTTCCCTGAAAGTATCCCAGGGCATCGTGTATGAGGAAAATTATGAGGCAGAAGACCAGGTGATAAAAAACGACGGCTGGTACACAAACCGCAGGGAAGTCCGCCAGGAAGGGGCGGCAGGCCTAAGAAGAGTCAATGATATTGTGGTAAGCGAGAACGGAATAGAAATTTCCAGAGTCACGGAGCACACCCAGATTATCACCGAGGCAGTGCCCAAAATTGTGGAGGAGGGGACAATCGTGCCTCCCAGCTATATTAAGCCTTTGGGCGGGGGACGGTTCACCTCCGGTTTCGGAAGCAGATGGGGAAGAGTGCACAAAGGTGTGGATTGGGCAACTCCTATTGGTACAAATGTTTATGCCTCAAGCGGCGGCACGGTTTCTATCGCCGGGGCAGTGAGAGGGTACGGATATGCGGTGTATATCAATCATCCTGACGGGAGACAGACCAGATATGGCCATTTAAGTAAAGTGCTGGTATCTCCGGGACAGCATGTAGAGCAGGGGCAGAGTATCGCTTTAAGCGGAAATACGGGGCGTTCCACAGGACCCCATGTACATTTTGAAATATTAATTAACGGTTCTCAGGTGAATCCATTGGACTATATCCGATAGATGTGGTATACTAATGCTGATTAAACAGCTTGTATTGTTACCAAATTATTACACATGTTACATATACAGAAAATTCTTGACAAAAGAATTGTATAGTTACTATAATTATTATTTGTATGTGAATTCTATAGTTAAGCATAGAGGTGCGATATGGATCAGTATATTATTAAGGGTGGAAATCCGCTGGTTGGAGAAGTTGAGATAGGGGGAGCCAAGAATGCGGCCCTTGCTATTCTTGCAACGGCGATTATGACGGATGAGACCGTTACAATAGAGAACCTTCCCGATGTGCGGGATATCAATGTTATGCTAAATGCCATAGAGGGCATTGGCGCCATGGTGGAGCGGGTGGATGCTCACACAGTAAGGATTAACGGCTCCATGATCAGTAATCTGACCGTGGCCTACGAGTACATTAAAAAGATACGTGCGTCCTACTATCTTTTGGGCGCACTCCTGGGCAAATACAAAAAGGCGGAGGTTGCCCTTCCCGGAGGATGTGATATCGGCAGCAGGCCCATTGATTTGCACTTAAAGGGCTTTCGTGCCCTTGGCGCTGCAGTGGATATTCATCACGGGCTGATTTCCGCTGTTGCGGACACCTTAAGGGGAACTCATATCTATCTGGATAAGGTTTCCGTTGGGGCTACCATAAATATAATGATGGCGGCAGCTATGGCGGAGGGCAAAACCACCATAGAAAATGCGGCCAAAGAACCCCATGTGGTGGACGTAGCCAACTGTTTAAACAGTATGGGGGCAAATATCAGAGGGGCCGGCACAGATGTGATTCGTATTTCCGGGGTGGAGCGGCTTCACAAGACAGATTACTCTATTATTCCAGACCAGATTGAGGCGGGCACCTTTATGTTTGCGGCAGCGGCCACAAGAGGGGATGTGACGGTGAAAAATGTCATCCCCAAACATTTGGAGGCCACCACTGCCAAGTTAATCGAAGTGGGGTGCGAGATAGAAGAATTGGACGATGCGGTCCGGGTGGTGGCGTCAAAGCCCCTGCACCACACTCAGGTCACTACACTGCCCTATCCCGGATTTCCCACGGATATGCAGCCACAGATGTCTGCGGTGCTGGCAATTTCGGAGGGTACCAGCACCATAACCGAGAGTATTTTTGAAAATCGTTTTAAATACGTGGATGAGCTCACCCGTATGGGGGCATCCATTAAAGTGGAGAGTAATATTGCCATTATCACAGGGATTGAAAAATATACAGGAGCACGGGTAAGCGCTCCGGATCTTCGGGCGGGAGCCGCACTGGTGATTGCAGGGCTGGCAGCCGAGGGGATCACCATTGTGGATGATATCTATTATATTGAGCGGGGATACGAGAGTTTCCATGAAAAACTGGAAAGTCTGGGAGCCCAGATTGAAAAGGTTTCCACAGAGAAGGAGATTCAGAAATTTACATTAAAAGTGTCTTGATAGAAAAATAGCAATAAAAAAACCGTTTGAGAAATGTCAAACGGTTTTTTCTATGTAAATTAAAGCAATGATTGTATGCTCAAATCAGGGGTGCGGGACAAATCCACACAGGAGCCGTCGCTTAACTGTACAATAGGCCGGGACAGCTGTTTGTTTAAGAAAATAATATCTCCGGCTCTTCCGTCGTTTAAGAGAATACGGTTTTTTTGGTAAGCGTTGGCAATTTTTTCCAGGAATTTTAATATGTATTTTGGATGGTATTTCTGTAGTCCTTCCTTCTCAAAAGCTGCGATAACCTGGAAAGGGCATAAAGGAGCCCGGTAGGAGCGGGCGGCTGTCATGGCGTCATACACGTCCGCCACGGCAATCATCATGGCAAAATCGTCAATATCATTTCCCTGCAATCCCTGGGGATATCCGCTGCCGTCCAATCTCTCATGATGCTGCAGAGCGGCTAATTTTACCCGGGGGTCAAGGAAATCATCGGGATAGGCAGATAAAAGGTCGTAACTCAGCTTGGGATGGCTCTTTACCAAGGCAAATTCCTCGTCTGTGTATTTCCCGGGTTTGTTTAATACCTCTAAGGGAATCTTTGCCTTGCCCACATCGTGGAGCAGTCCTGCCAAAACTAAGAGCTGGATTTCCTCCCTGGGAAGTTTCAGCCATTTGCCGAAAATTCCTGAAATCAGTCCCACATTCATAGAGTGGGCGTAGATGCTGTCGTCCACGGAGCGCATATTGTGGAGCATGTCAAACATCTCAATGGAGCTTTTTACTCCGTCTATCAGCGGAAAGGCTATCTCACAGAGCATATCTTTGTCGAAAGTGCCGCTTTGGTTTATGACAGGGGCGAGCCCTTTTGCCAAATCATCTATAGCCTTTGTATACTCAAACTGGAAACGCTGAAAACCAGCGGAACTCTTAATTCTCTGAGAATACGTAGGATTCTGAGCATTTCCCTTTGGGGCGTGGGAAGCTTCGTCTGTCTCCGGCCCTTTGTCCGTCACCGATGCCTCTGCGGGCTCATCATCCTGTATCTGGACACTGGGAATACCATAGGAATTCATCTGGGCAATTAAGTGCTGAGTCAGGGGAATCCCTGCATCTGCCACCAGCTGTCCGTCCTGGGTTTTTACTGGAAGGGCAGTGATCATTCCCTCTTCTAACTGTAACGTTTTAACAACATGCATTTTACTATTCCTCCCTGGTTGTCTGTCAAACTTAAACGTGAACATATAGGACAACCAACTATATACTAAAATTATAAAACATTATTTCCAAAGTAGCAATGGAAACTTAAAAAAAATTGTGTAAAACTTGAGAAAAATTTGCAATAGTGCTTGACAAAGGAATAAAAATGGTGTAGTTTAATTTCAAACAGGAGCCTGTAACAAATTAAATATGGAAACCTCTCTTATTCAGAGTGATGGAGATACATAGGATCTGTGAAGTCACGGCAACCCCAGATACTGGAAGGTGCCAACCTGAGCGAGTGAATCGAGCAATAAGAGGATTTGGTTTATTTTTGATAATATCAATCCGCTTATTATGTCAAGCGGATTTTTTTTATGCACACGGAGGCTAAGGACATTTCCTTTTGTCGTACCGGAGGCAAGTGAAAGGAGAAAATTAAAATGGAAAAAAGATTATTTACGTCAGAATCAGTTACGGAAGGACATCCGGATAAAATATGCGATGCCATATCAGATGCGGTATTGGATGCCTGCATGGCCCAGGACCCTATGAGCCGGGTGGCATGTGAGACTGTGACATGTACAGGTTACGTGTTGATTACCGGGGAGATTACCACAAAGGCAAATGTAGATTTTTCCGCTATTGCCAGGGATACTGTGGTGGAGATTGGCTATGACAGTTCCGAGAAAGGATTTGACGGAAATACTTGTGCCGTTATGGTGGCGGTGGACAAACAGTCACCGGATATCGCCATGGGTGTGGACAAAGCCTTAGAGGCAAAAGAGAGCAAAATGACAGATGCGCAGATTGAGGCTATCGGCGCCGGGGACCAGGGAATGATGTTTGGCTATGCCACCGATGAGACCGAGGAGTATATGCCCTATTCTATTTCACTGGCACACAAGCTCACCAGGCAGCTCACCAAGGTCCGCAAAGACGGCACGCTCTCCTATTTGAGGCCGGACGGTAAATCTCAGGTGAGTATAGAGTATGATGAGAATGGAAAGCCTGCCCGTCTGGAGGCTGTGGTAATTTCCACCCAGCACGATGAGAAGGTTACCCAGGAGCAGATACATAAGGATATTAAAGAGCATGTGTTAAATCCCATTCTGCCAGAGGAGCTTTTGGATGAAAACACAAAATATTATATCAATCCCACAGGACGGTTTGTCATCGGCGGCCCCCAGGGAGACGCGGGGCTTACCGGTCGAAAAATAATCGTGGATACTTACGGCGGAGTTGCCCGCCACGGAGGCGGTGCATTTTCCGGTAAAGACTGTACTAAGGTGGACCGTTCCGCAGCTTATGCAGCCCGCTATGTTGCAAAAAATATAGTGGCGGCTGGTTTGGCGGAACGCTGTGAGATTCAGCTTGCCTATGCCATCGGTGTGGCACAGCCCAACTCGATTATGGTGGAGACCTTCGGCACAGGAAAACTGCCGGAGACAAAGCTTGTGGAGATTATCAGGGAGAATTTTGACCTGCGCCCGGCGGGAATTATAAAAATGCTGGATTTGAGGAGACCAATCTACAAACAGACTGCATCCTATGGACATTTTGGAAGAAATGATTTAAACCTTCCCTGGGAGGCATTAGATAAAGTGGAAGAGCTGAAGAAATATTTATAAGGGTTTATGAAAAATTTAGAAAATATTTTGTTTTTTTAGTAGGATTCTGATTTTTTCATGATATAATGTGTCGTAGGGGCAATTTGTCCCTGCGACTTTTTTCTGGCAGGGGAAATCGGTATGAAATTAAAGACAAGGCTTACAATTTCATTTTTTATCATCATGTTTGTACCTATCGTGCTGGCAGGGTTTACCTTTATGGGGTTCTGGAAAGTTCAGATAAAAGCGTTGGAGCAGACCTATGGGTTTGAGGATTCCGACTACAGTTATCTCATGAATTCTGTACAGCTTTTAAATCGTTATACCATAAAAGATTACGCCAATCTTACAGAGATTGCAGAAAATTTTCCTGACAGGTTTTTAGACAGAGAGTATCAGGCCAGGCTGAATCAGGAATTGCAGAAAAAGTATTCCTATCTTATTGTCCGCAGGGAGGAAGAAATTATATATAAGGGGAACGATGCATCCCTGTTGGATGGAAGCAGTCTGCCGGATCACGGGGAAAATGACTGGAATTACAATTCTGCCATGTATATGGACGGAAAAGAGCAGGCGCTGATAAAGCAGGTGGACTTTTTGTTTTCAAATGGAAAGGAAGGCAGTGCATTTATCGTTACCAAGGCATATGAACTCCTGCCGGAGATGAAACGTCTGGCTTTCGATGTTTTTATCTCCATGCTTTTGATTCTTTTGTGTACGGCGGCTATGCTGATTATCTGGATTTACGGGGGGATTATCCGTCCCTTAAAAAAGCTTGAAGCAGCCACGGTGAATATCCAGCAGGGGAACCTGGATTTTACCATTGAGGGTGAGGGCAACGATGAGATTAGCGAGCTGTGCTCCAGCTTTGAGGAGATGCGGAAACGTCTGAAGGAATCCGCCGAGCAGCAGATGGCAAGCGAGCGGGAAAATAAGGAGCTAATCAGCAACATAGCCCATGATTTAAAGACGCCTATCACCACGGTAAAAGGGTACTCGGAAGGGCTTTTGGACGGGGTTGCGGACACCCCGGAGAAGCAGGAAAAATACCTTCGTACCATTAACAATAAGGCGAATGAAATGGATGCCCTTTTAAATGAACTTACCCTCTACGCTCAGATTGACACCAACCGTATTCCCTACAATTTTACGAAGCTGAATGTATCGGAATATTTTAATGACTGTGTGGAAGAGCTGGGCATGGATTTGGAATCAAAAAATATTGGACTCACCTACTTTAATTATGTGGACAATGATGTTTTGATTATTGCAGACCCAGAGCAGCTTAGGCGGGTGGTGAATAACATTATCGGCAATTCCGCAAAATACATGAAACATACCCGGGGGCAGATTAACATCCGAATCAAGGACGTGGGAGATTTTATTCAGGTTGAGATAGAAGATAACGGCAAGGGGATTGCGCCTAAGGACCTGCCTTTTGTGTTCGAGCGGTTTTTCCGGGGGGATGCTTCAAGAAATTCCGCCACCGGAGGCAGCGGAATCGGGCTTTCCATTGTGAAAAAAATAGTGGAGGACCACGGGGGCAAAATCTGGGCGACCAGCAAAGAAGCTGTAGGTACGGTAATGTATTTTGTGATTCGGAAATATCAGGAGGCCATGAGAGATGAGTAAGATTTTGATTATTGAGGACGAAGTAGCCATAGCGGAACTGGAAAAAGATTATCTGGAATTAAGCGATTTCCAGGTGGAAATTGAGAGCCAGGGGGATATGGGGCTGGCCCGGGCGCTGGGGGAAGAATTTGACCTGTTCATTTTAGACCTGATGCTCCCAGGGCTTGACGGATTTGAAATCTGCAGAAAAATCCGGGAGGTGAAAAACACACCCATTCTGATGGTATCGGCCAAGAAAGAAGATATTGACAAAATACGGGGATTGGGTATCGGTGCAGATGATTATATCACGAAACCCTTTTCTCCCAGTGAGCTTGTGGCAAGGGTAAAAGCCCATCTGGCGAGATATGAAAGGCTGATTGGAAGCAGTCAGGCGGAAAACAGCATAATTGAAATCCGGGGAATTAAAATTGACAAAACAGCCCGGAGGGTGTGGGTCAATGAGGAGGAAAAGCCTTTTACCAGCAAAGAGTTTGATTTGCTCACATTTTTGGCGGAGAATCCAAATCGTGTGTTTACCAAAGAGGATTTGTTCCGGGAAATATGGGAGATGGAGTCTGTGGGAGATATTGCAACGGTGACTGTCCACATAAAAAAAATAAGGGAAAAAATCGAGTTGAATTCCTCAAAACCCCAGTATATTGAGACAATCTGGGGCGTGGGATACCGGTTTAAGGTGTAAGCTATGGTTACAGTTATCTATGAGGATGATACGGTTATTCTTGTCCACAAAAAAAGCGGGATTCCGGTGCAGACCAAAAGGGCCGGGGAGAAGGACATGGTCAGCATTTTAAAAAATTACCGGGCAAAGAAGGGGGAAGAACCTTATATCGGCCTTGTGCACAGGCTGGACCAGCCAGTGGAAGGGGTGATGGTTTTTGCAAAAACAGAACCGGCTTTGTCCCACTTAAGCCGCCAGATTTCCGGTGGAAAACTGGAAAAGTATTATCGTGCCGTAGTTTGTTTACAGCCGGGGGAAGTGGTAAAAACCGGGGAGGAATATACCCTTACGGATTATCTTTTAAAAGACGGAAAAAGTAACTGTTCCTCCGTGACAAAGCCTTCGGTTTCCGGGGCGAAAAAAGCGGTGCTCTCCTACTGCTTTTTAAATCAGGGAGAGGGTTTGGCGGAGGTTTTTGTGAAACTTTACACCGGAAGGCATCATCAGATACGGGTGCAGATGAGCCATCGGGGATATCCTTTGGCGGGAGACCGGAAATATGGGGGGGACTTGGCCCTGAAAGCGGCGGAGGGGAACCACATTGCTCTGTGTGCAGTGAAAATCGGATTTACCCATCCAAAAACTTTAAAAAAAGTGGAATTTTCTGTTACGCCTGAAAATCCAATTTTTAGAAAACTGAAGGAACAGGGATAGATAACAGAAAACTACATATAATTTTCCCATAATAAAATACATGGAAGGACAAATATGGGAAAAAAATTTATGAAACTGGTATTGCTGGTTGGCGCAGTCTATCTGGGGATGAAATATATCTTTCCCATAGTACTGCCCTTTTTTATTGCATTAGTGTTGGCCCGGGTGCTTTTTCCCCTGGCAGGAAAAGCGGAAAGGTTTTGCAGGGGAAACCGGGCCCTTTCCAGAAGTCTGGTGTACCTTTTATTTCTGCTGTCTCTGGGACTTATCTGCGCCGGGCTTTTATACCTGTGCTACCGCATGGGGAGCGGCTGCGTCCGGCACGTTAATTTTATTGTGGAACAGGTGCAGGCATTTTCCGGGGAGTGCTGCAGGAAAGTGGAAGAAATCAGCGGTTTGGCTGCGGAAGAAGTGGGAGAAAAAATCGGGGGAGTGGTGAATGGCATGTCAGACGGGGCTGTGGAGATTTCAAAGGAGGCAGGGGCATATATTCTGTCCTTTTTGGCGAAGGCCCTGGTAACTCTTGTGGCGGCATTTTTAATGCTCCATGAGTATGAGTATGTGATAGGGCTGTTTCAAAAAACCTGGGCAGGGAAAAAAGCCTTTGAGATTCTTCGTCATATGAAAAACGCTTTCGGCGCATATCTTAAGGCTCAGATTATCATTATGGGGATTATAACGGCTATCTGTGTGGCGGGAATGTACTTGTCCGGCTCTTCCTATGCACTGCCCGTGGGAATCGGAATTGGTTTATTTGACGCCCTGCCTTTTTTGGGGACAGGCACCATACTTGTGCCCTGGACTTTTATCGATGTGCTTATGGGGCGGTATTTTGCCGGGGCTGTGCATTTTTTGATTTACCTGGTATGTACCTGTGTCAGACAGTTTTTAGAGCCCAGGCTGGTGGGAAAAACCTTAGGAGTGCCTCCATTGTTTGTGCTGATGAGCCTGTATATTGGAATTCAGGTTTACGGGGGTGCCGGAGTTTTGCTTGGGCCGATATCGGCGCTCTTAATCTATGAAATATGGCTGATAAACACGCAGAAAGAGGAGGCTTGAGAGCCTCTCTTTTTATTTTTATGGTTGACAAATATGATAATACTGTATATACTGTGTAATAACAGTATAGGAGGTATGAACTTGGAAATTATAATTAAAAACTCCAGCGGCCAACCTATCTATGAGCAGATTTACGCCCAGATAAAAGATATGATACTGGCGGGTGATTTATCTGAGGGGGAAATGCTCCCCTCCATACGGGGGCTGGCCAAAGATTTGAGAATCAGTGTTATCACAACAAAACGTGCGTACGACGAATTGGAGCGTGCAGGGTATGTGAATACCGTAGGGGGAAAAGGCTGTTTTGTGGCAGAGACAAACAGGGAGCTGATACGGGAAGAACATTTGAAAGAAATAGAAATTCACATGAATGAGATTGCAAAGCTGGCTAAGTCCTGCGGACTGACAAACGACACACTGATAGAAATGTTTCAGCTTTTAGATTTGGAAGAATAACAGAGGGAGGAAAAGATATGAATGCAATAGAAATGAAACATGTTTCTAAAACTTATGGTTCTTTTGCCATAAAGGATTTAAACCTCACATTACCGGAAGGCTGCATTCTGGGACTGGTGGGGGAGAACGGTGCGGGAAAAAGCACTACCATAGGGCTTTTGATGCATGCAGTTTTAAAAGAAGCGGGGGAGATAAAGGTTCTTGGTGTGGATAACACTTCCAAAGAGTTCCAGGATGTGCGGGAGGATGTGGGTATTGTATTGGATGAGGCATATTTTCCCGAGGTCCTTAACGGCAGGGATGTAAATAAAATTATGAAATACACATACAAAAACTGGGAGGAAGAAACATTTTTCCGGTATCTGACCCAGTTTGGGATAGAGCGGCAAAAGATGTTTAAAGAATATTCCAAAGGAATGAAAATGAAACTTGCCATCGCAGTGGCTCTGTCACACAGGGCAAGGCTCCTCATCTTAGATGAGGCCACCAGCGGCCTTGACCCTATTGTGAGAGATGAGATTCTTGATATTTTTAACGAGTTTACAAGAGAGGAAAACCACTCTGTGTTAATCTCATCTCATATTGTAAGCGACCTGGAGAAAATCTGTGATTATGTGGCATTTCTGCATCAGGGGACATTGGTTCTGCATGAGGAAAAAGACAGGCTTCAGGAAACATACGGCATCCTCCGTCTGGGAAGAAAAGAGGCGGAAGATATACCAAAAGAAGCCATTGCAGGAGTGCGGGACAATGGATATTACAAAGAGATGCTGGTAAAGCGCAGGCTCCTGCCCGGTAATTACACGATTGAACGGGCGGGGATAGAGGAAATTATTCTGTATTTGGCGAGAGGAGAACAGATATGAGAGGTTTATTATTAAAAGACTGGCTGGTAGTTATCAAGCAGACAAAAGTATATTTTGTTTTGATGTTTGTATTTGCCCTGATTCCAGGGATGGGAGTGTACAGTATTTTTTTTGGAGCTCTTTTGCCTATGACCGCCTTTGCCTATGATGAGAGAAGCCGGTGGGGCCAAATGGCAGAAATGATGCCGTATTCTCCCAGGAAAGTGGTGGAGGAAAAATATATGTTTGGCTACCTGATGGCAGGAGGAATCAGTGTATTGGAGGCAGTGATTCAAATTTTGTATTACCTGGCAGGGGCCGGACAGGGAGGATTGGCAGAAAACATGGCTGTCATCCTGGTTTCTGTCATGATGGCTCTTAATGTTATGGCACTGCAGATGCCGGTTATCTTCCGCATTGGGGTGGAAAAATCACGGATTTTTCTGATGTTTGTAACCATCAGTGTTATGATGGCTCTGCAGTCGTTCTTTTCTCGCTCTGTTTTTGAGACCACCGTGGTTCTGCCGGAGTGGAGTTCGTTTATGCTGCCGGGGATTTTGGTTGTTACCCTTGTGATACAGCTATTGTCGAGAATGCTTTCGGTAAAATTTTGTACAGATAAGAAAAAATAAGAAAAAATTATAAAAGTCTGCCAGATACACTTTAAAATTGAAAAATTGGTTGCTATTATGGCACAGATGCAGTAAACTACAAGAGAAATCACTTATCAACCCAGAAAAAATAAGGAGAGGAAAACAATGATGAGAAAGTTCTTAAAAACGGCTGCAGTGTTTTTTATGGCGCTTTTTGTGGGAATCTGTATCGGTAACGGCACCATGGAAGCAAAAGCTGCGGTAACCCAGACAGATGCCCAGAAGACATCTATGACAGTGACCTGGACGGCGGAGAGAAATGCGGTAAGCTACAATGTGTACATGAAAGAGTACGGCAGTGATGCGGAGTATGCTTTGGTTGGGAGCACAGGGGAGCTTGCCTATACCATTTCCGGTTTAAAACCGGCCACAAAATACTCCGTAAATGTGAAAGCCGTGAGGGCGGACGGAAGTGAGGGCTATGGCTATACGCTTTCTCAGGCTGTGACAATTCCCGATAAGCTTACCGGACTCAAACAGGAGAGATGGTACTATTTTCTTGAACAAATGAATGTCCAGTGGGACAAACAGAGTGCGGCAGACGGTTTTGAAGTGAAATTATATGACAATAAGGGCAAGCTGAAAAAGTCCGCTAAAGTAGGCGGCTACTCTTCCAGTACAAGTTTTTCCGTGAAAAATAATGTGGTATACAAAGTGCGGGCACGCTCTTTCACCACGTTTAACGGGAAAAAATACTACTCTTCCTGGGGAACTATTTATTGCCTGAACCAGCCTATGCTTTCTAAAGTAAAGGTAAGCGGGAATAAGCTGGAAGTGAAGTGGAAAAAGACCAACGGCGCTACACAGTATAAAGTTTATGTGTCTACGAAAATGAAAAACGGATACAAAAAAGTGGCGACGGTGAGCAAAAATAAAAGTTCCTGTACCGTGAAGAAGTTTAGCGGCAAGAAGTTTTCTTCCAAGAAAACATATTATGTGTACGTGGAGGCCATTTGCAATAAGGGAGGTACGAAAAATACTTCCAGTTCCTTATACTGCTGGAATACCAAAAGAGGCGGCGGAGATTCCAGTTGGAACCACAGGAAATAGAAAAAATCCGGGACAGCATGTAAATGCTGCCCCGTTTTTTTACTTTTCGCCGGTATTTTCTCCCTGCTTTTCACTTTTCTTCCTCAGTTCCTTTTCCTTTTTCTTAGCAACTCTGGAAAAAGTTCTTCCGGTTTCAATATATAAAGGCTTCATGCCCTCTGGGATTCCACGGTAGATGTTGATTAAATGACGTTCTTCCGCATTAAAAGGCGTGACAGGGGGATCCCTGAATGTGGTGAGGCCATAAATATAATCTGTGGTGGTGTGAAAATAAGAGGCAAGGCGAATGGCCATTTTTGCATCGGGCTGCCTGCGGTTTTGGACATAGCCGTTTAAAGTGGTGGTGGATATGTTCAGCGCCTCTGCCAGCTGCTTCTGGGTAATGCCATCCTGATCAAGTAAATTCCGTAACTGGGTTCCGATATCCAATACGATTCCTCCCTTCCAATGAGAGAATTGTAATGGAAATATACCGGGAAAAAAGGGGAAATGTGCAATTAGCAAATAAATCCCCTTCGACATAATATGATATACGCTTTATGCGAATCTATATCCATCCCCCGTCCAGCCCGATAACCTGTCCCGTAAGGTAGGAGGGGGACTGGGCTAACTGCAGAATCAGCTGGGCAGCTTCTTCTGAGGTGCCGAATCTCCCCGCAGGAATCTCCTCACTGAGAGCAGCGCGCTCTTCCCGGGAAAAACAGCGGTTCATGTCTGTGTCTATAACTCCGCAGGCAATGGCGTTGACCTGGATATTGCTGGGCGCCAGCTCTTTTGCCAGGGCCTTTGTCAAGGCGTTTATCCCCCCTTTTGCAGCGGAGTACGCTGCCTCGCAGGAAGCGCCCACGCTGCCCCAGGCGGAGGAAATATTGATGATTTTTCCCTGTTTTTGGGATACCATATATGGTATGGCCAGTTTGCAGCAGGAAAACACGGAGGTCAGGTTTGTACGAATCACATGATCCCACTCCTCCAGGCTCATATCGCTTAAAAGGCCGATGTAATCTATCCCGGCGTTGTTGACCAGGACATCCACGCCGGGAGAAAAATTTTTTATCCGGTTAAAAAGTTCACATACAAAATGGTAATCTCCAATGTCGCCACAGCAGGTGAGAACGGAAACTCCGTAATCCCTACCCAGCTCTGCTGCAAATGTTTCCAGCATATCTTTTGAATGAAGGCAGTTTAAAACCAGGCGGTATCCCTTAGAGGCAAAGGCAATGGCAGCTGCATGGCCGATGCCCCTGGAGGCGCCGGTGATTAATACGGTACAGGATTTCATAAAATGCTCCTTAACTTTTATTCTTCTCGTTTCCTAAATATAAACAAATTATAATAGAAGACAGCCCTTAGTGCAAGTTACACAAAATACACGAAGAAATCAGAAAATTTCTTGAAATTATGTACTAATGTGATATAATTGGTACATACACAGATAGGGAGAAATTATCTGTGAACCAAGGAAAGGGGCTGGACATCATGCGTATTACCATTACAGGCAGAAACATTGAACTCACAGAGGGGTTGAAATCAGCAGTAGAAGACAAATTGGGTAAATTGGAGAAGTATTTTGCGCCGGACACAGAAGTATTTGTCACGTTGAGTGTGGAGAAAGAGAGACAGAAAATAGAAGTTACCATACCGGTTAAGGGCAATATTGTCCGTTCCGAGCAGGTGAGCAACGATATGTATGTATCCATTGATCTTGTGGAGGAAGTCATTGAGAGACAGTTAAAGAAATATAAAAAGAAGCTCATCAGCAAACAGCAGAATGCGGCTAGTTTCCGCAAGGAGTTTATAGAAAAGGAGACGGATGTGGATGATGAGATTCGCATTATCCGCACAAAGAGATTTGACATGAAACCTATGTATCCCGAGGATGCCTGTGTGCAGATGGAACTGCTGGGACATAATTTCTTTGTATTCTGCAATGCAGAGTCAGAGCAGGTCAATGTGGTATATAAGAGAAACGGGAACACTTATGGATTGATTGAACCGGAATTCTAAAAAAGAGAAAATCGTTTTAGCAGGGAAAACTAAATAGCACAAAGACAGCAGAACCAAAGGATACGGCGGTTCTGCTGTTTATATGTGCAGGGTTTTTCTGCCGGATAAGAAAAGTGGAAAAAGGAGGTATATAAAAATGGAAAATGAATTATTTGAGCATGCGCCCATACACAAGGCATATTTTAAACTTGCCCTTCCGGTGGTGTTTGGCATGGTAGTCTCTCTGATTTACAATATGGCAGACACATATTTTATTGCCCGGACAGGGAATACAAATTTGGTGGCAGGGGTCTCCCTGGGAGCGCCTGTGTTTACCCTGATGATTGCCCTGGGGGATATTTTCGGGCTGGGGGGGAGTTCTGTAATCTCCCGTCTTTTTGGGCAGAAAAGGGATGAGGACGGAAAACGGCTCAGTATTTTCTGCTTTTACTCCGGGATTTTTTGCGGAATCATTGTAACAGCGGTACTTTTGGCGTTTCGCGGGCCAATCTTATATTTATTGGGAGCGGACAGTGAAACTTTTATGTATGCGTCACAGTATTATACATTTATCGCATTGGGAGCGCCGTTTATTATTTTGACCTTTACCCCGTCAAATCTTTTGCGGACGGAAGGATTTGCCAATGCTTCTATGGCGGGTACGGTGACAGGGGCAGTTGTGAATATGATTCTCGACCCTGTTTTTATCTCCTTCCTTGGAATGGGGGCGGCGGGGGCTGCCATTGCCACGGTAATCGGAAATATTTGTGCTGATATTTACTTTGTATGGTTTCTATTAAAAAAGAGCAGGCGCCTTTCTGTTGTCCCCAAAGGATTTCACATTTCTCTTCCGGAGATAGGGGAGATTATGGCAATCGGAATTCCTGCCTCTGTGACAAACCTCATGCAGAGCCTTGGGATTGCTATGATGAACCGCTTTCTGCTCCCCTATGGGAACGAGCACTTGGCCGCCATGGGGATTGTGATGAAAGTAAATATGATTGCGGTATTAGTGCTGGTGGGCTTTGCCTTTGGGGCCCAGCCTCTGGTGGGATATAATTACGGGGCAAAGAATTTTCTCCGGCTGAAAAAAATTCTTTGCTTTTGTTACGGATTTGAGTGCAGTCTGGCTGTTGTGCTGGCCTGTATGCTCTCATTTTTTGCCCCGTCTTTGATTTCCATTTTTATGCAGGAAGAAAAGATTATTGAGCTGGGCATCCCCATGCTTCGCATGCAGCAGGCGGGGATGCTGTTTGTGGCAGTAGTTTTAGTTACCACCTGTACTTTTCAATCTGCGGGGAAAGCCTGGGGAGCTTTCATTTTGTCCGTGAGCAGGCAGGGCGTGATTTTTGCCGCAGTGATTTTTGCTGCATCCCGTGTGGCGGGGTACAAAGGGGTGATTTGTTCTCAGGCAGCAGCAGATGCCCTTACGGCAGTGCTGGCGGTTGTGTTGTTCTTCAGAGGCCTATACCGGGAGCTGGAAGGGGAGGCTCTAAAGGGGAATCCCCTGTAATATATGTATATCTGCTGAGGGAATTTCGAGAGGCAATAAACAGAAACTGTATAGTGGAGAACCGGAGATTTTATAAATCCCCGGTTCTTTTGGGCTTTAGCCTAGATTTTTGGGGGAGGAAGAGCCATCCTTGTTAGGAAAAAACGGCAGTAAATGATTTGCACATCGAAAATTAATGCGCGTTTTGCGGATTGCGTATGAAAAGAGATGAAGTTATACTTTTTTTGTAAGGGGAAAATAAATGGGAGCGTCTTAGGAAGATCTGAAAAAGTTTGTCTAAAAGCAGTGCAGACTGCTTTTCTTGCGAGTTCTATGTTCAAAGTGAAAGTGGAGTAGAAAGTCTGATTCCCCGAATTAATGCGGCCCGGGAAGAAATGTTTCCGGGCTCAATGTTTGCGTGCGCTTTTAAAGGATTAAAAAAGAAGATTTAGATAATATAAAAAAGTTCTTGCATTTTTTTTACTCATGCTGTATAATACCAAGTGCTGTGGCATGATAGCGTTGAAGCGTGAGGTTGCTGCCTTTGGGCAGGTTTTTCCGTGGAGCGAATGTCAAGTTAAGAAACTGGCGACAAGTCACTGTATCACAAAGCAATCTACAAAAAGTAGAAAACCGTGAAATGTCTATATGACACACACGGGAGAGTGTGCAGTCACCGCTTGTCGTACTGAGGTAAAGTGCGAAAAGGAGGCGACTTTTTTTATGGCAAGTCAGGTAATGAGAATCACATTAAAAGCTTATGATCATGAGCTTGTGGATGCATCTGCCAAGAAAATCATTGAAACTGTAAAGAAGAACGGAGCTCAGGTGAGCGGACCCGTACCCCTTCCCACAAAGAAAGAGGTAGTTACTATTTTGAGGGCCGTACACAAGTACAAAGATTCCAGAGAACAGTTTGAGCAGAGAACCCATAAGAGACTCATTGATATCATGACACCGACCCAGAAGACAGTGGATGCATTATCCCGTCTGGAGATGCCGGCAGGTGTGTACATCGATATCAAAATGAAAAACAAGTAAAAATTATCAATGAAAAAGAAAACAATCCTCGAAGGTTTAATATAGAAGCTATGTTTTTACATCCACTTATATTGACTGTTCTAGGATGAACGCAGGAAGCGTTCCGCTGTAGGAGTTAGGAGGTAAAAGAATGAAGAAAGCTATTTTAGGCACAAAAGTCGGAATGACTCAGATCTTCAATGAAGACGGCGTTTTAGTACCTGTTACCGTATTGCAGGCTGGCCCTTGTGTAGTTACCCAGGTAAAAACTGTGGAGAACGACGGTTACAGCGCAGTGCAGGTAGGGTTTGTTGACAAGAAAGACAAGATTGTGAACAAAGACGCAAACGGCAAGAAAGAAATCAGAAACAGACACGGCGTAAACAAGCCGGAAAAAGGACACTTTGAGAAAGCCGGAGTTTCCAGCAAGAAATTTGTCAGAGAGTTTCGGTTTGAGAATGCCGAGGAATATAAGCTGGCAGACGAGATTAAAGCTGATATCTTTGCTGCAGGCGACAAGGTAGACGCTACTGCAATCACAAAAGGAAAAGGATTTCAGGGTGCCATCAAGAGACTTGGACAGCACAGAGGACCTATGGCTCACGGTTCCAAATTCCACCGCCATCAGGGTAGTAACGGCGCATGTTCTTCTCCAAGCCGTGTGTTTAAAGGAAAAGGAATGCCGGGACATATGGGACATGTAAAGGCTACAGTACAGAACCTTGAAGTGGTAAGGGTAGATGCAGAGAACAATCTTCTCTTAATCAAAGGCGCAGTACCAGGACCTAAGAAATCATTAGTAACAATTAAGGAATCAGTGAAAGCAGCAAAATAGCGCTTACAGGAAAGGAGGAATTTACAGATGGCAACAGTATCTGTTTTAAATATGCAGGGTAATGAAGTTGGAACCATGGATTTAAATGATGCTATCTTTGGTGTGGAAGTGAATGAGCACCTGGTGCACATGGCAGTGGTTCAGCAGCTTGCAAATAATCGTCAGGGAACACAGAAAGCAAAGACACGTTCTGAAGTTCGCGGCGGCGGAAGAAAACCATGGAGACAGAAGGGAACCGGCCATGCAAGACAGGGTTCAATCAGAGCTCCCCAGTGGACTGGCGGCGGTGTGGTATTTGCCCCCACTCCAAGAGATTATTCTTTCAAACTGAACAAAAAAGAGAAGAGGGCAGCCCTTAAGTCCGCACTTACTTCCAGAGTTCAGGAAAACAAATTCATCGTAGTTGACGAGCTGAAATTTGATGAGATTAAGACAAAGAAATTTGCAGAGGTTATGAAAAACTTAAACGTTGAGAAGGCGTTGGTAGTCCTTAATGACAACGATGTGAATGTGGTAAAATCCGCTGCAAACATCCCCACCATTAAGACAGCTTCCACAGCAACCATCAATGTGTTTGATATCTTAAAATACAACACAGTAGTTGTTACAAAAGCTGCTGTGGAGACAATTCAGGAGGTGTATGCATAATGGCAAACGTACAGTATTATGACGTAATCCTCAAACCGGTAGTGACGGAAAAGAGCATGAATGCAATGGCTGAGAAGAAATACACATTCTTCGTTCATCCAGATGCAAACAAATTTATGATTAAAGAAGCTGTTGAGAAAATGTTCGAGGGAACAAAAGTGGCAAGCGTAAACACCATGAATATCTCCGGAAAGAAGAAAAGACGGGGAATGGTGACAGGCAAGACAGCAGCTGCAAAAAAAGCAATTGTACAGCTTACAGAGGACAGCGCTGACATTGAGATTTTCAGTGGGCTTTAAGCGCACATGAGCACAAGCAATAGCATCGAATTGAAAGGAGAATTACAATGGGAATTAAGACATATAACCCATATACACCTTCCAGAAGAAACATGACTGGTTCGGATTTTTCTGAGATTACAAAGACTACCCCTGAAAAATCTCTGTGTGTTTCTTTGAAGAAAAACGCCGGACGTAATAACCAGGGTAAAATTACCGTAAGACATCACGGCGGCGGAAACAGAAGAAAATACAGAATTATCGATTTCAAGAGAAGGAAAGACGGCATTCCCGCAACGGTAATCGGTATTGAATATGATCCCAACAGAACAGCTAATATTGCATTAATCTGCTATGCAGACGGAGAAAAAGCATATATCTTAGCTCCTGAAGGACTGACAGACGGCATGAAAGTTATGAACGGCCCGGAAGCAGAAATCCGTGTGGGAAACTGCATGCCCTTAGAAAACATTCCTGTAGGTACACAGGTACACAATATTGAACTTCTTCCCGGAAAGGGCGGACAGATGGTTCGTTCCGCCGGCCTGGCAGCACAGCTTATGGCAAAAGAAGGAAAATATGCAACTTTAAGGCTTCCTTCCGGTGAGATGCGCATGGTGCCCATCGGATGCCGCGCAACCATCGGAGTAATCGGCAATGGCGACCATAACCTGGTAAATATCGGAAAAGCCGGACGTAAACGTCATATGGGCATCCGTCCTACGGTCCGTGGTTCCGTTATGAACCCCAATGACCATCCACACGGCGGTGGTGAAGGTAAAGCTCCGGTAGGACGTCCGGGACCATGTACTCCCTGGGGTAAACCGGCACTTGGACTTAAGACCAGAAAGAAACACAAACAGTCAAATAAACTTATCGTAAGAAGAAGAGACGGTAGGGCAATCAAATAGGAGGTAAGGAGTTATGGCTCGTTCATTAAAAAAAGGACCATTTGCGGATGAGAGTTTATTAAAAAAGATTGACGCAATGAACGCTTCCGGGGACAAGACAGTAATTAAGACCTGGTCCCGCCGTTCTACAATCTTCCCCTCATTTGTAGGTCATACTATTGCAGTTCATGATGGAAGAAAACATGTTCCCGTATATGTTACGGAAGATATGGTAGGACATAAACTCGGTGAGTTTGTTGCTACAAGAACTTACAGAGGACATGGAAAAGACGAAAAGAAATCAGGCGTAAGATAATTTGAAAGGAGGCTTTTTTCATGGCTAAAGGACATAGATCCCAAATTAAAAGAGAGAGAAATGAAGTAAAAGACACAAGACCTTCCGCTAAGTTATCCTATGCAAGAGTATCCGTTCAGAAGGCTTGTTTCGTGTTAGATGCTATCCGTGGAAAAGATGTTGCGACAGCTCTCGCTATCGTGGCTTACAATCCAAGATATGCTTCAAGGGTTATTGAGAAATTATTGAAATCTGCCATTGCAAATGCAGAGAACAATAACGGAATGAAAGCAGAAAACCTTTATGTTGCAGAGTGCTATGCAAACAAAGGGCCAACAATGAAGAGAATCAGACCAAGGGCACAGGGAAGGGCTTACAGAATCGAGAAGAGAATGAGCCATATTACAGTTGTGCTTGATGAGAGATAAGGAGGGCAAACATGGGACAGAAAGTGAATCCACATGGCTTGAGAGTCGGTATCATTAAAGATTGGGACTCTAAGTGGTATGCGGAAGCAGATTTTGCAGACTTTTTAATTGAAGACTACAATATCAGAACATTCCTTAAGAAAAAATTGTACGCTGCAGGCGTTTCTAAAATTGAAATTGAACGTGCTTCCGGCAGGGTAAAAGTGATTATCTATACAGCTAAACCAGGTGTGGTAATCGGAAAAGGCGGAGCAGAAATCGAGAAGATTAAGAAAGAAGTTCAGAAATTAACTGACAAAAAACTTGTGGTTGATATCAAAGAAGTAAAAAGACCGGATAAGGATGCCCAGCTTGTGGCAGAAAACATTGCTTTACAGCTTGAGAACCGTGTGTCATTCCGCCGTGCAATGAAATCCTGTATGGGACGCTGCATGAAGGCAGGGGCAAAGGGAATCAAAACTTCCTGCTCTGGACGTCTTGGCGGCGCTGATATGGCCCGTACCGAGTTTTACAGCGAAGGAAATATCCCTCTTCAGACTTTAAGGGCAGATATCGACTTTGGATTTGCAGAGGCAGATACCACATATGGAAAAGTCGGTGTGAAAGTATGGGTATACAAAGGAGAGGTACTTCCTACAAAAGGAAATAAGGAAGGAGGGGCTCAGTAATTATGTTAATGCCAAAAAGAGTAAAACATCGTAAGCAGTTCCGTGGAACCATGCGCGGAAAGGCAACGAGAGGAAATAAAATCACCAACGGTGAATATGGTATTGTGGCAATGGAGCCATGCTGGATTAAATCAAACCAGATTGAGGCAGCCCGTATCGCTATGACACGTTACATTAAGCGTGGCGGTAAAGTTTGGATTAAAATTTTCCCGGATAAACCGGTAACTGCAAAACCGGCTGAAACCCGTATGGGTTCTGGTAAAGGAACATTAGAATACTGGGTAGCTGTGGTAAAACCAGGACGTGTATTATTTGAGATCTCCGGAGTGTCGGAGGAAATCGCCAGAGAGGCATTGCGTCTTGCTACACATAAATTACCTTGTAAATGTAAAGTAGTTTCTCGTGCAGACTTAGAAGGCGGTGAATCAAATGAAAACGAATAAATATTTAGAAGAATTAAAATCACAGTCTGTAGCAGATTTAAATGCTCAGTTAGTGGAAGCAAAAAAAGAGCTTTTCAATTTGAGATTCCAGAATGCAACAAATCAGTTGGAGAATACCGGCAGAATTAAGGAAGTAAGAAGAAATATTGCCAGGATTCAGACCATTATTACTGAGAAAGCAAGCGTAGCGGAATAAGACGGGAAGGAGAGCATAGGCCGTGGAAGAAAGAAATCTTAGAAAAACACGTACAGGTGTGGTTGTAAGCGACAAAATGAATAAAACCATTGTTGTTGCCGTTAGAGATAATGTAAGACATCCACTTTACAATAAAATCGTGAAGAAGACCTATAAGTTAAAGGCACACGATGAGAACAACGAGTGCAAGATAGGCGATACTGTAAAAGTTATGGAGACAAGACCTTTATCAAAAGATAAGAGATGGAGACTTGTAGAGATTATCGAGAGAGCAAAATAATTAAAGGAGGCTGCAAGCATGGTACAACAGGAAAGCAGACTGAAAGTAGCCGATAACACAGGGGCAAAAGAGATTCTCTGCATCCGTGTTATGGGTGGATCTACCAGAAGATATGCGAATATCGGCGATGTGATTGTTGCTACGGTGAAAGACGCAACACCAGGCGGTGTTGTTAAAAAAGGCGATGTAGTGAAAGCCGTAGTTGTTCGTTCCGTAAAAGGTGCCCGTCGTAAAGATGGTTCTTATATTAAATTTGATGAGAACGCTGCTGTTATTATCAAAGATGACAAAACTCCCAGAGGGACTCGTATCTTTGGACCAGTAGCTAGAGAGCTTCGTGAGAAACAGTTTATGAAAATTGTTTCTTTGGCTCCAGAAGTATTGTAGGAGGTGAAACGAAGATGGCTACAATGAAAATTAAAAAAGGCGACATGGTTAAAGTGATTGCCGGCAAAGACAAAGACAAAGAGGGAAAAGTAATTTCCGTAAACAGAAAAAACAATACACTCCTCGTGGAAGGTATCAATATGGTTACAAAGCATGCAAAACCAAGTATGTCAAACCAGCAGGGCGGTATCGTTCATCAGGAAGGACCAATTGATGTGTCAAACGTCATGTATCTTCACAAAGGAAAAGCTACACGCGTGGGCTTTAAAATGGATGGGGATAAGAAAGTTCGTTTTGCCAAATCAACTGGTGATGTAATCGATTAATCAGAGAGGAGGACAAAGCAGTTGAGTAGACTTAAAGACCAGTATCAGAATGAAATCGTAGATGCCTTGGTGAAGAAATTTGGATATAAAAACAAATTGCAGGCGCCAAAGCTTGATAAAATAGTAGTAAACATGGGCGTTGGAGAGGCAAAGGAAAACGCAAAAATATTGGAGGCTGCCGTAAAGGACTTAGAGACAATCACAGGCCAGAAGGCGGTAACCACAAAGGCAAAGAACTCTGTTGCTAACTTTAAAATCAGAGAGGGCATGGCTATCGGATGTAAAGTTACTTTAAGAGGCGAGAAGATGTATGAGTTTTTAGACCGTCTTGTAAACCTTGCACTTCCCCGTGTACGTGACTTTAGAGGTATTAATCCAAACGCTTTCGACGGCAGAGGAAATTATGCCCTTGGTATTAAAGAGCAGTTGATTTTCCCTGAAATCGAGTATGACAAAATCGATAAAGTAAGGGGTATGGATGTTATTTTCGTAACTACAGCAAAGACCGATGAGGAGGGCCGGGAACTTTTGGCTCAGTTCGGTATGCCATTTGCAAAGTAATCAGGAGGAGATTTTAATGGCTAAAACATCTATGAAAATAAAACAGCAGCGCAAACAGAAATTCTCTACCAGAGAGTACAGCCGTTGCAGAATCTGCGGACGTCCCCATGCATATCTTAGAAAATATGGCATTTGCAGGGTATGTTTCCGTGAGTTAGCATATAAAGGACAGATTCCAGGAGTGAAAAAAGCGTCTTGGTAGGCCGTTCTGTGAGATTAGCGAATCCGAGCCGAAGGCGCTAGATGAGCTTAGCGAACAGAACATCCTTTAGGTCCTTTAGTATCACAATAAAAAATCAGGAGGAAAATTCTATATGACAACGAGTGATCCGATTGCAGATATGCTTACAAGAATCCGTAATGCGAACACTGCAAAACATGATACAGTTGATATTCCAGCTTCTAAGATGAAAATTGCGATTGCTGACATCTTAGTGGATGAAGGATATATTGTAAAATACGAAATCATTGAAGAGAATAACTTTAAAACGATCCGCATCACATTAAAATACGGTGCAGATAAAAATGAGAAAATCATTTCCGGCATCAAGAGGATTTCCAAACCGGGACTTCGTGTTTACGCTGGAAAAGATAAGATTCCCCAGGTATTAGGCGGACTTGGCATTGCCATCCTCTCCACAAACCAGGGAATCATCACCGACAAACAGGCAAGAAAACTCCAGGTAGGCGGAGAAGTATTGGCTTTTGTTTGGTAACCGGAAGCACTGGCATTGAACACTTGGAGAACGCAAACCGCAGGTGCAGCGTGAACCTAGTGTGAAAGCCGTTCCCGACACTTAGCGGTGGCGAGCCGCAAGGCGAAGGCAGCGTGTTAGTGGAGTGGAACTTACCTTTTGAAACAGGATAACAAAAAATATATAGGAGGTACGGGCATGTCACGTATAGGAAGAATGCCAATCGCAGTTCCCGCAGGT
>CAMWKH010000009.1 GCA_947174805.1 uncultured Roseburia sp. | reverse complement strand
CATGGAAAGATAGTTAATATGCAAATGGTTTGCTACAAGTTTTTTAACAAATTCATCAAAACAGATATTTTCAAGTCTGATTGTAAACTGATTTCCTTTCTGTGAAACCAAACTTATTCCTTTACACCCGGAGAGGACTCTCTTAGCAGCCTTTGTTTCTTCCAGTATGCAGTCCACAATATTTGTTGTTTCAGATAAAATCTTTTCCGTTTTCCCCTGCAAGATACTTTTTCCCTTATCCAAAATTAAAATATCGGTACAGAATTTTTCCATATCATGCAGTTGGTGTGATGAAACGATAAATGTTGTGTTTCGTTCTTTTGCCATATCGCAAATCAGACGGTATAAGTTAATCTGTCCCTGCGGGTCTAATCCGTTTGCCGGTTCATCTAAAATAATCAGTTTTGGCTGTCCTAACATAGCCCTTGCCAATGCCAGTCTTTGTTTCATTCCAAGAGAAAACTTTTTCACTTTCTTTTCAGCCTGACTCTTAAGCCCGACATAATCAAGCAATTCCATAACTTGCCCCTTTGGGATATTTTCATATAGATGTGCAAAACATTCTATATTTTCTCTTGCAGTCAGTTCCTGATAAAAACTAGGAGTGTCGAGTGCTGCCCCAACCTTTGACAACGCCAGTCCGGGATTTTCGTCTAATGATACGTTGTCTATGACGATTTTTCCCTTATCTTTAGAACACAAGTTTGTAATCATTTTTAATGTCGTAGTCTTGCCCGCTCCGTTTGTCCCCAATAGTCCCATGATACTTCCAGGTGTAAGCTCAAAGCATACATTCTCAACAGCAGTTTCCTTTTTATATGCTTTTTTTAGATGTTTTACGCTGATTATTTTCTCCATTTTTCAATCCTCCCAATAATTCCAAATACTATGATTCCAATCACTTCTCCAAGGGCATTGCCCATAAATCCCTGCATATGGAGCACATCTTCCCACATATAATCTCCCGTAATTAGTTTTGTGACATAGTTTCCTATGATTACCAAGAATAGAAACAATGCTATACAATCCCAAATGTTCCATTTTAGGAATGTTCCCCCCAGCACTGGAAGCCAAAGGACAAGAAGCCATAACAGCAGAATAGGCACACCATAACGGAAAAGCCAAATTGTTCCTGTTTCCATAAGATAATATCTAGTAATCTGTATGACGGAAAGCAGAACAAACGCCCCAATGCTTATTACTGCCATTGCAATACAGCCTTTATTCTTTTTACAGGTTGAAAGAGCATATAAAAATAAGTCCGCAAACAGGCAGGAACTTCCGGCAATCAAAGACCATGTAATTCCTTTGTTTACCGCCAAATCCACAATCAGACAGATAAGTATTGCAATAAAGCTAAGACAGCCTAATCCATATAACAGATACATTTTCTTTGTTTTTTTCAAAAATCTTTTTACATCTGAAATCTCTGTGGGCGGTGTTTCCATTTCTAAATGAAAAGCCATATTGTGGTACACCTCTTTACAATCCGTACAATGCTCTAAATGGTTTTCTATGCTTTTTTTGGAAACATCACTTACAATCCCGTCCACATAGAGAGGAAGCAAATCTTTTACAATCTCGCAAGCTAATTCTTGTTCCATTCTTTCATTCCTTTCATTATTTTCTGTTTTCCCCTGTAATAAGTTACCCTAGCCCAATTTTCCGTTTTTCCCAAAATAGCCGCAATTTCAGAAAATTGTAGTTCTCCTGCCAATCGCAAATACATAACTTCTTTTGTCACATCATCTAAGTTGTGCATAAGGCGGAAAACTTCCACTTTTTCCAAATTATCCAAAGTTTTATTTTCAACATTTTCATTGGAAGGTATCATATCGTCCAGTGGATCAGTTTTATGCCGGCTTCTTTTTTCAAGTTCCTTATACCACAATTTTTTAGCAATCCCACATAGCCAAACGGGAATTTTACAGTCACCCCTGAATTTTTCAATTCCTTTAACTGCCTGAAAAAATGTTTCCTGTGTCAGTTCTTCGGCAAGCCCGCTGTCCCTCGTTAAGCCGCATAGATATTTATATATCATTGCGGCATTTTCCCGATATATTTCATCAATTTTTTCTTTATCCATATCAGCACCTCATATTGTTAGTTCTTTTCAAGTGCGATTTGTTACAAAAACTTTTAGATTTTTTTATTTAAAAGAAAAACCCTGTCATTGACAGAGCCTTACCTTGTTTAATCGAACCATTTGTCACTGCTAATTTCTTAAATAAAAATACTTCTACAGTGTTATTTCTGCCATAACACTTCAGCCACCTTTTGGCATTTTACCCGTTCTTAATTAAAATCTGCCGCTCCCCCAACGACAAGGACAAGAGAACCTGCAAACTATATCCCACGGTTCGTGCGTTGTCTGTGATTGACGAGGTGCAGGCAGGAATATTACTGCGGAACTTCATATATAGAGAAAGGGGGAAGAATTTAATGACTGAAAATCCACTGAGATACGAAAAAATATCGAAATTGTTGAAAGGCTTTGCCATTCTCTACCATTTGCCTTGGGATTTCTTTGTTGGTTGGAATCGGAAGTGCCTCCCGTGTTTCCTTTATCTCGGAAACAAACAGCCGGAATGCCCTTTCTTGTTGTAACAAACGGAATGAGCAATCTGATCCGGGCGGACGGAAGTCCCTGGTATTCCATGACCTGCATGGTTGCGGAAGCCATTGTCAATACCGTCTTCGACCCGCTTTTCATCTTTGCCTTTCACTGGGGCATTTTCGGTGCTGCTCTGGCGACAGTCTTGGGGCAAATTTTTTCCTTTGTCCTGGCAATACGTTATCTCTGGCGCTTCAAGACGATCCATTTAGAAAAATGCAATTTTCAGCTTGATGTCAGAGAGAGTTTGAAAACCTGCGGCATGGGGATCAGCCCATCATAGGCTTTAACTATGGTGCAAAGCAGTTTCCCCGTGTGCGGGAGACATATCTTCTTGCGGTGAAATGGAACCTGGTTGTCTCCGCAATCGGTTTCTGCCTGTTCCAGCTTTTTTACCGCCATAGGAAAGGCAATGAAAGGGGCTTTATTAGCGCTGACCAGACAAGTATTTTTCCTGATTCCGCTGATTTTGATACTCCCACTCCGTTTTGGGATCATGGGTGTACTGCTTGCGGGGCCTGTCGCTGATTTTTTGGCATTTCTGCTGTCTGTCGTGCTTGTGAGAATTGAATTAAGGAAACAAAAAAATGCCACACAACTCAATCCTATGTAAAGTAATTCTTCAACTTCAATCTTTACTTTGAAACATTTTGTCCCAAAACTGAGGCGGTACTTTTCACAGTGCCGCCCCCTTTTCATGCCCGGCGGCATCCTAGCTCATACCCCTAATTAAAGTTATAATATAACTGTAATGGGATAGGGAAACATTGAAAGGCTGACCCGTGAAATCCTCACGGACTTAGCAGGCCATATCAAAAACACTTATCCAATCTGCCATGGCATATCACTAATTTTTTCTTATCCGCTTACACACCCAGTCTCCGGCGTATATCGTTTAACCATTCACCTTTGTACTTAAAGAACCTGGGTCCTGCTACAGAATATCTTTTCCCAGACAACATCTTTGCCAACGCTGTTAAGGACATAGTCTGCTCATTGTATCTTACATTTCTGTCATCCACAACTTCTGCCAAAATAGTTGGATCGCCATAATATTCAATAAATTCTCCGACTGGTATCTGACACTTTGAAAACGAGAAATTAGATGCCCTCTCTATACTCTCTGTATCAATTTCTTGTGCCGTCTCCTCTGCTTGCACCTCGTCTACATTGGGTATTATTCGATTCAATTTATCAATAATGGCATGAATTTTCTTATCCGATAATCTTGAATCCACCTCATATGTAGCGTAAACTCTGAACGCAAAAGGAATGCATTCACTTCGATTTAGCTGTCGTAATCTAGTATCAATATTATCTGCATAACCAATCTTCACATAATCCGGAAACGATGGATTAGTAAGAATATAAATAACGCCTGCGCTCATGCACACCTCCTGCTTTTTAACTTTATCTTTGAATGCGGCCATGACAGGTGAAATGGCAAATCCTATTCCAATTTCGTAACTGCAGATTCCAAAATTCCTGTCTGCTTATTGACAGTTCCCTCCGTGTCCGGCGCAGCCGTGTTTCTCCTCTCCGCAATGATGGCCCTCCCCGTGTCCGTGATGGTCACAGTGCACATCAGGATGAAAGACAAGATTTCCCGCAAGCAGGGCGTTTACCGCTTCGTCCGCACTGCCGGACACCCCGCCGTAGAGCTGAATTCCCGCCTGTGCCAAAGCCATTTGGGCGCCTCCGCCGATTCCGCCGCAGATTAAAGTATCCACATTCAGCGAGGATAACATTCCCGCCAAAGCCCCGTGGCCGTTTCCATTTGTGTCTACCACCTTGGCATCCGCAACTTTTCCGTCTTCGATCTCATAAACCTTAAACTGCTCTGTATGCCCAAAATGAGGGAATACATTTCCATTTTCATAAGTAACTGCAATCTTCATCATTCCTGCTTCCTTTCTGCCTGCGGCAAGTTTTGCCGCATAATCTGCCCTGTCACATTTTCTTCCGCAGCATTCCCACGCGGAACCGTCACAGAGTGTATAATTCCCGCCGGAAATACACAGTGTTTTCCCATTGACAATACAATCCGCAATTTTTGTCCTGGCCCTTTCATACATTTCCGTAACCGTAGTACGGGAAATCCCCATCTGCCTGGCGCACTGCTCATGTGTCCTTTTCTCAAAATCAATCAGACGGACCGCTTCAAACTCATCCACCGTCAACAATACCTGAGCCGTACCGCCCATTCCCTGGGGGGCAAAACTGTCATATTTTGGTTCAAAACAAATTCTCCTGCACCGGACTGGCCTTGCCATCTATCCACCTCCATTTCCGACATATGACGATAATATTATATTTCATTTTTTCTGTCTTTTCAAGAATAAATTTCTTTCAAATATCTGTGGTAAAACTGTTTTCTATATGTTATACTGTGGCAAAATGCAAAAATAATCAAAAGACAATTATTGGAGGTAACACATGGCAGACGCACACAAAAAAGGACTGAATGCAGATTTAATCGCAAAAGATTTGGCAAAATGCTGCAGAGGTGAAGCGCTTTGCAACACTTGTCAGGGAAAATCCTGTACCATAGGATTTGCAAAACACTGTATACAAAATTACAAAATCGAACCGAAAAAAGAGGTTCCCGGAGGCATAGAAGAAATTCCCCTCACAGATTTCAAGGTATTTGACGAAGAAGACTTGGAACTGGCAATCGCACATATTTTAAAAGAGTGCAAGGACTGCAAAGAGGACCACACGGAGGACTGCATTATCAATGTCATCCGCAACTGCTATGAGGTGGGCCTTCTGGGAGATATCCACCCTTATGAGGGAACTGCCCTGCAGTATTTAATGTTCCTGCAGGAGAACTGCCCGGATAAAGCACAGCAGATTGCAAACATTTATGCAAATTTAAAATAAGAGTTCTTCTATATCACAGGGCCGCTTCAGGCTCCCCTGAAAAATACATACTCCGGCGTCTTAAAGGGATATGCGGCTTCCCCCTGAAAATACCAGGGTTTTTCCATGCCAAGCAGGCTTTTCAGCAGATAAAACTCCTGGGCAGGCATATAGCCCTATCCCAAAAGAAACGCCTTTTTCCCTCTCATTCACAACGTCCATGAAAAACATCCCATGGCCCGGCGAGACCCTTTTAAAAGCACATCTTCCTTAAAAATTCCGCAACACCATCCTCTTCCCCTATAAAAAAAGAAACCAAGGGCATGTACAACAAAACCCTTGATTTCTCTTTTCTAATTAATCCTGTGGAATAATTTCTTTTTTATTATAAGAACCACAATTTTTACAAACACGGTGCGGCATCATTAATTCTCCGCATTTACTGCACTTTACTAAAGTCGGAGCAGTCATCTTCCAGTTTGCTCTTCTTTTATCTCTTCTTCCTTTAGAAGACTTGTTCTTTGGACAAATTGACATAGGTTACACCTCCTTAAACTGATTAAATATATCCCAGGCAGCCGCCATTCTCGGGTCTGGCTCACTCTGGTCACAGGAACAGGTATTATCATTGAGATTTGTACCGCATTTCCTGCAGATACCCTTACAATCATCCCTGCACAGTACCTTCATAGGCCAGTTTACCAGAATTTCATCATAGATAAGCCTATCCACATCCAGGGCGGATTCTTTTATGCAATCCATATCCTCTGCATCTGTTTCCTCCTCCATCTCCGGCTCCTTTAGATAAAACTTCCGGTCTATCACAAGATGAAGCGTAACCGGCACTTCCTTTAAACATCTGTCGCAAGGAATTGCAACTACCACATCTGCTGTTCCGGTCACTTTGAGAAACCGTTTCTTCTGATTCTCCAGATGTAACACGAATGGTGCTTTTGTGATGATGGGAAACTCACCCAATTTCGACTGGAAGGAAGGAAGCTCTATCTCCACTTCCTGTTCAAAGGCTTTATCTTCTGTTGATAATAAGTCTGTAACATCTACTTTCACTTGCGTCTCCTATTCACACCTAAACAATTATACATATGCCCTGTACATTTGTCAAGAATATTCCTATTATTTTTTCCTAATAATCTCCACCGTCTCACGGCAGATAGCCAATTCCTCATTTGTGGGAACAACCATGACAGTGACTTTGGAATCCGGTGTGGAAATAATTTTTTCCTCTCCCCGGACCTTATTGGCCTCCCCGTCAATATGGATTCCCAGATATTCCAGATTGTCACAAATCATCTGGCGGATAAGGCCGTCATTTTCCCCAAGGCCTGCGGTAAAACAGATAACGTCCACGCCGTTCATAGACGCCGCATAGCCCCCGATATATTTTAACACACTGTGGACGAAAACTTTTCTCGCAGTCATTGCCCTGTCGTTGCCGCTAAATGCCGCTTTCTCCAAATCCCTGAAATCGCTGGAAACCCCGGAAAGGCCGTAAACACCGGACTCTTTATTTAACACATTCAAAATCCCCGCCATATCCAGGTTTTCTTTCTTTGCGATAAACTCCATTGCGGAAGGGTCAATATCCCCGGAACGGGTTCCCATGACAAGTCCCTCCAAGGGAGATAACCCCATAGAAGTATCTACGGATCTGCCCTTGTCAACGGCACAGACGCTGGCGCCGTTCCCCAGATGGCACACAATGGTTTTTAAGCTGTCATAGGGTTTTCCCAAAATCTCAGCCGCTTTCTTTGACACATAACTGTGGCTTGTCCCGTGAAATCCGTATTTGCGGACTTTATATTTCTCATAATACTCATAGGGAATGCCGTAGAGATAAGCCTCCTTTGGCATGGTTTGATGAAATGCGGTGTCAAACACCCCTACCATGGGAACGCCGGGCAGAACTTCCTGGCAAGCCCTCACCCCAATCAGATTGGCAGGATTGTGCAAAGGAGCCAAATCTGTGCACTCCTCCACAGCCGCAATCACTTTCTCATCAATCAGTGTAGTCTCCGCAAAAGCCTCTCCTCCATGGACAATCCTGTGCCCCACCGCATCGATTTCATTTAAACTTTTTAAGACTCCGGTTTTGGGATTTACCAGAGCGTCCAATACCATGCGCACTGCCTCCGTGTGGGTGGGCATAGCCGCATCCGTAATCTCTTTCTCCCCGCCATTTGGCTGGTAAACCAGCCTGCCGTCAATACCAATACGCTCACAAAGTCCTTTTGCCAATACCTCTTCCGTATCAGAATTTATCACCTGATATTTTAAGGAAGAGCTTCCACAGTTAATTACTAACACATTCATACTTAATCTCCTTAAATTTACATATCATAATATGAAAATATTTACATTAATATTGTTAGTATAAACCTTTTTTTTCCCTGATACAAGGCAAAGAACAGAAATTTTGTTTATTTTTTGAAACATCAAAGAAAATCTGGTATACTTTGGGTACTTTATCCTTGGGAGGAATTTCTAAATGAATGTCACAGGAATTATTGCGGAATACAACCCCTTTCACCGGGGACATGCCTACCATATCGCAAAGGCCAGGGAACTGACGGATGCCGACTATGTGATTGTAGTGATGAGCGGGAATTTTGTCCAGCGGGGGGCCCCCGCCCTGACAGATAAATTTACCAGGGCAGAAATGGCCTTGAAAAACGGGGCGGATATGGTGTTTGAACTCCCTGCCCTTTGGGCAGCCGCCGCCGCCCCTGACTTTGCAGCGGGAGGCACCGCCTTTTTGGATAAACTGGGGTGCGTCACCCATATCAGTTACGGCTGTGAGACAGAGAAGCCTGAACTTCTGTTTCAACTGGCAGATTTCCTGGCCCAAGAACCCCGTGATTTTTCTCTGGCTCTCCAAAAAAGCCAAAGGGCAGGCATGAATTACCCTCTGGCCATGGAGCAGGCTTTTGACGGCTGGGCAAAAAAAAATCCCTCCGATGATTTTTTTTCCACTGGAGCAGAAAAATTTCATGGCATTCTCTCCTCCCCCAACAATATTTTAGGGCTGGAATACCAGAAAAATCTTCTGGGGAGACATTCAAGCCTCATCCCCTGCCCTGTTCCCCGGATGGGCTCCGGCTACCATACCCCTGATTTGGAGACATGCTTTTCTTCCGCCACCGCCATCCGAAATGCCATTTTTTCCGGCAGGGAGGTCCCATTGGAACAATACATGCCAAAAACAGCCGCAAACCTGCTTCCTCCTAAAAAGTATCTGCTCCGGGAAAATGATTTTTCCCAGATGCTTTACTATAAGCTTTTGAGTGAATCCTCTTTGGGATATGAGAGTTACCTGGGAAGCTCCCCCTTCTTATCCAACCGGATCAAAAACCATCTGGATTCCTTTATTGACTACTCCGGTTTCTGTGAAACCGTAAAAACAAAAGATGTGACATATACAAAAGTCAGCCGCCTGCTTTTACACATTCTTTTGAATATGACCTGGGAGGACTGCGCCCTCTCCAAAGACCTGGACTATATCCCCTGTTTCCGGCTTTTAGGCTTTAGAAGCGCTGCAAAGTCCCTGCTTAAAATCATTGAAAAACAGGGGGATGTGCCCATTTTAACCAAACCTGCCAGGGCAAAATCACTTCTTACCAAAAAGGCGTTTTCCCTCTATGAAAAAGAAATCTTCTCCTCAAACCTGTACTACGGCCTTCAGCTCCAAAAGGGGAAGAAGGATTCTTCCAATGAATACCGGAAAAGTCTTGTCATTCTTTAGAGTTTTTGCTAAAATGTCAAATGGTGGCAGATCCACTTACAGATACTTATTAAATAGAATTTATTAATATAGAAGGAGGAACTATGAAACCAGTGATTACAAATGACATTCTCTACATCGGAACAGACGATACCACCATTGATTTGTTTGAAAGCCAGTATCCGGTACCGGAAGGCGTTTCCTACAACTCGTACCTGATTCTTGACGAAAAAATTACAGTTATGGACACCGTTGACGCCAGGGGAACTGAGGATTGGCTCTCCAATTTAAAGGAAGGATTAAGCGGAAAATCCCCTGATTACCTTGTTATCTCCCACTTAGAGCCGGACCACGCCGCAAATATCGCTGCTTTGGCAGAGATGTACCCGGATATGAAGCTGATTGGCAATACAAAGACATTTTCCATGCTGCCCCAGTTTTTCCACAAAGATTTTACACAGCGCCAGGTAGTGGTAAAAGAAGGGGATACCCTGTCTTTGGGCAAACATACCCTGCGGTTTTTCATGGCTCCCATGGTTCACTGGCCTGAGGTTATGGTAACATATGAGCAGTCGGAAAAAATTCTTTTCTCCGCTGACGGATTCGGAAAATTCGGCGCTCTCGTAAACGATGACCCTGATGACTGGGCATGCGAAGCCCGCCGCTACTATTTTAATATCGTGGGCAAATACGGCGTACAGGTACAGGCATTATTAAAAAAAGCCGCAACACTGGATATCTCTGTGATATGCCCCTTGCACGGCCCGGTATTAAAAGAAAATTTAGGCTACTACATCGGATTATATGACACCTGGAGCAGCTACAAGGCAGAGAAATCCGGCGTGGTTATCGCCTACGCATCCATCCACGGAAATACAAAAAAGGCTGCGGAAAAACTTGCTGAGATGGTGGAGGCAAAAGGCGAAAAAGTGGAACTTTGCGATGTGAGCCGTACCATAGTTTCCGAACTTATCGAGTCTGCCTTCGAGTATGACAGAATGATTTTAGCTGCCGCAACATACGATGCAGGTATTTTCTCCCCCATGGAAGATTTTATCCACCACTTACAGGCAAAAGGTTTTAAAAACCGGAAAATCGGTCTGATGGAAAACGGTTCCTGGGGCCCCATGGCTGCAAAAAAAATGAGGGAAGAATTAGAGACGTTAAAGGATATCACTTTTGTGGACCCGGTTGTCACCATTAAGTCCAGCATGAGTGAGGACGACATTCCTCAGATGGAGGCCTTAGCAGCTGCCATCTGTGAAAAATAACATATGAGACAATCAAAAATCCGCCCCTTTTGCCGGAAACGGCCGAAAGGGACGGATTTTTATAATATAGCGCCGCTTAATAAAATACATGATTTCCGATGACGGTGCCGCTTATCCCGGAACTTGCCCGGCAGAAATAAAGGGCAGAGATATTGGTATTTCCGGAAAGCGCCGCATTTGCCGCCTGGACACAGCTTCCCGATGCCCCTCTGGCAAGTACCACTGCAAATCGGCCGCTGGCCACAGGGGAAAACTGGCCGCCCTGGTAGATAACCCCGGAGATGGTATTGGGAAAACTGCTGCTTTTTACCCGGTTTACCACAACGGATGCCACCGCCAGCTGGCCCTCGTAACTCTCCCCCACGGCTTCACACTCCACAATGGCCGCAAGCATGGCGGCATCACTGGAATTGGCTGTGACGGTTCCTCCTCCGGAGGTGGGGGCAGGTTTTTTCTTCTGCTGCTCAGCCTGTTTTTTCGCCTCCTCCGCTTTTTTCCTCTCCAGCTCTTCCTCGTAAGCTTTCATTTTGGCAATCTGGGCGTCATAATCGCTGACTACGTCCTTTGCGTCTGAGATTTCATTTTCCTTTGCGCTGATGCTGTCCTTTGTCTTGGAAATCAGGGAATCCACTTCTGTCTTTTTGGACTCCATGCTCTCCTGCATCCCCACTAACTCTGTCTTCTCCTGTTTCAAGGTTTCTTCTTTTAAAGCCACCTGCTCACAGGTATCCTCGTAGCGGTGAAGCATCTCCCTGTCATATTTGTTAATGGCTTCCACATATTCCGCCTTATTTAACATCTCACCCATAGATTTGCTCTCCAATATAATAGAGGCCAAATCTATTCCCCCGGTTTCATAGATATACTGAATCCGCTTTTTCATGCTCTCATACTGCTTTTCTTTTGTGTCTATGGCGGCTGCAAGCTCCTCCTGGGTTACAGCAATCTCTGTCTCCTTATCCCCAATCTGGACCTCCAAACTGTTAATTTCCTCCGTCACATTACACAACTGCTGGTTTAAATCCGCCAGCTCCCCCTGAAGATGGCTCTGCTGCTCCTTTAAGGCATCTACCTTATCCTCTGCCGCCTCTTTCTGTTCCTTGAGTTCATCGATTTTTTCCCCTGTTTTTTTCAGCTCACCGCTGGTCTTTGACGCTGGCGTATCCATAGGCGAAAGCAGAAACAAAACCCCCGCCAGGGAACACAGTAAAAATTTTTTCCAATTACTTTTCTGTTGATTTTTCATAATTATCTGTCCTCTTTTGTAACATTTTATAACAAATTTATTACAATCTCTATTATATCTGATTGTTTTTGCTTCTTCAATATGTTATATTAAATATAATTAAGATAACGTTGCAGAAATTTTGTGACAAATGACACTTGAAAGAAGGAGCGTGAACGTTTATGCAGTTCGTGGAGAGCAAAAACTTAAAGCCCGGAATGCGTCTTGCCAAACCGATTTATAACAAAATGGGGGTTATGCTCTATGAGAGAGATACTTTACTTACTCCCGCAGGTATTAAAAGTATTGAAAACTTTGGTTTAATCGGCATTTTCATTTTAGAGCCGGCAGAACCCCTTCCCCCTTTATCTGAAGAAGATATTCAATTTGAACAGTTTCAGACCATCTATATGTTCCGTGCCAAGGAGATTATGGACAAACTGCAGCAGCAGAGAGAACCGGAAACCCTCTCCTCCCTGGCGGAAAATATTATTTCCAAATACGGTTCCCTTGACCATAAGATGAATTTTACCCAGAACCTGAGAAGTTCGGCGGACTTTGTGTACAAACATTCCATCAGCACGGCAATTCTGGCCGCCATGATTGCAAATGTAATGCACTGTACCCCCTCCGATAAAATCAATATCACTACTGCAGCACTTCTCTACGATTTGGGATATCTCTTTGTCCCGAGAACGATACTTGACAAAAGCGATGTGGATATGACGGAGGAAGACGAAAAAGTCATTCAGGAATGCCGAAAGAGAGGTTATACCCTCTTAGACCCTGAGGGAAATAAGTACGGCCTGAACCAGGAAATTTTTACGATTATCCACCAGGTTCACGTATCCCTTTCCACAAAACGGGTAGACGATTTAAAAACAAAGAAATTCAGCCGGGCAGCCAAAATACTGATTGTAGCGGATATGTTTGACCAGCTCACCGCCATGAGTTTAAACCAGGCTCCTATCTCCGAGGTTTCTACCATCCGGTATCTGCGCCAGTATCCGGAACGGTACTCCTCCAACGTGGTATCGGCACTTTCCCACTGTATACATATTCTTCCCGTAGGCTCCAGCATCGACCTCTCCACAGGGGACAAAGGCATTGTCCTTATGGAAAATTCCCAGAATTTCCTGGCACCTGTGGTATTAAATATTCGGGACAATCACATTTATGATTTGAGCAATCCCATTGTTGCCGCTAAAGTACAGATTATTGATATTATGAAGACTATGGACAACCGAATCGTGATAGACGAAACCACATTAAAACAATTTTCTTCTGACACAAAAATTAAAACCACATTAAATAAATATAAAGAAAAAGAAGCCAGAACAAAATCCAGAAAATAAAAATCAAATGATATTATAAGAAAAGTATCCGTCCTGTTAAATCCAAGACGGATACTTTTTTCTGTCCTTATATATTTTTTACTGTGGCAATATCTACGGGAGTCAAAGTCTTACCCACAGTCTCTAAACTGCTGGCTAAGGCGTTTGCCGTATCCATGGCTGTAATACAATACACCCCTGTCTCAATGGCATTTCGCCGGATTAAAAATCCGTCTCTCGTCTTATCCCCGTTACCCTGGGTGGGGGTGTCAATGACAAGGTCAATCTTGTGTCCCAAAATCAAGTCCATCACATTGGGGCTTTCCTGTGTAATTTTATTGACCCTAAGCGCTTCCACCCCATGGTTATTTAAATATTTCGCCGTACTTCTTGTGGCATAAATCTTATATCCTAAATCTGCAAACCGTTTTGCAACGCCCACGGCTTCCTCTTTATCCCCATCTTTTACCGTCATAATCATCTGTTTATGTTTTGGAAGGGTGACACCTGCCCCAAGGAATGCCTTATACAAAGCTTCGTCAAAATTCTTTGCGATTCCAAGGCACTCTCCTGTGGATTTCATTTCAGGCCCCAGGCTGATCTCTGCCCCCCTTAACTTTTCAAAGGAGAACACAGGCATTTTAATTGCGATATAATCTGCCTCCGGGGCAAGTCCCGTGGGATAACCCATACCTTTTAAGGTATTGCCGATAATCACCCTGGTGGCCACATCCACAATGGGAATTCCCGTCACCTTGCTGATGTAGGGTACAGTTCTTGAGGAACGGGGATTTACCTCAATCACATACACTTCCCCCTCCATCACGATAAACTGGATGTTAATCAGCCCCACCACATGAAGGGCTTTCGCCAGCCTTCTGGTATAATCCACCAAAGTCTCTTTCACATCATCCGTTATGGTATGGGCGGGATAGACAGAGATACTGTCCCCGGAATGTACCCCGGTACGCTCAATATGCTCCATAATTCCGGGAATCAGTATGTCGGTGCCGTCACACACCGCATCCACCTCTATCTCCTTTCCCTGGAGATATTTATCTACAAGGATAGGATGGTCCTGGGCGATTCGGTTAATAATCCCGATAAATTCCTCAATCTCCTCATCGCTGTAGGCAATTTTCATGCCCTGTCCCCCAAGGACATAGGAGGGGCGCACAAGCACAGGATATCCCAGGCGGTGTGCCACTTCTTTTGCCTCATCCGCCGTAAATACCGTTCCCCCTGCAGCCCTTGGTATCTTTGTCTCTTCCAAAATCCTGTCAAAGAGCTCTCTGTCCTCAGCGGCGTCCACATCCTCAGCCTTTGTACCAAAGATTTTTACCCCCATTTTCATCAGGCTTTCCGTAAGTTTAATGGCTGTCTGGCCGCCAAACTGGACTACCGCCCCGTCAGGTTTTTCTATATTTACAATGCTCTCCACATCCTCCGGGGTAAGCGGCTCAAAGTAAAGCTTGTCCGCAATGTCAAAGTCTGTGGAAACCGTCTCCGGGTTGTTGTTGATAATAATGGTCTCAAATCCTTCTTTTTTAAATGCCCAGGTACTGTGGACACTGCAGTAGTCAAACTCAATCCCCTGGCCGATTCGGATCGGGCCGGAGCCAAGGACCAAAACCTTTTTGGGAGGATTTGTCTCTTCTGCCTCATTCTCTCCCCCGAATACAGAGTAATAATATGGGGTAGCCGCCGCAAACTCTGCGGCGCAGGTGTCCACCATCTTGTACACTGCAGTGATGCCGTTGTCATAGCGCATTTTTTTAATCGCATCTTCGGTTTTCCCGGTGAGCTCTGCAATGACTTTGTCCGGGAACTCCATGCGCTTTGCCTCCCGCAGCAAATCCAGGGTTAGCTCTTTTGTCTTTAAGGACTGCTCCATCTCCACAAGGACTGCAAGTTTGTCGATAAACCACAGGTCAATCTTTGTAACTTCATGAATATGCCCGTAGCTCACCCCTCTTCTCAAGGCCTCGGCTATACAGAAGATTCTTCTGTCATCCACAATTTTTAACTCTTTTTCCAGCTCTTTGTCTGTAAGGGTATCAAATCCATAGGCCATCAGGCTGTCCACATGCTGCTCTAGGGAACGGATGGCCTTCATCAAGGCCCCCTCAAAGTTACTGCATATACTCATAACCTCCCCGGTAGCTTTCATCTGGGTGGTCAGGGTTCTCTTTGCCGTGATAAATTTGTCAAAGGGAAGCCTGGGAATCTTCACCACACAGTAGTCCAGCATAGGCTCAAAGCTGGCGTATGTCTTTCCGGTAATGGCATTTTTTATCTCATCCAGGTTGTAGCCCAGGGCAATTTTTGCCGCCACTTTCGCAATGGGGTATCCCGTGGCCTTAGATGCCAGTGCAGAGGAACGGGACACACGGGGATTCACCTCAATCACACAGTACTCAAAGCTTTCCGGATGGAGGGCATACTGCACGTTACATCCTCCGGTAATATTTAATTCTGATATAATATTTAATGCAGAAGTACGCAGCATCTGGTATTCTTTATCCCCCAAGGTCTGGGAGGGCGCTACCACAATACTGTCCCCCGTGTGGATGCCCACCGGGTCAATGTTTTCCATATTACAGACTGTGATACAGTTTCCATTTGCGTCCCGCATCACCTCATACTCAATCTCTTTCCAGCCTGCAATGCAGCGCTCCACCAAAACTTCCCCCACACGGCTTAAGCGCAGGCCGTTTGACAGGATATCTATAAGCTCCTGCTCGTTGTGGGCAATGCCTCCCCCGCTTCCCCCTAAGGTGTAGGCCGGCCGCAGCACTACAGGGTAACCGATGGTGTTTGTGAACTTAATCCCGTCCTCTATATTGTGCACCACCTGGGACGCCGCACAGGGCTCCCCGATTTTTTCCATGGTGTCTTTAAATGCCTGCCTGTCCTCGGCTTTAAAAATGGTCTCAGCGGTGGTTCCGATAAGCTTTACCCCGTGTTTTTCAAGGAAACCGGATTCTGCAAGTTCCATGCCAAGGTTTAACCCAGCCTGTCCCCCTAAGGTGGGCAGTACGCTGTCGGGTTTTTCCTTTAAAATAATCTGCTCTAAGACGGAAACCGTCAAAGGCTCAATATACACCTGGTCTGCTATCTCTTTGTCTGTCATAATGGTGGCAGGGTTTGAGTTTACTAAAACCACCTCCACCCCTTCTTCTTTTAAAGAGCGGCATGCCTGGGTGCCTGCGTAGTCAAATTCCGCCGCCTGACCGATAACGATAGGGCCGGAACCAATCACTAAAACTTTTTTTATTTCCTGATTTCTTGGCATTATTTTGTTCCTCCCATCATATCAATAAATCTGTCAAACAAATAGGCACTGTCCTGGGGTCCTGGACAGGCTTCCGGGTGGAACTGCACCGTAAATATGTTTTTCCCCACATAGGCGATTCCCTCGTTTGTGCCGTCATTTACATTGATAAAAGCCGGCTTTGCCACATTTTTGTCCATATGTTCTGCATCCACCACATACCCATGATTCTGGGAGGAAATATACACACGGCCCGTCTCTAAATCCTTCACCGGATGGTTGCCTCCCCGGTGGCCGTACTTCATCTTGTGGGTGTCCGCCCCGTTTGCCAGGGCCATAAGCTGATGTCCTAAACAGATAGCAAAAATAGGCGTATCGCTTTGGTACAGTTTTTTCAGCTCCTCAATAATCTCCCCGCACTCCTTGGGGTCCCCCGGGCCGTTGCTAAGCATTATGCCGTCGGGATTTTCGGAGAGAATCTCTTCGGCAGAAGTCCCTGCAGGGTAAATGGTCACTTCACAGCCTCTTTTATTTAAAGACTTTGCAATGTTATCCTTGGCCCCTAAATCAAGCAGCGCCACTTTTTTTCCTTTCCCCGGAAGGACGGATTTCTCTTTACATGTCACCTTATCCACCACATTACCTGTGACATATTCCTTTAACTTTGGCAGAATCTCATCCAGATTATAATTTTCATCGGTGGTAATCATGCCGTTCATAGTTCCTTTTTCCCGGAGTATTTTCGTCAGGGCACGGGTATCAATACCGGAAATTCCAGGTATATCATATTTTAACAGGAAATCCTGTATGCTCCCCTCACAGCGGAAGTTGCTAGGCATTCTGGAGAGCTCCCTTACAATATACCCGTCGGGCCATGGCCTCTTTGACTCCATATCCGGTGTAATCCCGTAGTTTCCAATCAAAGGATAGGTCATAACCACCGCCTGTCCGGCGTAGGATGGATCTGTCAAAACCTCCAAATATCCTGTCATTGAAGTGTTAAATACGATTTCACTGATCATTTCCTTTGTGGAGCCGATACTCATCCCCTCAAAAACAGTTCCATCTTCCAGTATCAAAAATGCTTTCATCGTTACCCTGCCTTTCCTATTTTTTTTCAAAAAAAAAAGACGTCGCTTTTTTCTTAGTATGTGCAGATAGAAAAATCCCTAAACTTCCTGCAAAGAAATCTTAAATTGTAAAGATTTTAACATAACGGGAAGGTTTTTTCAACCGTTTCTGGGAAAAAGACACAGGAAAAATAGTGGATTACATTTTTCATCTCCTACTCCGCCATCTCATACTGTAAAAGTTCATATTTTAATTTGCTGCCCACTGTAATTTCGGGGGGCAGTAATGCCCGTGCCACCAATTTCAAGTCATCTAATTGGATATCCGTCCGTCTCAGGTTGGCATAATCTCCGTCAATACTCACCACTTCATAATACCATATTTCCATTTTGTCACCTCACCTAAAAATCTCGCAACTCATCTCATGCCAAAAATGGCCTCCCCATAAAGAATCAGCCCTTCCCTGGTCATAAAATCCCATCTTTTGATACATCTTTACTTTGGATGAAACGCAGGTCAAAAGTATCCTTCTTTTTCCCATCTCACCCATTCTGGAAAGATACCGGCGCATAAGCTCACCAGCCAGTCCCTGTCCTTGATGCTCCGGGTGCACCGCCACGCCTAAAATCATCACATTCCTGCCCTCTGGATTGTGAAGACGGATATCTGTAAAAAATTCATCCCTGAGGGAACATTCCTCCGTGGAGATTCCGTTTATAAACCCGGCTATCTTTCCGGTGCCCTTGTGTGCTGCCGTTAAAAATAATTCCGGCGCTTTTTGGATGCGCTGGGCCATTCTCTCCTCTGTACATGCCTCATTGGGCGGAAAACAAACCTGCTCCAGCAAAGCCGCCTCTTTTATATCCTCCTGTGCGATATTTTGAAATTCAAACTTTTCACACAGCTTCTGATTGGGATATTTCTGCAAAGTTTCCAAGACATCCTCTCCTCTCTTCATCAGTATATATAAGACGATTTGCACTGTCAATGTATTTTCTGAAACAATTCTGTGGGAAAAAGCTGACTCTCTCCTTTGATAACCACATGGCTGTCTATTCCATAAAAAATGTGGTGACTCAGTCACCACATTTATGATATCTGTGTAAATTGTCGTTGTCAATCCACTTATTCCAAAGAGTGCTGGATTTTATATGATAATGCAGACCAATCCGCCGCTGCTGTCATTCACTATTTTCTGCATGGTGTCCTGAAGCTTCATCTGGCACTCATCATCCATCATGGCAATTTTGCTGCGGATACCGTCCTCCATCAGCTCCCCTACGGATTTTCCGAAAATATTGGTATCCCACACTCCGTTTGGCGTGTTCTGCCCTTCCTTAATATACTCTATCAAATCCTTTGCCTGTTCCTCACTGCCCACAATAGGTGCAATTTCCGTCTCGATATTTGCCCGGATTAAATGGATGGAGGGGGAAGTGGCTTTCAGTTTTACTCCAAATTTATTTCCGTGACGGATTAACTCTGGTTCCTCTAAGGAAATATCCGTAAGCTGGGGGTGAATTACCCCGTATCCTTTCATCTGCACGGCGCTTACCGCATCCGCCACTTTTTCATAGGCGTTCTTCCGCCCGGACAGCTCTTTTACCAGAGAGATAAGCTGATACTCTCCCTGGATGGGAACACCGGTGAGTTCGCTGATATTCTCATAGTAATATTTGTCATCCATCTCCATTTTAATTTTTAAAAGCCCTTTGGCCAAATCAATTTTATCCAGATGGATATCGGATATGTACTCTGCATCCTCCGGCTTTCCAATGCCGCTGATGTCCTTTGCCTGGGTGACGGAACTTAAAATATTTCTGGCTGTCTCCACCATACTCTGCTTCATCCTGTTGTCCATGGGAAGCATCTCCGCCCA
Organism: uncultured Roseburia sp.; assembly: GCA_947174805.1. Taxonomy (GTDB): domain Bacteria; phylum Bacillota; class Clostridia; order Lachnospirales; family Lachnospiraceae; genus Roseburia_B. Next base: position 70,358 of record CAMWKH010000009.1, on the reverse strand, counting down.
CTTTGGAATGTAAAATTCCATTTTTACAATGGGGAATTCATAGAGAATGCTCTCCAATATTTTTCCGATATCGTCTTTCCGAAGCTGTTGGCAGTTCACCGGAATCACAGGAGTCCCGTATTTTTCTTTCATCTTCTGCACCAGTCTCCCTGTCTCCTCGCTGAAAGGTTTTTCAGAATTCAGCACAATCACAAAGGGTTTGCCTATAGATTTCAATTCCTCCACGGTTTTTTCTTCCCCAGGAATATAATTTTCCCTGGTGAGTTCCCCAAAGGAGCCGTCCGCCGTCACCACAATTCCAATGGTGGAATGTTCCTTGATAACTTTCTGGGTTCCGATGGAAGCCGCATCCACAAAGGGAATCTCATAGTCAAACCACGGCGTCTTCACCATGCGCTTATTGTTCCCCTCCATATGCCCGGAGGCTCCCTCCACCATGTAACCCACACAGTCAATCAGGCGGACTTTTACCTCCGTATCCCCTTCCAAACGAATCTGAGCCGCATCCTTTGGTATAAACTTCGGTTCCGTGGTCATTATGGTTTTTCCCTGGGCCGACTGGGGCAGTTCATCCACAGTTCTGGCCTTCACATTTTCATCCTCCATAAAGGGAAGCACCATAATGTCCATAAAACGTTTGATAAAAGTAGATTTTCCCGTCCGCACCGGCCCTACCACGCCGATATAAATTTCCCCGTCTGTTCTTTCCTGTATATCACGGTAAAGATGAAATTCTTTATCCTGATTTACTGCTGACATTTCCATAAAAATACCCCTTTCCTGCAATGTAGTACCTGAACGCTGCTAAACGTACCTTTCTACATTGTATGAAAAGGGATTTTTTTTATTCCATCTTTATACTTCCTGTACTTTAATCATATTGGTGGTTCCCGACACGCCGATGGGAACCCCGGAGGTAATCACCGTCATATCCCCTTTGGAAAGGAACCCTTCTTCCTCCGCTTTTTCTATGGCATGGTCAAATAAATCAAAGACATCCCTCTGCTTTTCCAAAATGACAGAGGCAGTGCCCCACACCATACTAATCTGCCTTGCCACTTTCTCATCCATAGCTCCGCAGATAATGTCACATGCAGGACAGTATTTTGCTATATTCCTGGCAGAATGCCCGCTCTTCGTCACGGTTACAATAGCCTTGGCGTTTAAGTCCAGGGCTGTGGTACATGTGGCATGGCAGATAGCATCCGTCACATCAGGATTCGCTATCCTCTCCCTGGAAAAGAAGCGCTTACGGTAATCGATATCCTGTTCCGTCCTGTCTGCAATTTTTATCATGGTAAGAAGGGACTCCACGGGATACAGCCCGGCAGCAGTCTCCCCGGAGAGCATAATCGCCCCGGTGCCGTCGTAAATGGCATTTGCCACGTCTGTGGTTTCCGCCCTGGTTGGCCTGGGATTTTTCATCATGGAGTCTAACATCTGGGTTGCAGTGATAATCTGTTTCCCCAAATTAACTCCTTTTTTTATAATCATTTTCTGGATGACCGGAACCTCTTCATAGGGAATCTCCACTCCCATGTCTCCTCTTGCCACCATCACTCCCTCGGCAGCTTCCAGAATATCGTCAATGTTCAAAACACCTTCCATATTTTCTATTTTAGCTATAATATGGATGTCATAACCGCCGTGGTCATTTAAATACTTCCGCATTTTGTGGATGTCATCCGCCCTGCGCACAAAGGAAGCTGCTATAAAATCCACATCCTCCTGTATGCCAAAGAGAATATCTTCCTTATCCTTTTCACTTAAAAAGGGCATGGATAATTTTACATTGGGCACGTTCACCCCTTTGCGCCCGGAAACTTTTCCCCCATTTTTCACGGTGCAGACAATGGCCTTGTCTTTTATCTCATCCACCTGCATCTCCACCAGGCCGTCGTCAATGAGAATTGTCGTCCCCTCTGCCACATCCTGGTATAACTCCTGGTACGTGATAGAGACACCCTCCTCATTACCGGGATGCTCTGTGCAGTAGAGCGTAAACTTTTGATCCTCTTTTAAGATTACCTCCCCCTGCCCAAAAAGACCCAGCCGGATTTCCGGCCCTTTGGTGTCCAGCATAATCGCCGTCTGTGTATTGTACTTTTTCCGAAGCTCCTTCACCTTATCCATCCTGGCTTTGTGCTCGTTGTAATCCCCGTGGGAAAAATTAAGCCTTGCCACATTCATGCCGCCAGCAATGAGCTGTTCTAAAACATCCCCTTTATCTGTAGCCGGTCCAAGTGTACACACTATTTTTGTTTTCCGCATTCTCTTGCCTACTCCTTCTACCACTGTATTTTCGTCCAGGCGTCCATAATCGCCTCACAGGATTCCGTGTCAATATCCTGCACCGCACTTTTTAAGTGTTCATAGAGTCCTTTGTGATTATCCTTAAGGCTGTATTTTGCCAGTTCTGTAACCACTTCCTCCATCTTGTCACTGTCTAACTCTTCCAATGCCTCCCGCATCTTTGCCGCCTGCTCCTGTAATATTTCCTGGGTGAACTCTAAGCCGCTCTCCACATCTTCTTCCGGCACCTCAAAATAAGGCGCCAGAATGTTTTTATACCAGCGGTAATAACTCACCACCTCGTCTGTAAACTGGTGAATCAAAAGAATATCCCCGGCATTTCCTGCAGACTCCATACGCTCTGCCTTCTGGGCCAGCTCCATTGCCCCTATCTGCCGGGAGGCACTCTTTAGGGCATGGACTTCTATGGTATATTCCTTTATCTTTTCCTGGGTTTCGTATTCCTTTATCAAAGTGCTCTTTTTGTCAATGGCCAGATAATAGTCCTTAAGCACTGCAAAGAAGAGTTTCTTGCTTCCCACAAGGGAAAGGGCCGCATTCACATCCAGTCCTTCAATTTCAATATCCGGCCCATCTTCGCCCTCCTCCTGCTTTTCGGCAATTAAATCCCCTTCCTCCCGTCTCTTAATCTTTTCCGGGGGAAGCCACTGTTTTAGCTTGGCGCAAATCACCCGCATCTCAATGGGTTTCGGCACAAAATCATTCATGCCCTCCCCCACCAGCATCTCTTTTGTGCCCCCAACGGCATTTGCAGTAAGGGCAATAATGGGCACATCTTTGTAATCGTCATAAAACCTTCTTATAATGTGGGTAGTCTCCACCCCGTCAACCTCCGGCATCATATGGTCCATAAACACCAAATCGTAATGCTTTCCGGAAATCAGGGAAATGGCCTCTTTACCGCTTAGGGCAGTGTCAATCTTCATCCGCAGAGGCTCCAAAAGCCCCTCCGCCACCGTAAGGTTAATGGCATTATCATCCACAATAAGAATCTGGGCATCCGGCGCCACAAAATTCACGTCATCCGCCAGAATGCCTTCCTGAACCTCAAACACATCCTGGCCGCTTAAAATGGCTGAGAGATTCAATGAGTATATGGGCTTTGATACCACCCGGATATTGTTCAAACTGGGCTGTATCCTGTCATTATATTTTACCAAAAGCACACCTGTCACTTCCGGATGGCTCTGAAGAAAACTTTCCACTTTATCGGAAAACTGAGGTTTTTCCATAAACAGGAATTGAATGCTGCTCTCCTCAAGCTGGTCCGGGGTTAGTTCCTTGTATCCGGCGCCAAATTTCTCACAATCTCTCTTTAACTGCTGGCGTATATAGGTATTTGCCACTAAATTCCCCACCGTCATAGTCTCTTCCACCTGGGGAATGGAGGGCTTGCGGGTAACAATTTTTGAGGGAAGCTCAAAACGGAAAGTGCTGCCTTTTTCATACACGCTCTCCACGCTGATATTTCCCCCCATCAGTGTGAGCAGTTGTTTGGAAATTGCAAGGCCAAGCCCTGTGCCTTCCACATTCCGGTTCCGCTTGCTGTCCACCTGCTGGAAAGACTGGAATAGTTTGCCCAAATCAGCTTTCTTTATTCCCTGGCCCGTGTCGGAGACAGCCATTTTTAAAAGAACCGTCTCCTCGTCAATAGGCTCGCACTCCACACTTAAATGAACTTCTCCTCCTGCCGTGAATTTTACTGCATTGTTCATTAAATTAACTATAATCTGTTTAATCCTGTTACTGTCCCCGTAAAGTTCATAGGGCAGTTCCAGGGGGATATCCAGGGTTAACTCCAGGTTTTTATTTCCGATACGGTTTAGAATCATACTGATGACATCATTGATAATGGAGATAGGTTCATACTCTTCCTCCACAATACTCAGTTTTCCGGACTCTATCTTAGAGAAATCCAAAATATCATTTACAATGGTTAAAAGGGTCTGGCCGGAAGATTTAATCTGGGAAATATATTCCCTGGCCGCAGAGGGAAGATCCTCCCTTAAAGCCATCTCCGCCATACCAATCACCGCATTCATGGGGGTTCTGATTTCATGGCTCATATTGGCCAAAAAGTCCGATTTCATCTTAATGGCCCGCTCCACCTCGGAATTGCCCACCATCAGTTGATGTTTGGTATACGCCATTTCTGATAGAATCGATGCCAGTACGGAAAGAAAACTTGCTGCCTTCTCAATCTTACCCTTCTCCAGTACCGGAAGTTTTTTGGCAGCCACAACATATTCATCCGGGTCTATTTTTAATTCGGCGGCCAGTTTCCGCACCCTTGCCTCATCCAACTCATGGAGAAGCACCTGGCCACCGATAAAACTCCCCACTAACTGACCTCTGGCAATAATGGGAGCCGCATAGTCCACCAGCCCTGCATGGCAGATATATGTACTGAAATTACCTTTTTCCATGGCAATCTCAGCCCCCCGCTTATTGCAGTACTCGCACCTGCGGCAGCCAAGTTCCGACTGTCTGGTATACTTTAAACAAAAATCTGAAAAACCGGAGCGTCTTGTCACAGAAACTCCGTTCTTATCCGTGGTGTTTGCCGCCATCCCTGTCATATCGGAAAAAGCATCCTGAATCCGCTGCAGTACTTCCTGATCAATCAAATCCGTGAGATATAATTCATTTTCCATATGCCCACCTCAATTTCTTACTCCAGCAACCCCACAATCGTATCCGAAAGCCTTTCCACATTGATAGGCTTTAAAAGATAGCCCTGAATATTGTTGCTGAGCACCTGTTCAATTTTTCCCCTGTCCGTCACACCTGTCAAAAAGATAACAGGAAGGTCTTTCAACTGGGGATTACTGCGGATTTCCGAGAGCACATCCGCACCGTTCTCCCCTGGCATCTCGTAATCTAAAAGCACCAAATCCGTGTGCCTTGTCTCTAAAAACTTTAAAGCTACCTTTCCGCTGATGGCGGTTGCCACCTGGTAATCCTCACTCAGATAATTTTTCATCATCCGAAGCATACTGGCATCGTCATCCACAATCAGAATATGCTTTGGCTCTTCCGGCCCCTTGGGCTCCTCCGGCATCATTGTGGCAGGAATTGCCATCTGGGGAATATCAAAGACAAATTCATCCATCATGGCCTCTGCCTGCTTTTTGGTACGTTCTTCCTCCGCCGCCCGCACGGCATCCTCCATAATCTTCTTCTGTCTGTCCCTCTTGTCTAAAAAACTTACCAGCCTGCTCTCAATATCTTTAATGGGAATGGGACGGTAGATTTCTTCCTGGGACATTCCCGGTGCTGTCCGCTTAAAATCTGCGCAGTCCTGTTTATCCCCAATAAGCACCACAGGAATATCTTTATCTGAAAGTACGAATTTCAGCCTGGCCGCATTGTTTAAAGAACTCTTTGTCTCTTTCCACAGGCAGAAAACCATTAAATCCGGCTGAAAATACTTGACATGACACTGGGCATCATCCCAACGCTCTGAAGTAATCATGCACTCAAAGGTAAATTCCATCTGAGTAAAAAAATCATTCATCAGCGTCCGGTTGCTCCCACTTAATAGTATCTTTCGTTTCATACTATATTCTTACCTCCCAATCATCCCATTTTCTCTAATACATAACCATATATAATAAACATTATACTCGACTTTATAGGATAATTCAATATAGGAATCTAAAAAACGTAATGCTGCCATAAACTCCACTTAAGCCTTTATCACAGAACCGCAATACTCACAGGCCTCTGTCTTACCTGCCTGAATATGGTTGATTCCGCCGCAGTGCGGACAGGTACAGGTAATCACCTTTCCCTGCACATCACTGCCCATATCCGTCTGCTTCCTATTAGAATCCTGTCCCTGGGTCCCTTGATTTACAGTAGAAAAGCTCTTCTGTATCATATCTCCCATTACAGTGGTAACTGCTGCCATTTCTTCAAATACTTTTGAAGCATTTACATTCATTTTCCGTTGAGCTTCCCACTTCTCCCGCTTTTCCCTCTCCAAACGTCTCTTTTTTCTCCGCCTGGAATCAAGAATAACTATTACCCCGAGTAAAACAATCACCCACATAATAATTATTATAGCTATGCCAGACTCGTTGTAATCAAAGGTACATATTAATGCACTCCCCCCAAAAATAAATATCCAAATACAGCCAAAAATTAATTCAATAATTTCTATTATTCTGCTAACTGCCGTAGATAATTTTTTCTTATTCATTTTTCTCTCCTGTATGTATTATATTCTTGCTTTTATCATAAAGTTTCATTATCCTATTGTCAATAATCTAAAATCCTGTAACGTCAAAAATTCCGAAATCCCATATGGGATTTCGGAATTTTCTCCCTATATCCTAATTTTCTGTCTCCCCGGCGCTATTATTTTCCACATCCAAAGCATCCTTTAACTTTTTCTTCTCATCCACACGCTCTCTGCCGTAGGTCTTCATATATTTCCGCACCTTCCCTGCAAGCTGGGGGGTAATGGCATCGGGCTTTGCCCGCCATTTCCAGTTGCATCCCAAAGTGGACGGGGTATTCATTCTGGCTTTGCTGCCCAGTCCCAAAAGATCCTGCATAGGCACAACCGCAAGGTCGCTGACACTTGCCCATGCCCCCCGCATCATGCCCCAGTTATAGCCTTCCTCCTGAGTCAGGTTAAAATATCGTTTTGCAAAGTTCACGCTCTCCCTGGGCGCCGTTTTCATCCATCCAAGAATCGTGTCATTGTCGTGGGTTCCCGTGTAGACCACGCTGTGGCTCTGGTAATTGTGGGGAAGGTAATCGCTCTCCTCCCTGGTGTCAAAGGCAAACTGAACCAGCTTCATCCCAGGGAATCCGGAGTCCTTCACTAATTTCAACACGGAGGGGGTCAAAAAACCCAAATCCTCCACAATGATATTTAATTTCCCCAGTTTTTCCTCCAAAACTTCAAAGAGCTCCATGCCGGGACCCTCTTTCCACTTTCCGTTTCTTGCGGTATCGTCCTGTGCCGGAATGGCATAGTAGGAATCAAAGCCACGGAAATGGTCGATGCGCACTATGTCGTAAAGCTCCGACATGGCCTTGATGCGGTTCGTCCACCAGGCATATCCGTCCTCTCTCATCACATCCCAGCGGAACAGCGGATTTCCCCACAGCTGGCCGTCTGCGGAAAATGCATCCGGCGGGCATCCTGCCACCTCAATGGGATTTAAATCCGAATCCAAATAAAACTGTCCGGGGTTTGCCCACACATCCGCACTGTCCCCTGCCACATAGATGGGCACGTCTCCGATAATTTTGATACCCTTCTTGTTGGCATACTCTTTTAAGCTGCGCCACTGTTTGAAAAACAGGTACTGAAGCATTCTGTAAAACTGCATCTCCTGGGCATAAGTCTCCCTGGCATCCTTTATGGCTGCCTCTTCCCGGAAACGGTACGCCTTATCCCACTCTGACCAGGCTGCGCCGTCGTTGGCATCCTTTAAAGCCATAAACAGCACATAGTCCTCCAGCCAGTGTTTTTCCTGTTCACAAAATGCGTCAAAATCTCTGGGAACTCTCTTCATGAAGCGCTCAAAAGCTTTTTTCAGAAGGTCATAGCGGTTTTCATACATAATACCGTAATCCACCTCTGTCCTCTTACTCCCCCATTTGTAAGATTTACACTCTTTTTCCGTGAGCAGTTTCTCCTTGCAGAGAATTTCCAAATCAATAAAATATGGATTTCCCGCAAGGCTGGAAAAAGACTGATAGGGGGAATCTCCGTAGCTGGTGGGACAGATAGGCAGTATCTGCCAGTAAGTCTGGCCCGCCTTCACAAGAAAATCCACAAACTTCCTGGCTTCTTTCCCCATCGTTCCGATTCCATATTCGGAGGGAAGGGAGGAAATATGCATCAATATTCCACTTGTTCTCATACGCTCTATTCTCCTAATCTAAATCAATGATACTCACGAGGGATAGAAATTGCCATATTGTTCAAAATAACGACGCTCGTGAGTCAACGTTATTGGCAAACTTTCCTGTTTGTCAGTTTAAATAGTTCTCACACTCTCACCTGTAACAAGTTCAAAGGGTATTACCTCATGAATGGGATCATCTGCAAAATCCACCATGTGGAACAGCATTTCCACACTGCGCCTGGCCAAAAGCTTATACTGCTGTCTGATGGTAGAAAGCTTTGGATTATAATAATCCGCCAATGTGATTCCGTCAAACCCAATCACGGAAATATCCTCCGGTACTCTTTTCCCCATATCCTTTAATGCCCGGGCCGCTCCGATGGCCATCACATCGCTCATGGCAAACACCGCCGTAAGATCCGGCTTTTTTTCCATCAAGTTTACCATCGCCTGATATGCGCCTTCAAAACTGAATCTGGCACCAGAATAATTATGTAACTCATCAAAAACCATCTTGTGTTTCTCAAAACTTTGAATACAACCTTTATACCTCTGTCTGCTGGTATAAGAAAAAGAAAGGTCTCCCCCGATAATCCCAATTTTTTTATGTCCATTTGTAAAGAGGTAATCCACCGCACATTCCGCCGCAGCCACGTCATCTGTGGCCACGCTGGCCAGATTTTCCACGCCGAAATTTTTACCCTGGTTTGTCACCAGTACAGAAGGGATGCCCACCTGGTCAAACTCCCGTTTAAAATTATCCGGCGCTCCGCCCAAAAACAGAATTCCCATGGGTTTTCTCTCCCGGCTAATCCGGATGGCATGCTGCACTTCATCCTCACTTTCGTCCAAATATGTCACCACAGGGGTATACTGGGTCCGCTGAACCATACACTGAATCTCTTCCACAATGTTTGCAAACAGCATATTTCCGTTACCTTTTACCAGAATGACAACCGTCTTGCTTCCCATCTGCTTTAAATGTTTTGCATTATTGTTGGGGACAAAATTATAATCCGCCACCACCTGCTCAATTTTCTTTTTTGCCACAGGACTCACATCTCTCCTGTTATTTAAGACCCGGGATACCGTGCTTACGGAATACCCCGACTCCCTTGCAATATCTTTGATTGTCACCATTCGCCTATACCTGCCTGTATTTAATTGCGCCTCCGAAACCTTTATGGTCTGGGAGGCGCATTTTTTAACTGCATAACATTATTAACCTTTTACTGCTCCGGCTACAACACCCTCGATAATATACTTCTGGCAGGCAATATAAAATATAATAATGGGAATAATTGCCAAAACCAGCATAGCCATCATAGCGCCCCAGTCAATAGAGCCGTAACCGCCTTTTAAGTACTGTACCGCAATGGGAATTGTCTTGTATTTCTTAATATCCAATACCAGATATGGAAGAAGGTAATCGTTCCAAATCCACATAGCCTGCAAAATTGCCACGGTAATTGCAGTTGGTTTTAAGATTGGGAATACCACCTGGAAATATGTCTGAATCGGTGTACATCCGTCAATCATAGCCGCCTCCTCAATTTCCAGTGGGATACTCTTTACAAATCCGGTAAACATAAACACCGCCAATCCTGCCCCAAATCCCAAATATACTAATATTATACCAACAGGATTAGACAAATGCAACATATTTGCAATTTTAGAAAGTGTAAACATTACCATCTGGAAAGGTACAATCATGGAAAAGAGACATAACATATACATAGCCTTTGTAAATGGTGTCTGCACCCTTGTAATATACCATGCACACATGGATGTGCAGAGGATAATCACTGCCACGGAACATACTGTGATAAACAAGGAGTATCCGAAAGCGTTGAAAAATTCTGTTTTCTTAATACCTTCCACATAGTTCTCAAGGCCTACAAACATCTTGCCCGTACCAATTTTGAAAGGATAACGGTTTACATAAGCTTTTCTCTTAAAAGAGTTCATCACAACAATGATAATAGGCATTACATAAACAATGGACAACAGGGTAAAAAAGATAGTTAAAGCTGTGCCGTGTTTTGTTTTTCTCACCGCGCTAACCTGATTATCTGGATTTTTTGCCATTACTGCTGCACCTCCTTACTTCTGGTGAGGACATTCTGTCCAACTGCGATAACTGCCACAATGATAAAGAATACAACTGCTTTTGCCTGACCTACGCCTTCAAATCCCTGTCTGGTATAGAATGTGTCATAAATATTTAACGCCATCATCTGGGACATATCAGAAGGAGCACCGTTTGTAAGTGCTAAGTTCTGGTCGAAGAGTTTAAATCCATTGGTTAAAGTTAAAAATGTACACACGGTAATGGATGGCATTACCATGGGAAGTGTTACGTTCGTCAGTACCTGGGGAGCTGTCGCTCCGTCGATTTTTGCCGCTTCAATCAATTCTCCTGGAATATTCTGAATACCGGCAATATAGATAATCATCATATAACCTATCTGCTGCCAGCACATAAGGATAACCAGACCCCAGAATCCATATGTAGCGCTGTATACCAGAGTTCTTCCGAAGTTAGCCAGGATACCGTTTAAAATAAGCTGCCAGATATAACCTAACACGATACCACCGATTAAGTTCGGCATAAAGAATACGGTACGGAACATGTTTGTTCCTCTAATTCCCTTTGTTAAAAGCATCGCAATGGCAAATGCCAAAACATTTATCAATAATACCGAAACAATCGTAAATAATGCAGTATACCAAAGGGAATGACCGAATGTACCATCTGTAAAAGCTTTTGCATAATTGCTCAGTCCCACAAACTTTGCATCTGTTACAGTTGTAAATTTACAAAATGATAAGTAGATACCCATAGCAAAAGGAACTATGAATCCTATTGTAAATGCCACCAAAGTCGGTAATGCAAAAAGGGGAAAATATCTCTTAATCGCCTTATCCATAATTATTTTCCTTTCTTTCTATATAGGAGGCGGGTATTCCCGCCTCCGCAAAATCCCTGACAATACGTTTCTAAAGTAAAACCACCTTCAGGTTAATTCTTAATTATGAGTAGCTTCGTACTCTGTTTTCCATCCGTCAATAAATGCGGTCTTAACAGCATCCCATTCGCCGGTGCCCTGTGCGTACTCTGTTAAAGCTGCGCCCACACCGTCTTTCCATCCCTCAGAAGGAATGGTAGAGAAGTTCCAGGATACTTGAGTCTGGCCTGCATCAATAGATGCATTAGAAGCGTCTACCAATACGTTTGCAGGTGTATATCCATCGTCAAAAGTATCAAATGGTGTTACGAATCCCATCTGGTTTGCAATGCTGTCCCGGCCTGTGTCGCTTGTAACAACCCAGTTTAAGAAATCTTCTGTCGCCTTGATGTCTGCTTCGGAAGCGTTCTTGTTGATACACCAGTAGTTCTCAGATCCTGTACAAAGTCCCTGGTTCTCCTCGCCGGGAGCGCCGATGTAGATTGGCATCATGCCAAGGTCATCATCTGTAAGTAATCCAGCGTCGATGATGTTCTGGTAAGCCCATGTACCGTTCTGGTAGAATACTGCCTCGCCTAAAGCAAATTCAGCAGTGGAGTCATCCCCTGTCTTTGTTGCAATCATAGCAGGCTCGCAGGTTGCATCGTTGATGTATAAGTCAAAAATTTGTTTGTACTGGTCAAGATATGTTCCTTCGATGGCATCTGTCTCACCGATTCCTTTATCTTTGTACTCATAGTAGATTGGAAGGTTTGCAAGGTGAGTTTTAAATCTCCAGTCAGAAGAGGAATCCATTCCTGCGGAGGAGAATGCACCAGCCAGATTGTAATCAGGGCCTGCTGCCTCGCTTACCTCTGCAAGACGTGACTGAATGTCGTCTGCCACTTCTTTTAATGTTGCAAAGTTGTTGATTTTGTCGATGGAATCTACTTTTGCGCCGTCCATCTTGCAGTATGCATCAAGTACTGTCTTGTTGTAGATAAGGCCGTATGTCTCAATAACATAAGCGATACCCTGTACGGCATCTCCGTCTTTTAATACGAAGTCATCGCTCTTTACATGAGAGTAAAGGTCTGTGTCTTTTAAATCTAAGCAGTAATCTTTCCAAGATGCCAGTCCCACCGGTCCGTTCACCTGGAATAAGGTAGGAGCTTCTGTCTTAGCCATTTCAGACTTTAATGTAGACTCATATGTTCCGGAAGCTGCTGTTACAACTGTTACAGGAACGCCTGTCTCGTCTGTGTAAGCTTTTGCAAGATCCTGCCACTGCTGATCCTGCTCCGGTTTAAAGTTAAGATAGTAAACTGCTCCGTCTCCGCTTGCTGCAGGAGCTGCTGCGTCGTCTCCTGTATCTGCCGCCTCAGTTGAAGGTGCCGCATTGCTTGCACTGTCTGTTTTATTTGCATCTGCTGCGGAATCATTTCCTCCGTTTCCACATCCTGCAAATAAGCTTGCTGCCATGGAAAGTAATAATAATGTTGCTACGCTCTTTTTCTTCATTTTTCATCCTCCTACTTAATAGTGAATCAAATATTTTTATTTCTGAAAACGTTTCCTGTAACGTTTCCGGTAACGTTTTCAGTTGATATATTTACTATAACATGTTTTTCAAAAAAAGCAATACCTTTTTCATCTTTCATTGGATATTTTGTGGTTTTTCATAATTTTACCAACTGATTTTTGGTTAATATCACCATTGTATCCCTGCACCTGAAAATATGTGACTGTCTGTTCAAACAAAATACCCTGCAAAATTGCAGGGTATGGATTTTCACTCTTTATTATATGATTGCCGATCTTTAATATATATATTCATTTTATATCTCTGTTTACTCAGAGTCATGCCACACCTTAAGGGCCTGACTCTGGAATTTTACCCAGAAATCTGTGACATTTAATCCCTGAGGCTTTTTTCTGCCCTCCTCATACTGCAAAAAGGCAGTCTCCTGAAGCCCTCCTTTTAAGGCGGTTTTTATCACCGGGAAATGTCCTGTCATATCCGAAAGCTTTTCTTCCCAGGAAAGTGAGGATGCGTAAGCGGCAAAATCCTGTGCCGCACCGGCATGTTCCGTCACGCCGTTAACGCAGAGCACCGTTGTCTCCGATACCGGGCACATGGAAAGTTCATCGTTTAATTTTGGAAGCTTCTCCACCCCCCAGTTTTCTTCCAGCTCTCCTAACTCCTCTGGGGAGAGCAGAGCTGCCACCGTCCTGCCCCCGGCAAAATCCTCCGCCACTTTCCTGCTGCCAGGTTCCTCCTCATCCAGGGCAATCACTGCGGTAAGGTTACCGAAAAAAGTTTTGCAGTTTTCATATACCTCCTCCTCATATGCGGGGTACACACACCCCTCCTCTTTGGAAAAAGTAATGCCGCTGCCCAAAAAGGCGTAGTTGCACCGGGGGTCAGACAGGTCCCACTCCAAAAGCTTCTCCACCCCTTCCCCAGGCTCATGCTCCAGGGAATAGTCTATAATCTCCTGAATGGAGGCCGGCGCCGTCTCAAAATAGTCTTTGCGGTAAGCGAACACGCTGGTGTTAAAATAAAGGGGATAGCCGTAATATTTTCCGTCATCTAAAAAACTGCATGTATTAGCCGCCATTTCGGCACAATCTTCCGGAAAGCTAACCTGATTTTCCGCCAATATCTGGGTGTAATACGCCTGCTCTAACTGCTCTCCCGGCAAAAGGTATACATCCGGCGTAAGTTCCCCGGATTTAGAGGCTTCGTAAACCCCGGAAAAATAGTTGAAGGACTGCTGCTCTTTTACCTTCACCAAAACCCCTGTCTCCTCCTGGAAGGAGTCTGCACAGTTTTCAAAAAATTCTTTGTTCTCCGGCCCGTAAAACCATAAAGTAATTTCTTCTCCCGGCTCATAAGTCCTCTGCACCTTATCCTCCGGCTGACTTTCCGTCTCCTGCGTCCCCAATTCTTCCTGTTTTTCAATCACAAAACTCTCTGACTGTCCATAGCGGGACTTAATCATTAAAACGGTTCCAAACAAAAGCAGAAGATAGACAGAAAACTCTTTTTTCTTTCTTGATGAATCCATTATTTCATTTCCTCAAACACTTCCGTTAATATCTCTATCATCTCGTCCACGTCTTTCTTTTCTATCACAAGGGGAGGTACAAAGCGCAGCACATCTTGGCCTGCCGTGATTAAAACAAGGCCTTTGGATAAAGCCTTCTTTGAAACCTCTCCCACAGGAAGGGTTGTCTTAAGCCCCTGCATCAGGCCTATTCCCCGGTGGGCAATGACAAAATCATATTTATCTTTCAAGCCCTCCAGGGATTTCCACAGATATTCCCCCATAACTTTTGCATGGTCGGCCAGTTTGTCGCGCTCCATAATCTCAAGCACCTTATCCACTGCAGCCCCCACCAAAGGATTGCCGCCGTAGGTTGTGCCATGGTCTCCCGGACACAGAGATTTTTCCGCCACCCGCTCTGTCATAAGGAAAGCCCCTACGGGAACGCCGCAGCCTAACGCCTTTGCCGCTGTCATAATATCCGGCTTTACGTCATAGTGCTGCCAGGCAAACATTTTTCCGGTTCTGCCCATACCACACTGGATTTCATCTAAAATCAAAAGAATATCCTTTTCCCTGCAGAGTTTTGCCACCCCTTCCAAAAATTCTTTGGATGCGGGATAAATTCCCCCTTCCCCTTGGACAGTCTCTAAAATAATGGCGCAGGTCCTGTCTGTCACCAAGGTCTTTACGCTGCTAAGGTCGTTGAAATCCGCAAAACAAACCCCTGGAAGCAATGGTTCAAAGGGCTCCTGGTAATGCCTGTTTCCTGTGACAGACAACGCCCCCAGGCTCCTTCCGTGAAAAGAGTGGTTCATAGCAATAATTTCATGGCCTGCATGGCCGTCTCTTGTATAGGCATATTTTTTTGCCGCTTTTATGGCCCCCTCTATGGCCTCTGTTCCGCTGTTGGTAAAAAATACCCGGTCCATGCCGCTGGCCTTTTTTATTCTCTCCGCAGCCCTTATCGTTGGAACATTATAGTAGAGATTGGAGGTGTGGATTAAATCATCCACCTGCCTTTTTAATGCCTCGCTGTACTCTTCATTGTCATATCCCAATGCACAGACGGCGATGCCCGCAGCAAAATCCAGATACTTTTTCCCCTCAGTGTCAAAGAGATATACATCCTTTCCCTTTTCTAATACAACCCCATACCGGTTGTAAGTGTGAAGCAGGTCTTTCTCCGCTTCCTGTATGTACCCGTCACGATTCATGATAATACCTCTCCTCTTTCTCCCCTAAAATAGCAGTTCCGATACCCTTATTGGTAAAGATTTCAAGCAGCAGACAATGGGGAATTCTCCCGTCTAAAATATGTACTCTGGAAACACCGTGTTCCATGGCATCGATACAATTATTTAGTTTGGGCAGCATACCCCCGCCGATATATCCCCCTGCAATCAGCTCCTTGGCCTCTGCGATGGGCAGTTCGGAAATCAGGGAAGCCTTGTCGGAAGGGTCTTTGTACACCCCTTCAATATCTGTTAAAAACGCCAGCTTTTCCGCTTTCATGGCCCTTGCAATGGCACAGGCCGCATCGTCCGCATTGATGTTGTAGGTGTCAAATTTGTCGTCCATTCCAATGGGGCAGACAATGGGAAGGAAATCTTTTTCCAGCAAATCATATAAAACCTTGGGATTCACCTCTTTGATTTCCCCCACAAACCCAATATCTTTTCCGTCAGAATATTTTTTCTCCACCTTTAAAAGCCCGCCGTCTTTCCCGCTGATACCCACGGCGTTTACGCCTAAAACCTGGACTTTCTGCACCAGGGACTTATTCACTCTGTTCAACACCATCTCCGCAATCTCCATGGTGGCGGCGTCTGTTTTCCTAAGGCCGTTAATAAATTCCGGCTCCATCCCGGATTTCTCCACCCACTTGCTGATGTCTTTTCCCCCGCCGTGGACAATAATAGGCTTAAAACCTACCAGCTTTAAAAGGGTCACATCCTCTATGACCTGACGTTTTAAATTTTCGTCAAGCATAGCGCTTCCCCCGTATTTTACCACGATTATTTTTCTGTTAAACCGCTGGATATAAGGCAGCGCCTCTATGAGCACCTCCGCTTTTTCCAGTATATGTTTCATTGTATCTTCTTCCATTTTTGTATCCTTCTTTCTGATTTTCTAATGTCAGGAACGGTAGTCTGCATTTATCTTTATATAGTCATAAGTTAAATCACATCCCCATGCTGTGGCGGTGGATTCCCCGGATTTAAAATCTGCAATGGCGCTGACCACCGGCTCTGATAAAATCCTTGCGGCCAGTTCCTCATCAAATTTTAAAGCGGCCCCGTCTTTTACCACCTGGATTTTTCCCGCTGCGCTCTCATAAAATAAATCAATTTTTTCCGGGTCAAATTCCGCCCCGGAGTATCCAAAGGCACAGAGAATCCTGCCGCAGTTGGCATCGTGTCCGTAGACAGCCGATTTTACCAGGTTGGAGGAGACAGCGGAACGGCTTAAAACCCTGGCCTGCTCTTTGCTCTCTGCCCCCACCACTTTTACCTCAAAAAGTGCCGTGGCCCCTTCCCCGTCCCCTGCCATCTCTTTTGCCAGGGTGGTGTTGATATAATTTAATGCCTCTTTAAATGCTGTATAACTCTCGTCTCTCGTCCTTATCTCCCGGTTTCCCGCCATGCCGTTTGCCAAGAGAAGCACAGTGTCATTGGTGGAGGTATCCCCGTCCACGGAAATCATATTGTAAGTGTCCACAATATCTTCCTTTAACGCCTCTGTAAGCAGCTCTTTAGAGATAGCCGCATCCGTGGTGACAAAGCTTAACATGGTACACATATCCGGGTGAATCATGCCGGAACCCTTGCACATGCCTCCTATGGTACATTTCACTCCTTCCACCTCAAACTCCACAGCCACTTCTTTCTCGTGGGTGTCAGTTGTCATAATGGCAAGACTTGCCGTGTGGGCGGCTTCTCTTGTTCCGGAAAGTTTGGGAACCATATCCTCTATGCCCTTGCAGATTTTATCTATGGGAAGCTGCATTCCAATTACTCCGGTGGATGCCACCAGAACGGAATCCTCCGGAATATTTAATAATTCTCCCGCTTTTTTGGCCGTCTCCCTGCAGTAGGACATGCCCTCCTCCCCGGTACATGCATTGGCAATTCCCGCATTCACCACAACAGCCTGGGCAAAAGGGCTGCTCTCCACGATTTCCCTGTCCCATTTTACCGGCGCTGCCTTTACTACATTTTTAGTAAAAGTCCCTGCAGCCCGGCAGGGCTGTTCGCTGAAAATCATGGCCATGTCACGGCGTTCTTTATATTTGATTTCCGCCGCAGTATCTGCTGCCAAAAAACCTTTTGGAGCGGTAATGCCCCCGTTTATCTTTTTCATAAGCTCTCCTCTCTTACTTTATTTCTCTGTATTTTATTACCTTGTAGGTATTTTCTGATAATATATTTGTCGAATCAAATTTTAGCAGTTGGGAGGGAATTAGTCAATAGAGAGGAATCCCCAATCAAAACTGTTTTCCCCTCAAGGGCAAAGCTGTATTTTCTTATTCTATCCGGCTCTATTCCCTCCGCTATAAGGGAAACCCCATAGCATTTTTCTTCTATACTGAAAAAGCGCTGCCTTAAGGGTTTCCCAAAGCGTCTGGGACGGGTAATCAATGTCACATCATCATTGCTCTCCCACCACTGGCGGATAAAATCTGTCTCCTCCTTATTGCTTTGTAATCACTGCCAAGGCACAGGGCATCCTTCCGTCAACAATGTAATACTCCACATTTTCATACCCTGCATCCTCAAAAAATTTTCGGTAGGAATCCATATCAAACTGCCGCTTAAAATTTGCCCCTGCAAGTTCCAAAAGGCCCACAGTTTTTTTGTTCACTCCCTTGGAGGCATTAATATAGGTGGGAATAATGATTTTACCCCCAGGTCTGCACACCCGCTCCAATTCTTTTACTGCCCCATAGGGTTCTTCCAGCAAATGGAGGACATTTCCTGCAACTACTTTGTCAAATCTGTTGTCACGGCAGTTTAAGTGTGTCATATCTGCACGTCTAATCTTTATATTCTTGTACTTTCTGCATTTTTTCCAAGTCTGTTTTAACATTCCTTTTGAAAAATCCGTTGCAATCAACTGTCTGCACCTGGGTGCAATATATCTGCTGATGGCACCTGTTCCGCAGGCACATTCTAATACGGTATCATCCTGACCGATTTCTTGTGCCACCCTCTCCCCAAGTCCCCGGTAAACTCTGCCGTTATATATTGTTTCAAAAAAATCATATAAACCGGATATTTTATCCCAAAACATAGTTTTTCCTCCTTATTTCCCCTGCATCCTGGATTTCCGCCAAAACCCTGTCGTCTGCCTTGGCAGTCTCCAAAAGCAGACGATACATTTCTTCCTCACTGCGCATAAAAATCTCTTACTGTTACAATCTACTCCGCTCCACCAGCTTTTTATATACCCACTCCACCATCCAGGGTTCCGTTGACACTTTCAGGGCATCCTCCAAAGGCTGCCACTTCACCCCCTGATTTTCTGCATCATTCACAATTAGTTCCTGGTCTTCATCCGCCTGGGCAAAATATGTGACATTCATATGCAAATGGCTGGGCACATAAGTCCCTTTCCTTACATGCCCATCCACTGTTAAAATTTCCAGGCTGAATATTTCCGGGCTCAGCAGCACAGCGTTTCTAATCCCGGTTTCCTCCTCCAGCTCACGCATTGCAACAGAACACAAATCTTCCTCTCCGTCCGCATGGCCGCCAATCCACGACCATGAGTTGTAGATATTATGATATACCATCAGCGTTTTCGTGCGTTCCCTGTTTACCGTCCACATGGAAGCTGTAAAATGTGCTGTATCGTCCTTCCTGCTCAGATAATTTGGGTTTTTGGCCATATACGCAATCATCCGTTCTTTATCAAAGGCCTCCTGTTCATTTAGGGGTTTAAATCTTTTTATGTTTTCAAGTAAATTCATTTTTTTGTCCCTCACAAATGATCACTTCTTTTATCCTGTCCACCCCATGCTCCATCACATACTCAAACACAGGAGGATACCAAATTGCATCCCTTGACAGCTTTTCCTCCCGTTCCCTTAAATTTCTCACAAAGTCCCCAAAATCCACTTTTCCGAATCGGTTCATCTCCTTTAATAATCCGGCGTCCCTTATTTTCCGCCAGGCCTCCTCTTTTGGATATCCCATACCCATGGGGGTAGAAAACAATGCCCTTAATGTCTCCGTGAGATTAATTTCCGCACCCCAGCCCCAGTTTAAGCCCAAAGGATAGGAAACGGCATTCCCATTGTTTATCCTGCCGAAAAGATAAGCGTCTGAGACATTCGCCACATACCCGCAGAGAACTCCCGGCAATGTATTACATGCCAGCATCATACCCTGACCGGAGGAACAGCCTGTCACTACAAAATCCACCGATTTGCTCTCCAACAGCAGGCCAACGCAAACCGCCGCCTGTATATAGGAGAACTCCCTCTTATCATCCTCATATATGCCAAAATTAATAACTTCATGTTCCGCTCCCGCCGCATCTCTCACGCATCTATCTAAAATCCTGTTTTTGCTTTTCTGGGAACTTGCTTGGATAATACCTATCTTCACTGTGTCTTCCTCTCCGGACTGTGTACAATATTTTCACGTGTCATTCCTTATCTGCCCTATTATATATGCTGCATATTCCCGGGCGCAATTCTCCTCCCACTTCCCTTTTCTGTCCCTTACATATTCCTCCAGCGCCTGCAAAATCAAGCTGCGGTACTTCCCAGGGACATTTTCTATCCCCCAGTTTCCCCCTTCCCGTTTTGACAGAATCATTCCCTCTTTTTTATATGCCAGCACCCTGCACAAATTTAGAATAATATAAGTGGGATTTGCCGTAATTTCTTCTTCCGCATTTTTTATGTCATTCCATATACTGTCAAAATAAAATTCTTTGCTGACCTCTCCAAAAACCTCTTTTATCTCTTTTCCCCAAAGGCACTTCCCCCTGTGCCATATTACGGTAACATGGGCCGCCAGATCTTTGTCTGTCCCCTTCATTTTCTCAATATAATCCCATGGATTTGTCTGATACCATGGTAAATGTGCCACAGAAAAATGTAATTCAAAAGGGGTAGGATAAAGAAAGGGCCTGCATACCTCCTTTTTCACAATGCTGAATTCTATTCCTTTTTCCGGCGCATCTGCATTTAATGCTGCCGCCATATCCATATATTTGCGTTTTTCTTCATTGGAAATTGACCTGTCCACTACAGTCAACAAATCAATATCACTTTTTTTCTCGTTAAAGCAACCCATTGCGGCAGAACCATGGAGATATATCCCCACCAGATTGTCACCTAAAATTTCCCGGCTCCGCATGGTAAAATTTTCTGTCACTTTCTCTAAAATATCCATATCCTCTATCCTAAAATCTATCCATGATAGTTTTTTTTCAGCCACCTGGCCACACCATCTTCATCATTTGACTAAATAGTTGCTGAAGCATTTTTTTTTAAATCCTCGTGGGCATTGGAGACGTCATATCCTTCCCCCCGTTTTTGAATCCCATATAAAATTTTAACCTCTGTTTTCATATACCGGATGGAAGCTCTTTTTATCTATCCACCCAATACCATTACAAAACTTACAATAATAGCATAAGAGTTTTTATACTCTATGCAACACTACGGCTTTGCCTGTTCCCCCCATCCCCTCCTGTATCACAGACAAGGATTTATTTTACTTTTACCACTTTTCTGGCACTCCAGGCGCTATATTTTTTCGTATTCTTTACAGTCTTATAAGAGCGTATCCTGATATAATAGGATTTCTTTGACTTTAATTTCTTTATTTCATACCTGACAGTTTTTCCGTTTTTAATCAGAATCGTTTTCTTGCCTTTGCTAAAATCCTTTTTGACGGCATACTGCAGCTGGTAACCATCCGCATTTTTGCTCTTTTTCCATGTTACAATAATTCTATTTTTCTTTTTGCTCTTTGCTGAAATAAGGCTCGTCTTTGACGGCTTCGTGGAAGAGTTTCCCCCAATGCTGACTTCTTTTTTCGTAACATTCCCTGCCTTGTCCCAAGCCTCAATCACATATGTCCCAGTTTTTAAAGTTATAAAAAGTGATTCTGCCCCAGTTTTCAGCTTCTTTGCCTTCCCGTCGACAGTTACTTTTTTCAAATTTTCATCTTCCACTTCATAAACCGCTTCCTGGGCGGATTTCGTGGAACTCTTTTTGATCACCGGAGCAGCATTATCCAGGTAATATCTCAACCGTTCTGTTTTACCAGATGCATATTCTATTTTAAATTCAATGTTTCCATCGACATGCCATCCCCACACAGAATTCATAGACCAATTCCGGCGATGCATAATGCCATATATACCTGTTACATATCCGGAAGTCACGTCAAAACGAGCCCATTCATAAGTCCTTTCCCCGTCATCTTCATCAACCACACTGCGGAAATGATCCCAATTATAATAACCGCCGTTTTTAAAATTGGCCTTGACAGAACCCCCGGAGAGCCCTTCCTGATCCACTGCCCACAAGCGTTCGTACTTATCATTGGGGGCACCGTCCATTCTTAATCCTACCCATCCCGCATATTTTACTGTATAGCCATCCGGCTGTATTTCACCGTTGGTTTTTGCAACTTTAAATGCATATCTGATATAAATTGGTTCTGTTCCTTTGTATGTAAACCAATCATCGGTAGGCACAGCTTCAAACTCATCCTCAAAATTCCACCCCAGATCTCCGCCAATTACCACCCCATGAGCGTCATTCTGCAGCACAAAATCCTTATATCCTTCTTGTTGGCCTGGAATACCTTCGTACTTGCAATGGCTCACATGGCTTGTATGGCGGTAATGCACCACCTCCACGCCATTTAACGTTTCCTGTCCCACATACACAGCTCCCAACAGTGAGGTAATATTATTTCCTTGGGCGTCCGCAAATGCCTTTGTATAATAACATTCCCTTACCTTATCCAGGGATTCCCCAGGTACTGCCACATAAACATGTGTTTCATAATATGGATGATCCAGCGACTCCGGTTCCCCAGCTTTCCTGGCGCTGATTTTTTCCGTATCCCCCATGGCATGATATCTCTCTTCTGCCGCTGATTTTGCTGCCTTGCTCTCTGCACACTCCGCCGCTTGACATTCTTTTGCCGTAAACAACACAGACAGCATAGCCGCTGCCAGACAGCCATATACTGTACTTTTTTTCATTCGCTCTCTCCTCCTCTTCTCCTGCCAGCCGAAGAATTGGCCGCCTCAAATCTGTGGGCCAATTACGTGATATACTGATACTTCTTTAATTTCCTCCCTGTGACAATGCAAATCACACATCCGGCTACGCCAAGCACAAACATCATAAGGGCCGCGCCGGAGCCTTTACCTGTGCCAAAAAGTGTCTTTAAAATGGATATTCCGCCATATTTTCCCATAAATGGTTCGCATATATTGTCTACCATAAAACCGCCCAAAAACAACCCGATGGGAATGGTAAAAAATTGAAGGGTGTTGCGGCATGCATACACACGCCCCTGCAGCTCTACGGGAATGGAAGTCCTTAAAATCACATCCAGATTTGCACTCATGACAGGCACAAGAATCCATCCAATCACCTGGCCGATGCACCATAGTACAGGCTCCCTGGAAAAGGCCAGCAAAAAATTCTCCGTGCCCAGGGAAAACAGCATGGTAAGATAAATCACCCTTACCCGGTCCTTGGGTTTGGGCAGAACCAAAACTATCAGGCTGCCAAGCATCATGGCAGCGCCGGCGCAGGATGTGACAATCCCCAGGACAGAGGAGCCGCCCTTAGGATTGGGAAGCACATAGCCAGGCAGTGTCGCATCAAAGGCGGAAGCCACCAGATTCACCCCTGACATAAATAGGATCAATGTTAAAATCATCGGATTTCTTTTTAAAAACATAAGCCCTTCTTTTGCAAGATGAAGTACGCTTTCTCCCTTATCGCTTTTATTTTCCGGTATCCGGATAAAAAACAAGAGTGCCAAAAATGCAACCGCAAAGCTTCCCAGGTCAACTGCGATCACCCCGTTTAGCCCTGTCAATGCGTACAATGCCGTGGCAATCAAAGGATTTAAGATGGATATCAGCGCCCTTGACCCGGAGCAAAGCCCGCTTGTCTTCTGATAGTGCTTTTCTGGAATGATAAGGGTCATGGCAACTTCAGAAGCAGGCTGCTGGAGGGTATTCATAAATCCTGAAATCACATTTAAAACGTATAAATGCCACACCATTAAATTATTTGTACGGAATAAAACAAGCACAGTCACGGTGCACATTGCCGCAAACATATCACAGCCAAGCATTGTCTTCCTCTTATCCAATCGGTCTGTCAATGCCCCGGCAAATATGCTCATTAATACATATGGCGCATAAGAGCATATGGTAAGGGCTGCTGTGCTTAGAGAAGAACCGGTCTTTTCATACAGCCATAAAGCCAATGCAAAAGTTGTAATGCTGCTGCCAAGCTGGGATATGCTCTGGGTGCTCCAGAGTATAAAAAAATTTTTAAGCTCCAATAATTCATTTTTCTTAATTTTTATCATTTCTTTGCTCCTTTTTTTCGTATTATTCAAAACAGAAGCAAAGCCTGAGGATAAAGCATCATGCTGTTCCTCCATGCAGTCTCCTCAGACTCTGCATGGAGCTTTAGCAATACAAAGGATCATTTTATCTCCTTTCCCAAATCAATTTAAGTGGTTAAATTTTGTGATATTCCCCTCATTTAAAGTAAAGTCATAATAATTTAAATCTTCCCGGAAGGTAAACCCGGCGCTCCTCCAAAACCTGTTTCCCACCTCATTGCTGGTAAAGGCGATCAGGCTTACTTTGTTAATCTCCTCTTCTTTAAGGGCTCTCATGGCAAATACCGCCATGGCCTTTCCGATTCCCTGTTTCCTGTAATCTTTATGGACGCACACATGGTAAAAACAGCCCCGCCTGCCGTCGTGGCCGCAGAGAATGGCGCCCACTACCCTGCCCTTATCCTCCGCCACCACGCTGGTGGAAGGGTTTCGCTTTAAAAAACGCTCCACCCCTTCCCTGGAATCGTCGATGCTTCGGATGCCAAAGCCGTCGATGCTCATCCACAGTTCGTACACCAGATCATAATCTTCCATTGTCATTTTCCGAATCTTATAATTTTTCTTATCCATATGTTTTACGGGAACATGGGGACTAATTCCAGCCCTTCCGATTCCTTCTGGCCAAAAAGCAGGTTCATATTCTGCACCGCCTGTCCGGCCGCCCCTTTCACTAGATTATCCAATGCGCCCATCATAATAATTCTGCCGCACCGTTGGTCTATTTTAAAATTCACATCCACATAGTTGCTGCCTTCCACCCATTTTGTCTCCGGGCACACATCTTTTTCAAGCACACGGACAAATTTCTCACCGGCATAATATTTGTCGTAGGCAGCTTTAATTTCTTCATAGGAAGGATAGGTCTCGCTGCCGTCGGCTCTCTTTATCTTATTTAAATTTGCGTACTCTGTGGCTAAAATCCCCCTGTTCATGGGGACAAGATGGGGGGTAAAGCTCACTTTGATTTCCCTGCCCGCCCCGTAGCCAAGCTGCTCCTCAATTTCCGGGGTATGTCTGTGGCCTGCCACCCCGTAGGCTTTCATATTTTCGTTTACCTCACAGAACAGGTTTGGCACCTTTGCACCCCGGCCTGCCCCGGAAGTTCCCGATTTCGCGTCAATGATTATGGAATCTGCGTCGATAAGCCCCTCTTTCACCAGGGGGTATGCCGTTAAAATAGAACATGTGGTGTAGCACCCCGGATTTGCCACAAGCCTTGCCCCTTTTACCTTTTCCCGGTTTATTTCACAGAGTCCGTACACCGCCTCCCCGATAAACTGGGGGGATTTGTGCTCCATCTTATACCACTCTTCGTATACTTTCACATCTTTGATGCGGTAATCCGCACTTAAGTCCACCACCTTTGCCTGGCTTAAAATTTCCTCTGTCAAAATAGATGCCAAATATCCCTGGGGGGTTGCTGTAAAAATCACATCCACCTGACGGGCCAGCTCACTGATATTGTCATCCAGACAGGTGTCCTCCACAATCTGAAACATGTTCTGATACACATCTGCATATTTTTTGTCTATGTAACTTTTAGAACCATACCATTTGATTTCCACATTTTTATGTCCCAAAAGAAGGCGCACCAGCTCTCCCCCTGCATATCCTGTAGCCCCGATAATTCCCGCTTTGATCATACTATCATCACTCCTCTTTCTTCTATTTTCCTTATCTTCTGATATACATTATTTCTATCATAGTATATTTTTTCCGGTTCGTAAAGAGCCTTCACTGCCCTCTTTCTGTTTGATTGCATAATTATACATTATCTTTACATAATATGCAACATCAATTTTTTATTGGAACAGCTCTTTTGTCCTCCTCATCCGCTCTGCAATGGAAACCTGAAAGGGACATCTGCTCTCGCAGCTCTTACACTGGATACAGTCTGATGCATCCTTTTTAAGCTGCCTGTAATGCTCCCGCAAGGAACCTGGGATTTCACTGTGCATGGCTGCCAGATCATAGAGTTTATTCACCATGGCAATATCTATCTTTGAAGGACATGGGGCGCAGTGTCCGCAGTAAGTGCACTGTCCCATAGAATATGGGTGTTTTGGCGCCGAGGCCAATACACTGGCATAATCCTTTTCCTCCTCCGTGGCAGTCTCATAGGCCACCGCCTCATATACATGCTGTGGATTGTCAAACCCCGCCATCACAGCAGCCACCCCAGGACGGGTTAATGCATAATGGATACACTGCACAGGAGTCAGGGCCCTTTGGAAAGGGGATGTTTCCGCATGAAATAACCGTCCCCCTGCGTATCCCTTCATCACGGTGATTCCCACGCCCTTTGTCTCACAGATTTTATATAACTCTTCCCTCTCCGGGGCGATTCCTCCTAAATTTTCATTGTACTGTTCGGCAAAGTATTCCTCCAAATCCGTCACAGGGGGCAGCATATCAAAGGCCGGGTTAATGCTAAAGAGTATCATCTCGATTTCTCCCTGGCAGGCCGCCATTTTTGCGATGGCAGGATTGTGGGAACTTAAGCCGATATGGCGGATTTTCCCCTCTCTTTTCAAACTTCGCACATACTCCATAAACTCGCCTTCAACCGCCTTTTTATATTCCTCCTCCGTATCCACAAAATGAATCATGCCTAAATCTATATAATCCGTCTGCATCCGCGTAAGCAAGTCCTCAAATGCCGGTTTTACTTTTGCAAGTTCCCGGGTTCTCACATACTGGCCCCCTTCCCATGTGGAACCGATATGCCCCTGGATGACCCATTTTTCCCGCTTTCCCTTTAAGGCCAAGCCAATATTCCTACGTACGTTTGGCTCGGACATCCAGCAGTCTAAAATATTAATGCCCTGTTTTTCACACACCTCAATCACTTCTTTTACTTCCTCTGTGTTGTGGCGCTCCAGCCATTCACCGCCAAGACCAATCTCGCTTACCATTAATCCCGTTTTTCCCAGTTCCCTGTATTTCATACCATGTCCTCCATTCCCGGCCCTCGTGCCGTGCATTGCTTTTATTCTCTTGATTGTATCACATAGCAAACATACATTCCACAAATATCACCTTTTAAATAATCAATGAATACATGTTTTTACGGATTGGCCTTTTTATAGTTGTGTTTTTATTTTAGTTGTTGTATATTATGTTTGTGTGAATTTTTATACGAGATGTTCTCTTTTGGAACACTACATAATACCCAGAAAGAAAGGAAGCAATTACTATGAAAGAAAAAGTTGTTTTAGCTTACTCCGGCGGACTTGACACCACTGCCATTATCCCCTGGTTAAAAGAAAATTACGATTACGATGTTATCTGCTGCTGTATCGACTGCGGACAGGGCGAGGAATTAGACGGCCTTGAGGAGCGGGCCAAACTCTCCGGCGCCAGCAAATTATATATCGAGGATATCACAGAGGAATTCTGCGACGATTATATTGTTCCCTGCGTGCAGGCCAGCGCCGTATATGAAAACAAATATCTTCTGGGAACTTCCATGGCACGTCCCGGCATTGCAAAGAGACTGGTAGAAGTTGCAAGAAAAGAAGGTGCTACCGCAATCTGCCACGGAGCCACCGGAAAGGGAAATGACCAAATCCGCTTTGAGCTCGGCATAAAAGCGCTGGCTCCCGATTTAAAGATTATCGCTGCATGGCGTGACGACAAATGGACCATGGATTCCAGGGAATCCGAAATTGCATACTGCGAGGCTCACGGCATCCACCTTCCCTTCTCTGCGGACAACAGCTACAGCCGTGACCGGAACTTATGGCATATCAGCCACGAGGGCTTAGAGCTTGAAGACCCGGCATGTGAGCCAAATTATGACCACCTCTTAGTCCTTGGGGTTTCCCCGGAAAAGGCTCCGGATGAGGGAGAATATGTCACCATGACCTTTGAAAAAGGCGTTCCCACTTCCGTAAACGGCAAGAAAATGAAAGTCTCCGATATCATCCGGGAGTTAAATACCCTTGGGGGCAAACACGGCATCGGCATCGTGGATATCGTGGAAAACCGTGTGGTTGGAATGAAATCCCGGGGCGTTTACGAGACTCCCGGAGGAACCATTCTCATGGAGGCCCATGACCAGTTAGAGGAACTGGTGTTAGACCGGGCAACGATGGAAGTGAAAAAAGACATGGGAAATAAAATGGCCCAGATTGTCTACGAAGGAAAATGGTTTACGCCCCTCCGTGAAGCTGTCCAGGCATTTGTGGAATCCACCCAGCAGTATGTTACCGGAGAAGTAAAATTCAAGCTTTACAAGGGCAATATTATAAAAGCCGGAACCACTTCCCCCTACTCTCTCTACAGCGAGTCCCTGGCAAGCTTTACCACAGGGGATTTGTATGACCATCACGATGCGGAAGGATTTATCACCCTCTTTGGGCTTCCCTTAAAAGTGCGGGCTATGAAGATGGCTGAAATTGAAAAAAAATAAAACAAATTTCTAATTGGAGCGCACCGTAAGGACCAACCCTATGTATCATTTGTCTCTGATATTCATGGCGGCAGGAAGAAAACTTAAAAATCTTCCTGCCGCCCATTTTTATTCTCTACCCAATTACCCCTAACGAAACGTATGGTTATCATCACACAACCATAACAGCAGCTATTGTAATAAAAAAGCAAACATGCCCTGTCTCACATCTCCTATCAGATATAATTTTAAAGTCAAATTGTAAGTTTTGTATAAAAACGACAAATAAAATTATGAAAAACGACGATATTTATAGATTCTAACGAAAACACCTTGATTTTGTTTATTTATAATTGTATATTTTAAATAGTTCAAAATAGTTTAAATTATTTTAAAATAATCTAAACTCGAACTAAAACTAACAATTAAAGGAGGAGCAAGATGAAAAAGAAAAAGTTTCTACGTGTATTGACAGGCGCTATGGCAGCAGTCATGCTGGTGTCATCTGCCGTTCCGGCAGAAGCGGCGGTTACCCCCGAAAAATACCGGGGGGGGGCATTGGAGCGGAATGGTTTCAAAGAAATCAGCGATGAATGGTTTACCGCAGACGGAGACTGGAACAACAGCAAAGCGCCAAATGCCATTGATCCAACCATGTTTTACGGTGCAGACAATAAGCTGTACATGGTGTATGGTTCATGGTCGGGTGGATTGTTTATCCTGGAAGTGGACAAGGAAACAGGACAGGCTATCTATCCCGGAGTGGATGGCGTAGAGCCCACAAGCGGCAACAGGGTGGATCGTTACTTTGGAACGCACATCGCGGGAGGCAATCACGAATCCGGCGAAGCGCCTTTTATCGATTACGACCCTGCCACAGGGTATTACTGGCTGTATGAGACCTACGGCGGCCTGACGGCAAAGGGCGGTTATAACATGCGTCTGTTCCGCTCGAAAAATGTCTATGGCCCGTATCTGGACGCAGCGGGCAACAATGCGGCAAACAGCGGTAAGAACAGCAATGACTATGGTGTGAAGTTAATCGGCAATTACCGGTTCTTAAATCAGCCGGGTTACCGTGCGGCAGGCCACAACTCCGCATTAATTGATGACGACAGTTCCCGTTATCTTTTCTTCCACCAGAGATTTGACGAGCCGGAAAATCAAACAGAGCGCCATGAACTGAGAGTGCGCCAGCAGTTCCTGAATGAAGATAACTGGCCGGTGACTGCGGTGTATGAATACCGGAATGAGAAGATCGGACATTATGACGATGCTAAGGTGCTTGGGGACTATGAGGTAATCAACCACGGCAAAACCTCCGACGGCGAAATGCTCCAGTCAAAGATCATTACTTTGGCTCAGGGCGGAACAGTATCCGGCGAGATGACAGGTACATGGTCAAAGAAGCCGGGACCGGGGTATGATTATGTGACAATCACAGCAGACGGCGTAACATTTAAGGGAGTATTCTTTGAACAGCAGGACGAAACGGCACAAAAGAGTGCGGTTATGACCTTTACGGCAATCGGCAATAATAACGAATCTCTCTGGGGTTCTGCCCTTAAGCTGACAGACGAGGTAAAGATTGGGCTGGCTGAAGCTGAGTTAGGCAAATCCATACCTTCCGTAGCAAATGAGAATATTACCCTTCCCACAAAAGTAAAAGGTGTGGATATTGCATGGAGCAGTTCCAATACTGGCGCATTATCCAATACCGGCGTTGTGACCAGAGGGGCAAGTGATGTAACGGTAACACTGACTGCAACAATGACGTCAGGAGAGAAAAGCCAAACAAAAACTTTTACCATTACCGTTCCGTCCCAGCCCACCGTGATCTGTGGATATGATTTTGATTCGGTAAGCGGCAACCCGGCAGACGGTCAGATACCGGCTCAAGCAGGATCTACCCTTAGCGAAGCGGCAGAATTAAAGGGAACTGCAAATATTGTAGCCTCAGGCGACAATACCCGGGGCAATGTTCTTCAGATTACAAGCCCAACAGAAGTTTTTAATCAAAACTACCTGAAACTTCCGGCAGCTACATTGGCAAATGTTAAGGAGAAGGGTTTTACAGTTGCCATGTGGGTAAAATGTGAACCGAACATTTTTGAACACAGCGCATTGTTTAACGCCATGAAAAACAGCACTTATCCCATGACCAGGCTTGGCGTGAACCTAATCGGCCGTATCAATGCAAACGGAGGATACATTGACGAGCCAACCAATGAGGAGGCACATTCCAATGCGATAAGGGACAGTAAGTGGCATCATGTAGCGTACAGCATTAATTCATCAGGAGTCCAGATTTGGCTGGACGGCCAGCTCGACGCTTCTAAGACAGGAGATCTGACGGCATGCTTTACGGGCAGTAATACGATTCAGACAGCAGACGATGTCCGCATCGGTTCCGGTTCCCCATGGGTTGACCGGGACATTGAAAATGCAATGTTTGACAATGTGGTTGTCTATGACGGAACCTTGACTGCCAGTGATATACAAAACCTATATACAACAACCGGCGGTCAGGCAAAAGCAAAGGCAAAAGCGGCTGATGCAGCTGATCTGGCAGAAGAGACAGACGAGCTTGCAGATATGTTAGAAGAAGAAGTGACAGAGCATTACGCAGCAGATCCTGGCAACCGCGTATCTGTCCATGACCCCTCAATCGTAAAGAGCACAGATGGAACATACTATGTATTCGGTTCCCACCTTGCCAATGCAAAATCGAAAAACTTAATCAACTGGGAGCAGATGACCCCTGATTATAATGTAGAGGGATCTGCCGCATGGGATTGGAAGACGAAATCAATTTACGGCGATATCATCAACAATCTTGCAGAGACATTCAAATGGGCAGGATACAATGACGGAGACTGTTCAGACGGACGCCTTGGTGTCTGGGCACCGGATGTATTCTGGAATAAAGATTACAAGTGGGCGGACGGTTCCACTGGCGCATGGATGATCTACTACAGCGCATCTTCTACATGGAGACGTTCCTGTATCGGATACGCCGTATGTAAAAACATTGAAGGACCTTACCAATATGTGGATACATTAATCTATACTGGATTTACCAAGACTGGCGCTCCAGACGGCAACAGCACAAGAAATACCAGATGGGACAATGATTATCTGAATCTGTCCAGATTGATTGAACAGTACAACAAACCTGCAGATTTTGATAATTCAACAGGAAGCACTGAAAAGCCAAAGTCCGTCGGCACAAAGTTTAAAACAAAAGCCGGAAAATTTAGAGTAACAAAGTCAAAGGCAGGAGCGGCAGAAGTTGAGTTTACAGCCCCTGCATCGAAAAACGCAAAGAGCGTCACAATTCCAGCCACGGTTGCGTTAGAAGGCGTGACATACAAAGTTACAAAAATTGCGGACAAAGCGTTCCAGAAAAATAAAAAGCTGACCAAAATTACTTTGGGCAAAAATATAAAAACTATCGGCAATAACGCATTTGACAACTGTACAAAGTTAAAAACTGTAAAGTTAGATACGAATCTTGTGACAATCGGCAATTATGCATTTCGGAAATGTACGGCAATTACATCCATAACAATTCCGAAAAAAGTAAAAACCATAGGCAAATGTGCATTTGACGGCTGTACAAGATTAAAAACATTAAAGTTAGGCGCAAGCCTTGAGACAATCGGCAACTATGCATTCCGTGGATGTAAGTCAATCACATCCGTGACCCTTGACAAGAAAGTAAAAACCATAGGGACGAAAGCCTTCCAAAATTGTAAGAAATTAAAGAAAGTGACAATTAAATCTACGGTATTAAAGAAAGTTGGTTCCGGTGCATTTAAGGGAATCAAATCAAATGCAACGTTCCAGGTGCCCAAGAAAAAGTACAATGCATACAAAAAGCTGTTAAAGAACAAAGTACCGTCAAAGGTAAAATTTAAAAAGAAATAAGTAAAAACCAGAGATTCTCCACAAAATCTCGAAAAGAGGGACATGGCTGCAGTATCAGGCAGATACTGCAGCCATGTCTCTTTATCACATATTTTAATCCGTAACTGCTATGTCAATATTCTCCCCACCGGGAAACGCCGGAATTACCCTTCCGTCTTTTGTGTAAGTGACCATATCCGTAGAATTCTCCGATTTTATCTCTCCAGAAAGGGAACCGGCCAAATCCGGGTTTTCTTCTAACATTCCTTTTCCCTCTTCGCTTACCTCCACTGTATCCGGCTCTTTCAGCTTCTCCAGCCTTTCATTCAGCTTCTCCTGCTCCTCTCTCCGCTTTTGTATGGCCTTCTCCTGAAATTCCTTCGCTTTTTCCCTGGCCTCCTTGGCATCCTCCTCCATCCCCTTCTCCGCTTTGTCATAATAATCATAGGCTTCTTCGGCATAATCCGCCGCATATCCCATGGCGCGTTTCATAACGGAAATGTCCCCTCTTCTCCTGGCATCTCTAAATACCCGCATAGGGGTATCCATGTTTTTCATATTTGTACTTGCCCCAACCAAACCTTCCATTGTCTTTGTATTCATGAACTTGCCCTCCTCATATGAAAATTCTGTAATTCTGTTCTTCTGCTTCATATTTCGGCGCTAGCTTTCATAATATAAGATTTCTGTCACAAAGAGACTGTTTGCTGTTATGTAAGGATACAGATTTGAGATGGTGAAACATTCTAAGATCTCATCATCACAAACCGCTATGGACATCATCGTATCATCCCCTTAATACTCCTTCGTAATCCTCTCAATCCCATAAGCCTCCATAAATTCTTTCAGTTCCTTCTCACTGCGTATAAAAGCCGCCTCATGGAACTTCCCAGTGTCTTTATCTTTAAACCCAGCCACCTGTTCCCCATTGCAGATACTGCACCTTAGCACAGGTATCTGTTTCTCCCTGTCAAAAGTTTTCAACTCCAAACCGCCTGGCTTTTTCCCCTTCTTAAAAAACATTGCTTCACCTCACAATCTCCCGGAGAATTTCCACTCCACACTGCATCTGTTTCTCCTTTAATCCCCCGTAACCCAAAAGTAATGTGGTTTTTTTTGCCTTCAACACGCTTCCCGGTATCTGATACTCCTCCAGAGTATACACAAAAACCCCATTTTCTTTTGCCCTGTTTACAATTTCCTCCTGGGACAATGCCGAATCCACCTCCACTAAGAGATGCATTCCCGCATTGTCCCCGTAAATCTTATGCACCCAGGGTTCTTTCCGCAAAATCCCTAAGAGATAGTCATGTTTTCCTTTGTAAATTCCCCGCATACGGTTTAAGTACCGCTCAAAATGCCCCTGGCTAAAAAATGCGGTTAGTTTTAGCTGCTGCTCCTTTGGCACGGTGGAGGCATAAAAGCCGCAGTTTCTATGGTATCTCTCCAAAAGCCCCTCCGGCAGCACCATATAGCTGACACGGAGGGAGGGGCTGATGCTTTTAGAAAATGTCCCTATATAAATCACACTTCCTTTCCTGTCGCTTCCCTGAAGGGAGGGAATGGGCTTCCCACGGTAACGAAACTCACTGTCATGGTCGTCCTCAATAATATACCGTTCCCTTCCGGCTAAGGCCCAGTGCAGAAGTTCCAGCCTGCGCTTCATAGGCATAACCACTCCCATGGGAAATTGATGGGAGGGCATGGTGTATACAATATCCGGGTTTTCTCTTTCCACTTCCTCTAAGAGCATCCCCCCGCCGTCCATCCCAATGGGGCAAATTTCATAGTGCATATGGGAAAAGGTATAATACGCCTTAAGATATGTAGGATTTTCCATTGCAACTTTCTTTTTTTCTCCCAAAACCTGTGCCAGGAGAATTAAAAGATACTCATTTCCCGCCCCCACCACAATTTGTTCCGGAGAGGCGTTTACCCCTCTGGCATGGTGGAGATAGCGGCAGACAGCTTCACGAAGTGCTTCTTCCCCAGCTGCCTCCCCGGGCAGAAACAGTCCCGGATTGTCCCCGGATAATAATTCTTTGGAAATTTTTCTCCACACCCCGTAGGGAAAATAATCCATTTCACTTCCCTCCGGGGAAAAAACGACTTTATAATTCTCTTTTTCTTCTGTCCTTAAAACAATCTGGTTTTTTCTCTCCTCCTGCCCCGCTCCTTCCAGATAAAGTTTTGAAATATCGCTGGCAAAATATCCCCGCCTCTCCTTTGCCTCGATATACCCCTCCGCAAGAAGCTGTTCATAGGCAGCTTCCACGGTACTCCGGGACAAGAAAAGATGCTTTGCCAATAAACGAGTAGACGGTAATTTTTCCCCAAAGGAAATCTTACCGTCTGCTATCTCTTTTCTGATATATTCATAAACTTGCTGATACAGCGGCCTGGCAGAATCACTGTCCAAAGGAATCATTAATTCTGTCATAGCTTCTCCTATTTTCCCGCTGTCTCTTTTTTAATGGCATTCACGATATCCTCTTTTAAATCCAGGGCTTTATCCTTAATCCTCCTCTGGGCCGTCTGGGAAGAGAGTATATTGCTGATGGATTTCGACGCATAGGAATACTGTTTAAAGTGGAAGGCAAGGCACGCCATCAGATAATCCATGGTGTAGCTGTCCATTCCGCAAATGGGGAAATCCTCGGAAGAAATTGCTTTTTGGAATCCCTCAAAGGCCTCCTTGTAAAACTCTGCCTGCAGGTCCGCTGCCTCTTTTTTTGCAGCGATTTCCTCTGCATTCGTCTCCGGCATCTCTTTGAGCAAATCCCGGTACAGCCAGGCAATTTTTAAACAGGTATAGGCAATCTCGCTGTCCCTGGCATGTTTGGTAATGGAAGTAAACATTGCCAGCTTATAGCGGAT
The DNA here is from genome assembly GCA_947174805.1 of uncultured Roseburia sp. Classification (GTDB taxonomy): domain Bacteria; phylum Bacillota; class Clostridia; order Lachnospirales; family Lachnospiraceae; genus Roseburia_B. The sequence goes on along the minus strand of CAMWKH010000009.1, from coordinate 35,369 downwards.
GATGGCAGTTTCCAAATCATAGGTTTCCGGCTCATCCTCAGTGGGAAACACAAAATTATCACAGATTTCTGTCTTTATCAGTTCAATCTGCCCTTTGGTGAGGTGCTCAAAATAGCGTGGCATAGCCGTATAACCGCAGTGAGGGCAGGAATACACATCATACTTCACCGGGTCAATATCATGATACCTGGGACGAAGGTCAAAATCCGGCTCCATGCGTCTGAGTCTTGCACTTTTCACAATTTTCACGTCAAAGGGATCCCGGCACACAGTACAAGTAATTTTTTTATTGTAGAGAAAATCTTTTTCAGCGGGAGGGGGCTGTATTTTGGACTTTGGCTTGTTGTTCTGCTTTTCAAACTCCTCCCTAAACAAATCCTTATCTATTTTCTCCACATTTAAACCAAATTTCTCTAATCCTGATAGTAAATTCATATTTTTTCCTCCATGCTATTTTGTATCTGGCAGTTTATAGGAACTCTTTAAAGATACGATACGGTTAAACACCGGGTTCCCTGGGGTACTGTCTTTGGCATCCACACAAAAATATCCCTGCCTGACAAACTGAAAACTGTCGTAGGCTTCTGCATCCGCCGCAAATGGCTCCACATAGCAATTATCTAAAACTGTAAGGGAGTTGGGATTTAAATTCAAACTTCCGTCCTTGTTGTAAACCCCAAGTTCCTCGTCCACAATATTTTCGTAAAGGCGGACCTCCACTTTTTTTGCGGTGGAAACAGGTACCCAGTGGATCGTGCCCTTCACTTTTCTTCCGTCCGGGCTGTTGCCTCCCTTGCTGGCAGGGTCATAGGTACAGTGAATCTCAGTCACCTTTCCGTTTTCGTCTTTTATAAAACTGTTGCAGGTGACAAAGTATGCCTGCATCAGGCGGACTTCATTCCCCGGAAACATGCGGAAATATTTTTTCGGGGGCACTTCCATAAAGTCCTCCCTGTCAATATAAATCTCCCGCTCAAAAGTAACGGTATGGCTTCCCAAGGCTTCATTTTCCATGTTATTTACAATGGTAAGTTCCTCCGTCTGCCCTATGGGATAATTGTCAATCACCACTTTAATGGGGTCAAGCACCGCCATCACCCTGGCTCTCTTTAATTTTAAATCCTCACGGATACAATACTCTAACATGGCGTAGTCCACGGAACTGTTGCTCTTTGAAATACCGCAGAGCTCCACAAAACGCTGGATGGATTCCGGGGTAAAGCCTCTCCTCCGCAGGGCTGCAATGGACACAAGCCTGGGGTCGTCCCAGCCGTCCACGATGCCCTCCTCCACCAGACGCTTGATATAACGCTTTCCGGTCACCACGTTTGTGAGATACAATTTAGCAAATTCTATCTGTTTTGGCGGGTACTCATACTGAAGTTCCCGCACCACCCAGTCGTAAAGGGGCCTGTGGTCCTCAAACTCCAGGGTACAAATGGAGTGGGTAATTCCCTCGATGGCGTCCTCAATGGGATGGGCAAAATCATACATGGGATAAATACACCACTTGTCCTTTGTATTGTGGTGCTCCATATGTGCCACCCGGTAAATCACCGGGTCCCGCATGTTGATATTGGGGGAGGACATATCAATTCTGGCCCGGAGCACTTTCTCCCCGTCTTTGTATCTGCCCTCTTTCATCTCTTCAAATAACCGCAGGTTTTCTTCCACGCTCCTGCCTGCGCTTGGGTCGTCTTTTCCCGGATCTGTCAGTGTTCCCCTGTATTCCCGAATCTCCTCCGCAGTCAAATCTGAGACATAAGCCTTTCCCTTTTTAATCAGCTTCACTGCGGCCTCATACATCTGGTCAAAATACTCTGAGGCAAAAAACAGCCGCTCTTCCCAGTCCGCCCCAAGCCATTTCACATCTTCCTTTATGGAGTCCACAAACTCTACTTTTTCTTTTGTGGGATTTGTATCATCAAAACGGAGATGAAACTTTCCCCCGTATTCCTTTGCCAGGCCGTAATTTAACAGGATAGACTTGGCATGTCCGATATGAAGATAACCGTTTGGCTCCGGTGGGAATCTTGTATGTACTTCCCTGCAGTGTCCCTCCGATATATCCTTATCAATAATCTGCTCAATAAAGTTGCGGGATTCTGTTTCGTGTTCCATAATTCTTTCAATCTTTCCTTCCTGATTTTTGTGTCACTATTGACATTATTATACATAGTAATCTGTAGAAAAATCAAGCCTAAACAGGAAAAGTTTCAGAAATTCCCAATTATGTTAAGTATCTGCCGTCCCCGGCACTGCCAGGTTTCTTGTATAAGGGCCTTTTCACAGGCATTCTCTGTAATTTTTTCCAGGGCATCCTGATCCTTTAGCATCTCCCATGCCAATCCGGGAATGCTCTTTGGCTCCCGCTCATCATAGAGCACAATCTCCTCCCTGTCCCTAAACTGGCTTGTTGTGTAATTGTTTTTTTCTGTAAAACACAGGGTACGGTTGACTCTTGCAGAATACACCCGGTCGTGGACACCTCCCTGGAAGCCCGGCGTAATATTTAACAAGATTTTTGCATCGGCTATCATCTGTGCTGAGACGGCAAATCCCACCCCTGGATACATGGTCACATTCCCTCTGTGCAATTCCGATATCTCCTCTAGGCCATGGCCCATAACCGTGAGAGGGATTCCAGATTTTGCTGTCTCCGACAATATCTTTTTCCGCTTAGAGAAACGCAGGTATCTGTCCACAATATAGTCCCTGTGCAGCCGGGCCGCAAATTCCTCCTCTGTCAGCTCCTCCCCTGTCTTTAAAAGAAACCTGTAAAGTGCATCCTCCTGGGTAAGCCCCGGCTCCGCTTCCATCCACTCAATCAAGGTGAGAACTTCCTTTTTCCGCTCTGACGGGTAATCCAAAATCTCCCTGTAAATCTCTTCCTGGGGCACGTAGGTTCCCAGAAAAAGAAGGTCAAAGCGTTTTTCTTCCCAGGACCGTGTCCTCCCCGCCTCCACCGCCCCAAGAGGCACCAGAAAGACATTTTTTATATGGGGATAACAGGTTTTAATATAATCCCTGTGACACTTATCGATGCAGATGACAGAATAGTTTTTAAACCTTCGCCTAAGCCCACCGTGGTGATACAGGGGATGGTCCACCAGGTAATTAAAAAAGGGGATGGACAGCTCATCGATAAAAGGAGTGCCGTCCTCCATCTCCGCCCGGGTAAGCCTGGAATTGAAATCAAAAGCGGCAGAAAATTCCTGCCGCCGCTTTAACACATCCTCTAATTTTTCTTCCATATCCTGGTCACTGGACAAATCACAGATTTCTGTTTTATATCCGGCCCTTTGAAATTCCTGGTTCAGCTGCTCCATAAAATATTGATTGGACTCATAACACAAGTCCCTGGATTCAAACAACAAAATTGTATCTCTCATATGTGCATCTCCTACATTTTCCTGTTTCCGTCCCCCACATGGGTGTGGGTAAATAAATGCTCCTGGCAATATTCATAGTTTCCTGCACATTTGGAGCAGAAACGAAATTCCAGATTGGGGTCATCTTTTTCCGTCCTGCCGCAGATGGCACACTTGTGCTTGGAGGTGCCGTACCCCACAGGGGCTCTCATCTGGGTTTTAAAATTCCGCTTTCGCTTTATCTCCTTAGGTGAAATCTGACGGTAGTTCCTGGTGGACAGATAAAATACAATAAAGTTTAACAGGGAGGCGATGATGGCAACCCTTCCCGCCCAGCCGTTTTCCAAAAGGGACAGGGCAATGAGCACCACATACAGCCACGCCAGCCACTTCATCTTTATGGGTATCACAAAATACAAAAGCACCTGCATCTCAGGGTAACACATGGCAAAAGCCAAGAATATGGCCATATTGATGTAGTTGGTGCTGAAATATCCTCCCATCCCCACAGCCTTTATCCCCATGAGGGAATATATCCCATAAAGAATAAAAGCTCCGATTACAGTAAAGATGATGCCGCCGAAAATATATACATTGAACCGGAAGGTGCCCCAGGTCTGCTCCAGGCTTCTTCCAAGCTGAAAATAAAACATCATCATAATCAGTGCAAAAATCAGGTTTGATCCAGGTGGAATCAGCACCCAGGTAATGAGACGCCACACCTGCCCGTGAAGAATAAAGTAAGGCTCTAAAGTGAGGTAATACAGTGCCTGGGGAGCCACATAGCTTAAGGTGTAACCGATGACATACCCTGCAAGAAGATAAACAATTAAATCCGGTATGGCAAACTTTCCTAATTTACGCTCCAGTTTGTACAAAAAATTCATTTATTTTCATCCGCCTTTATGTTTTTTCTAAAACCATTTCCATCATTATAATTTTTTCTAAAATCATTGTCAATCCGGCAGCAGGGATTTTTCACTTTTTTCATTTATTCATCACAATTTTAAATAATTGATCCATGTCCTTACAGGGCCTTTTCATATAAAATTCCAGAATAATTTTTCCTCCCCCCCAAAAACGATTTCCCGTAAGGGCGGAAATCTCAAGGAGCATCTCCCCGGTTTGCGACAGCCTAGATACAATGGTAAGCCCCTTTAAACCTTCCCCTCCCGACTCTTTACAGTATACCAGCCTGCCGCTGTCATAGCTTAAGGTGAAATCCAGGGGGGGTTCCCGGTTTCCGGGGAGCTCTATCACGGCCCGCACCCTGCAGCCCGCCTCCATCCCCACCGGAAAATCAAAATTTAGTTTTATGATATCCGTGTCTGCCAACTGATAAACAAAAATAGATAGGTACAAAATTCCCAATATCATTTCCCACAATTTTTTTCTCATCTGCAATTCTCCCGGCTGAATCTATTCCTAATTTTTCTCACACGCCTGCATATAAAATGAATAATTTCACACACTCTACCATTATAGTCATCTTTTTGACCATAGTCAAGAACGAAACTACATCATACATTAATCTTATAAACTCGCACAAGGGGGAATCTAAAATGATAGAATACAGCCCGTTCTGGGAAACCTTAAGCCATTCTGGGGAAACTACCTATACGCTGATCACGAAACACCATATTTCCAGCGCTATCATTGACAAACTTCGGAAAAACAAGCCCATGAACACCACTACCTTAAATGATTTGTGCCGTATCCTGCACTGCGGTTTAGATGAAATTGCAAGATATGTCCCCAGTGAGGAGGACCAAGTGCTGTAATCGGAAATTGGATACAAAAAAAGCAGGAAAATATTCTGATCATTCAGTTAATTTCCTGCTTTTTTCAATATACAGCACTAATTATTTTACAACTTCTAATTTTTCTTTTCCACCCATATAAGGTCTTAACGCCTCAGGAATATTCACGCTTCCGTCTGGGTTTAAGTTATTCTCCAAAAATGCAATCAACATTCTGGGAGGTGCAACTACCGTATTATTTAAGGTGTGGGCAAAATATTTCCCATCTTTGCCCTTCACACGGATTTTTAACCGCCTTGCCTGGGCATCCCCTAAATTGGAGCAGCTTCCAACTTCAAAATATTTTTTCTGCCTGGGGGACCATGCCTCCACGTCGCAGGATTTCACTTTCAAATCCGCCAAATCCCCGGAGCAGCACTCTAGGGTACGCACCGGAACATCTAAACTTCGAAACAAATCCACGGTATTCTGCCACAGTTTTTCATACCACATGGGAGATTCCTCCGGCTTACAAACCACAATCATCTCCTGCTTCTCAAACTGATGAATGCGGTACACCCCCCGCTCCTCAATGCCGTGAGCTCCCTTCTCCTTTCTAAAACAGGGGGAATAACTTGTCAGCGTATAGGGAAGCTTGTCCTCCTCGTTTATGGTATCAATAAATTTGCCAATCATGGAATGTTCGCTGGTTCCGATTAAATACAAATCTTCCCCTTCGATTTTGTACATCATGGCATCCATCTCGTCAAAACTCATCACCCCTGTAACTACATTGCTGCGAATCATAAAAGGAGGAACACAGTAAGTAAATCCTCTGTCAATCATAAAATCCCTGGCATAGGAAATCACAGCGGAATGAAGCCTAGCAATATCCCCCATAAGATAATAAAAGCCGTTTCCCGCCACTTTTCCCGCAGCGTCCAAATCAATGCCGCAAAAACGCTCCATAATCTCCGTATGGTAGGGAATCTCAAAGTCTGGGACAATGGGCTCCCCGAACTTTTCAATCTCCACGTTGCAGCTGTCGTCTTTTCCAATGGGTACGGAGGGGTCGATAATATTTGGAATGGTCATCATAATCTGATTCACCTTTTCCTGAAGTGTCTTCTCCTGCTCCTCTAACTCTTCCAACCGTTTGGCGTCTTTTTGCACCTGCTCTTTTAAGGCCATAGCCTCCTCTTTCTTCCCCTGGCCCATCAGTGCCCCAATCTGCTTGGACACTGTATTTCTGTTGGCCCGAAGGCTGTCCGCCTCCTGCTTTGCCTGTCTGGACTGCAAATCCAGTGCAATTACTTCATCCACCAAGGGCAGCTTCTGGTCCTGGAATTTATTTTTGATATTCTGCTTTACGATTTCAGGGTTCTCCCGTAAAAATTTTAAATCAATCATGTCTTTTCCCTTTCTTTCCTTAAAAAGTGACTCCAAGTGTTAGTATACCACACTTTATAGATAAAATCTATTCTACAGTTCCCTTTGCCAATCCCCCGCTTTAAACCCCTGTACAAAAAAACTAATTCCTAACAGTAACTACCGTATTTCTGCTGCTCTTATTCCCGTCAGCTAAAAACTGCCGGGACACCACCGCTTTCAACGAGGCGTTCAGCCTGGCTTTTATCTGCTGCTGATGATGCTGAGGGAATAAATCCACCATGTAGGAGACAGATTCTTCTGCCCCTGCAATGTGCAGGGCGGAAAATACAAGATGTCCTGTCTCTGCAGCCGTAAGGGCTGCCAAAATCGTCTCCGTATCCTGCAGGGCCCCGGCAAGAATCACGTCCGCGTCTTCCTTTAAGGCACTTCGGATTCCCTGGGCAAAACTTGACACATCCGTTCCCACTTCCCGCTGGTTTACAATACTCTTTCGGTTGGCGTGACGGTACTCTGTGGGATTCTCCACCGTTATGATATGTCTGGCAAAATTCATATTTATCTCATGAATCATAGCCGCAAGGGCCGTAGATTTTCCGCTGCCTGCAGGGCCGTTGACCAGCACCAGCCCCTGCCTTAAGCTTGTAAGCTCTCTTATGCCCTCCGGCAGATTAAGTTCTTCTATCGTGGGAATGTGCTCTTTTAAAAGCCGGATGGCCAATGTCACATGGTTTTGCTGGCGGTAAATATTCACCCGGTTTCTGCTTCCCTCTTTCGTCTCATAGCACACGTCCAAATCTTCCAGATTTTCTCCTCCGGTACTTTTGCTCCCTGCCCCTTTTAAAACCAGGTCTGCGCACTCAATCAGCGCCTCGTCATTCATGACGCCGTAGCCCTTTAAGGTCACAAGCTCCCCTGCACACCGCATCACCGGCTCGCTTCCAAATGTGAGATGAATATCGGAGCATCCCTTTTCTCTGCCATATCCGATTAATTCCTCGATTTTATTCATGGCCTCCTCCTTTCCGTATCCCCTGAGATTTATTCTCTCCGCAACGCCTCAATAGGGTCAAGGGCAGCCGCCTTGTAAGAGGGGAACACTCCAAATACAATCCCGATGGCCATGGAAAATACCACTGCCCCCACGGCTGCGGGAACGCTGATTGCCACAGGCATCTCGCTTAGCCTGGATATAACTTCCGCTAAAATAATACCGGATATCACTCCCATAATACCACCCATACTGGTGAGAACCGCAGCCTCTGTGAGGAACTGCCCTAAAATATTGGATTTTTTTGCACCGATAGCCTTTTTCAGGCCGATTTCCTGGGTCCTCTCCGTCACGGAAACCAACATGATATTCATAACCCCGATACCCCCCACAATCAAGGAGATTCCTGCAATCCAAATTAACATACTGTTTGTAGACTGGCTTAACTGCTGAATCTGTTTGGCCTGCTCCAATAAATCCTCCGCCTTATATTTCAATGTCTCGTCGCTGGAGCTCACATAGCTGTTTAGGATATCTGCCGCGCTTTTCCCGGCATTTGTCATATCATCCGTGCTCTCCACCTCGATGACAAGATTCTGGGGCTCGTCAAACTGATAGATAATGGGCCAGGTAGTGTTTGGAATATATATTTTCCCGGAAGCATCCTGGGAATATGTATAATAATCCTCTATACTGTTAATGGTAGGTTCAAATATTTTTGATTTCTCCACAATGCCCACCACCACGAAGGGCTCTTTTTTTATCTCTATCGTTTTCCCCAGAGGGTCTTCCCCCTGAAACAGCGCATCAGAGGAGTCTTTGTCCAAAAGGGCTACTTTGCGGAACTGGGAGTAATCCTTCTGGGAAAATCCCCTGCCCCTGCGTATAATATAATTGCAGGTGGAAAAATAACTGTTATCCACTCCCAAAACGTTGCCGCCGGAAATCGAGGTGTTTAAGTGGTATACCTCATATTCCTGCCTGGATAAATAGGCAGAAGCTCCCACCACATGGTCTATATTTTTGATTTCCTCCATCATCTGGCTGTTAATCACAGGCACTCCCGCAGGAATTCCCTCATACCCCATCTCATAGGTCCAGTCTCCCTGGTAGAGAGAAATTTCCACTGTATTGTCCCCGGAACCGATTAAGTTTTCCTTAATCTGCTCATTTGTCCCCTTAATGGTAGAGACAATGGCAATAATGGCCGCGATACCGATAATAATGCCAAGCATGGTAAGGAAGGAACGCATTTTGTGGGACCAGATACCTTTAAATGATAAACGAATGTTTTCTAACATATCCTGCCCCCTTACATATTTTCGGACTCCACTGCCCGGATTCCCTCTTTTGCTGTCTTTCCGTATGGAAATGCAATTCTGTCACTCTCATCTAATCCACCTTTAATTTCAATAGCAGAACCGTATATGGTCCTCCCTGTCTGCACATACTGTTTCACCAGCCGGTCATCTTCCCCGACTTTTAAAACGTAGTACTTCCCGTTCTCCTCCCGGACATAGGCCTTGTCAATATAAAGCTTGTTGGACTGCTCCTGGGATACCTCCCCTGTCATGGAGAGATTCACATAATCCCCGTTTTTTAAACCCTCAGGATTTTCAATGTAGGCGGTAAATTGATAGTAGGACACATTGGAATTGCCCTCCCCTCCATACCAGCCGTTATTTTCCGTGGGGTAATCGGAGATTTCCGACACTGTAGCCGTGTAAGTCTGGCCGCTGTTCCAGGAACTGACGGTAATATCCTGACCTACTTTCACCTGGTCCAGCATCAGCTCACTCACATTTCCCTGCACATAGATACCGGTGGAACCCTGCACTTCCATAAAAGGGCTTCCGTCCGTGGGAGGATTTTCCACATCGGCCACAGATTTCACCACACCTTTTATGGCGGAGACCACCGTGGCCTCATCCACCTTTTTCTTCTCCTTTTTTAAATCCAGGTCCGATTTTCTCTTATCAATATCCAAATCTTTGATTTCCCGTTCTTTTTCCTCTATGGCACGTTTTAACTCCGTAACGGTATAAACTTCTTCAACCGTATCCTCTTCCGGCTCATCTTCCTCTATCTCTTCCTCTTCCTGGTAACTCTCCTCCTCCATCACTTCCTGAGTGGATACCAGCCATTTAGAATCTTCTTCCACACCTGCCATGTCGGATCCGTCCACTGTCCAACAGCTCTGAAGGTTCCCCATGTCTTTGCTGTTGCCGGACCAGATTTCAAATGCCGCCGCCTGTTCATTATTCACAAGTTTGTTTAAATAGGAACCTGTCACATAGCACTCCGGAGTACATACAAACCGATAAGGTTCCTCCGGGGTTCCTTTCCCCGTGTAAGGCTTTGAGGATTTGTCAATATAATTATAAGCATCCCCCACCTTCTGCTGCACCTGCATCACAACAATATCCCTTTGCGGCGTGGAAGGCGCTTCTGTATTTCCCGGAGTGGTTGTATAAATATTATCCACCTGGTCGTCCGGCACCGGTGTCACTTTCTTCAACCGCTCCAGCTCCCGCTGTGCCAGGATAATCTTATTTGCGATTCCCTGGGCCTCCAGCTCTTTCATCTCCACCTGAATCTCTTCCTGGGTGGTATCGTAAATTAAAAGAGGCGTCCCCACATCCACGGAATCCCCCTCTTTCACCAGGACTTCCTTTACCGTCTTATCCTCCGTGTAAATATTCTGGGCATAATCATTCGTGATATTTCCCTCGCTGGTCACTCCTCCGTCGTCATAAAATCCCCAGTTTAAGTTGGAGACATAGACAACTTCCGCCGTCAGGTTCTCCCTGCGGTAGCTCTGATAGGCAAAAACGCCTCCAGCGCCTGCCCCTGCCAGAATTCCTACCACAATTAGAAATATAATAATTTTTTTAATTCTCTTCTTCATGGGTCTCCTCCTTTTTTACTGCCTGGGAGATTTCACCGTCTATAATGTTATATACCTTTTTTGCATGGGAGGCTATATTGCTGTCATGGGTAATCATGACAATGGTAACTCCCTCGTCGTTTAATTTCTGAAATAATTCCATAATCTGTGCCCCAGATTTGGAATCCAATGCTCCCGTGGGCTCATCCGCCAAAAGTATCTTGGGGTTATTCACCATTGCCCTTGCGATGGCCACCCTCTGTTTCTGACCGCCGGAGAGCTGGGTGGGCATAAATGTGGCACGGTCCTCAAGTCCTACTCTCGTCAATGCCTTAAGAGCCCTCTCTTTTCTCTCTTTCTTTTTCACCCCCGCATAACTCAGGGGGAGGGATACATTTTCCAAAGCCGTCTCCTTTGGCATCAGATGAAAACTCTGAAATACAAAACCAATACTGTTTAAGCGCACGTTGGAGAGTTCTTTATCCTTCAATGTGAGGATGTCTGTACCTGCCAGTTCAAACGCCCCGGAAGTGGGACGGTCCAAACAGCCGATAATGTTCATCAAGGTAGTTTTCCCGGAACCGGAGGGGCCCATAATCGCCACATATTCCCCCTCCTCCACCTGGAGGTTTACATCCTTCAGCACAGGCACCACAAGCTTATCCTGATTGTAGTCCTTAAAAATATGCTGCAAATCCAATATCATTCCGACACCTCCTCCGTACCGGAGCCTTCCTCTTCCCCGTTTTCAAAATCTGTAATATCCATAGGATATACCTTTTCCGTGCCAAACTCATCGATATTTATGTTGCTTTCATCAAACATGGTCTCCTCGTCACCCCAGTTCTCGTCCAGCATCTCTGTGCCAAACTCATCCAGGGATTCCGTACTCTCCTGATTGTACAGTCCGGAAGAATAGTCAACATCCTCCTGGTCTGTAACCGTAATAATTCCCTCATACAACCCTTCCATTGGAAAGGCAATATAGTCATTTTCCGTCAGGCCGGATACAATCTGGTATTCATCCATCATGGGATCATACTCACCAAGCACCACGGATTTTTTAATCAGTTTTCCATTGCCGTCATCCGCCCACACAAAAGCCTCTCCTGCGGCTGCCGTGAAACCTGTACCACCTGTCATATCTATATCAGTACCTGTGTCCGCCAGGGCATCGAATCCTGTCTCCGTGTCAAACAGGGCTTCCCCGCCAAAGTCAGTCTCCGTGTCAAACAGAGCCTCCCCGCCAAAGTCAGTCTCCGTGCCAAACAGAGCCTCCCCGCCAATATCTGTACTCCCGTCCATGGTCAGAGATTCATTTCCGTTCTCCCCTTCCCCCATGACAATATAACTTGCATAAAGCCACAATCCTTCTTTTTCCTCCGCCTGGCCCTGGTCCAGCTCAATGAGCACATGCTGTCCCAAAATCAACCCCTCTGCACTGTCAAGAGATATGTAAAAAGGATATTTGCTGGCGGAATTTTCACTGTCGTCCCCTCCGCTGTAGGAAAACATCTCATCCGAATCATTCCCCGCCGTCTCCCCTGTGTCTATATTATCCACAGTACCGTTCCAGGTCTGTGTCTCATCCACACGGGAGCGGATAATCACACGGCTCCCCGGGGAAACTGCATTTATGGTCTGTTCATCCAGCGTTCCCTTCACCCGGTAGGTTCCCGTTACCATAATGGAGATGGTTGCATTGCTGTCTCCCCCCATATTGTTATTGTCGCTTGTCTTGGGGTCGTTTAACGTCTTGATCACGCCCTCCGCCGTGCTGGCCACCTCCGAATTGTCTATCTTTGCCTGAATTTTATCTATGTCCAGTTTTTTGCTGGATTTCTCATATTCCGCCTGACGGATTTGCGTCTGAACAGACTGAATCTGAGTGGTATACTCAAATTTCCCGTCCTCGCTGGCCGCATTTCTCTCTTTTTCCAGCTCTGCAATCTGGCTTCTGTATCCGCTGATTTCCAAATCCTGGTTCTCGATTTCCAGCTTTGCCTGCTGAAGTTCCATTTCCAAATCTTCCGTGTCATAGACAAACAGGGGTGTTCCCTCCTCCACGGTATCCCCCTCTTTCACCAGAAATTCTTTTATCGTCCTCTCAGAATCCGCTGTGATATCCACGGTTTTCTGGGGCTGAACCAGTCCGGAATAACGGTTCTGCATTCCCGCTGAACTTCCCATAATGGCAGACACCTTTTCCACATAGACCCTGTCTTTGCTGTCATGGCCCATATTTCCGCCGAATTTCCAAACTGCAACTGCCGCTGCCGCCGCAATCACTGCAACTGTTCCAATAATGATTCCAACTTTCTTTTTACTCATAGGTTCCTCCTAAATATATCACAACTTTGCCTGTGGCCATTCCACACAACAAAAAAGATGGCTGCGAACAACTTCCAGTCCGTAACCATCTTAACACTATATTTTTACAAATGCAAATTTTCTTTCTTAATTTTCTATGAATATTGTGTGTCCAGCCCAGTCTCAAGGCCTTTTAGCGCTCACAGGCTCCATCTATTATCTCAGAGGGTATTTCTCCGTCAATGCCTTTACAATAGCTTTTGCTTCCTCTGCCTTGGCATCTCCCTCTTTTAACATAAGGGCTATGGCTTCTGCAATCTGGTCCATATCCTCTGTGTTTAAGCCTCTGGAGGTTACTGCAGGTGTCCCGATGCGGATTCCGCTGGTGACAAAGGGAGATTTTGGGTCGTTGGGAATCGTATTCTTATTGCAGGTAATATTGACAGAATCCAACAGTTTTTCCACTTCTTTCCCTGTAAGGTTTAAAGGAGTTAAATCCACCAGCATCAAATGATTGTCCGTTCCGTCGGACACAATCTTTATCCCTCTTTTTTTCAGGCCGCTGCACAAAGCCTGGGCATTTTCTACCACGTTTTTTGCATACTCTTTAAATTCCGGCTGCAACGCCTCCTGAAAGCACACTGCCTTGGCCGCTATGACATGCATCAAAGGCCCTCCCTGGGTGCCGGGGAAAATTGCCTTATTAAAATTATATTTTTCCGCTGCCTCTTTGTTGCAGAGGATCATGCCTCCCCTGGGCCCCCTTAAAGTTTTGTGCGTAGTTGTAGTCACCACATCCGCATAATTTATGGGGCTTTCATGGAGCCCTGCCGCCACAAGCCCTGCAATATGGGCCATATCCACCATCAAAACAGCGCCGCATTTGTCTGCAATTTCACGGAACTTTTTAAAGTCAATGGCTCTCGCATAGGCGCTTGCCCCTGCGATAATCATTTTTGGCTTACAGTCCATGGCGATTTCCATCACTTTGTCGTAGTCGATAAAACCGTCATCATTTACGCCGTAGGGCACAATGTGGAAATAGGAGCCTGAAAAGTTTACAGGGCTTCCGTGGGTTAAATGTCCGCCGTGGTCTAAGTTCATGCCCATCACCGTATCCCCCGGCTTTAAGATGGCAAACTGCACTGCCATATTTGCCTGGGCGCCGGAGTGGGGCTGTACATTGGCATACTCACAGCCGAAAAGCTTTTTTGCCCTCTCCCTGGCCAAATCTTCCACCACATCCACGCAGTCGCATCCGCCGTAATACCGCTTTCCCGGATACCCTTCCGCATACTTGTTGGTGAGCACGCTGCCCATGGCAGACATCACTGCCGGGCTCACCCAGTTTTCAGAGGCAATCAGCTCAATATGGCTGTTTTGCCTGTCAAATTCAGCGGTAATGGCATCTGCCACTTCCATGTCAACCTTTTGAATATCCTCAAATGTATACATTTTATTCCTCCCATTCACACAATTTCTAAGCTACTTTATTTTTACCGAATTTTCTTTTAAGCACATACCACAGCTCTGTGGAAATACACACGGACGAATAGGTTCCGCTGATAAGGCCTACCATAATGGGCAGAGCAAAATCACGGATCGATGCCACCCCAAGAAGCCACAGCATAAAAATCATAATAAATGTGGTAATACTTGTGTTAATGCTTCTGCTCAAGGTCTGGGTTAGGCTCTTATTGGAAATCTCAGCCAAAACTGCCACTTCCTTAATATTTTTTCCCCTTGCATTCTCCCTGACACGGTCAAAAATAACAATGGTATCATTGATAGAGTAACCGATGATTGTCAGCATACATGCGATAAAAGTGCCTCCCACGGAGATACGAACCAGTGCATAGCAGACAAGCACCATAAGCACATCATGTACAAGGGCTGCAATGGCGCTGACGGCAAACCTGGCATCGCTGAACCGAAACCAGATGTAAATTAACATGCAGATAACCGCAATTATCACTGCTTTCACCGCATCTCCCCGCATTTCGGAGCTGATGGCGGAGCTGATGCTCTCGGACTGAATATCATTTTCATTTACCCCGTAGTTGTCCACAAAGACTTTATTTAGTTCTTCACGCTCTTTCAGGCTTAAGGTTCTGGTCTTAAAAATCACCTGGCTGCTTCCCTGTACCTGGGTGGTCTGCACATCGCTGTCCCCCGTTACCCCTGACACAAGGGGAACCATCTCAGAATCAATCTGCTCTATGGTATAACTCTTCTCAAAGGGAACCGTGGTGGATGTACCGCCCTTAAAATCCAAGCCGTAATTTAAAGCGCTGCCCTTAGAGCCGTACACGCCCATGGTGATAAATCCTACGGCAATAATTGCAATGGAAATGCCAAAAAACAAAAAACGTTTTTCCACAAAAGGCATAACCTTTCTCTCTTTTGCCTTGCCGTAGAGTTTTTCCCCCCTAAGCCCCATGGCAAACAGGGAATTCATAATCACTCTTGTGACAACCAGCGCTGTAAACATAGACAAAATAATACCGATGGCCAGTGTGATGGCAAATCCCTTCACCGTGCCGGAGCCCAAAAGTCCCAGCACAAGGGCTGCAATCAAAGTGGTAATGTTTCCGTCTACAATGGCGGACATTGCCTTTTTAAATCCGATGTCAATGGAGGTGGACACGGTTTTTCCCGTGGCGATTTCCTCTCTGATACGGCCGAAGATTACCACATTGGCATCCACCGCCATACCGATGGAGAGAATAATACCTGCGATACCCGGCAGGGTAAGGGTCACTTCAAAGAGATACAAAATGGCAATGATAAGCTCTGTGTAAATGACAAGTGCCATGGACGCCACCACACCGGGAACAAAGTAAAAGGCAATCATAAACACCATAACCAGTATCAGGCCTATAGCCGCCGCCTTTAAACTGGAAGAAATGGCATCGCTTCCAAGCTGTGCCCCCACCACCTGGGAACGCATCTCATTTAACACCAGGGAGAGGGATCCTGTACGGATATAAGTGGCAAGCTGGCTTGCCTCTTCAAAAGTGGACTGGCCGGAAATCTGTGCCGTTCCCCCTGTAATGGGCTCATTTACCACAGGGTCGCTGATTACCTGCTCGTCATAGACAATGGGAAGGATATTTCCCACGTTTTCCGTGGTCATGTCTGCAAAAACCTTTGCACCCTCCTCTGTCAGCTTCAGCTCCACCACATGTTCCTTATTTCCCATGTTGTTGGTAATCGTTGCCGCCTGGGCATCCGCTACCATATCCCCTGTCATAAAAACTTCCCCGTCGGAGGTCTGAAACTCCAGAGAACCCGGTTTTCCCAACTCCTCCAGTATTTCATTGGCATCTGTGACTCCGGGAATTTCCACGGTAATACGGTCGTCTCCCTCCTGGTAGACTACTGCTTCTGTGCTGTAGCCTTCCACACGCTTCTGCAGCTTGTAAATGGTATCGTTGATATCCTCCTTCGAGGGATTTTCACTTTCTATCTGGTAGGTAATGCTCACGCCCCCCGCAAGGTCAAGCCCCAGCTTAATGCTTTTGTTCTCCCCAACCCCTGTGGAGGAGAGAATCACAAAAGAATAGTAGCCAAGCCCGGCAATGATCAACAAAGTAATGAGAAAAAACGCAATTCCTTTGTTTTTGTTGAATTTGTTCTTCATTTCTGTAACCTCACTTTACTTCTGAATCTGAAAATGCTTCTGCCGCTTTTAACATAATGGCACACTCCACCCGCTTTTTCTCCATCTCACAGCCGATGGAATACGCACTATGTATATCCCCGTGGAAATTGTAGGAATTGGCGGCACAGCCGCCGCTGCAGTAAAACCTGGCAAAACATTCCCTGCATTTTTCTTTCGCATACACATTGCAGCTTTTAAATTCATCCTGGATATCTGTCCGGACAATCCCCGTCTTCACATTGCCCATACAAAAGTCCTCCTTGCCCACAAACTGATGGCAGGGATATAAATCCCCCCAAGGGGTCACAGCAAGGTATTCCGTGCCGGAGCCGCAGCCGGAGAGTCTTTTCGCCACACAGGGCCCTCCCTCCAAATCAATCATAAAATGGAAGAAAGTAAAAGGATTACCCTGTTCTCTCCTCTTTGCCATCTCCGCCGCCAGGATATCGTATTCCTTTAACAGGCGGGGCAGATCTTCCTCCTTTATGGCGTAACTCTCTGTCTCCTCCGCCACCACAGGCTCGACGGATATCTGTTGAAATCCCAAATCAGCCAAGTGCAGCACATCCTTAGAAAAATCCAAATTGTGATGAGTAAAAGTCCCCCGCACATAATAGTTTTTCTGATTCCTGCTCTCCGCAAATTTCTGAAATTTAGGAATGATTACATCATAGCTGCCCGCTCCCCCCGGAAAGGGACGCATATAGTCATTGACTTCCTTTCTGCCGTCAATGCTCAACACCACGTTTGCCATCTCTTTATTGGCAAACTCCATAATCTCCTCATTTAACAGGACTCCGTTGGTTGTAAGGGTAAAACGGAAATTCTTATTGTGAATCTTCTCCTGCTCTCTGCCGTATGCCACCAAATCTTTTACCACCTGGAAATTTAAAGTGGGCTCCCCGCCAAAAAAATCCACTTCCAGATTTCTTCTGCTGCCGGAGTTTTCAATGAGAAAATCCAGGGCGGCTTTTCCCACTTCAAAGGACATAAGAGCCCTTCTCCCGTGATATTCCCCTTCCTCTGCAAAGCAGTATTTACATGCCAGATTGCAGTCGTGAGCAATGTGCAGGCAAAGGGCTTTCACCACAGTGGGACGCTTTTTGAAATCCATGACGTAATCCTTGTACTCATCCTTTGTAAAAAGCTCTCCCCCATCCACCAAGGAGGCAACCTCCTCTATGGCCTCGGAAAGCTCTTCCTCTTGGTATCTGTCCCTCAGTTTATCCAAAATCTCCTTCTGGCTTAAAGATTCCCACAGCAAAACCACATCGTAGACCACATCGTCCACCACATGGATGGCTCCGCTGTTCACATCCAAAAGAATATTATATCCGTTATTTTTAAATTGATGAACCACTGTATTACTCTCTTTCTGAAAATAGTGCAAATGCCTGTTTCAGTTTTATCAAACGGCCAGGCAACAACGAAATGACCGCACGCTGGGCGGGCGGTCGTCTGCTCTTACTCTACAGTTTCCTATTTTGACTGCTCGCAGGTCTGATTTCCCACGGTACAGGAAGTCTTGCAGGCTGACTGGCAGGAGGTCTGGCACTCACCGCATCCGCCTTTTTTCAATGTGTTCTGTAATCTCTTTGTATTTAATGTTTTTACGTGTTTCATACTGTTCTCCTTTTTCTTTTCAAAGTTATTTGGGCAGGAATCTGCCCGATATATCTTTGCTATTATAGCACAACATTTACCATATGGAAAGAACTTTTTTCAGATATTTGGAAAGCCTTGAATCCCGGCAGAAAAAGCTATATAATCTTTCATATAGGACGATGCAAAAAAAGCAGGAAGAGATGGCTGCTTACAGGCAGACAGGAGGTTTATATGGCAGGTTCAACATTAGGAACAATTTTTAAAATTACCACCTGGGGCGAATCCCACGGCAGGGGAATCGGCGTGGTAATTGACGGCTGCCCCGCAGGGGTGGCATTGAAAGAGGAAGATATCCAGATTTATCTCAACAGAAGAAAACCCGGACAGTCCCAGTATACCACCCCCCGGAAAGAAGACGATTCCGTGGAAATCCTCTCCGGGGTATTTGGGGGCAGGACCACCGGATGTCCCATCTCCCTGCTGGTATTGAATGAGAACCAGCTGTCCAGGGACTACAGTGAAATTGCAGGCTACTACCGTCCCGGACATGCCGATTTTACCTTTGACGAGAAATACGGGTTCCGGGATTACCGGGGAGGAGGACGCTCCTCCGGCCGGGAAACCATCGGCAGGGTGGCAGCGGGGGCCGTTGCCGCCAAAATATTAGAACAGCTGGGCATCACTGTAATGGCTTACACAAAATCCATAGGCCCGGTTACAATCCAGTCCTTTGACCCTGAGACAATTACTAACAATCCTCTTTACATGCCGGATGCAGACGCAGCGAAGCAGGCGCAGAATTATTTGAATGACTGTATGCGGAAACAGGATTCCTCGGGCGGCATTATCGAGTGCCGGATATCCGGTATGCCCACAGGCATCGGAGACCCGGTATTTGAGAAACTGGATGCAAATCTCGCCAAGGCAGTTTTGTCTGTGGGGGCAGTAAAAGGCTTTGAAATAGGGGACGGATTTGCCGCCGCCACTTTAAGGGGCAGCGTCAACAATGACAGCTTCTATTATGACGCCCAGGGAAATGTTAAGAAACGCACCAACCATTCCGGCGGGGTATTGGGAGGCATCAGCGACGGAGACACCATCGTTTTCAGGGCTGCCATTAAACCAACCCCCTCCATCTCCTCACAGCAAAACACTGTGAAGAAATCCGGGGAAGACATTTCCGTTTCCATCAAGGGACGCCATGACCCGGTGATTGTGCCAAGAGCCGTTGTAGTGGTGGAGAGCATGGCGGCGCTTACAGTTTTAGATGCGCTGATGTTAAATATGACTGCAAATATTCAGGGAATTTGTGACTTTTATCACAAATAAAAAATGGCCGGGAATCCCGGCCATTTTTACGCTTTCTTATTAAAAGTACTGCTGTCATTCTGTTCAAACTGAAAATATTTGTCCCTGTCATTGTGTGGAAAGAGCATCTCCATATACAGATTCCCAAGAAGATTTTTTACTTTTTCCAGACTTACTTCCTGGACGCCAAACTCATCCCGCTCCATCTTTTTCAAATTTTCCAACAGGACTCCAATCCTGTCCTTTTCAGACAACACAGGATTTTTCGGCAGGGCAGGCAGCACTTCCGGTTTCTGGTAAAGGGGCAGCAGCGAAGTCCCAGGCTCCCTCTGGACAGGCAATGCCCTGGTATCCGGCAGGGGATGCATCAGCTTTTTTGTCTCCGGAATATTATAAATGAGATTTTTACAGGTTTTCTCAAAACACTCCGGGTCATACACAGCCAAAAACTTCATATCCTCCCACATGAGAGGCTTTTTATTGTAGATTTTGATATAGATGTCCGCCAACCGTGCATTTTTCCCCATACTCCCACCCCTTCCCTCCGGGCTGCATTCCTATTCTAAAAGCCTGTGGATATACACGCAGTTGGGCCGTTCCACATTCATGGGACGCCCGTCCATCAGTGCATATCCCCTGTCAAAATGCATTTTGAAAATAGAAATCTGGTTGCTCTCATGGTTTAAGCTCATAAAGTGGTTTCCATCGGGAAATACGGCCAGGGCTTTGGGGAATTCCCCGCTAATCTGGGTCCAGGTCATTTCAGAGAGAGTTCCGTCCTCCGCCTTGGCAAAGGTAACAATCTCATTCGTCCCCGCATTGGAACAGTACAGATAATTTCCGTCCCTGGAAAACTCCATATTCTGGGCAGAACAGCTTGTATCCCTGGCATTTTCGTCGGTGGAAATTGTCTGGATTCGCTCAAACTCGGGGCCGCTCTCACCGATGATATAGTTGTATACATCCACAGTGCTCTTTAACTCATTTAAAATATAAGCATTCTTTCCGTCCTTGCTGAAACGAATCATTTTGGGAGCGGAATCCAAATCGCAGCGGATAATGTCAGCCAGCTTTAATTTGGAAAATTCATAATCGATTTTATAAACTTTCACATGGTCCAATCCCCCGTCCACCGCACAAAGATAATTCTGGTCTGGAGTCACTTTCACACAGTTTACATGGGGCCTGGTGCTTCTGTCCGCCGCACTTCTTCCTACCCCTTTGTGGAATACGCCGTCGGCAATATCCCCCACCGACCCGTCCGGGTTTAAATGCATCATGGAAACCCTGCCGTCATGGTATCCACCCACAAAAAGATATCTGTCTGAATTATCCACATCCAGGTAGCATCCCCTCATACCCCCAATCCACTGTTCGTTCATGGGTTCCAAATCCCCGTCGGGCAGGATGCGGAAAGCTTTCACCCCGTCATCTGTGATGGAATAAAGATATTTCTTGCTGTTAGAGACGATCAAATCCGAAGGATTATTGATTTTTGCCATCTGGCGCTCTTTCATTTTTCCATTTTCCACATCCAAATCATAAATATGGATTCCCATACTGTGTTCATGGGTATATGTGCCCACATATGCAACATACTTTTCCTGTTTCATGGTCAACACTCCTCTTCTTTCCTGCGTAAAATATCATACTGTGACAATGTTGTTCCTAAATCAATGAATAACTTCTGTTTGGGATGGGGCGCACTTTGCAGTTCGTTTCCCTCCTCGTCCAGAATTTTTAAAACCGAAACCTCCACATTTTCTCCGTCCGGTTTCATCACCTCAATCATTTCCCCCACAGAAAACTTATTGCGCTGCCTAATCTCACAGAGTCCATCCCGAAAATCTTCCACGATTCCCAGATATGTGTACTCTTTCAGATAGGTATTATTATCATAAATCTGTGCTTCCTCCGAAGGTTTTCCAAAGAAAAAACCTGTGGTAAACTGGCGGTAAGTACAGTTTGATATCTGGCTTTTATACCAGGGCAGATTCCTTTCATATGTTTCCCTGGACTCCATAAAATCATCGATGGCCCTGCGGTAAGTCCTTGCCACAGTTGCCACATACAGGGCTGTCTTCATACGCCCCTCTATCTTAAAACTGTCAATGCCTGCCTCTATCAATTCCGGCATATGCTCTATCATACAAAGGTCCTTGGAGTTAAATATGAAGGTTCCCCTCTCATTTTCAAAAACAGGCATATACTCCCCTGGCCTCTGCTCCTCCATAATGGAATATTTCCAGCGGCAGGGGTGGGTGCACGCTCCTTGGTTGGCATCCCTCCCGGTAAGATAATTGCTGAGCAGACACCTGCCGGAGTAGGAAATACACATAGCCCCATGGATAAAGGTCTCTATTTCAAGTTCCTGGGGTATATGCCCCCGAATGTCTTTGATTTCCTTTAGGGAGAGTTCTCTGGCGGATACTACCCGGCTCGCCCCTAAGCTGTGCCAGAAAAGATATGTGCCGTAATTTGTATTGTTGGCCTGGGTACTTATATGAATCTCTATCTCGGGACAGATTTCCCTTGCAATCTGAAACACACCGGGGTCCGATATAATCAGCCCATCCGGCTTTATCTCTTTTAATTCCAGAAAATATTCCCTCACTCCCGGCAAATCATCATTGTGGGCTAAAATATTGGCTGTCACATAGACTTTTACATCATGGGCATGGGCAAAGGCAATGCCCTCCTCCATATCCTCTCTTGAAAAATTCCTGGCCTTGGCTCTAAGACCAAAGGCCTCTCCTCCAATATATACCGCATCGGCTCCAAATACAACTGCTATTTTTAAAACTTCCAGGCTGCCTGCGGGCACCAATAACTCCGGTTTTTTCATACTATTTCCTCTTTTATTGAAAAACTATTCCACTTTCGTGCTCACGGTAATCCCGTCCCCCAGGGGAAGCACTGCTGTGACAAGGTACTTATTATGGGTAATCTCGTAGAGATACTCCCGCATTCTTTTGTGAATGGTCCTGTTCCTTCTGGTGACGGCAAATCTGGATTCTATAATATCCCCCTCCTGAAGGACATTGTCGGAGACAAGAACGCCTCCCGGCTTTAACCTTTGCAATACCATTGGCAAAAAGGAGATATACTGCCCTTTTGCCCCGTCCATAAATATAAAATCATAATTTTCTTTTAACTCAGGAAGTATATCCTGGGCATCTCCCTGCAAAAGGGTAATTGTTTCTTCCCTGCCTGCCCGTTTAAAATTTTCCCGGGCAATGGGAATCCTTTTTTCATAATTTTCAATGGTGATAATCTCACAGGCCACAGGATTGTACTCCGCCATAAGAAGCGCAGAAAAACCCACTGCCGTACCGATTTCTAATATTTTTTCCGGCTTCTTTAAAGTTAAAAGCCATTTTAAGAACTGCTGCATTTCCCTGCGAATCACGGGCACATACGCTTCAAGTGCCTCCCTCTCTATCTCTTCCAAAAGGGCTGTATTGCCCTGGCTCAAAGAGTTTATATAAGTTGTCAGGCGTTCTTCCACTATCATTTTTCTTTTTCCGTCTCCGTCTCTTCCTCCTCCTCGGCGGAAATAACCTGCATCATTTCCTTGGCCGTCATGGAGGTGGACAATGTATATGTTCCGGGCTTCATATCATCTTTATATGCGGAAAGCATAAGCTGTACCACAAAAAGATTGGAATCCCGTATCAACTCCTTGCTCACCAGTAAATCTCCGATGTCCTTTGCCCCCATATCAGAGGTAATCCTTACCACCTTGTCCTTGGCATTCTCCTCTGTTGTCATAGCTTTCTCCGTAAACACCCGGTAGCCAAAATCGAAGGAATACTCCCCCATACGATACAAAAGAAATGCAAAGAGCAGCAACACGATTACGGAAAGACACACACTAAAAAATTTCATCAGAATCCTGCCTGCATCCATAAATCCCTTACTCCGCCTCTCTCAAAGATTTTCCTATAAAATCAGCCTCAAAATCTAACTCTTCTATCAACTGCCAGTTCACCTGCTGAATCATCCGGCAAAATGCATTCTCCGCATTCAGATATCTCCTTACCAGGGTATTGTCCAGCATGGAGGCAAATTCCTGCTGGAGTTTTTCTGTCTCCTCCAACACATTTACCGTAAGGTTCTGCAGCTCATAATTTTTCTTCCGAAACTCATCCATCTGCGCTTTTAACACAGGCATCTGCATAATTTCTTCCTTTGCCTCCAGGTACGCATGATACGTCTCGCTCTGGCGGATTGCGGACACCAAAGACTCTATGGCCGCTTTCACCGGGTCTGCATTCGCCTTCCGTCTTCTAAATACATCCATTATACTTCCATAATGATTGGAATAATCATTGGTCTTCGTTTCGTTTCTCTCCATACAAATTCTCCCAGGGAATCTTTAATTTCGGTTTTAATTTTACTCCAGTCCGTAATATTTTTATCTGTAATCTCCATCATGGTATCGTCTAAGACTTGTTTTGCCTCATCCATAAGGCTCTCGGAGCCTCTCACGTAGACAAATCCCCGGGACACAATATCCGGGCCTGCCAGAATCTGTCCGGAACCGGATTCCATGGTGAGGACGACAATAATAATCCCTTCCTCCGCCAGATGCTGCCTGTCCCTCAAGACAATATTTCCCACGTCTCCCACGCCAAGTCCGTCCACCATCACATTTCCCACATGGACACGGCCGTTTACTTTTGCCTCCTCCTCGTCTATCTCCAGAACATCCCCGGAGGAGAGAATAAAAATGTGGTCTTTGTCATATCCCAGTTCCTGGGCTATTTTCGCCTGGGCCACAAGATGTTTATACTCCCCGTGCACCGGAATGGAATACTTGGGCCGAACCAGGGAATATATCAGCTTGATATCCTCCTGGCAGGCATGTCCAGATACGTGGGCATCCTGGAAAATCACGTCCGCACCCTTCATAAACAACTCGTTTATTACATGGGATACAGACTTCTCGTTTCCGGGAATAGGGTTGGAGCTGAAAATAATGGTATCTTTCGGCTTTATGGTGATTTTTTTGTGCATACCAGAAGCCATGCGGGAAAGGGCTGCCATAGACTCCCCCTGGCTTCCTGTCGTAATCAATACCGTCTGCTCGTCGGGATAATTCTTAAGCTGCTCTATGTCAATCAATGTATTTTCCGGTATATCCAGATATCCCAGCTCTGTGGCGGTGGAGATAATGTTTACCATGCTCCTGCCCTCCACTACCACTTTCCTGCCGTATTTGCAGGCTGCGTTTATAATCTGCTGCACACGGTCCACATTGGAGGCGAAAGTGGCAATGATAATCCTGGAGTTTTTATGCTCCGAAAACACATTGTCAAAAATTTTTCCAACCCGTTTCTCCGACATGGTAAATCCCGGGCGCTCCGCATTGGTGCTGTCGCACATCAGGGCCAAAACCCCTTTTTTCCCGATTTCCCCTAACCTTGCCAAGTCGATGGCATCCCCGAATACCGGGGTGTAATCCACTTTAAAGTCCCCGGTGTGCACCACAATCCCTGCCGGGGAATAGATGGCAAGGGCCGCCGCATCCTGTATGCTGTGGTTAGTCTTTATAAATTCCACCCGGAAACTGCCCAGGTTAATATGCTGCCCATAACGCACCACTTTCCTCTTTACTTTCGTGAGCATGTTGTGCTCCCTTAATTTGTGGTCAATAATTCCTATGGTAAGCTTTGTGGCGTAGATAGGCACGTTAATCTCTTTTAACACATAGGGGATGGCGCCGATATGGTCCTCGTGGCCATGGGTGATAAAAAATCCCTTCACCTTGTCTATATTATCCTTCAAATATGTGATGTCCGGAATTACTAAATCAATTCCCAGCATGTCGTCCTCAGGGAATGACAATCCGCAGTCCACCACAATAATACTGTCTTCATATTCAAAGGCAGTAATGTTCATTCCAATCTGCTCTAATCCTCCCAAAGGAATGATTTTAAGCTTGCTGTGTTCTGTTGTTTTATGTTTCAAATTGTTACCTCCATATTTTCGTTCTGTCTCTAAATTTCAAATTCCACGTCATCCATAAGCTCTGCAAAGATTTTTCCCACAGCGTTTAACTCCACCTCATCCTCTACCATAGCGTATGTGGCGTCCTCCTCCTCCTGGGTCATCTCTTTTAATATATAAGCCTCCGTGTCCCCCTCTTCATCCTCCGTGACCAAGAGATACGTAACCCCGTTCATCTTCGTCTGCTCCAGGCAGAAAAATAAAATTTCCTCCCCGGTGTCCGGATCCGTAAACTTAATTTTTTCCATGCGCTTATTCCTCTTTTTTGCTCTGATTTGACAGAAAGTCCAGATATCCCTGCAAAATCAACATAGCTGCAATCTCATCCACATATTCTTTGCGGCGCTCCCCGGATATATTGCTCTCTGTCATAATATTGTCTGCTGCCACTGTGGTGAGCCGCTCATCCCACAACTCCACCGGCAGTTCCGTCCGGCGTATCAGCATATCCTTGAACTCTTTTGTCTTCTCGCACCGTTCCCCTTCCGTGCCGTTCATATTTTTCGGGTATCCCAAAACGATCTTTTCCACACCATAAGAAGAGACAAGACTTTCGATTCTTGCCAACGTCTGCCGCAGCTTGCCGGGAGATTTTCTTCTGATAATCTCCACCCCCTGTGCGGTAATGCCTAAGGAATCGCTGACTGCAACCCCCACGGTATGGTCACCGAAATCCAGTCCCAATATCCGCATTGCAACCTCCAATTCCATATTATTTCGACAATACTGAATGAATATACTCCTTTAAAACCTCTTCTACAATTTCGTCCCGCTCCACTTTCATAATCAGACTCCTTGCGTTATTATGACTGGTAATATAAGTGGGATCTCCAGACATAATATACCCAACAATCTGGTTCACCGGATTGTAGCCCTTCTCTGTCAGCGCCTGATATACCACTGCCAGCACATCCTTTACCTGCATCTCCGGTTCTTTTTCAACTCTGAAATATTGTGTGTTATTCAAATTCTGCATCATTTCACGCCCTATTCTGCTCTTTTGTTTTCTGCACGCAAAAGCACTGCTAGTAGTATTTTAATATATTATGTCCTAAAATTCAACTATGAAACTGAAAAAAGTGTACAGCTTTCCCATTCCCTTATCTTTCTGCCAGGTAAACCCCATTGGAAAGCCCCTTCGTAATCTTTCCTCTTACAAAGGTGTTAGAAATATCTGCCTCGGATTTAACCGCCGCTTTTACATACTCTTTTGTATATCCCCCGTAATATGTCTCGCCATTGAGCACAAAGGGCTCTTCTATCAAAATTTCCGCCTCGCTGCCAATGTAATACTCCCGGAATTCCTGCGACATCTTTTCCCCCAGTGCAATTAAATCCTCACTTCGCCCTGCCTTTACAGGCTCTGGAATCTGTCCTCTCATCTCCGCCGCCTTTGTCCCCCGGCGCATAGAATATTTAAACACATGCATCTCATAAAAATGAATTCGTTCCAAAAATTTTCTGGTCTGCAAAAATTCTTCCTCACTCTCACCGGGAAAACCTACGATAACATCTGTGGTAATGGCGGGATGTTCAAAGTATTCTCTTAAGATATTGCAGCTCGCTTCATATTCCTTTGTGGTGTACTTCCGGTTCATGCGGGCTAACGTGGCATCGCAGCCGCTTTGCAGGGACAGATGGAAGTGGGGGCAGATTTTTTCTATGCCGGATAAGGCATCTGCAAACTCTTTTGTGATAATTCTTGGCTCTAAAGAGCCTAAGCGGATTCTCTTTATCCCCGGTATCCGGGCTGTCTCTTCTATCAAATGCAGAAGCCTATCCCCAGAATCTGTCCCATAGGAGCTTAGATGGATGCCCGTGAGGACGATTTCCTGATAACCATGGTCTGCCAGTTCCTTTGTCTCCTTTAATATATCGGAAATCCCCCGGCTTCTCACCCTGCCTCTGGCATAGGGAATGATACAGTAGCTGCAAAATTGGTTACACCCGTCCTGGACTTTGATAAAGGCCCTGGTGTGCTCCTTAGGCTCTGTCACTTTCAGGTTTTCATATTCTTTTGTACACTCAATGGGCAGAACCGACTCAAGCTTGCGGTTTTCCTCCTCATATTCCTTTAGTATATGAAGAAGTTCATGCTTTTTATTGTTTCCGATGACAATATCCACTGCAGGGTCCAAGAGAGCCTCCTCTTTTTTCGTCTGGACATAGCAGCCTGCGGCTACCACAATCCCCTCCGGATTCTGCTTTTTGGCCCGGTGAAGCATCTGTCTGGACTTCCTGTCCGCCATATTCGTCACCGTACAAGTATTAATTATATAAATATCGGCTTTTTCACTAAAATCTACGATTTGAAAGCCTGCTTCTGTCAACATTTGCTGCATTGCTTCTGTCTCATATGCGTTCACTTTGCATCCCAGGTTATGCAATGCGACTGTTTTTTTGTTTAATTTGCTCACATTTTTCTCCATTTTTTGTAGTAATGACTGTCCGATTGCAGTTGACTTTTATTTGGAAAACAAGTACTATAGGATTAATCAATATGTTTGATAAGGAGGTTATTTAACCATGAAAACAGTACAGATTTCTTTAAACTCTATCGATAAGGTAAAAGCTTTTGTTAATGCCATTGCTCAGTTTGAGTATGATTTTGATTTAATTTCCGGCAGATACGTTATCGATGCAAAATCCATTATGGGTATCTTCAGCCTGGATTTATCCAAACCCATCGAGCTGGCTATACATACAGAAGGAAACGAGGAGGAAGTCCTTGAGGTATTAAAACCATATCTCGTATAATTCTGTAAATCCATTGGAATCAAAAATTTATTTGGCAATTATCAGGCAGGGGCATCCCTGCCTTTTTGCTTTCCAAATTCTTTCTCTGTTATTCCACCCTGATCACTTCCACAGTCTCTATCGCTGTTTTCAACAACTCTTCGATACCGTCGGAAAGTTTCAGTTCCGACTTTTCAATGACCTGAATATTGGGTTTTGTCACAGGATGCTTTGCCACAAATATGGTACAGCAGTCCTCGTAGGGAAGGATGCTGGTCTCATAGGCATCTATTTTTTCGGAAATCTCAATTATCTCGTTTTTATCAAAACCGATTAGGGGACGGTATACCGGCAAAGTGCAAACTGCATTTGTGGCCGCCAGTGACTGCATGGTCTGGCTTGCCACCTGGCCGATGCTCTCCCCTGTCACAAGGCCAAGACTGCCCTCTTCCCCTGCAAAATGTTCTGCAAGCTTCATCATAAACCGGCGCATGATAATGGTGAGTTCCTCGTGAGGGCATTTTTCATAAATGGCAAGCTGGATATCGGTAAAATTAACCACATAAAGATTCATGGGGCCGGAGTATCTCGCCACGATTTTTGCCAAATCCACTACTTTCTGTTTTGCCCTGTCGCTGGTATAAGGGGGCGCATGGAAATAAACGGCGTCAATGGCCACCCCCCGCTTGGCAATCATGTACCCTGCCACCGGGCTGTCAATTCCCCCGGAGAGCAAAAGCATGGCACGGCCGTTTGTCCCCACAGGCATTCCCCCTGCGCCCTTCACCTCCACGGAGTAGATGTTAATCTCCTCCCTGATCTCCACAGAAACAAGCACCTGGGGACTGTGCACATCCACTTTTATCTCCGGGAACGCCTCTAAAATTTTTTCCCCTAATGCCGCGTTTAATTCCATGGATGTCATAGGGTAATTCTTCCTGGCGCGTCTGGCATGGACTTTAAAGGTGATATTTTTATCCAGGTAAACTTTATCCATATAAGAAATCACGTCTTCCGCCAGGGCGTCAAAGCCCTTATCCTCCACTAAAACCACCGGGCAAATTCCAACAATGCCAAAGACATGGGTTAATTTTTCCATCACTTCATCGTAATCATACTCTCCTAGGGTATCTACATAAATTCTTCCCTGGAGACGGCGTACTTTAAATTCCCCCTCCGCATCTTTTAAGGCATACTTGATCTGATTCACCAAAGCTTCCTCAAATAGATACCTGTTTTTTCCTTTGATTGCAATCTCTCCATACTTTATTAAAAATGATTTATACATACTTTCCTCCAGACAATATTTCTCATGTCCTGTTTTATTTTCTTATGAATTTTCTTCGGAAGGGAATGATTTCCCCCATACATTCCAGGGCGTAATCCAGGTCCTCCATTGTAGTGGAAGGGCAGAAGCTGAAACGCACCGTGGAATCTATTAAATTTGGATTTAATCCAATGCTCTGCAAGGTGGAGCTGACAGCTCTTTTATTGGAAGAACAGGCGCTCCCCGCCGAAACATACACGCCTTTTTCCTCCAAGGAGTGTAAAAGCACTTCACTTTTTACGTCTCTTACACTTACGCTTACAATGTGGGGAGCGGAAGTTTCATCTATGTTTCCATTCACCGTCACCCCTTCTATCTCCGTTACCTTGGATATAAAATATTCTTTTAATTTCCTCATGTGTTCTGAATTCCGGTTAAGATTCTCATAAGCCTCATAGGCTGCCACTCCCAGGCCAGCAATGGCAGGGACATTTTCTGTGCCGGAGCGCATGCCTTTCTGCTGCCCTCCCCCCAAAAGAATAGGTTTTATCTTTGTCTTGTCCTTAACATACAAAAAACCGCTGCCCTTTGGCCCGTGAATTTTATGTCCGCTGACAGAGAGCAAATCTATCCCCAGCTTTTTGGGAACTATGGGAAATTTGCCGTAGGACTGGATGGCGTCCACATGAAAGAGGGCTCCCGGAGCATAATTTTTTATCATCTCTGAAATCTCCCCCAAAGGCTGGGCCGTACCGATTTCATTATTCACATGCATAAGAGACACCAATATTGTCTCATTATTTAAAGCGTCTTTTAACTCTTCCAAGGAGATAAGGCCCTCCTTATCCACATTTAAAAACACCACATCATATCCCATCTCTTTTAAATATGCCATGGGGGCCTGCACCGAGGCATGTTCTATGGATGTGGTTATAATCCGGTTCCCCCGGCGTTTATTGGCGGACACGCTTCCGAAAATCGCCAGATTATTGCTCTCCGTCCCCCCGGAGGTAAAGAAAATTTCTTTTTCCTCCGCCTTTAAGGTTTTGGCAATCTTCTGCTTTGCCTCTTTGATATAATCCTCCGCCTTTGCCCCCATTTTGTGGAGGGAGGAAGGATTTCCAAAATCTTCCCGTAATACCTGCACCATCTTTTCCGCAGCATTTTTGCTGCACATAGTGGTGGCGGAATTGTCCAAATATACTTCCATTTTACATCTCCATTTCCATCTCCATCATTACCATAGACATTGCCGTAATTGCCGCCGTATCCGTCCTTAAAATCCGCTTTCCCAGGGAGATAACTTCCCCCCTCTCCCCTGCGGCTTCTATTTCCTCCGGGGCAAATCCCCCCTCCGGGCCTATGATAATGCTGACACTTCTCTTTCCTTTTATTTTACTTAAAGATGCTTTTGTCCCCTCCATCCCCGCCTGGTTTTCATAGGGCACCAGACACACATCCGCTTGAAGGGCATAGGCAAGCGCCTCTTTGTAAGACATCACCGGATGTATATTGGGCACCAGGCTCCGCTTGGACTGCTTTGCCGCCGCCATAGCCAATGCCTGCCATTTTTTTAGCTTCGCCTGCTGCTTTTTCTCGTCCAGTTTTACCACACAGTAGCGCATACTCACCGGTATAATTTCATACACTCCAAGTTCCACTGCCTTTTCAATTACATTTTCCATTCTGTCCCCTTTTGGGATTCCCTGAAACAGGTAAATTTTTCCAGGGAGCTCAGTTGTGGCAGCCTCTGTCTCTAAAATATCCGCCTGAATAAACTCCTCCCCCACCTCGGTGATTTTACAAAAATAATCCTGCCCCTTTTGATTGCTCACCCGTATGGTCTCCCCGGGCTTCATCCGAAGCACGTTTTTAATATGGTTTACATCGCCGCCTGTGATGGTGATAAATTCCCTTCCGATTTGTTCCTCTGTTACAAAAAACTGATACATCTTACCCGTTCTTTCTGGCCGTCACATTGACCCACTCGCCCTGATGGTTAACTTCTATGATTTCCATTCCTGCTGCCGTTATGGCATGCTTTACCTCATTTTCTTTAAAATCAATAATTCCTGAGGTAATAAAAACCCCTCCCTCCTTTAACACGGAAGGAATCACCTTAGCCATTGGAATAATCACATCTGCTAGGATATTGGCAACTACAATATCACTTGTCCCAACCTTACTTTGCAGTTCGCTATCGTCAATCAGATTGCCCACATAAAAATTCCCGGACTCTGCCGGAAGATGGTTGATTTCCATGTTTTCCCTGGTGGAGATGATGCAGTTCTCATCCAAATCTGTCCCTGACACAAAATCTGCCCCCAGTTTTAAGGCCACAATGGAGAGGATTCCACTGCCGCAGCCAACGTCCAGCACATTTACTGGGGCATCTTTTTTGTATTCTTTGATATATTTTGACAGCTGGCGGATACAGAGCTGTGTGGTCTCATGCTTTCCCGTCCCAAAAGAAATCCCCGGGTCGATCTCGATTAAAAACTTATCTTTATCCTCCGGCTTTAACTCCTCCCAGGTAGGCTTAATTAAAATATCATCTATGGTAAATGCGTGGAAATATTGTTTCCAGTTGTTCATCCAGTCCAAATCTTCCGTATCCCTTGCGGTGATGGTTCCCTCCCCCACATCCACAAACTGGCGCTGCTCTTCTATGCCCGCTTTCACCTGTTCTAAAATTTCCCTGTGGTCTTTCCCGTCCTCTAAGTAAAAACTTACATATCCCTCTCCCTCGTCCGGGGGAAGCTCCGGGAGAAAATCAATAAACATCTCCGCCTGGTCCTGCTTTGTCAAAGGGACATTATCCTCTATTTCAATTCCCTCTATGCCAAGGTCACTTAACATGGCGCTTAAGAAATCCTCCGCAATGGTTGTGGTTTTTATGGTAAATTTATTCCATTTCATCTGATACCTCCAAAAGTACTTTTTCTATCAATTCATTAATCTTATCCGGCTCATCGGTATTGGAATTGTGCCCCGCTCCCTCTATCCACTCCAGGGGAATTCCCGTATCTTTATGCCAGACTTTGCTATACCGAATACAGGAACCTGCACGGTCTTTTTCCCCACATATTAGCAGGGCAGGACAAGAAATTTTGTAAGGCAGGTCCGCCTCTATGGCTTCCGCCAGTATGCGAAAACCATGGCCTGCCAAGTGAGCATATCTCCTCTGGTCCCCGTCATAAATCATCATCATATCATACATCAGCCCTTGGCCGTACGCCGAGGATGCCACTCCTTTTGTCCCGATTTTTAAAAGAGATTTCCAGGGGTAATATCGATATACCGGTTCCATATTCTTCAGAAGCCAGATTTCTATCCCCGTTGTAAACTTTCTCTGTAAGGGGGCTGAGTCAATGGACACAAATCCTTTTAGTTTCTTTGGAAATAACTGGACATAGGCCTGCCCCACATATCCCCCCATGGACTGGCCCACAATCACAGGATGATTGATCTCTTCCTTTCGGAAAATCCCATCCAGCCATCTTGCTTTATCCATCAGGCTAAAATTCATTTCAAAGGGCCAGGATACAGCGTGTCCGGGGGCATCCCAGACGAGCACCTGGTATTTTCCCTCAAAATATTCTATCTGTTTTTCAAACAGTCTGTGGTCTGCGGTGAGTCCCGGCAAAAACACCAGGGTCAAAGTATGTTTTTCTGGTTTCCCACTGACCCAATAGTGGATATCACCACATGGCGTTTCAAATGTCTTTTCTGTCATTAAAAGCTCTCCTCATTTATATAGGATTTCTCAAAGTCTATTTGAAACCCCTTTAAAGATTCTCCCATAAATTCCAGTGATTCGCAAGACAAATTTTTCCACTCATTTATAGATTTTCATCAGTAAACAAGTCTTCGATACTTTCAGCAGGTATGGAATCTCCTGTAAACATAATGGGTCCATTCTTTTTTTCATCTGTAGGTGTTTTATTCCAGGCAAACTCACAATATTCTTTTGCCATTTTGGTATACTCATACAAATTGCCGCCGGAATCTTCGTCTGTTCCTATACCTAAACCTGCATACATTACCCACCCCTGAGTGACCAATCCTTCTTCTTCCATAGAAGTTATATAGAAATTATCATTAGAAATATAATTCGACATATATTTTAAATCCTGCAACATGGTATTGGCTGTCATAATAACAAATCTTCTAAATCTGTCATCATCTATCTTTTCATCCATTTTAACTTCCCATAACCGCGAAAAGATATCTATCTTTTCCAACTCCTCTACCCTGGTTATTACATCCAGAATAAATACAGTATCCTTATTGAATTTTTTGCGTGTTATCTTTTTAACATATTTTTTCCTTTTGTGTTCAGGTATTTTACCTATTCCAAGACACAATCTCTCAAATTTTCTAAGAAACAGCCTTTATGCCTTTATATATCTTTGATAACCCT
Source organism: uncultured Roseburia sp. (assembly GCA_947174805.1). Lineage (GTDB taxonomy): Bacteria > Bacillota > Clostridia > Lachnospirales > Lachnospiraceae > Roseburia_B. Next base: position 1,667 of record CAMWKH010000009.1, on the reverse strand, counting down.
TCAGCCGAATCATCAATCGTTCTTATCACCTCCACAGAATTTTCAAAAAATGCTGAATTAATAACAGCATCATATGACGATTGGGCCAATTCAAATGCAGATGTAAAAAACTCATCAAGTACATGTAAAATATTAAAAGTTTCTTTTGTTTCTATAATTTCATTCAAATTATTATCCACATGAATCCTCCATTAATTCACCGCTTATGTTTTTTAAATATTTTTCTATGCACATACATTCTTGTCAAATCCGGCTCGCCCTCTCCCTGCACCATACATAAAAACTCCCATCCGTAACGCTCATAAAAAGAAGTGTGGTCTGTTACCAGGTATAACACGTCAACCCCTTTGTCCTTCATATCTGCACAGACATGATTTAACAACGCACCGGCCACTCCTCTGCACCGCCTGTCCTCTTCTGTGTAAAGGGCACAGACATTGGGGGTAAGGTCTTTTCTGCCATGGAAATCATTTTCGATAACGCCTAATCCGCCGATTATTCTGTTTCCCTCCAGGGCCATATACCACTGGGGCACTGGTTTTTCTCCGGCCAGGCACTCTTTCATGCTTTCCAAATATGCTTCCAGGGGAATCCCCCATTTTTCATGAAACCACTGTGCCGCCCGTTCTTTTATTTCAGGCATATCTCTCAAAGGCACTATTTCATAATTCATTTGAACATCACCTCACATCGGTTTTAAATTTTTGTTGAGCCTGTCCACCATCCAGGCAATCCTCTTTTCCCGTCCGGCATCTGTCTTCGCATCAAAATATGCCCGGGTATAGGTTTTCTTTACAGATAAGGACATAGCCTTAAAATTTGTGAAGGCAGGCTCATACTCTTCCAGCAATGCGGATACCTGGGCAATTTGTTCCTCCGTAACCGCCATGGAATTTTTTGCGTTCCACTGGCCGTTTTTTTTGGCTTCCTCTATTTTCTTCCTCCCAAATTCTGTCATAAGCCCCTGTTCTTCAAGTTTTTGGGCCAATGCCTTATTTTTTTCTGACCACTTACTCTTCTCCCTGCGCATAGAAAAATATTTCTTATAGGTTTTGTCGTCGATGCTTTGCATCTGTCCGTCTATCCAGCCAAAACAGAGAGCTTCCTCCAGTGCTTCCCCCGCCTTAATTGTTTTTGGTCCGCCGGCTTTGCCGAACAAAAGCCAAATCCCCGCATCTGACTGGCAATTCTCAGAAAGCCATTTTCGAAATGCTTCCCTGTCTGCAAATTTCATCATATCCCTCATGATGCACCCCTTTTCTTCACATGACAATTCCTAAACACTCTGCAATGCCGTCTTCATCTTTACTGCCAATTCCTCTATGAATAGATTTTGCATAAAGGTATTATACTCCCCTCCGGGAAAATCAGCAAGGACAAGATATGTCTTGCTGCGGTATCATTATCCAGACATTTGCATTCTAAACTTCCACTCATGTTTCTGTTTTGCATTTTTGGCAGATGATGATTGGACAGAATAAAAGAATAAGAAAAATAAATAGAATCCTGTGTGTATTTGTGGTAATATAACAAGAAACAGATTGACGCCATTGTATTTGAACCACTCAAGCGTTGGGAGTTTGATATGGAAAACAGCATATTATAAAAAGCCAAAGTCCAGCTAATAAATGTCAATAGGAGAATGAAAAAACTTTGATCTTATTTGG